>NZ_ACFY01000031.1 GCF_000174195.1 Roseburia inulinivorans DSM 16841 | reverse complement strand
ATTGCATGCTGCACAGCCTTGGTTTAATAAAAAATAGAACTGATTTGTTTTCAGGATTTTGGGAGCGGACGGTCCTTAGAAAGTAAACATTGCGATTTCAAAAGACAATGTTAATTGGATTTTGAAATCACGATGGATACTTTCTTAGTACCGTTGCCAGCGACAACAAGCGGAAGCGCTCCTGAAAACAAACAGTTCTATTTTTTATTTTATAAAGTTGTTATGCATGCAATACAGTAGCTCTGGAAATCCGTAACACCACCTACAGGCGGCAGTTCATACGTTAAACTCCGGTTTACATTAATTTACGGAACAATGCTTTTAAGTCCTCTACACTTGCATCTTTTGGATTACCTGGTGCGCATGCATCTGCATGTGCAGACTCAGCAAGGAAATCTAAATCTTCTTCTTTCAAAGCTTCCAGTTTTGTTGGAATACCAACATCAATGGATAACTTCTGTACGGCATCTACTGCTGCTTTGCGGTACTCTTCCACAGACATATCATCCACACCTTTTACTCCCATTGCACGGGCGATCTCACGATATTTTTCACCTGTGCATTCTGCATTATACTCCATAACGATTGGAAGCATCATCGCACATGCAACTCCGTGTGGTGTATCATAAACTGCACCCAAAGTATGCGCCATGGAATGAGCAATTCCAAGTCCTACATTTGAGAATCCCATTCCTGCAATATACTGTCCAAGTGCCATGCCTTCACGGCCTTCTTTTTCATTGGCAACTGCACTTCTTAACGATCTGGAAATAATTTCAATAGCTTTTAAGTGGAACATATCTGTCATTTCCCATGCAGCTTTTGTTGTATATCCTTCAATGGCATGTGTCAAAGCATCCATACCGGTAGATGCTGTTAATCCCTTAGGCATGGAAGACATCATATCTGGATCAACAATTGCAATGATCGGCATATCATGTGGATCTACGCAGACAAATTTTCTCTTTCTCTCAACATCTGTAATAACATAGTTGATGGTAACTTCTGCTGCTGTACCTGCTGTTGTTGGTACTGCGATGATCGGTACACAAGGTTTCTTTGTAGGAGCAACGCCTTCGAGACTTCTTACATCTTCAAACTCCGGATTTGCAATGATAATTCCGATTGCTTTGGAAGTATCCATGGAAGATCCTCCGCCAATTGCGATAAGATAATCTGCACCGGATTTTTTGAATGCCTCTACACCATGCTGTACGTTTTCAATGGTTGGGTTTGCTTTGATATCAGAATAAATTTCATAAGCAAGACCATTTTTATCAAGAACATCTGTCACTTTCTTTGTCACACCAAATTTGATCAGATCTGGATCGGAACATACAAAAGCTTTTTTGAAATCATGTGCCTTTGCTTCATTTGCGATCTCTTCAATCGCACCTGCTCCGTGATAAGATGTTTCGTTTAACATAATTCTGTTTGCCATAATAACTCTTCTCCTTTTTTCAATCTGTTGTTAATAAGTTTTCGAAAACTGAAATCCATTAACATACATACCCTTTTCCCCTTGTATGTTATTTTTTTCACATTTTCTACTTCCTATTGTAGCAAAAGAATTTAGAAAAGATAAGTTACAAACATCTAAAAATGTAACAACTATTCATCAAACCTGTACCATCAGCACGCCTTCTTTCCCTGCCGGAAGTTCTTCTTTTATCTGCCCATCCAAAAAACAGACGGCACCGCCTTTTGCCAATTCTTCTTCATTTCCACTGAGACACACTGAATTTACAAGTAAAACCTGCCTTCCAATTTTCTTACTCTGCGCGGCATACTCATACTTCATTTCCTTGTTCCATTCTTTCGCCGAAAAATCTGTGTATACAGGCCAGAGTACCACATCCGCACGAAGTTTCTTTATCTGCATGACATTTTTCTCATCCCACAGATCGCCGCAAAGACCAATTGAAAATGTATTTCCCAGATATTCAAATTTTGTAAACATATCTCCTTCTGCATAATGTTCATCCGTAAAAGATTCCCTCCAGCCTTTTGACACCCTGCGAAACAGATTCAAAATATTTCCATCTGCACCGATGGTAAGCTGACTGCTGTAAATTTTATTCCCCGCTTTCTCAAGGAACCCAAAAGACACTGCCAGTGCATTCTCCTCCGCTGCTTTCTGTATCGTCTGAATATTGCTGTCAGAGACAGATAATGCCATATGCTGATCCGTTTCATACTTCCAGTCCAAGGCCTCAAACCCCTGTAAAAAAGTTTCTCCAAATAAAATCAGATCCACTTTTCCACTGTTTTCTTTCAGACATTTTATAATTTTATTTCTATTATATTCTATGTCCCGCTCATAAAATCCAACTGCTGCCAGCACTATTTTCATTTGCATGTTCCCTTTTTTCCTCAAACGAAAACTCCGTCACGCTGCAATTTGGCACTCCAAATGCCGCATACTCCTCATTTGTCATATCCGAAAAATAAGACTTCACCACTCTTGCAATCCCATTATGTGCCACAAGGATATACGTTTTATCCGGCTGTGCCTTCAGTTCATCCAAAAGTCCATAAATCCGATGTGCCACCTGAAACATGGATTCACCATTTTCATAACGGTTCAAAAAATCTTTCTTTGCCTTTAAAAATTCCGGCGCATTGCGCGGTGAAGTCCCCTCCCACACGCCAAAATTCTGCTCGATGAGCCTCGGTTCCATATGTGCCGGGATTCCTGTCATTTCGCTGATATGTTTTGCAGTGTCTGCCGCCCGAAGCAGTGGAGAATATAAAATATCATCTGCCTTGATCCCCTCTGCCACAATCTTTTTCCCGGTTTCCACCGCCTGTTCATGACCTCTCTTCGTGAGCGGAATATCTGTTCTTCCGCAAATTTTGTCTGCTACATTCCATTCGCTTTCGCCATGTCGTACAAAATACAATTTACTCATTTTTCTGCTCCTGATGCTATTCAATATTTAAATAAAAATAAATATCACTTTTTCCTTCCTGCTTCGTCCCCTTGTAAACCTGCGTATTGAATCCGCCAATTTCAAAACCATTTTTCAGGTAAAAAAGATCGGCAGAAAGATTGTTGTCCTGACTTATCGTATAAATGCCATGATATCCGTTTTCGAGAGCAATCTTTTTGCCTTCTTCGATCAGCATTTTCCCAATGCCATGTCCCCTGTGGCTGCCATTCACTTTCAGGTCATCCAGATACAGATAATCGAACCAGTCATTTTTATAGACGGCAAGCCCGATGCATGTTCCCTGCCCATCATATGCCCCTGCAAAAAAATACTCACTTTTCATTTCGTCATAGTTATTTTCAAAATCAGGAAAACACATTTCATACTGCTTTTCCTGTGGTAACTCTTTCGTCTGATAAGACCATGCTTTTCCATCGAAAAGTGGAGTCATTCTCCCCCAGATTTTAAATGGTTCATTCAGCAGATGAATGTCTGATTTATTTTCTTCGGTAATTCTTTGGATTGTATACATTATAAAAATCCCCCTCATTTTTTAGAAATCAAAAAATTTTTGTTCTGTGTCCCTGATAATTTTATCCCAGCTCTGCAAACTGCGCCATATAAAGCTTATAATAAGCTCCTTTTTTCTCCATCAGTTCCGCCGGGCTTCCCTGCTCTAAAATGCCGCCCTTGTCAATCACAAAAATACGGTCTGCATTCTGGATGGTCGACAGACGGTGTGCAATGACAAAACTCGTTCTTCCGGCAAGCAGCGCCTCGATCCCTCTCTGCACTAAAATCTCGGTGTGCGTGTCAATGCTTGAAGTTGCCTCATCTAAGATCAGGATTTTTGGCATGGAAACCATTGTTCTTGCAAATGCGATCAGCTGGCGCTGTCCGATGGAAAGTCCTGCTCCGTGCTCTTTCAGTTCAGTGTCATAGCCTTTTTCCATTTTCATGATAAAATCATGTGCGTTGACAGCCTTCGCTGCTGCGATCACCTCTTCGTTGGTGGCATCCAGTTTTCCATATAAAATGTTGTCCTTCACTGTTCCGTGGAAAATGAAATTATCCTGTGTCATGACGCCCATCTGTCTGCGCAGACTGTTCATGGATACTTTCGTCAGGTCATATCCGTCGATCAGGATTTTTCCCTGCTCAATATCATAAAAACGGCTGATCAGATTGACAATCGTTGTTTTTCCTGCGCCCGTCGGTCCGACAAGTGCGATCGTCTCACCCGGTTTCACGACAAAATTGACATCCTCTAACACCTTCGTCTCCGCCGGTGTTCCCCGGTCATAGGTGAATCCAACATGCGAAAATGTCACTTCACCCTTTACTTCCGGCAGTTCTTCTACATCTTTTGCATCTGTGATGTCCGGTTCGGTATCCAGAATATCAAAAATCCTCTCTGCGGCTGTCAGGTTTGTGACCAGATTATTGTAAAAGTTACTCAGATTCATGATCGGGTTCCAGAACATATTAATATAGCTTCCGAACGCCACTAAAAGTCCGACGGATACTTTTTCAAACCCAAGGAAACGGATGCCGACCAGATATAGCATCATCGCTCCGATTCCCCAGCAGAAGTCAATGACCGGTCCGAACATATCTGCAAAAATGACTGCATCCACAAATGCATTGCGGTGTTCATCCGTCAGGTTCTCAAAAATTTCTTTTGTCTCGTCCTCCGCACCAAAACTCTGCACTACATTCATCCCTGCAATGTCCTCATGCACGTAGGCATTTAGGTTGGATGATTTTTTACGGTAAATCTGCCATCTCTTATGAGATATTTTCTGCACCAGAAAAATACCGGCGATCATGATCGGGATCGTGCTTAAGGATGCCAGCGCCAGACGCCAGTCTTTTATCATCATGATCACGACAACACCGATGACGGTGATAAATTCCGGGATCAGAGTCGTGACCATATTCGTCAGGACATCTTTCAGTGAATTGACATCTCCGATGATTCTTGCAAGAATTTTTCCGGTCGGTCTGCTGTCAAAAAACGAGAAAGATAACGTCTGGATATGCTCATATAAATCCTGTCGGATCTTTAATAATATTTTATTGGAAATCACGGACATACTGTACATTCTTACTTTTACGAGAATGATAAAAAGAACGTTCAGTGCGAGCGCAAAAATTCCAAGTGCGATCAGTCCTTTAAAATCTGACTGCGCTATGTAATGATCGATCGCCTCTTCGATCAGCAATGGGTTTACCAGTGAGATTCCTACGGTAATCCCCATACAGACCAAAACGCCGGCAATCGCTAATTTATAATCTAATAAATAGGAAAGCAGCCGGCTTAAAATCTTCTTTTTGTCGGTGTTTTCCATATATTCGTCTTCACGAAATGAATTGACTGCCATGGTAGCCTCCTTCTGTGTTATATTTAAATCAGGTCAAAATTCCAGCGAAGCCCTGCCTTCGCTATATGTGTCATTTTATATTTTTATTTCCAACTTCTGCATGACATACTTTTTAAGATGCCAGATATCCGCCGTACTGTGCCATATAAGTGTCATAATACAGTCCCTTCTTTGCAAGAAGCTCCTCATGTGTGCCGCGCTCTGCGATCCTGCCATCCTGCAGATAAATAATCTCATCTGCGTGGCAGACCGCTGAAATGCGGTGTGCAATGATGATCTTCGTCGTGTCTTTCAGACTGTTTAATGTCTTCTGGATCTCATGCTCGGTCTCCATATCAAGAGCCGAAGTGGAATCATCCATGACAAGAATCGGGCTGTGTTTTGACAATGCGCGTGCGATACTGATCCGCTGTTTCTGTCCACCGGAAAGTCCTACACCGCGCTCACCGATAACGGTCTCATACTGTTCATCCATTTTTTCAATAAAACTGCTTGCCTGCGCACTCGCTGCGGCACTCTTTATCTCGTCCATCTGCATCGTGCTGCGGTTACCCATTTTAATATTTTCTTCAATGGTATCCGAGAACAGGAACACATCCTGTAAAACAACGGCAACGCTTCTTCTAAGCTGTCTTAAAGATATTTTTCTGATATCCACACCGTCGAGTCTGACGGAGCCTTCCGTTGTGTCATAAAAACGATGCAGCATGTTGATGATCGATGATTTTCCGGAACCTGTCGCCCCCATAATTCCGAGCGTCTTTCCCTCTTTTACCGAAAAACTGATGTCTGATAAAATCTGTTTTCCATCCAGCTTGAAGGAAACATGATCAAACTCAACATTTCCGCTGACATGATCTAACGTTACAACATTCCGGCTATCCTCAATTTCCGGTTTTACCTCATATATCTTTTTGATTTTTTTATATGATGCGACTGCGGAAGACAGGTCGTTTGTCAGCCATCCCATCATTTCCATTGGCCAGGTACAGTTTCTGCTGTATTCCACATATGCGACCAGCGCACCTAATGACATATTTCCATTCATCACGGAAATTCCTCCAAGAATGGTAATTGCCACCGGAAGCACTTTTCCGACAAACTGAAACAGCGGATAATACCGCACCAGCACTTTGGACTGTGTGATGTTCAGATTGTAATAGCGTTCGTTGTGGGACAAAAATTTTTTGATCTCATAATCTTCCCTTGCAAATGCTTTTACCGTGCGCACACCTGCCAGATTTTCCTCTGCAACAGTGGTCAGCACCGCGTTTTCCTCGCTGATATCCTCATAAACTTTATCCAATTTACGCTCCATGATAATTGCCACCACAGCGCAGCAGAGCATGACTGTAACCGGCAGAAATGCCATTTTCCAATTCAGGGAAAACATGCAGTATAAAACAAATACCACATGGATCGTCACCTCGATCAGCAACATTCCCACATAACCTAATGCATTCTGGATTTTATCCACATCATCTTTGACTCTCGCCATCAGTTCTCCTGTATTGGTATCGTCAAAATACCGCATGGACAAGGTCTGAATGTGGTTAAATAAATCTTTCCGCATCTCTGCCCCGATTTTCGAGGACAGAAAATCAAACGTAAACTCCTTACAATAACCAAAAATGCTTCGTCCGATTCCAACGAGCACGATTCCGGTCAACAGCTTCGTCAGAATCTCCATCTGCCCGCCTAAAATAACGTCATCCACAATCTTCTGTGTGATCTTCGGATATAACATATCTAACGCAATGGCAGTGACCATGCTTGCAACGGCAAACACATAACCATACCAGTAACGCCCGATATAACTGCTTAACTTTCTCATAAATCCTCCTTGTTTTGCGAATCCCCGGTAAACAAAAACGCTCCGCAGTATCTTCACCACGAAGCGCATTTATCCGCTGATCTGTCTTAAAACATAAAAAGTCCGTGGCGAATTACACCACGGACATATCTCTCATTCCCATAGCAGTGAACTGCTGCTTAAAAAAGTTTACCGAGGTAATTCTTACTATGATTTTGTAATGTTGTGTTATTTGTTGTAAACTGAATCATATCCTTACCTCTCTTTCTTCTTATTTTGCATCTGTAAACGCCACCAAATGTGCCGCTATGATTCTCATGCAATTTAGCTTACTAACATAGTAAATCATAAAGACTTCTAATTGTCAACACAATTAATGCAAAATCTCGTTACTATTCACTCAGCAGTAAAACACTTGCTGTTTTGCTGCGTAAGAAAGTGATTCAGGAGTGAGCAGACTCCTTTTGCGAAGCAAAAACTTAAAATGAGTCTGCGAATTGTTACTGGAACGAGGTACGAGTGAACAGTAACAAAATCTCCAGATATTTCCAACATATTTTTTCAGATGCTGTCAATAATAGAATTAGGACAAACAACAGCGGCTTGCTTCTGATTTATCAGAAAAATTGACGTTGCTGCACTCCTAAAATAACACAAGGGAAAAATATGGAGGTGAAACCATGAGCGGATCTAATTCAGGTTCTAACACCAGTAAAATGGCTGTACCACAGGCAAAAGAGGCCATGAATCGTTTCAAACAGGAAGTTGCAAGTGAAATTGGAGTACCTTTAAAAGAAGGTTACAATGGTGACTTAACTTCTGCACAGGCTGGAAGCATTGGTGGTGAAATGGTCAAAAAAATGATCATGAAGCAGGAAGAACAGATGAAAAACTAGCCATTAGGAAAAAGCCACTGCACATCTTAGGTATCTTCCCAAGATCTGCGGTGGCTTTTTTGTGCATCATTATGTAAATCTGAAAACAATAGAATGCACGCTCTACGAACATTCTATTGTCATGAATTATTTATTGCAAAACCCTTTTTGCATATTCTGTATCAGGATTATACTTCTTCAAAATTGCGATAGACAATTCCTTTTTTCACATGCTCTACGACTTCCTCATCAAAATCTGTCAGGCAATCCACGATTGCTAATCCAAAATCGATTGCGGTTCCCATTCCACGGCTTGTGATAATGTTTCCGTCCACAACAACTGCATCCTCACTCGTGATCGCACCGGTCAGTTTTTCCTCAAATCCCGGATGGCAGGTAGCATGTCTTCCTTCCAACAATCCTGCTGCCCCTAAAACACTCGGTGCTGCACAGATTGCTGCAACAATTTTTCCCTCGCCTGCAAACTTTTTAATCACTTTATTGACCATGTCGCTTGCTCCAAGATTCAATGTTCCAGGCATTCCTCCCGGAAGAACGATTGCATCAAATCCGTCAAAATCAACTTCTGATGCAAGTGCGTCTGTCAAAAATGTGACATTATGGGAACTGGTCACTTCTTTTTCATCTGTGATAGAAATGGTTGTCATCTCTAACTTTGCCCTGCGCACAATATCAACAACTGTCAGTCCCTCAATCTCTTCACATCCGTCTGCCATAAAAATACCAACTTTTTTCATGCCGTTTATCCTCCATTTTGTCTATGTCAAAACTATCTTTTTCGCAGAAAATAGTCTTCTGCTGCCAAACCACAGAACGTTATTTCTGCGATTTCTAAACATAATCTGTCCTCATTTATTATAAAAGGATGCTCTCTCCACGTCAATATCACTTACGCATTGCAAAATGCAGACAATTAGCCTATGATAACTACAGTATCACTGAAACTTATGATAACGAAAGGAACTCTTCATGGAAATCGAACGCAAATACTTAATTGACCGGCTCCCGGAAAATTTGGAACAATACGAATGTAAACACATTGAACAGGGTTATCTGAATACAGATCCCGTTGTCCGCATCCGAAAATCAAATGACAAATATACATTGACTTACAAAGGTGCGGGACTGATGTGCCGCGAGGAATATAATCTTCCGTTAAACGCAGAAGCGTTTGCCCACTTAAAAGAAAAAATTGATGGAATACTCATCCAAAAGCGCAGATACCTGATTCCACTTACCGATAAGCTGACCATTGAACTTGATGTCTTTGAAGGGGAACTTGCGCCTTTACAGCTTGCCGAAGTAGAATTTGAGACAAAAGAAGAGGCAGAACATTTCGTCCCGCCTGCATGGTTTGGGGAGGATGTCACATTTTCCTCCAGATATCATAACAGTACGCTCAGCAAACGCTAAGCGCACTGTTTTTCTAAATGCTTTTTTCATGACATTGTAACGACACCGTGCTGCCTCTTTTATCTCAGACGGTTACTCTCGTACCGCTGTCTCGTTCGAAGGCACATCTTCAGCTGATCATAGCGATCGTCAATGTCACCTTCCGGGATCACAACATCCAATGCAACCGCCAGCGTATTGATTATCTGGTCATCGATCTCATCCCGCAGTGCAACCAGAATATTATAGCGCTCATCAAAGTCTTCGGAATCCAGAAATTCCAAAACCTTTGGATTGATACCGCCCTCGTATTCACTCTGCACACTTGTTTCCTTTTGCGCTTCTGCCGGCACATCCGAGGATAACTCAACCCGCTCAAACCGGTATTTCTGTGCCACATCCGGATATTTTTCGTGGTCAACCTCACTCATAAACATTTCCAATGGTCTTGCATACACACCAAAATCTCCGTAGAGTGCCTGATAAATCACAAGCTGCTCACCCGTCTCAGAATGCTTTGCCACCGCAATGATCTGATATAATTTATTTTTGAAATGCCGGTAAAATTCTCCGCTTTTTGGTAATTGCCGCACGCTGTTTTCCCCTTTTCTGCCACAAATTATGTAAACTGCTTTTTTCAATGAACTGCATGATCAAAAATCTATAAATTATTTCCAAATTCCTGATAGCTGTTCAACATATCCACGCCTTCTGCAATAAAATCCCTGTCAAATTCCAGATTACCACTGTAGCCCATGATCATGAGATCGTTCAATTTCTGCATGATATCACAGTCCTCATCAAAACCTGCTCCAATCTGCTGTCCGACAGGCTGTACTCTCTGCATTGCAACTTTTCCACTCGGTGTCAGAACTGGTGTGTCTGCTGCTCCTCTTGCAGCCTCATGCTGCATTCTGTCTGCCTCTTTTAATAGATCCTCATCATTTTCCTGCACATTCTGTTTTGCACGGCTTAAAATATCCTGATTTTTCTGTGGACGTGACTGCGCCGTTCCTCTATTCGTCTGTGACCAAGGATTTTGCACCGGACGTCCGGACGGCTGTGGTCTGTATGGCTGTGCCTGTCGATTTGACTGTGCCCCTCTGTACGGCTGTGCCTGTCGATTTGACTGTGCCCCTCTGTACGGCTGTGCCTGACGGCTTGACTGTCCTGCACTATAGTTCTGTGGCTGACGGTTCATCTGCCCGGCTCCATAAACTTGTTGGCGGTTATTCTTCACCGGTTTTCCATTTATATAGGTAGTATTGTTTCGATTTGCTCCCTGATTCTGTGCCTTTACCTTTGACACGATCACTGCGATCACAATAATAATAAATATCAGTTCAAACATATTTCACCCTTCTCCCTCTGCGCTGCAATATTTCGTTGCTCCTATCAAATATTATAATAGTTTCTGTTTTCTTTCACAAGACTTAGTTTTAATAACCGGAGTTTCGTCTTTGGGTTCTGCCGCTCGGAACATGGATTGACGGATTTTCAGATTGAATTTCTATGGAGTGTATGTTCAAAATATTGCAGTTTCATAACTTATGAGATAATGAATGTAAAATGGACGAATATTGTTTTCGTTTTGCGTTATGGAGATGAAACTCTCCATTTGTGGAAGCCTCTGCTGAACACAAATGATCAGAGAGGTTCATCGCAATGTTTAACGCAACGAAACACAATATTCGTCCATTTCACATTCATGTTTTCGTAAACATGTCAGACTGCAATATTTTGTTCATAACCGAATTTATAAAATTCAATCTAAAAATCCGTAACACCACCTACAGGCGGCAGTTCATAAGTGAAACTCCGCTTACTCCTGATAGATTTTAATGATATCCTTCACCACTGCAATCAGTTTCTCGTAACTCATCGACGAAGTATCCAGACAGAAATCGTAATTTCTCGCATCATTCCATGCATTGCCCGTATAGTACTTATAATAGTCTGCACGGTATTTATCAATCTTTGCGATTTTCTTCTCCGCCTCTTTTGCAGAGATACCATTCTGGTCAACGACACGCCTGATACAGTCCTCCAACGGTGCGTAGAAAAATAAACGGATCACATCCGGATTGTCTTTTAAAACATAATCTGCACAGCGGCCAATGATAATGCACGACTCCTGTGCTGCAAGATCCTTGATGACCTTTGCCTGATAATTGAAAAGATTGTCATCTGATACAAAATCGCTGCTTTCCGGCGGAAGCACTCCGCCTTTATATGGATTCTTTTTTAGGATATTTAACAAAAGTGGTGACTTTTTCATTTTCTCATCCACTTCGCCAAACAATGCCTCATTGATTCCACTCTCATCAGATGCCATTCTTAAGATTTCTCTGCTATAACAGTTAATGCCAAGATCTTTTGCCAGTAAATTGCCAAGTGTCTTACCACCACTGCCGTAGCTTCTCGCAATTGTAATTACAGTTTTTTTCATATCCTGCCCCAGCCTTTCTGCAATTCTTTCTTTCAGTATACACCTCTCTGCCCAAAAAGTGTACCTCATATCCACATTTACATCGTCTGTTATTCACCAAGATATGCCTTCTTAATGGAATCATTGTTCATCATTTCCTTTGCATCTCCGGACAACACAATATTGCCGGTCTCTAATACATAGGCACGATCTGCGATCGCAAGTGCTTTTTTTGCATTCTGCTCTACAAGCAGTACCGTTGTTCCACTTGCAGAAATCTCCCGGATAATATGGAAAATTTCTTCTACAAGAATCGGAGAGAGTCCCATGGAAGGTTCATCCATTAAAATGATCTTCGGCTTTGACATCAGTGCGCGTCCCATAGCAAGCATCTGCTGTTCGCCACCGCTCAGTGTTCCGGCAAGCTGGTTTTTTCGCTCCTCCAGACGCGGGAAGCTCTTGTATACACGTGCCAATGTCTCCTCGATCTCTTTTTTATCTTTTCTGGTATATGCGCCTAATTTCAGATTTTCGTACACAGATAATTCTGCAAACACACGTCTTCCTTCCGGTACATGTGCCATTCCCATGGATACGATCTTATGTCCCGGGATTTTGCTGATATCTTTGCCCTCAAAAATAATCTCTCCGGCTTTCGGCTGAAGCATTCCGGTGATGGTCTGTAACGTTGTGGTCTTTCCCGCTCCGTTGGCACCGATCAATGCAATGACTTCGCCCTCATTTACTTCAAAGGAAATACCTTTAATGGCCTGGATCACACCATAATATACTTCCAGATTTTTTACCTCAAGCATTGCCATAATAACGTCCTCCTATTCACCCAGATATGCCTTGATAACCTGTGGATCATTTAATACATCACTGGTTTTTCCCTGTGCTAACACCTGTCCGAAGTTTAACACTGTAAGTTCCTCACAGATTCCTGACACAAGCTTCATATCATGTTCGATCAGAAGAACCGTCATGTCAAACTCATCCCTGACAAAATGGATCGTTTCCATCAGTTCTTTTGTTTCATTTGGATTCATACCTGCTGCCGGTTCGTCAAGCAGTAATAATTTTGGATTTGTCGCAAGTGCACGGGCGATCTCCAGTTTTCTCTGTTTACCATAAGGAAGATTGGATGCAAGGAAATCAGCCTCTTTATCCAGATCAAACACTTTCAGAAGTTCCATTGCCTTTTCATTCATCTCTGCTTCCACTTTGCGGTATTTTGGCAGACGCAGGATTCCTGTCAATGTAGAATAAGGCATTTGATTATGTAAACCTATTTTGACATTATCCAGAACAGACTGCTCTTTGAAAAGCCGGATATTCTGGAACGTTCTGGCAATTCCCTCTTTATTGATCTCCACCGTCTTTTTGCCAGTAATGTCTTTTCCGTCCAATGTGATGGTTCCATCGGTTGGTGTATACACACCTGTCAGCATATTAAAACAGGTCGTTTTTCCTGCACCGTTTGGTCCGATCAGTCCATATAACTGTCCCTTTTCAATTGTAATGTTGAATCCGTCTACCGCACGAAGTCCACCAAAGGAGATTCCAAGATTTTTTACCTCTAATAATGCCATATTATGCTGCCTCCTTTTTTGCTGACTTTTTGAATTTTGCTGCGATACGCTGTCTCATCTCAATACATTTTGGTGCCCAGTTGAAAAGCATCATTACGATCAGAACGATGGAATAGATCAACATTCGATAATCCTTCAGTCCACGGAGCACCTCCGGAAGCAGTGTTAAAATGACTGCTGCAATAATCGATCCACGGAAGCTTCCCATGCCGCCTAATACAACAAATACCAGGATCATGATGGACATATTGTATCCAAAGTTTGTCGGAGTTGCTGTAACGGTAGAAAGATTATGCGCATAAAGCACACCGCCAGCACCTGCGATCGCTGCGGAAATGGTAAATGCCATCAGTTTGAACTTTGTTATATTGATACCGACAGATTCTGCTGCGATCCGGTTGTCACGGATCGCCATCACTGCACGGCCGGTTCTGGAATTTACAAAGTTATATACGATAAATAAAATGACCAGGATCATGATCACACCGGCTGTAAAACTGGATAAATGAGGAATCTTTGCAATTCCCTTTGCTCCATTGATCAGCCAGATACCATCTTCGCTTAACTCGATCTTATTTCCATCCGAGATAGCAAAATGGAATCCATTCTCATCTTTTGCAATATATAAAACATTAATGACATTTTTGATGATCTCACCAAAAGCAAGCGTTACGATCGCAAGATAGTCGCCACGGAGACGAAGCACCGGAATACCAATGAGGAATCCAAAAAATGCGGCTGCGACAGTTCCAACTGCAATTGCGATCAAAAACAGAATCACTTCATTCTGAATGCTGTCCTGTAACAGTTTTGTGCAGAATGCACTGGAAAATGCTCCCACACACATAAATCCGGCATGACCGATACTAAGCTCGCCCAGATAACCGACACAGAGGTTTAAACCAATTGCCACGATCGAATAGGTACACATTGGAACAAGAAGTCCCTGCATCAGGGAGGACATGTTGCCGGTTGTGATCATAGTCTGTACAATTATGTAAACCACAATGACCATAGCAAATGTAATGATATGATCTTTTGTACTTTTTTTCATTGATTTCAAATTTAACTTTGCCATATCTGCCACCTACACTTTCTCATGAACCTGTTTGCCCAAAATTCCCGAAGGCTTCACAAGAAGCACAATGATCAGGACTGCAAACACGATTGCATCGGATAACTGGGACGAGATATATGCGCGGCCTAAAATCTCGATCACACCAAGAAGGATCCCTCCGATCAATGCTCCCGGAATGGAACCGATCCCTCCGAATACAGCGGCTGTGAACGCCTTGATACCAGGCATTGCACCCGTATACGGTGTCAGTGTCGGATAAGCGGAACAGAACAGTACGCCTGCTACCGCTGCAAGACCGGAACCAATTGCAAATGTCAGGGAGATCGTTGCATTTACATTCACTCCCATTAACTGCGCTGCATCTTTATCCTCAGATACTGCAAGCATTGCCTGACCGGCTTTGGTTTTCTTGATAAAAAGCATCAGTGCAGCCATGATCACAACGCACGCCAGAAATGTAACAATTGTTGTACCGGAGATTGTGAGTGCTCCACCTGCCAGTTTCAATGCCGGAAGTGTTACAACATTTGTAAACGATCTTGTATCGGCGCCAAAGATCAGTAATGCTGCATTCTCTAAGAAATAGCTGACACCGATGGCAGTGATAAGAACTGCCAGAGGCGTTGCCTTTCTGAGTGGTTTGTATGCGATCTTTTCAATCACAATGCCGAGTACGGTACACACGATAATAGAAAGTACCACTGCCGGGACCGCTCCCCAGCCCTGTCCGCTCATTGTCATAAAGACAATATAGCAGCCTACCATAATAACATCACCGTGTGCAAAGTTTAACATTTTTGCGATACCATAAACCATGGTGTATCCCAATGCGATAATTGCATAGACACTACCGAGGCTGATACCGTTGATCAGGTAGGATAAAAAATTCATAACTACACCTCTGTCTTTCTGTTAATTTACTACGTTAAAACATTACTTTTTCACATCAAGGATTATAACATATAAAATACCTGTATACAATCTTTCTGTTAAAAAGAAGGTGTCATACGGCAGCCCAAGCCACCGTTGACACCCTCTGGGGAAACTGGATCGCCCTTATTTTCGTTGTATCATTATCGCAGATTACATTGCTGTATAAGCACCATCTTTGATCACCATAGCCTTTGGAGCTTTACTTACTTCTCCGGTAGCTTCCCATGTCATGCCATCACCTGTCAGACCATCTACAGAAATCTTTGTCATAGCCTCTGTCAGAGCTGTTCCGATATCAGATACGCTCATATCCGGTGTTACGCCAGCTTCCTCGATTGCAGCTTTGATCGCATAAATTGCATCATATGCATCTGCACCGAACTGGTTTGGTGTATCACCGTAAAGCTCTTTGTATTTGGATACAAATGCCTGTGTCTTCTCATCATCTGCATCTGCAACGAATGGTGTTAATAACATTAAACCTTCTGCTAAAGATGTATCAAAGTTTTTCACATCAAGGATACCGTCCATACCATCACATCCGAAGAATGTCGGTTCATAGCCCATTCCGTTTGCCTGATTTAAAATGATGGAAGCCTCTGTATAGTAGATTGGAAGGAATACCAGATCAGCACCTTCACTCTGTGCTTTCTGTAACTGTGTGGAGAAGTCTGTCTTGGAATCTGCTGTGAAAGCTTCCTCTGCGACAACCTCAAATCCCTGATTTGCTGCTTCTTTTACGAATGTAGCTTCAATACCGGATGAATATACATCAGAGCTGTCATAGATAACTGCTACTTTTGTTGCAAGTTTGTTCTCACCAATGTACTGTGCGGAAGCTGTTCCCAGATTCGGGTCTGTAAAGCATGCCTGGAATACATTGTCGTTTTCAATGACATCTGTGGAAGAAGCGGATGGTGTGATCTCAAACATACCATCTTCTGCTGTCTTATCTGCAACTGCAATACATGGAGTTGTTGTAACAGTTCCCATCAGAACCTGCATACCCCAGTCTTTTAAAGAGTTATAAGCATTGACAGATTTCTCTGCATCGCTCTGGTCATCTTCTGCTTTGAATTCTACCTGATATCCATTGATACCGCCTGCTTCATTGATCTCATCTACTGCGATCTGTGCGGCATTCATAACTGCGGAACCATAAATTGCTGCTGCACCTGTTGTAGGTCCGATACCACCGATCTTAAATACGCTTCCATCTGCTGCGCTGTCTGTGGAACCGCTCTCCGTTGATGCTGCGCTTCCTGTGCTTCCTGTATCTGCGGATGATCCACATCCTGCGAATGTGCCAACTGCCAATGCAGCTGCTAAAAACATACTCACTGCTTTCTTCATAATAATCCTCCTTGTTTGCGAAGCAAAAATTAAATTTTATTGAGATAATTTAATTTCTTCTTCTCAACTTTCTTTTTCTTGTAGAGAATCTTATCAAATTTTCTTTTTATGCACAATATTCAGAATCACCTAAATTATTGATGTATTTTAACGTCAAATTATGCAATTTACTCATTATGATAACTTTTGGTTATGGCTTTTATGCAGGTGTGTCATACTATACGGTTTTTACGCATAAATATAGTGCTGTATCATATGTTCCAGCTTCTCTCCGCATCCCGCGTAATTGGCTTCCATAGCCAGCGATTCCATCAGATGTTCCTCCAGATATCGCTCTAAAAAGCTGTTGCGGAACTCATTTTCCATCTCTCCGACTTTGCTCTCTTCCTCATGCTGCAGATAATATGCGAGTGCAAAAAAATTTGGCGACCGCCATTCCGATGTATCCTCCAGCAATGCCTGCAGATTTTCCAACTCGCTCCGCAGCATGATCAGATTGATCTTATCCATATTTGCCGCCATATTTTTGAGTCCGTCGGCTGTGGACTTAAAATCCGGATCATCCTCCCGGATACTGCACTCATGGAAAATCTGATCCAAATGTCCGTTCAGTCTGTCGAGATCACGCTTCACATCATCAATGGGAATCTCGTTCATATCCTCCATCATATTGATCAGTCCGCGCCTTGCAACTGCCATATGTTCCTGCGAATCGACATACCCCTGACGCAGGTTTCCACCGAGTTCTAATGCGTCCTTTAATTCTTTCATCTGGACTTCCACCTGTTTTTTGTCCAGTTTACTCGCCAGCAGTTCTTTGCGGAGTTCTTTTACCTCGCGCGTCAGTTCCGCCACACGTTTCTGTTCCTCTGTTTTCTCTCCGAAAATCATGTCTGTCTTCTCCTCTTCCACAACCTGCGAACATTCAACTAATATTCTCTGCTTAGTATAATCCAAGACAGCAAAACAGGCAATTGCGGCTTTCCGCAACTGCCTGTCTGCTTACTCTAATAACTCTGATGTATAATGCACGCCGTCTTTGTCATATAAATCTGTGAGTTCTAAATCTGGATCCGTGTAATAGAGCACACTGTTCTCTCCAAAAATCGTCTGGATACCGTTTTCTGCGAGATTTTTTACCGCCTCTGTATCCATCGTATCAGCGATGTAAACCGGGCTTACCTTCAAAATGAGTTCTGCACAGCTGATGTCGTCCGCATAAGCTGCCATATTATTGACTGCGGACTTACACAGTCCGTCTGCGGTATCTGCATAACGGGTCCTGATATCACCGCTCTTAAATTCATAATAATGATATTTTTCCTTGTCCGACATCGGATAATTGTGCAGACTGACAATACTTTCCGCCCCGTCATAATGCATGACACCGGCAGGATAAATGATATTCCCCTGCCTGTCATATAGATTGAAAGAATAATCCGCATTTTCCTCTGCTGTCCCGGATGTATCCGGACCGGCATTTAATTTTGTAATCGCAGAAGTCTGATCCAGATTTCTTGTGAATCCATCATAGCTTGTCAGTGAACCTAACGTATAGCCGTTATCGATCATGACATCCGCCACATAATCAGTAATGAAAGCGTTTTTCATCCACGAAAAATCAATGAAATCCGAAATAAAATTCTTCTCTGCAAAAGCAAGGTAATCGTCGGATACAGACAATTTTACCTGATTGCCGCCGAGCAATTCGACGTTCACGTCAGACGGATCATTGCTGTAAGCAGCCACCTCTGAAAAATAAGCTGCCACTTCCCCATTCTGGTAAGCATCATAGTTAACTGTCTCAGAGTCATCATTACAGAAAAACAGATTGTCATATTCTGTATACACAGGCGCAAGATAAATTGCCCGGTTTCCGGTCTCTGCGATCAGCTCAAAAGCATGGTATAATGCATCATCCACAACCATTGTCTCATTCGGGTGCCGGTTGAGATCATACACGTTTGTGATTCCTTCAAACGATTCATCCATACTGAACATTTTATAGGCTTTTACAATGGAATCTGTGTAGAGCAGCGTCAGCGCTTTTTTTTCTGCGGTGGCATTTACGCCCGCTGCTCCAACATAATAGCGGAAGATATAATCATCGCCACAATGAATTTCAGCGGATGAACCCACTTCAATGTTTGTCCATCCGCTGTCATTTGACATCAATCCATTCAGTGCATACATAAATGCGCCTGAAGCAATGACCAGCAATACGATCACTGCGATAAATCTCTGTCTTGTATTTTTCTCCGAAAGCTCCACCTTCTGAACCGGTCTCACATTCGGAGTATGGTTTCTGTTGCCACCTCTGACGGTTCTTCCCATATCTTAAATAAACACTGCTGCAAGTGCTAACAGGAACAATGCAAGAATGACTGCAAGTACAATAAATCCTGCAATGGCACCCTTTTTGCACATCTTGTAGTTACGATAATGTCTGTGTTTCTTAAAGATCATCGCTGCGATAATACCGATGACCGGAAGTAAGAACGAAAGCAGTGCGTACCATGCGCTTCCTGTATCATGAAGTGGTGGAAGCTGGATCTCATCATGTGCAATATTGTCATGATGTTCTTCTGGTCTTGGTGCATCTTTGTCTAAAATCGTAATTGTTTTTAAAGGCACATTCTTCTCACGCGTAGCTTTGTATTCTTCAATCTCTTTCTTATTACCAAATACCCAGTGGTCATGACCGATACAGACTAACTCCGGTTTGTCTGTACTGTAATCATGAATGGATGGATCATAAGTAAACAGCACTTTATTTTTCTCTAACTGTGGATCCGGGATCGGGATCGCAGAGATCAGAGAATGTGTATACGGATGCAGTGGGAAGTTGAACAACTCTTCTGCATCTGCGATCTCCACAATATCACCCTTATAAATAACGGCGATACGGTCAGAGATAAATCTCACGATGGAAAGGTCATGTGCGATAAATAAATATGTTAAGTCTTTTTCTCTCTGGAACTTTTTCAGTAAGTTCAATACCTGTGCACGAATAGATACGTCAAGTGCAGAGATTGGCTCATCAGCAACAACAAGTTCCGGTTCCATTACCATGGCACGGGCTAAACCGATACGCTGACGCTGTCCACCTGAGAACTCATGTGGGTATCTTGTCAGATGTTCCGGCAGAAGACCTACTTCGTTGATCATTTCCTCAACTTTACGCACACGGTCTGCCTCATTCTCATATAAATGGAAGTTATACAGACCTTCGGATACGATGTAGTCGACAGTTGCACGCTCATTCAGGGAAGCTGCCGGATCCTGGAATACCATCTGGATGTTACGGATGACTTCACGATCCAGGGATTTTGGGATTTTCCCGGAAATACGCACACCTTTGTACAAAATCTCTCCGTTTGCCAATGGGTTGACACGGATGACTGCACGGCCGATGGTTGTCTTACCGGAACCGGACTCTCCTACTAAGGAGAAAGTCTCTCCCTTGTGAATATCAAATGTCGCATTTTTTACAGCGCGGACAGCGTTATCGCCCTTGCCGAAAGTAATATCTACATTTTTTAAAGATAATAATACTTCTTTACCATTTTCATCAATCGGACCATGCTCTGGTAAATGAGAAGCATGCTCCTGGTTTTCTGTGTTTCGATTTAGTTTAGACACGATCTAAATCTCCTATATATTGAATGCTTTAACAAGTTTCTCATGAATGTTCTGGATTCCTTCCGGTTTTTCAACCTTTGGAGCATCCGGGTGTAACAGCCATGTTTTGGCGTAATGCGTATCTGTTACTTTGAACATTGGTGGTTCCTCTAAGGTATCGATCTTCATACAGTATGGGTTACGCGGTGCAAATGCATCGCCGACGATACTGTTGTAGAGCGAAGGTGGTGTACCTGTGATCGAGTAAAGAGTTGTATTTCTCTCAGCCAGCTGTGGCAGGGAAGAAAGTAATGCCCATGTATATGGATGACGCGGGTCATAGAATACCTCTTCTACTGTACCAACCTCTACGATCTGTCCTGCATATAAAACTGCAACACGGTCTGCGATATTGGCAACCACACCTAAATCATGTGTGATGAATACAATTGTATAATTGAACTCTTTCTGTAAATCCTTTAACAGTTTTAAGATCTGTGCCTGAATGGTAACATCAAGCGCTGTGGTAGGCTCATCACAGATTAAGATCTTTGGCTGGCAGGACAGGGCGATCGCGATAACAATACGCTGTCTCATACCACCGGAATACTGGAACGGATAATCATCAAAACGTGCCTCCGGGTTCGGGATACCAACCTTGTCCATCAGATCAAGCGCACGAAGCCTTGCCTCGTTCTCGGTACAATCCTGATGTTTCATGATGACAGATGTGATCTGTTTTCCAATCGTGATAATTGGGTTTAAGGATGTCATAGGATCCTGGAATACCGTAGCGATCTTTGTACCACGTATCTGGCTCCAGTCTCTTCCATCCCTGATATTTGCAAGGTTTAAGATACAGATTCCATGTAATCTCTCACTGTTCTCATCCAGATATTTTACGCGGAATGTAACTTTATCAAAAACAGCATTTCTCTGCTCTTCATCACTCAGATCCACGCCAAGCTTCATTGCCTCTTTTAATGCATCCAGCAGCGCATTGTTCTGCTTCATACGCTTGCGGAAACCAAAACGTCCGACAGAAAGATATACCTCTTTTGCAAGGATCTCATTTCTCGCTTCTGTCTCTGCTGAGATCGCTTCGCTGACTTCCTTCGCATGTTTTGCCTTAAGCTCTGCCATCTTCCTATCAAATTCCTGATTGTATGCAGTATCATGTGCCAGACTGTTTGCACGCTCTTTTACCTTCTGCTCATGCTCTTTCTCGAATGCCTTGATTTTTGTATCCAATTCGGAGATTTTCTTTCCAGCCTCTTTGATCTTATCCTTTTCTTTGGATGGATCGTAAGTCTGTTTCAAGTTGAAGGTATTCGTTCTCTCATGTTTTAACTCAAGGAGTTCTTTTTCATACGCTTCTGCTTCTTCTTTGCTCAAATCTGCTCTTCTTCTCTTCTCAGACTCTAACTCAAGAATCGCTTTATAAGTGTCTGCACCAAACTCCAGTCTGGAATACTCGTCTAATTTTTTCTTATTCTCTGCGATGACTTTCTTTGCATTGTCATTTAATTTTACGACAGTATCGGAAAGCTCTTCATCGCTGAAAATAATCTTGCCGTTATCAATGAATCCGTTGCTGTCTAACATTCCTGCAAATGTTTTTGTAAAAACAGATTTACCGGAACCGGACTCTCCTACGATCGCAATGGATTCATTCTCATAAATATCCAGTGACACTCCACGGATAGCAGTAAGCACCCTGCCCCTCACGTGGAATTTCACGATCAAATCTTTTACTGATAATAATACTTTTCTATCTTCCATCTACCTAACCTCTACATGTGTGTTCTCGGATCAGATGCATCACCAAGGTTCTGTCCAACGACATATAAAACAATCGTGATGATAGAAGCAACGACTACCGGGCTCCAGAACTCGAACTGCCAGCCAGGGGTAAGCATCGCACTTTCTGACTCGTAAATCAATCTACCAAGTGACATATCTGACATACCCATACCGATATATGCTAAGAACACCTCATAAGAAATATAGGAAGGGATCTCTGTTGCTGCCAGTGTTACAATAACAGATGTCATAAATGGAAGAATATTCTTCATTGCGATCTTAAGTGTACTCGTTCCCAGACATTTGGATGCAAGGTTGTACTCTCTGTCTCGGATGATCACTACCTGTGTACGGATAAAGTATGCGATTCCAAGCCATCCGGTAATGGTCAGCGCCAGTACCATGGTCCAGAAACCAGCTTTAAACAACATAACCATAACGGCGATCAATAAAATGTATGGAATGTTTGCAAGAATGTTATATACCTCCTGCATAAAAACATCCACTTTCTTTGAAAATCCCCAGATAGATCCGACAACAACACCAACGGAAAGGTTGATCGCTGCACAGATAAATGCAAGGGAAATGGAAATCCTTGATCCAAACCATACGGCATCGAATGTAGACTGTCCGGCTGCACCGGTACCTAAGATCCAGTGAATGTTCATTCCCAGACGTTCGATCGCTGCAGATGGTGACAAGTGTTTAGTTGTCGCATCCATTAAGTTACCAAACTTATCATATTCCACAAATAATGGGTAAAGGTAAGTGAATGCGATCAACACACCCAGAATCGCCAAAATAATAATATTAATCTTTTTCTTAAAAAATACACGGAATACAGAATGCCAGTAAGAATATCTTGGCGCTGTAATCTTTTCTGATTCCAGATCACTGTGGTCTACCGGAGCGAATAATTCTTCCTCCGGCATACCGAACTTTTCTAAATCCTGACTCATTTCTAATTACCTGTCCTTTGTTGAGAATGAAATTCTAGGATCAACCATTGCCATTAGGACATCACCTAAAATAAGGGATGTGACTGTTAAAATCGCATAGAACAGTGTTCCACCGACAATAACACCATTATCATATTTGTTGATAGCCTCTGTTAATAAGTTACCAATACCTGGAACGACATACACACGCTCTGTGATGATCGCTCCTGTCAATGCTCCAAGCACTGCCGCAGGGATTCCCTGAATGATCGGGATCGCTGCGTTCTTCAAAATATGTCTGGTGAAAATCTCACCCTCTGTCAGACCACCGGATCTTGCGAATTTGACATAGTCCGAATTCATCTGGTCGATCATATAACGTCTTATCCACTTCATCAGATTTGCTATGGATGGAAGTGCTAACGATACGATCGGCAATATATACATCAGCCTGCTCGGCGATTCCATATCAAAGGTTGTCGGCAGACCAAAGCTTCCACCGATCGCCTTGAACAGGAAAATATACGCAAGTGATGGTACTGCGATAATAAATACAATATAAAGCGTACCAATCTTATCGACCAGTTTGTCTTTCTTTCTCGCCATAAGGATACCCAGCGGCACACCGATCAGATAAGACATGATAACTGCGATCAGTCCGATCACAAAGGAATAACCCACTTTGGATTTTCCTGTTTTGTATGTTGCAACATTGGTGTAGTCATCTTCATAACGGTCTGCATACAATAAGCTGGATTCTCTGGAACCCTGCATATAGGTTGCAGTGTGCAGATTGTCCGCACTCTCCTCCACAAGACCGGTTGGATAGGTGACAGTTGATTTTATATAAGATCCCTGATGGCTTGTCATCGTACTGAATACATCCACTCCCTGATTTACCGTGTAGGATGTTCCAAGATTGATCGTCACAATATTCTGATGAACAAACGGAAACTTGGAATCAAAATACAGTAAATACTTGTGTGTTGTACCATTGCCAATGATCGCCGGTGAGAATTTTTCCCCACCATAGACAGGATCATGTAACGTAAAGGTGAGACCTCTCTCACCTACGATGTCTTCTACATTATTAATATCATCAATTGTTATTAAATTTGCAAAATATTTTCCCATACGGGATGCCAATGGGACATCTTTATACGCAAAAAGCTGCTGCTGGCCACCGTCGGCATACTTCTTCTTGTTCATCATGACGGCGTCTTTGCGGACTACCGTGTATCCCTGAGACTTATAATACTTTGTGAATTTTTGACATATTCACTGACCTGCTCAGAATCCTGTGCCTTGGTTCTTCCGAAACCAACCACTGCAGATCGCTCTTCCTCTGTTAATTCTCCACTGCTTACAAGTTCATTCAGCCAGTCAGAGTAGGTGACATAATCCAGATAACCATAATCTTCCCATTTAGAGTATTTATAGGCAACTCTTGCATTATTACTTGTATGTGAATATTTTGTATCCCCTGCAAAAACAAGGTTTCGGTCTAACATTGTGTAGATCATGATCATGACCAGCGCCACAACGATCACGATAGACACCAGTCCATGTAATATACGTTTTAATAAATATTTTGTCATAATTGTTCACTCATCAATAGTGCAGGGGAGCGGGGAATCCCCGCTCCGATGCAGTGTTGTTATTTCGTAGATACGATTAATAAATACCGATAGATTTGATCATGTATCCGGCATATTCTGGCTGGAATGTATCCAGATAAGATGCAGGATCACCATAGTCAGGACCCCATCCGGATAAGTCACAGAAGTCATAGTTCATTTCGTAACCATAGTTCATGTAATATCCGCTGTAGTACCAGTCTGTGTTATCTGCTGCTGCAATTAAGTTTACCTGGACAAGTCCCTGTGTAGAAGCTTCGATAGACTGTTTCAGAGAGTTTGCTCTGTTTGTAAATACTTCACTGGAAGAAGCATATACAACATCCATCTGGATTGGGTTGTCAGCATCGATCGTAAGACCATCTGCTGCTAACTCTTCTACTGCCTGACTCATTTCTTCCCAGGAGTTATCTGCATTGTACCATCCGTCATATCCGTCGGAAGAACCGGCACCCTCGTTAGCTGTTGGATCCCATACTGTGATCTTCACGCCGTCAGCATCGATCTGATCCTGTACGATCTGTCCATAGTATGTTCCAGCCGGATATGTTTTTTCTGTTCCGTTGATATCAACTGTTACTTCTTCTTCCAAAGTAACAAAGTTACCCGGTGTGTAAGAGTTTCTCATAGAAGCATATTTCAGATCATCACCAACCTGCTGTGCAAGATAAGCACCACGATCCAAGCCCATGGCAAGTGCTCTACGGAAGTGGACGTTCTGCATAGCCTGTTTTGTTCTTGCAGCATCTTCCTCTGTCTGTGAGGAAACTGCTTTTGTTGTATCGTTTGCGTTTGCAAACTGATTACGGTTGATATTAAAGAATCCGCTGTATGTTGTTGCATCTGTAAGTGCTACATATGCATAATCATCAAAGTTTCCATCCGCTTTTGCTGCTGCAACAGAAGCTGTGTTAAGACCTGTTCCATCTACAACACCTGCGATTGCATCGTTATATGCTTTTGTCGCATCAGAACCATCATTGTATACCCATGTCAGTGTATGGATATTGATGTGATCTGCATTCCAGTAGGACTCGTTAGCCTGGAATACGATTGTGTTCTTGGATGTAAAGTTCTTAACAACATATGGTCCGCAATATGCGATAGAATCAGAATCCTTACCATATGTGTAATCTGCTGCATCCGGATCATACTCAACACCAAACTTACCACCCATGGATTCATAGAAGGATCTGTTCATTGGAGCAAATACGTTGTAACCGAGCATTGTTGTGAAGTATGTGCAAGGAGCTTCCAGATCATACTCTAATGTGTAATCATCAACCGCTTTTACACCGACCTGTGAGAAGTCTGTTACTTCACCGGAGATGTACTGGGATGCATTTGTGATGATACCTTCGATCAGGTACTCAAGACCACCCTGGGCATCCATCATATGCTGCATTCCGGCAACAAAGTCATCTGCTGTCACATCAGCAACTTTTCTGCCCTGGGAATCAACCCATGTAGCACCTTTGCGAAGATGGAATGTGTAAGTTAATCCGTCATCAGATACTTCATAGCTCTCTGCTAATGCAGGCTGTAAAGTTCCCTCTCCATCATACTCCATTAATCCATCGTATGTGTTCACGATTGCTTCAGCATCTACAGACTGAGAAGTTGCAAGAATATCCCATGTGGTAGGATCCTGTGTATATAACTGATAATTATAAGTATCTTTGAGCGTGTAACCCTGCTCCTCTAAGTAAGATTTTGCCCATGCTTCATACTCACCTGTTCCTTTTAACTCAGCCCATTTTGCTCTCATTGTGCTGACATCGGAAGCTTTGATCAGCTCTGTTGTGACAACTGCATTATGGTATCTGTCCATATCGTTGCCCCACAGTGTATAGTCAAATGTGTAAGGAGCTACACGTGAGATGGAATAGTTACCACCCTTTGACTGTAATGGAAGCATAACGCCTGATTCCATTAACTTTGCTTCTGCGATTGCTTCAAGTGCAAATTTCTCAGAAACGGTTTCAGCTTCATCAGCTTTCTGGTAAGCTGCCCAAAAATCACCGAGTTCTTTGTCATACAGCTCTGCAGATACTTCTTCATAATTAGCCGGAGCTACTGCTTCTTCGCTGCTGCCTGATTCTGTACCGGCTTCTGTGTCTTCGACAGCATTTGCATCATCTGCGGCATTGTTCTTATTGCCACATGCAGTCATGCTGACTGTCATAGCAAGTACAAGCATAAGGCTTACTACTTTTTTCTTCATAATATTTCCTCCTGTAGAAATAATCTATATAAACGCTTATGCGCTTATATCATAATTTTTCCTGTTTCTCTGCGGTAAAAAACGTATTCTGATCCGGGCTTTCAATTTCAATGTGTTATCATTGCGCCACGTTATCGTGCTAAATTATTTTTTTACAACCAAAAAAAAGTGCCAACAGACTTTTCCGTCTATTGCACTCACTAGATACAAGTGTCTTTTTCCCGCGTACAACACTTCTTCTATTATACATGCATCTGCGATTTTGTCAATAGTTTTTCTTTTGTCACTTTCTTCCTTATACACACGTTTTATCATATATTTTCCCGCTGTTTTCTCTCCCATCGTTTCTTTATTACAGCTTAATTACAGCTTATTGCAATGCCTCTGTCTCTTCATATCTCTTTAAGCTTTTATCGCTTTACTTATGTACTGTATTATCTCGATATCAGAGTATTGCCTTAATATGTATTATACAAGGCAGTCGACATTTGTCAACAGAAATTTGTTTACCAAGAAACATTTTTCTCGTTGACATAGTAAAAAAAGAGCAGGGATGCCCCATATTAGGGGCCTTTCCCTGCTCTTTGTCTCTATTCATTTTCCCGACTAACTTTTACAGACATCCGCCTGTCAAAATCTGTTATCTATTAAACGCCTTTTTTTCGAATTTGTCAACCAGCTTTTCCATACATCCATCTTCAAAAGGACTATTTAACCCTGCTTCCACGATCACATTAGTAAAGAAATCACGTGCGGAAAGATTACAGAGTTTATAGTAATTCTTCCATGCTTTCTCAAAGTCTTCATCCATCATGACCTTGAACTGCATCGCACACACGCTTGCAAGACAGTAATCAATATAATAGAACGGGCTGCCAAAAATGTGCGGCTGTTTCTGCCAGAAGCCGCCCTGTCCAAAGAAAGGGTCTTCTTCGTAATCCATGTGCGGGCGGTAAACTTTTTCCAATCCTGCCCAGACTGCCTTGCGTTCTGCCGGTGTCATCTCCGGTTTTTCGTACACAATGTGCTGGAACTCGTCCACCATGCAGCCGTATGGGACAAACGCAGCGGAATCTTCCAGATGCATTTTCAGGTAATCGTCTTTCCGGTCGCCAAAAAATAATTCCATCCAGTTATAGGTGAAGTACTCCATCGACATGGAGTGGATTTCCGCTGTCTCCATTGTGATATCGGCGAACTCACGGATCTCTTCGTCTCTTAACAGATATCCCTGGAATGCATGGCCACATTCATGGGTGATGACGTCCACATCTCCGCTTGTTCCGTTGAAGTTTGCAAAAATAAACGGAGACTTGAAATTTGGAATATAGGTCATATAGCCGCCCTGACGCTTTGTTTTTCTTCCGAGCACGTCAAAAAGTTCGTTCTCCATCATGAAATCAAAAAATTCCTTTGTCTGCGGAGACAGTTCACTGTACATTTTCTGTCCTGCCGCAAGGATCTCCTCCGGTGTTCCAATCGGCGCAGGATTTCCATTCGTGAAATAGACATCTGTATCAATATAGGAAAGCTTCTCCACACCAATACGCTGTCTGCGCTGCTCATGTAGTTTATTGGCAAACGGGACAAAGTATTCTTTCACCTGTTTCCGGAAATTTTCGACCATTTCCTTGTCATAACAGTTGCGGTTCATACGGTAATAACCAAGCTCCACATAATTCTCATAGCCAAGCTGTCTTGCCTGCTCGGTTCTGTTTTTCACCATCTTATCATAAATCTCGTCGATCTCATCCGTCACAGACTGGAAATACTCACTGACTGCTTTCCATGCTTTTCTTCTCACCTCACGGTCCGGGCTGGTCTGGAACTTTCTCATGAGAGACAGATTGTAAACTTCTCCCTCAAAAGGAATCTTCGCTGTAGCGATCAGCTTACTGTAACGGCTGCTCAATGCATTTTCTTCCTGCATTAACGGAATGATCTTCTCGTCAAAAGCCTTGTTTGCGATCTCGATATTTTTAAATGTTACTTTTCCGATCTTACTCTCCAGATAGTCTCTGTAAGGAGAATCATAAAGTACTTTTCCGTATTCATTCTCATACTGGCTGATGATCGGTCCGACCTCATCATAAAAATCGCTTTCTTTCTCATAAAATTCATCGGTCGTATCAATATCATGGCGGATCATTGCAAGTTCCATGCTTGTCTGCACATCCGCGGTAAATTTATAGTACTCCCGGTGGATCTCAAACTGCTCCTCTCCGCTTTTTGCATTCTTCGTGCGCTCGATAATGCTCTTATACTCTTTTTCTACTTCTTCCATATCAATGCGTTTGTATGGCATTTCTGAAAATTTCATAGTTCCCCTGCTTTCTGTATATACATCCTGTCTATACTGTTTTCTTCTCAACCATTCTATGATATTCCCGGATTTTTTGCAATGAAACCTTGTGTTTTTCCTTTCACAATTTCACAAAATAGACTATAATAACTTTACTTTCTAAAAAATTATATTCCGAGGTTTTATATGATCACAGCAGAAGATATTTTAAATATGAATTTTTATAAAAAAGAAAAATTTACCGGAAGTTACAAGGGCATGCGCTACCTTGTAAAAAAAGAAAAAGATGACGCTGAAAACGATATTTTCCGCGCCACCGTCTGGCCTGGACCTTATAATTTTTCAACCACTCCCGACGATCAGAAAATTTCCGCCACTTTTCCATTCACAGAAGAAGGTAGACAGCAGGCAGTCGACTGGATGAATGAGCAGTGGCGTTCCAGAAGCGAGTGGGGGATTATGATGCATTCGTGAAGAACGATTGCTTTTCTACATCAAAACCAGCATTTATAATAATACCAATGCGGTTTTATTTTTCGAATCTCTCCTCCATTGTCTCCGTATCCCTGCCAGCTCCAGCCCGCATTGTCTCCCTCTGCTTTTACAAGCTGACCTTCCCCGGTTCCAACCGGAATATCTTCGGGTGAATAGTAAAATCCATAATACACAGATGATGGAGCCAGCCCAAAACCTCCCATATAAAATGCCACTACGTTTTCCGGAAATAACCCTGTCAACTGTACGCTGTAACCATTTTCCTCTTTCCACTCTTCAAACATATGTCGTCTTTCCCTTTGTTCCACTGCCAGGTAGTTTTTTGTAAACTCTGTAAGTTCTTCCTCGTTCCTCAACACAAATTTTTGTATCCGCTTTTCATAATGAAGCTGTGAGACAAGTAGCAGCGTCAAAAAAACACATATACCGAGTCCAACACTCTTCTTAACTTTTTTCTGTAATTTTCCCTGTCCACTCTTCCATTTTTGTTCTGCTTTCATCTACATCCCCCGTTTTTTGTTTTTTCCACGATACTTCCCATAAAAATAATAGAAACTCATCATCCCAGCCACACATAACAGGATATCATCGACATCCAACATACCAACTTTAAAAATATACTGCACTATTTCTATTACAAATGTAATCGTAAAGCACACCAAAAAATTCTGTTTTATTTTTCGGATTTCAAACAATTCAATCAGGAAAAATTGAAGTGGCATAAAAATAAAAAAATTTCCAAAAATATTAATCACGATTGCATAAACATTTCCGCTTAAAAGCACTGTTCCTATTGTCCGAAACGGCACAATATTATAGTCAGTAACCGTCTGTGTTCTTTCCAGAAACGTCAGATTCATAAGCATAACTGCATAATAGATAAAGAGCACCGCCAGTACTGCCTTTTTCCGCTTTCTTCTCTCCTCCAGCTTTTCCAGATAGCAGCGTTCCAACACCATTTCTCCAAGCAAAAATATCCCCGAAATCACAGTCATTCTTATCATTGTCCCAAAATAGTTTCCCTGAAAACGATATGCCTCCCGTAAATACAATAAAAACAACACAAGTGAAACCACCAAACACCCGATTCCGATTTTAAATCCTGTATTGTACTTTTCTTTCCTATTTTCCTGCACATACTCAATCACATTTGTAATATCTATATCCGCCATATGTGCTTTTGTATCATGTACAGCCTCTTCCTGCACCCGTTCTTCTCCATTTAATAATTCCGTTACCGACACATGAAGTTCTTCCGCCAATGGTTCCAGCAACGAAATATCTGGTACTCCCCGCCCAGTTTCCCACCGTGAAACAGCTTTCTCTGTCACCTGAATTTTCTCCGCCAGCTGCTGTTGTGTCATACCTTTTTCTATGCGCTTCTTTCTAATATACTTTCCTATTTTTTCCTTTTCCATCGTCCGCTCCAAATATGATTGTTCTCCTGTACGCTTTCTATCATACTCATATTTGAACAAAAATGCACCCTATGCTTCGTAGGAATAGGAATTTTTTCTGTTATTTCATTCATTTATGGGATTTTTTGATTTTCTTCTTAGAACTTAAGACATAACTGCTGCATTTTTGATTATCTTTGATGTATTCTCGCGGATAAATGTCAACTCATTCACAATGAGATCTTTATATCTTTCATCTATTTCATTGTCAATATCGTATATAATTATGACAAATTTCTAATAGGTAGGACAAATAATTATGTATAAAAAATAGTAGAATTTTTTTCTCTCGCACAAGATAGATTTAAGTCGGTTGAGGGATTAGAAAACGCCGGAAACCCGCATAAACACTATGTTTTTGCGTGTTCTCGGCGTTTCTTTTATCGCCTGTTTTGGTGGTGCGTTTTCGGCTAATGGTGCCCAAATGGTGCCCAAATCCCACGCGGGGCTATAAAAGGCTATAAGAAGCAGTAAAAAGATAAGGCGGTTAAAGCTCAATTTCGCTGCTCTTTTTCTTCGCCGCACTCTTTGCTTTCTTCGGCTCGGCTTCCTTTGCCTTTGCCGGGTCTGCCTGTTTGACAGCCCCATGATAAGCGTCCAGGACTTCTTTTTTCCGTTCAAGCCGCACGTCAACATAGCGGGCAGTAACGGCTTCAAAGTTCATAGACAATCCAAGCGATACGCCGATACCCGCAAGCGTATGTCCTAACACTTCGCCTACGGTGTAGAAGTCGCCCGTCAGTTGGTGCATATTCGTAGCCGCCGTATGCCCTTACGGTATAATTACGACAAACCGGAAAAGCCCCGTATATCAAGGGTTTTCGGTTATCTGGCAAGGTTTTTCATCCTTTTCCAAACCGAAAAATCGAGCCGCGAAGTAGTTATATCGTAGGGGGTGTTATAGTAACGACAAAAATAAAATACCGTTTGGGCGGGCTGTCAGCCCGTCCAAGAAATCAGGACATTTCCTCTGAAAAGAAGAAATGTCCTTTTTTTGTACCCAAAATCAGATGCCGACAGGAGGAACATAATGCCTGAAAAAACCGTGCAGAAGGAACCGGGCAAAAAGCCCGCGCCATCCAAAAAGCCGAAACCGCAGCAGGAAGTAGTTGTTCAGATTTCGCTCTCTGAGCTGCATCCGTTCCCGGATCACCCCTTTCAGGTGCGAGAGGATGCGTCCATGCAGGAAACCGCCGAAAGCGTCAAGGAGTACGGCGTCCTCGTCCCCGCGCTGGCACGGCCACGGGAGGACGGCGGTTATGAGCTGATTGCAGGCCACCGCCGCAAACACGCCTGCGAGCTGGCTGGGCTGGCCACCATGCCCGTCATTGTCCGCGACATTGACCGGGACGCTGCCACCATCATCATGGTGGACAGCAACCTTCAGCGTGAGAACATTCTCCCCTCCGAACGCGCCAAAGCCTACAAGATGAAGATGGAGGCCATCAAGCGGCAGGGCGCACGAACGGATCTGACTTCGCCGAAAATTTCGGCGAAGTTCCGCAGCGATGATGAAGTTGGTCAGGATGCCGGTGTGAGCGGAGATACCATCCGCAACTACATCGCCCTGACGCAGTTAGTCCCGGAGCTTCAGCAGATGGTGGACGAGAAGAAAATCGCCCTCAGTCCCGCTTATCAGATCGCGGCGCTGACTCCCAAAGAGCAGGGCTTGCTTTTGGAAACCATCGACAGCGAACAGGCCACCCCTCGCTCTCGCAGGCACAGCGGATGAAAAAGCTCAGTCAGAGCGGCGAGCTGAACGAGGACACCATGCTCTCCATTATGATGGAGCAGAAGAAACCGGAGAAGAACGACATCACCCTTTCCGGTGAAAAGCTCCGCAAATACTTCCCGCGTTCCTATACCCCATTTCAGATTGAGAACACCATCTTCAAATTACTGGACGCATGGCAGAAAAAGCGCCAGCGCGACCAGAGCCGATGAGCGGACAAGCAGTTTGTTTGTCCGCTATTTTCATGCCAAAAGGAGGACGCCATGTATATCAACACATTCAAATATTCCCCCAAGGATGTGAGCTGCCAGCTCTGTACCGAGTATGTGAAAAAGCTGGGCTGTACCGCCCTGCGCTGCCCGTGGCTGGCCGAGCGTATCGAGGCCGGTGTGGTCGGCTACCGCGAGGCCGTCATGGAAACATTCCCCCGCGACCGCCGCCTGTCCTCGCGCCTGAACCTGCTGATCAAGCACTATCCCGGAAGCCTTTGGAGCAACGAGCAGCATGAGCGCAGGATGCAGTATCAGTGCGCCGTGCAGGGCTATCGCCGCCGCAGAGACACCAACGCCTACTATGCGGCCATGTACCTGCTGACCTCCAACGACGATATTTACCGCCGCACGGCAAATTGCTTCTGTAAGGACGGGATCGAGTTCGGTTATGCGGTGCTGAAAAATACCTCGCCGCACAACTACGCGCTGTTCATGGCGGCGCGCGATCTCTGCGACAAGACGGAGGCGGTCACGATGGCGGACTTGGCGGAACCGGAGGTGATCGACCCGGAGGCGCTGCGCCTGATCGTCAACGCCACTCTGATCGCCCGCTATGGGCTTGCCGCCTTTCAGATCAGAGCGCGAGGTGCCGAATATGAACGCTGATGATTTTGTCGGCGGTCACAGCATCCTTGCGCTGGAGCGCTTTATGGACGAAACCCGCCACATGATTATTTTTGATGTCCTGTCGTGGAAATCCCCTGTGGGCGAAAAGGGCGAACGGCTGCGGCTGTTCCTCTCCGACGTGGGATATGCCAAGGCGCAGGCATCCGAGAAACGCGGAGAAATCAAAATCCGCAAACACGCCGCCGTCATTGAGGGGCATATCCTCCCTGACCGGAAAAAGCGGCGTCACTAAAGTGATTGGAGGAATTACTATGAGCAGAGTAACTGAGCTGGAAAAAGCGCTGACCACGCTGTTCCGCAAGGGTACGGAGGTCGGCTACACGGAAACGGAGATCGACGAGTTCCTGGAAAACATCGACTATCACGCCCTGCTGCAAGCCGTTTGGAACAAGGCTGAAACGGTCTATGCCTACCGCGCAGACGGCAAAAATGCGCTGAGCTTGGACTATCGAAGCGCGGAGCTGTTCAAGCAGCGAGCGACGCTTCTCTATGAGGACGTGGGCGACAGCTATATCGGCGCGGTGTTTGCCGCCCGGTCGATGGAGCTGTGGCTGCTGGAGGATATGGGCTTTGCCGTCGTTGCCAAATTCAGCGTGAACGCCGGAGAAGGCGAATACGTCACCGAGTATCGCGTCTACAAGGGCAGCGATTGGGCAGACAGCGAGATTTCTCTGGATTTGGAGGACTTGGTGGCCGAGCTTGCCGCCCTGTGTGATCCCTACTACGAACACGAGCAGCCCATCTATGAGCTGTGATGTGGGAAAGGAGTGAAAACGGAGCGGCTTCCCCATGCGGGAAACCATTCAGAACGCAAACGGCAAGCAGTTTCACGCCGTCAGCCTGTCCGGTGGCAAGGACAGTACCGCCATGCTGCTTTTGATGATCGAACGGGATATGCCCATCAATATGGTGCTGTCAGCGGACACCGGCATGGAGTTCCCGGAAATGTATGAACACCTTGCCAAACTGGACGAGCATCTTTTCCGGGAGCGCGGCATCCATATCACCACGCTGCGGCATCCCAAGGGCTTTGAATACCTGATGTTCGACGAACCCAAGCAGAAGCCCCGCAGTCTGGAAAACCGTGCAAAGCTGGGCATCCCGCCCTACGGCAACGGCTGGCCGGGAATCCGCGTCCGCTGGTGTACCGGGCAGCTCAAAACGCACCTCATCACCAAGAAGGTCAACCGGCTCAAAGGCGAGCTGGGCGCGATCCACTATGTCGGTATCGCCGCCGATGAAGCGTGGCGCTGCAAGGATGAGCGGTATCCCCTCGTGGAATGGGGCATCACAGAGGCGCAGGCGCTCCAAGCCTGTTACGACCGTGGCTATGACTTCGGCGGGCTGTATGAGATTTACCACCGTGCGTCCTGCTGGTGCTGCCCGTTCCAGCGTATCGACGAGCTGCGGAAGCTGCGAAAGCATCACCCGGAGCTGTGGGAAAAGCTGCTGGAGCTGGATCGCCGTGCGCTGGCACAGTTCGGCACCGGCCCGCTGGGACAGTTCAAGCAGAACTGGAGCGTAAAGCGGCTGGATACGCGGTTTGCCGAGGAGGACGGCCAAACAGGTTGACTGCCCTGCGGAAAGGATTGAAGCAATATGGCTGTATTTCGCGTTGAACGGACGCGGGATTACACGGTGATGTGCAACCATCACCTGAAAGACAGCAATCTTTCCCTGAAAGCCAAGGGGCTGCTCTCCATGATGCTCTCCCTCCCCGACGAGTGGAATTACACCACGCGGGGGCTGGCTACGATCTGCAAGGAGGGCGTGGACGCCATCGGGAAAACACTCAAGGAGCTGGAGCAGGCGGGCTACATCATCCGCCGTCAGCTTCGCGGCAAGGACGGGCGCATTTCCGACACGGAGTACACCATCTTCGAGAAGCCCCGAAAGCCCTCTCCACCGGATACGATTTTACCAGATACGGAAAACCCGTATCTGGATAACCCGGATACGGAGGCACCGGATACGGATAATCCCGCGCAATTAAATACTAAGAAATCTAATACTCAAAAATCAAATACTGATCTATCAAGAACTCATTCATTCTTTCTGCCTGCGGTGGACGGAATGACGGACGGATTTGAGAAAAAAGCGGAGATCAGAGAGCAAATCGAATACGACATTCTCTGTCAGCAGTATGACCGGATGCAGCTTGATGAGCTGGTGGAGATCATGCTGGAGGTCGCCATGAACCGCAGCCCCACGGTCAAGATCGGGCGGGATGCGGAGTATCCCACCGGCTTCGTGCAACAGCGCTTTGAAAAGATTACCTCCATGCACATCGAAAAGGTCATGGACGGTATCCGCGAGAACACCACCCGCGTCTGGAACACGAAAGCCTATCTTATGGCGGCGCTGTTCAATTCCGTTTCCACCATCGACAACCACTATGCCATGCTGGTCAATCACGATTTTCACGGCGGCCCCTAAAGGCCGTCATTTTTCATGCCCGATTCCGGGAGAAAGGATTTGATACCGATGAAACGCCCCCTTGCCTACATCACCGCTCCGTGGAGCGAGAATGAGTTTGAGAACACCGAAAACGCCGCCAAGTATTGCAGGGCGGTCTATGACGCGGGATTTTCGCCCGTCTGCCCCGCGCTGTTTCTGCCGCTGTTCCTGCGCGATGAGATTCCGCAGGAGCATAAGGACGGCATCGACATGGCACGGGAATATCTGCGCCGCGCTCGTGTGCTGGTGGTTTGCGGCAGCACCGTGGATGAAAGCGTGAAAAATGACATCGCCGTGGCCGAGCGCCTGCGGATCACCGCCACCACGCTGGACGGCATCCTGACCGTCAAGGGACAGGGGCGCAGAAATGAATGAGCATCTTCTGCACCGGCTGGTGGTACCGCCTTAGTGTCCCGGCGTTCTCCCTGCAAATCGGAGGAAAGGAGCGTGATAAGTCATGCAGGAAGAAGTTGAACAGAGAATCGTATCCCTGATGATCTCCTGCGGAAAGCTGGGCGAACAGGAATTTCGCAAAGCCATTGCCAAGCTGCTGGAGCAACTGAAAAACGACCGCCAGAAGCATCAGTACAGCAAGGCCAATCCCCACGGAAAAATGACCGTCAAGCAGCTTGCCGCCAAGGATAAGGGGTTGCAGAGCATTGAAGTCACCGATCAGAATATCGGCTCATTCAACCGGATTGCCCGGAAGTATGGCATTGACTTCGCTCCATTCAAGGTCAAGGGCGAAAAGCGATACATGGTGTTCTTCAAAGCGCCGGACGCCGACGCAATGACCGCCGCGTTCAAGGAATATACCACCAAGCAGGTCAGAAAGGCGGAACGCCCCTCGGTACTGGAAAAGCTGCAACACTTCAAGTCGCTCATTCAGGCGGCTGTGGTGGACAGGACAAAGCGGAAGGAGCTGGAACGATGAAGCAAGTCAACGTCAAAAAGCTCATCCTTCCCAACATCCCGTATGTGTTCATCGCGCTGCTGGCCACCAAGGTCAGCGAGGCGGTGCGGCTGGCTCCCGGTTCGGACGCTTCCGCGAAGCTGCTGAACATTATGACCGGTCTGAACACGGCGTTTCACTCCCTTGTCCCCAGCTTTCATCCCATTGACCTGTGCGTGGGCGTTGCCGCCGCCATCGCTATTCGGCTGGCGGTCTATATCAAGGGCAAAAATGCCAAGAAATTCCGCAAAAATCTGGAGTACGGCAGCGCCCGTTGGGGAACCGCCGAGGACATCAAGCCCTACGTCGATCCCGCGTTTGAGAACAACATCATTCTCACGCAGACGGAGCGTCTGACGATGAATAGTCGCCCCAAAGACCCGAAAACGGCGCGGAACAAAAATGTCCTGATCGTCGGCGGCAGCGGTTCGGGCAAGACCCGCTTTTGGTTGAAGCCCAATCTGCTACAATGCACCTCAAAAACCTATCCCACCAGCTTCGTCGTCACCGATCCCAAAGGGGACATCGTGGTTTCCTGCGGCCATGCGCTGCAAAAGAACGGGTATCAGATCAAGATTCTCAATTCCCTGAACTTCAAGAAGTCCATGCACTACAACCCGTTCGCCTACATCCACTCGGAAAAGGACATTTTGAAGCTGGTCACGACGCTGATCGCCAACACCAAGGGCGAGGGTAAAGCCGGTGACGATTTCTGGGTGAAAGCGGAAACGCTGCTCTACACCGCCCTTATCGGGTACATCCACTATGAAGCGCCGGTGGAGGAACAGAGTTTCTCTACGCTCATTGAGTTTATCAATGCGATGGAGGTGCGTGAGGACGATGAGGACTTCAAAAATCCGGTGGATTTGATGTTCGAGGAACTGAAAAAGCGCAAGCCAGACCACTTCGCCGCCCGCCAATATGCCAAATTCAAGCTAAGTGCCGGCAAGACAGCTAAGAGCATCTTGATTTCCTGCGGCGCACGGCTTGCGCCCTTTGACATTCAGGAGCTACGGGAACTGACGGCCTATGACGAGCTGCAACTGGACACGCTGGGCGACCGGAAAACCGCCCTGTTCATCATCATGTCCGATACGGATGATACCTTTAACTTTCTCATTTCCATGTGCTATACCCAGCTTTTCAATCTGCTTTGCGAAAAGGCAGATGATGTGTACGGCGGGCGCTTGCCGGTTCACGTCCGCTGCCTGATCGACGAGGCCGCAAATATTGGCCAGATACCGCGACTTGAAAAGCTGGTTGCGACGATCCGTTCCAGAGAAATCTCCTGCTGCCTTGTCTTACAGGCACAGAGCCAGCTTAAAGCCCTGTATAAGGACAGCGCGGATACGATCATCGGCAACATGGACTGTTCCATCTTTTTGGGTGGTAAGGAACCCGGTACGCTGAAAGAGCTGGCGGCGGCGCTGGGTAAGGAAACCATCGACAGCTATAACACCGGCGAGAGCCGTGGCCGCGAGGTTTCCCATTCGCTGAACTATCAGAAATTGGGCAAGGAGCTGATGAGCGTGGATGAGCTTGCCGTGCTGGATGGCGGCAAGTGCATCTTGCAGCTTCGCGGCGTCCGCCCGTTTCTGTCCAACAAATATGATCTCACCAAGCATCCCCTCTACCGCTACACAGCGGATTATGACAAGAAATACGCCTTTGACATAGAGCGTTTTCTGTCCCATCGCCTCAAGCTCAAGCCGGATGATGCAGTTGAGGTGTATCAGGCAGACCTTTCCGGTGAACCTGTCGCCTGACAGCGGCAGTCTAATTTGACAACGACTCGATGAAACTTCGTGGAAGAAATGTACCCTCCAAAATCTAAAACATATTTTTCGGAGGTACTATTTATGGCTTTCTTTAATTCTGCTGTTGGTGTTCTTCAGACCCTCGTTGTGGCGCTGGGCGCTGGCCTCGGCATTTGGGGTGCGATCAATCTGCTGGAGGGCTACGGCAACGACAACCGTGCGATGCGTTCCTGACTGAAAAGGTCAGGCACAGGTCGAAGGACGAATGAAGTCCAAAACCTTGGAGAACTGATATTTCGATGGATGAAATGAGGGGGTAACGCCCCGAAGCGTCCACACTAATACTCCGACTGGCATAGGTGCGCAACCGCCGATTGTCAGAAGCTCGGTGAAGTCGGCAGAGAGATGCCGTAGTTTTGGCTGCAAGGCTGAAATCGAAAGCTGTCCAGAGGTGGATAGCGCATCCTATATGCCGGGTGTCAGCCGCACATGGTTAGTATGTATGGAAATACTGACGAACTTCTGAATGTACAAGTCTAAACGTTGATACCATCGAAACGGTGGTACTCCTTATACGGAGGTATTCGTGGACAAGTAAAAATGGTTGTTATGAAAGTCCATGTGCCGTTACAGGCGGCACGATTCGTAAAGAATTGAATACAGGCTTAGAGGAAGAACCTAAATGCGGCCCATGATAGAAATATCGGAACGCAGGAAGCTGAAAACATTTAGCCTGTTGCAAGGCTGCGAGATGGTGGATGGGAATACCTTCGTGAGAAGGCAATAACCATTCTTTGTTTCAGTGAAAGTAGTGGCGTAGTACCTATGAAGCCGTGAAAAAGTAAACGGTGGAGGAAAGGCCACAAGTCGAATTTGGCAAAAGAAGCACACACAAAGTGTCGCAAGCCCTGTATGACCAAATTCGATGGAACGCCGTGTGCGGTGAAAGCTGCACGCACGGTGTGGAGCCGGGGAAAAGCTGGAGATCATATCAAATGCTTACCTATGGCTATCTGGTGCTAAATCTCAGGGCATGAAGCAGCTGATGGCCGGTGGCGGGGTGGCTTTGATTGGCATTACCCTCGTGCCGCTGCTGTCCGGTCTGTTCGGCTAATCGGCAGCTCGTTTGCTTCCCGTAAATCCACGGAGGGTGCCGCTTTCGGGCGGCATCCTCCCGAAAGGAGGGCAACCCTATGGATTTCTTATGGGATAAGATCACGGAATGGCTGAAAGAAATGCTCATCGGCGGTATCGTGAGCAATCTGTCCGGGATGTTCGATGCGACCAATCAAAAGGTTGCCGAGATCTCCGGTCAGGTGGGCTTATCGCCGCAGGCATGGAACGGCAGCATTTTCAGCATGATACAAAACCTGTCGGAAACCGTGATCGTCCCCATCGCAGGCGCAATTCTCGCCTTTGTGATGACGCTGGAACTGATCCAGCTCATTACCGACAAAAATAACCTCAACGACATGGACACATGGATATTCTTCAAGTGGGCGTTCAAGTCCGCTGCCGCTGTCCTGATTGTAACAAACACATGGACGATTGTGATGGGCGTGTTCGATGCCGCCCAAAGCGTCGTTGCCAGCGCCTCCGGGCTGATTATCGGCGACACCAGCATCAACATTTCAAGCGTCATGGTGGGCATTGAGGATCGGCTGATGGAAATGGAGCTGGGGCCGCTCTTCGGCCTGTGGTTCCAATCGCTGTTCGTGGGCATTACCATGTGGGCGCTGACCATCTGCATTTTCATTATCACATTCGGAAGAATGATTGAAATATATCTCGTCACCTCTGTTGCCCCCATCCCAATGGCGACCATGATGGGCAAGGAGTGGGGCGGCATGGGGCAGAATTACATCCGCTCCATGCTGGCACTGGGCTTCCAAGCGTTTTTGATTATCGTCTGCGTTGCCATTTACGCGGTTTTGGTGCAGAACATCGCGCTTGTGGATGACATCATCTACGCCATCTGGACTTGCATGGGCTACACGGTGCTGCTGTGCTTCTGCCTGTTCAAAACGAGCAGCCTTGCCAAGTCCGTGTTCAATGCACATTAACGGGGGTGATACCATGCTGACACTCACGCCCGTCGCGCTTGCAACAGCGAACGCATTTGTCAATGCGCATCACCGGCACCATAAGGCAACTGCTGGACATAAGTTTTCCATCGGCTGTGCCAAGGATGGAGAGCTTGTCGGTGTTGCAATCGTAGGCCGTCCTGTGAGCCGGTATCTGGATGATGGCTGGACATTGGAAGTCAATCGTCTTTGTACCACCGGCGAGAGAAACGCTTGCAGTATTCTCTATGCCGCATCTGCGCGGGCGGCAAAGGCAATGGGATACCGCAAGATCATCACCTATACGCTGGATAGCGAGAATGGCAGCAGCCTCCGCGCCGCTGGCTGGAGCTGTGCAGGCATGGCAGGCGGCAAATGCTGGACAGGCAGCCGCAAGCCCGCCTCCGCTTTGTACCCGGCGCAGATGAAACTTCGATATGAAAAGCTCTTGTAAAGGGGGATTTCTATGGCCTATGTCAACGTCCCAAAGGACTTAACCAAAGTTAAGACCAAGGTATTATTCAACCTCACGAAACGACAGCTCATCTGCTTCGGAAGCGGCGCGCTCATCGGCGTACCGCTTTTCTTCTTGCTCAAGGGCAGCATCGGCACCAGCCCCGCCGCCATGGTGATGATGGTGGTGATGATCCCGGCCATGCTGTTCGCCATGTATGAAAAGAACGGTCAGCCGTTGGAGGTCGTCATCCGCAACATCTACCGCGTGTGCTTCCAGAGGCCAAAGCAGCGCCCGTATAAGACCAACAATTTTTATGCCGTTCTGGAGCGGCAAAACCAGTTAGACCGGGAGGTGTATCAAATTGTCCGAAAAGAAAAAGCTGACCCGCGCCGAACGAAAACAGATCGAAGCCGCCATCGCAAGAGCGAACCGAACGGATAAGAAAGAAAAATCGGCGCAGGACAGCATCCCGTATCAGCGTATGTGGCCGGACGGCATCTGCCGTGTGACCGACACGCGCTACACCAAAACGATCCAGTATCAGGACATCAACTACCAGCTCTCGCAGAATGAGGACAAGACCGCCATCTTTGAGGCGTGGTGCGATTTCCTGAACTACTTTGACAGCTCCGTGCAATTCCAGCTTTCCTTTGTGAACCTCTCGGCTTCGCAGGAAACCTTTGCACGGAGCATTTCCATTCCGCCCTGCGGGGACGAGTTTGACGGCATCCGCGCCGAGTACGCCGGTATGCTGCAAAATCAGCTTGCCCGCGGCAACAACGGCCTCATTAAGACCAAATATCTCACGTTCGGCGTTGAGGCCGACAACCTCCGCGCTGCCAAGCCCCGTTTGGAGCGCATTGAAACCGATCTTCTGAACAACTTCAAGCGGCTGGGCGTTGTGGCTGCGCCGCTGAACGGCTTTGAGCGCCTGCACGTCATGCACGACATTCTGCGGATGGACGAGCAGGAGCCGTTCCGCTTTTCGTGGGACTGGCTGGCTCCCTCCGGGCTGTCCACTAAGGACTTTATCGCGCCCAGCTCCTTTGAGTTCAAGACCGGCAGGCAGTTTCGTATGGGCAAAAAGCTGGGTGCGGTCAGCTTCGTGCAGATTTTGGCACCAGAGCTGAATGACCGGATGCTGGCGGACTTTCTGGATATGGAGAGCAGCGTCCTCGTCAATCTCCATGTGCAGTCTGTGGATCAGGTCAACGCCATCAAGACCGTCAAGCGCAAGATCACCGATCTGGACAAATCCAAAATTGAGGAACAGAAAAAAGCTGTCCGCGCCGGGTACGATATGGACATTATCCCGTCCGACCTCGCCACCTACGGCGCGGAGGCCAAAAAGCTGTTGCAGGATTTGCAGTCCCGCAATGAGCGAATGTTCCTGCTGACCTTCCTCATTCTCAACACGGCGGACACACCCCGGCAGCTCGACAACAACATCTTCCAGACCTCCAGCATCGCGCAAAAGTATAACTGTGCGCTGACCCGGCTGGACTTTCAGCAGGAGGAAGGACTGATGAGCAGTCTCCCGCTGGGGCTGAATCAGATCGAGATTCAGCGGGGCTTGACCACTTCCAGCGTGGCAGTCTTCGTCCCCTTTACCACGCAGGAGCTGTTCCAGAACGGTTCGGAGGCGCTGTATTACGGCATCAACGCCCTGTCCAACAACCTTATCATGGTAGACCGGAAGCTGCTGAAAAATCCCAACGGCCTGATTTTAGGCACTCCCGGCAGCGGCAAGTCGTTTTCGGCAAAACGTGAGATCACCAATGCGTTTCTCATCTGCCCCAAGGATGACATCATCATCTGTGACCCGGAGGGCGAATATACACCGCTGGTGGAGCGTTTGCACGGTCAGGTCATTAAGCTGTCGCCCACCGGCAAGGGCTACGACGGTTCGCCCTGCTATATCAATCCGATGGACTTGAATCTGGATTACAGCGACGATGATAACCCGCTGAGCCTGAAATCCGACTTCATTCTGTCGCTGTGCGAGCTGATCGTCGGCGGCAAGGATGGGCTTGCCCCTGTGGAAAAGACCATCATCGACCGCTGCGTGCGCATCGTCTACCGGGACTACCTCAATGACCCGAAGCCGGAGAATATGCCGCTGCTGGAGGACTTGTATAACGCCCTCCGTGCGCAGGATGAAAAGGAAGCGCAGTACATCGCCACTGCTTTGGAAATCTACGTCACCGGCTCTCTGAATGTGTTCAACCATCACACGAACGTGGATGTGAACAGCCGCATCGTCTGCTACGACATCAAGGAGCTGGGCAAGCAGCTCAAGAAAATCGGGATGTTGGTGGTGCAGGATCAGGTCTGGAACCGTGTGACCATCAACCGCGCCGCCCATAAAACGACCCGCTACTATCTTGACGAGTTCCATCTTCTCTTGAAGGAGGAACAGACGGCTTCGTACAGTGTCGAAATCTGGAAACGCTATCGCAAATGGGGCGGCATCCCCACCGGGATCACGCAAAATGTCAAAGACCTGTTATCCAGCCGCGAGGTTGAGAACATTTTTGAGAACAGCGATTTCATCTATATGCTCAATCAGGCCGCTGGCGACCGGCAGATTCTCGCAAAGCAGCTCAACATTTCGCCGCATCAGCTTTCTTATGTGACCCACTCCGGCGAGGGCGAGGGGCTGCTGTTCTACGGCAACACGATCCTGCCCTTCATTGACCACTTCCCGAAGGACACCGAGCTGTACCGCGTCATGACCACCAAACCGCAAGAGGTGGCGTCAGCATGAAAAGAGAACCGCGTTTGCAGTTTTCCGACGCCGATCTTGCCGAGCCGAAGCTGGAAAAGCCCATCAAACGGGTGAAAAAAGCGGAGGCCAAGGCGGATAAGGCGCAGGCGAAAATCCCCAAGAAAACCGTGGTCAAAAAGGAACGCGGCTTTGATCCTGCCACCGGCAAGGTCAAAACGCAGCTCCGGTTTGAGGAAGTGGATAAGAAAAAGCCGCCCTCAAAGCTGACCCATGCCGTGCGGGATGCCCCCGCCAACCTCATTCTCTCTCAGGTTCACCGGGAGGTGCGGCAGAGCGAGGATGACAATGTAGGCGTAGAGGCCGCGCACAAGGCAGAGCAAGCCGTGGAGAGCGGCGGGCGGCTGGTGCAGTCTGCCCACCGCGCCCATCAGCTCAAGCCTTATCGTGCTGCCATCCGTGCAGAGAAAAAGCTGGAACGAGCCAATCTTGACGCGCTCCAGAAGAAAGCGGAGATCGACAACCCCACCAGCAATCCCGTTTCCAAATGGCAGCAGAAGCAGGCAATTAAGAAGCAGTATGCCGCTGCCAAGCACAATCAGGCGGCGCAGACTACGGCAAAGTCGGCAGAGAATACCGCCAAGGCCGCGAAAAAAGCCGCTGAAAAGGCTGAGAAAGCGGGCAAATATGTGTGGGAACACCGGCGCGGCTTTGCCATTGCCGCCGCGATTCTGCTGATGCTGGCATTTCTGCTCAACGGCCTGTCCTCCTGCTCGGTGATAATGGATGGCGTCGGCTCCGGGATCGCGGCCAGTACCTATCCGTCGCAGGACGCCGATATGCTGGGTGCGGAGGCGCAGTATTGCGAAATGGAAGCAGAGCTTCAGCGCTACCTCGACACCTACGAAAGCACCCATGACTACGATGAGTACCACTTTGATCTGGACACCATCGAGCATGACCCCTATGTACTCATTTCCATGATTACGGCGCTGCATCAAGGGGAATGGACGCTGGATGAGGTGCAGGGTACGCTTCAAATGCTCTTTGACCGCCAGTACATCTTGACCGAGGATGTGGTGGCGGAAACCCGCTACCGCACGGAAACCGACACATGGACGGACGCGGACGGCAACACCCACACGGACACCTATCAGGTGCCGTATGACTACTACATCTGCACGGTCACGCTGGAAAACTTCAATCTCTCCCATGTTCCCGTTTACATTATGAGCGAAGAACAGCTCGGAATGTACGCCACCTATATGGCCACCCTCGGCAACCGTCCCGACCTGTTCCCCGGTTCAGGCTACATCGGCAAGTATGTGGAGGGCAGCTATACCGACTACGACATTCCCCCGGAGGCGCTGGACGATGAGGTATTTGCCGCCATCATCAAGGAAGCGGAAAAGTATCTCGGCTACCCCTACGTTTGGGGCGGCAGCAGTCCCTCCACCTCGTTTGACTGTTCGGGCTTCGTCAGTTGGGTCATCAATCATTCCGGTTGGGATGTGGGCAGACTGGGCGCGCAGGGACTTTGCAATATCTGTACGCCTGTATCCTCTGCTAACGTCAAGCCGGGCGATCTGGTGTTTTTCACCGGAACGTATGATACCCCCGGTGTCAGCCATGTGGGTATCTATGTTGGCAACAATATGATGATCCACTGCGGAGATCCGATCTCTTATGCAAACTTAAATTCAAGCTATTGGCAGTCCCATTTCTACCGTTATGGGCGCTTGCCGTAAAGGAGAGTGAACGATATGAACCCGAAAATTATGAAGCTCCGTGGAGAGCTGGAGAAGAACAAAGGCAAAATCTCTGATCTGCAAGGCCGCAACCGCGAGCTGGAAAAGCAGATTCGTGAGCTGGAGGACACCGATATCATCGGCATGGTGCGTGAGAACGGCATGACGATGGAGCAGTTTGCCGAGTTGTTCCGCCGTATGCAGGCCGCGCCTGCACCGGCCACTTCGGAAAAGGAGGCGTTGAACCATGACTAAAAACACACCGCGCATTTTTATCAGCCTGCTGCTGATGCTCCTGTGCATCGGGATTTTCCCCATTTCCGCTTTTGCCAGCGGCGGCGACTATCCCGATGATACGCTGCCTGCCGCCGAAAGCAGCGCCGCAGACACGCAGGAAACAAAACAGATCGGCACGGTCACGACCAACGGCGGCAGCCTGAATGTCCGCACCGGCGCGGGGCTGGACAACACCGCGTTTACGCAGCTCCCCAACGGCACGGTGGTCGATGTGATTGGCAGGGACGGCGATTGGGTAAAAATCCTGCTGCCCGCCCGTGTGGGCTATGTGTACGGCAGCTATCTGACCGTCACCGACGCCGCCGACAGCACCGTGAGCATCGGCGGCATTACGCTTCCGTTTGATGAAAAAGAGCTGACCGACCTCTGGCAGTTCCTTGTCGGCAGCATGACGGGCGGCAGCGATGCGCTGACACCGGACGGCAATCTGACGCTGATCGACGATATTGGCACCAGCACCAAGGCAGGAAAACAGTTCATTACGCTGGAAAGCAAGAACGGCAATACATTTTACCTGATTATTGACCGTGACGATGAGGGCGAAGAAACCGTCCACTTCTTGAATCAGGTAGATGAGGCCGACCTGATGGCGCTGACCGGCGAGGAAGAAACGCCCGCCGTCTGCTCCTGCACCACCAAATGCGTGGCCGGTGCGGTCAATACATCCTGCCCCGTCTGCGCGGTCAACATGACCGAGTGCGTGGGCAAGGAGGCAAAGCCCGAAGTCCCCGCTGAGCCGACAGAACCCGCCGCCGAGGAACCGGAGAAAAAGAGCGGCGTGGGCGGCATCCTCGTCGTCCTGCTGATCGTCGCGCTGGGCGGCGGTGCCGCGTTCTACATTTTCAAGCAGAAAAAGGCCAAGCCGCAGACCAAGGGCAGCGCCGATCTGGACGATTATGACTACGGCGAGGACGAATACGAGTTTGAGCCGTATGAGGACGAACCGGAACAGGATACTACGGAGGATACGAACGCATGAGATATTTCACCAATAATCCGCTGGAACGACTGATGATGCAGAAGCCGAAAGCAGCGCGGGAGGACAGCCCTCCCGACGCTGCCAAGGAACACTTCTGCTACGGCTGCAAGCGCTTCGGACAGAGCTGCGTTCGCCCCTGCTACCGTGACGTAAAGAGAATGGAGGCTGCACCATGCGCCTTGTGATCGCCGAAAAACCTTCCGTGGCGCAGAGCATCGCCGCCGTGCTGGGTGCTAAATCACGGCATGACGGGTATCTGGAGGGCGGCGGGTACATCGTGTCGTGGTGTTTCGGGCATCTGGCAGAGCTGGCCGACGCCGCCGTTTACAATGCCGTTGATGCCAAATGGACGCTGGCGGCGCTGCCCATCATTCCTACCTCGTTCCGCTTCATCGTCCGCTCTGAAAAGCAGAAGCAGTTTGACATTCTGCGGGAGCTGGTGCGCCGGGAGGATGTGGCAGAGGTGGTCAACGCCTGCGACGCTGGGCGCGAGGGTGAGCTGATCTTCCGCACGGTTTACTGCCTTGCGGGATGCTCCAAGCCGATTCTGCGGCTTTGGATTTCTTCAATGGAGGATGATGCCATCCGCAGCGGCTTCCAGCAGCTTAGGTCTGGGCGCGACTATGACGGCCTGCATCAATCTGCCCTGTGCCGCGCCAAGGCTGATTGGCTGGTTGGTATCAACGCCACGCGGTATTTCTCCCTGATGTATGGCCGCACATTGAACATTGGGCGCGTCATGTCGCCCACGCTGGCGTTGCTGGTACAGCGCGAGGCGGAGATCTCCGCATTTGTGGCAGAACCGTTCTACACCGTCCAGCTCGATTGCGGCTTTCCCGCCACGACAGACCGAATGAAGGACAGAAAGGATGCCGATGCCATCGCCAACGCCTGCAAGGGCAAGACAGTAACCGTCAAAAGTGTGGAGCGCAAGGAAAAGTCTGAGAAAGCGCCCGCGCTCTACGATTTGACCTCCCTCCAGCGCGACGCCAACCGCGTTCTCGGCTACACCTCTCAGCAGACCCTCGACTATCTCCAAGCCCTCTATGAAAAGAAGCTCTGTACCTACCCGCGCACCGACAGCCACTATCTGACCGACGATATGGAGGGCAGCGTCCCCGGCCTTGTCGCCGCCGCTGCCGCTGCCTGCGGCGTGGAGAAGCCGCCGACCATCTGCGCCAAGCAGGTGTGCAGCAGCAAAAAAGTCACCGATCACCACGCTATCGTCCCCACCATCAGCGCGGAAAAGGTAGATATGGCCTCTCTGCCGCTGGGCGAACGCGAGGTGCTGAAGCTGGCGGCGAAAGGCTTGCTTCGTGCGGTGGATGAACCCCACCGCTATGCAGAAACGGTCATTACGGTGGACTGTGCCGGTCAGAGCTTCACCGCCAAGGGCAAAACCGTCCTTGCTCCCGGCTGGAAGCGCTATGAGCAGGAGCAGACGGAGGCAGTGCCCGCGCTGCCGGTGGCAACGGAGAATCAGACGCTTTCCGTATCTGCCGCATCGGTCAAGACCGGAAAAACCACGCCGCCCAAGCATTTCACCGAGGATACGCTGCTGGCTGCGATGGAGAACGCGGGCAAGGAGGATATGCCAGATGATGCCGAGCGCAAGGGCATTGGAACCCCGGCGACCCGTTCCGGTATCATTGAAAAGCTGGTGTCCTCCGGTTTTGTGGAGCGCAGGAAGTCCAAGAAGATCACAAATCTGCTACCCACCTCCACCGGCACGGCGCTTATCACCGTTCTGCCTGAACAGCTCCAGTCGCCGCAGCTCACCGCCGAATGGGAGCACCGCCTGAAAGAGATCGAGCGCGGCGAAATCGCCCCGGACAGCTTCATGGATGGGATCGCCGCCATGCTGAATGAGCTGGTGCAGACCTACAAGCCCATCCCCGGTGCGGAAGTCCTGTTCCCCTCCGGGCGCGAGGTGGTCGGCAAGTGTCCCCGCTGCGGGGCCGAGGTAACGGAATCGCAGAAGGGCTTTTTCTGTGAGAATCGTTCTTGCGCATTTGTCCTCTGGAAAAACAGCCGATTCTTCGCCGCAAAGAAAAAGGCGCTGACGAAATCTCTTGCCGCTGCGCTTTTGAAAAATGGCCGCGCCCCGCTGAAAGGCTGCTACTCGGAAAAGACCGGAAAAACCTACGATGCCGTCGTTCTTTTGGAGGACGATGGGCAACGCACGGGCTATAAGATGGTGTTCGACAATGGCTGATGCGCCGCGTATGGATCACAAGCAGCTCCGCCGCTCCAAAAAACTCATTCGGAAGCTCTGCTGTAATTACGATCACGGCAACTGCCTCGCGCTGGATGATGGAGAGCCTTGCGTCTGCGTACAGGATATTTCCTACTCGCTGCTGTGCAACTGGTTCCGAAACGCGGTACTTCCCGCCGACCATGAGCTGCTGGCCGACGTGATGCGGGAAAGGCCGGGAAAGCGCTGCGCCGTCTGCGGTAAGCCGGTCTATTCTTCCTCCAATCGTGCCAAATATTGCCCCGCCTGCGCAAAGCAGGAACGCCGAAAGCAGGACGCCAAACGAAAGCGTGAACAATACTGGAACCTCCGCAAATAGAGGGCGTAAAAGCCCCGTGCCGCAAGGCTTTTTCCATGCGGAATCACAAGGGGCTGCGTCATTCTATCCGCAAGCTCAAAAACAACGTCTATCTGCGGAGAATCGCCCCTGTGCAGGATGTGTTTTCTTCTGCGCAGGGGCGCTATTTTTTCTGAAAGGAGATCATCATGGCTGAAAAACAAACCAGCAAAGACCGGATGCGGGAGATCGTTGACAGCATCGAAAATGGCATCAAGGAGCTGTTCGAGAGCGATAAGTACCAGCAGTATCTCTCCACCATGAGCCGCTTTCACCGCTACTCGGTCAATAATACCATGCTCATCTATATGCAGCGCCCCGACGCCACCCATGTGGCGGGCTTCAACAAGTGGCGCGATCAGTTCGGCAGGAACGTCCTGAAAGGCGAAAAAGGTATCCGCATCATCGCCCCTACTCCCTATAAGAAAAAGGTCGAGGAAATCAAGACCGACCCCGAAACCAATGCGCCGGTGCTGGATGCGGACGGCAAGGCCATCATTGAGGAAAAGGAAATCCGTATCCCTATGTTCAAGGTGGTGTCCGTCTTTGATGTGTCACAGACTGCGGGAAAGCCCTTGCCCCAGCTTGCCTCCGATCTGAGCGGCACTGTGCAGCAGTATGAGGTTTTCATGGAGGCGCTGCGCCGTGCTTCTCCCGTTCCGATGGAGATAAAGCCCGTTGCGCGGGATACGGACGGCTTTTTCAGCATTAAGGCGCAGAGCATCACCATCCGCGCCGGTATGAGTGAGGTGCAGACGGTATGCGCCGCCGTCCATGAGATTGCCCACGCCAAGCTCCACGACTACGAACACATGACGGAGCTTGCGGACGATGGTGAGACGATCCTTGTCCCCGGCGAAAAGAGCCGCAACACCGAGGAGGTCGAGGCCGAAAGCATCTCCTATGCGGTCTGCCAGTATTACGGTATTGAAACGGGAGAAAACAGCTTCGGCTATATCGCCACATGGTCAAAGGGCAAGGAGTTGAAAGAGCTTCGCGCCAGTCTGGAAACCATCAACAAGACTGCCTCCGAGCTGATTACGGACATTGACCGGCACTTTGCGGAGATTTGCAAGGAGCGCGGCATCAATCGTGAAGAAGTGAGCGCCACACAAACAGACGAAGCGCTTTATCTTGTGGATGGCTCGGTATATCTCCATGTGCAGCATACAGACGGCGGTTGGGACTATTCGCTCTACGACAAGGAAAGCAAAAAGCTGCTGGATGGCGGTGTTATTGACAGCAGCGCCATTGAAGATTCGCCGGTTGCATCTGTTGCCGGGGCTGTCCGAACGGAGGTATTTGCCATTCAGGGCATGACACCAACCAAGGTGACATTTGCAGATATGAAAATTCTGGAGGATTTACAGGAGGCGCAGATTACGCCGCCCTTGGACAGCGAACAGATCACCGGCGCAGTCGCTGTTCCCACCGATGCGGCAGATAATATGCTCCCGGAGCTGGAACAGGCCGTCCCGATGCCTGACCCCACGCTGACGGTGGATGATATGCGCAGCTATGGGTATCTGGATAGCGATATGCTCCCGCTTTCCAAGGATCGGGCGGTGGAACTGCTGGAACATGACATCACGGTTTATATGCTCCATCCCGGCAACACCGAGGAAATGGTCTTTGAGGCCGAGGACATCATCAAGCACGACGGAATGTTCGGGATCACAAGACCGGATTGGGATGCGGTCAAAGGCCATATCCCGCCCCGCGATGTGGAGCAGCGCTTTTTGAACAGTCCCACCGATGCTATGGCGATCTACCAACTGCGCCGGGATGCGCCGGTCGAGCTGCGTTTTGCCAATCTCGGCAGTCTGGCCGCGCCGCCTGACCCTGCCAACTATGAAGCTGTCTATACCCGTGAGGTGTACCCGGACGATGATACCGGCAGAATCCTTGAAAACTTCTACTACATTTTCAACGATGAGCGCCCCGGCGATTTTGTGGGACACAGCCTCTCCGTCAGCGACATCGTTGCGCTGAAACAGGACGGCAAGGTATCCTATCACTACTGTGACAGCATGGGATTTCAGGAGTTGCCCGCCTTTCAGAAACCGGAGAATTATCTGAAAGCCGCCGAGATGTCGATGGAAGATGATTACGGCATGATCGACGGCATTATCAACAACGGCCCCAAACAGCCCACCGTCGCCGACCTTGAAGCACAGGTCAAGGCCGGTATGTCCATCTCCTTGATGGATTTGGCAGAGGCGGCACACCGGGAAAAGAAGAAATCTGTGCTGGAGCAGCTCAAAAGCCAACCGGCCCAAGAACGTCCACACAAAACAGCGCCCAAAAAGAGCGCGGAAAAGGAGCTTTGATATGAACATCACCTTTGAAGAACGCCAGCTTATGAGCCTCTACAACACCGGCACCCGCACGGGCTTGATCGCGGCGCTGGAGGAAATGCGCGGCTACCTCGCTACGGATGAAACGGAGCTGCGGGAGCTGACGGACAGCGCCATCGCAAAGCTGCGCAGGATGAGCGACGCGGAATATGACGCGCTTGACCTGTTCCCCGATTTTGAAAAGGAGGATATGGATGCCGAGTAAAGTACAGCTCTATGCGCAGATGGCAGACCGCACGGCGGAGCAGATCACGGGAAGCTACCAGAAGTGGACGGCATTTCTGACCACCGCCGCAAGGCTGTATAAGTACCCCTACAATGAACAGCTCATGATTTTCGCCCAGCGCCCGGAAGCCACGGCCTGCGCGGAATACGACCTTTGGAATAAGCAGATGCGCCGCTATGTGCGGCGAGGCAGCAAGGGCATCGCCCTTGTGGATACCAGCAGCGACCAACCCAAACTCCGATATGTATTCGATGTTTCCGACACCAGCGGCGGCGAGAACTCTCGCCGCCCTTATCTTTGGGAATATCGGCAAGAGCATCGTGAGGTGGTATCTGCGGCGCTGGAACAGCGCTTCGATGTTTCCGGTGAAAACGGACTTGCCGATCAGTTGGAGCGTGTGGCGGCGCAGCTTGTAGATGAATACTGGCACGACAATCGGCGCGATATTGTCGGCATCGTTGACGGTTCCTTTTTGGAAGGTTATGATGAGTTCAACATCGGAGCCGCTTTTCGGAACGCCGCCGTTGTCAGCACCACCTATACGCTGCTGTCCCGCTGCGGGATGCAGCTGGGAGATTACTTCGAGCATGAGGATTTTCTGAACGTCTTTGATTTCAACACCCCGCAGACCGTCGCCGCTCTTGGAACGGCCATCAGCCAGTCCAGCGAGCTGGTGCTGCGGCAGATCGAAGTCACCATCAAGAATTATGAGCGCGAGAAAATCGCGGAAAGGAGCGAAAGCCATGAGCGAACTGACCTACACCCGCAGCGGGGATTATCTGATTCCCGACCTGAGCCTGACAGAGCAGCCGCAAGCCCCGCTGGGCAAGTACGGCAGGATGCGGAAGGATTACCTGAAGGAGCATTGTCCGGTGCTGTGGAACAGCCTGCTGCTGTCCGAGAAGCTGTACCCCCATCTGCGGGAGATCGACGAGGCAGCGAACAACCGACTGGAACAGATGATGCCGGAGCTGATGAAGTCGGCAGGCGTGACGGAAGCGTTGAAAGCCAGCGACCCGATGAAGTGGGTAGGGCTGATGAACACGCTGAAAGCGCAGGCCGAGGAAACGATCCTCACGGAACTGGTGTTCAGCTAAATATGTTCGATGCCCCTGCTGGGGCGCAGATGTCCTTCTTCCCCCCAGAGGCAGAACAAATTCAATTCATCGCAGAAGCGGAGAGTGTAACACCCTCCGCTTTTTCTATGTTCATTTCTCAGGATGATACTGACCACATCCTGCGCGCGGGCGGTAATGCGGATGCAGCGCGGATGAAAATTGCTGCGGAATTCTCCAAGCAAAAACCTTTAGAGGATCGCGCGGCATTTCTGAAAGCTCTTTACTACGGCGGCAACGGCCTGATTACGGATAACGGCAGGCTTTCCGCATGGTACGGGGACGATGGTATCCATATTGCAACCGGAGATACCTCTCGCTATCTTCGTTCTGCCCAAGTGATAGGCTGGGCAGATGCGGCGGAGCGTATTGAGGAGCTTCTGGACGGCGGCGCATTTGCCACCAATCTTGAGGTCACGGAAGCCCCGCGCTATGAGCGGCTGGGTATTGCTGTGGATGTCTGGAACCTTTATCACGATTTCTCGGATGAAGCAAAGTCGCTGGGGTATCTGTCCTGCTTGGGTAATATCCATAGCACCAGCTTTCCAGAGGAAACGGAGCGTCTGACGGACGATCTGCTGAATCCGGCGTTCCGGGATAGGCTCCTGTCGGAATACAAGGTATTCATGGACGCCTACCGCGAAAACCGTGCGCTGCTGCGCTTCCATTACCACAAGTCGCAGGCACTTCTCACACGTTTGGAAGATCTGTCCCTTCCACGAAAGGAATTCCGTTCCGATATGGCGGTTGTTCCGAAGGTCGGCAGGTTTATCACCGAAGATGAAATTGCGGCTTCTCTTGCAAACGGAAGCAGCTTTGAGGGTGGAAAGACCCGCATTTATGCGTTTTTTCAGACTTCGCACACCCCCAAGGAGAATGCCGATTTTCTGAAAAAGGAGTACGGCATCGGCGGGCATACCCATGCCGTATCCAGAGAAAGCGGCAGCTACGAAGATCACGGCAGCAAAGGCATCACGCTGAAAAAAGCAGGCTGTGCAGATGTTCAGATGAATTGGAACAAGGTCGCTTCGCGTATCTCTGAGCTGATTCGGATGAACCGCTATTTTACACCAGACGAACAGGCGCTTTATGATAAGGCGCAGGCACAGGATGTGGTGCGAAACACCGCCTACGACAGCTATAACGCCATCAAGGAATCCCACCCGGACAACATCGTGCTGTTTCAGGTGGGGGATTTCTTTGAAATGTATGGCGAGGACGCAAAACAGGTGGCGGAGCTGCTGGATATGAACCTGACCACCCGCAATATCCCCGGCGCTGGCCGTGTGGAAATGTGTGGCCTTCCGTCGAACAATTTAGAGATGTATGTGGAGAAATTGCGCGATAAGTACGACGTGACGATTGCCGAAGCGTCAGACTTTAGGGGTGAGCGCCACATTTACACGCTGCGCTCTATTGACCATGAAGCAGAAGCCTCCATCGACGTACAGGAAACGGAGTTTGGCGCTGACGGTTCAAACGTGTTCCATGATCCTGCCGCCGATGTGACGCAGCCCACGGTACGGGAGCTGTTTGACGGGTACAAGCTGACCGTTGGCAACGCGCTTTCCAAAGATACGGCTTTTGTCAATGCCTGCCGCAATTCAGACCGCCAGAACGCTTATCTGGAGGGTGCGGACGCTATCCGTCGTATTGTCACGGCATCTGATGATCTCCAGCTTGTCCGCCTGTACTTTGATATGCCCGCGTTCCATAACCGGCTGCATCAGGAGCTTTTGGAGGAACTGTATCCCACGCTGGCAGCGACGGTCGCACCCTCTCCCTATCAGATCACACAGGAGGACATTGACAACGCGCTTCTGGATTGGCACAACAACCTAAAGGGCAAGCAGGAAGTCGCACTATATATGCAGGCGCATGGGCGAGAACGCAGCACCGCCGCATGGCTGGCTGCAAAATATGGCTGGGAAGATAGCAAAACTCCCATGTATATCCATGTAGGAAACGCCGAGCCGGTGACGCTCACATGGGCGCAGGTACAGCGGCGGTTGGCACAGCTCATCCGCGAGAATAAATTTTACGATGAGAATGAGCGACTGCGGTTATTTTCACCTGACCGATACTCCATTCGTCTGCATCCCGGCGAGGGCGGAATTACCGGCATTTGGGATGAGGTGTTGGAACGGTTCTGCGGAGATGGGGAACAAACGCTCCGCTTTGCAGAACAGAATAACGCCATTGCTTACTTGACTGGCATCAAACGGGATATGGGAATTGAGCTATCCCCTCCGGCGTTTACAACACCGCTTGGCTATACTTATCATATTGGAGATCGCATTTCATCCATAGAGTTAGACCACATAGCAGCAGTCGGCGCTATCGCGCGTGTAGATGAAGATCACGTCTGGCACACATTACCGAACGCACCCGGACAGGAACCTGTCAGCATCGACCGCAATTCCTTTGAACGCTACCTCGACACCAGATATTTCGAGGTTTCTGAACCGGAGCCGCAGCGCGTCATTGCGGCGCAGCACACAGAACAGCCAACCCCGGAGACGCCGCAAGCGGTTCAAAACCTTATGGGGCAGCGCGTGGAAATTGATGGTAAGTTCTATAACGTTGATTCCGCAGATGAAACTGTCGCGCATCTCAGCGTCGTTTCATCCTCCAGCGAGAGCAATCACGAGCCGGAACACAGAACCGAACCGGTTTCTGCTGTCCTCACACGAATTGCAGATCAGGGTCGTGAGCTTGCGCCGAATATTTCGGCATATCAGGCACTTCGTGCAGAGCATCCCGAAAAGCTCATCGGTGTCCGCGTCGGAGAACGGCTGCTTTTTATGGCGCGGATGCAGAACGAGCCGCCAGCGCTTTGAATCGCCGCCTGCTGCAACGCGATATTCCCGGTATGGGCGAAACCGCTGTGACCGGCTATGATTTTGGACAATGGGCAAGCGCCGCAAAGCGGCTGCTGGAGCATGGACACAGCTTCGTGTTTGCGCAGCCAAATGAAACCGACGGCTATGATGTTATCAACGAGGCCGATGCCAAGGAGTATATCCCCATTGGCATGGAGCTGGAGATTGACGGACGGAAGTTTGTCATTGACAGCGTAAATTTCGGCACGGATGAAGTATCTCTGCGCGATGTAACTTTTCAAAACAGGCAGGGCTTTCCCATCTTCCGCGCTGAACACATTGCGTTTATACGCTCGTTTGTTGAAGAGCAGGAACGGGAGCAGCCGCAGCCTGTCACCAAACCCGCCGCGTTCTATCCTGCCGAGAAAACGCACTTGCCCTACGACATAGAAATCCAAACGCTGCACATCCCGGAACCGGAGCATGACCCGCCCTCTGCGGAACCCGCCAAGCCTGAACCACCCGCCATGAGCGAGGAAGAAGCTCTGATTCTGGAGCAGGAAGGGCGCGCGGCACTTTCGGAAATGGGCGAGTTCGTGCCTGATTTTGATGATGCCATCTCTCAGGCCGAGATCGACGAGCCTCCCGCACACCGTCCTGCGGTATCCATCCCCGTTGACGGCGAGTGGCAGGGCTTTCCCAGCGTTGCCGCTGCGGAGCAGGCCGCTTACGCTGACTTCAAGGCGGCAAGCCACCGCGACGCGCAGAATTTCCACATCACCGATGATACCCTCGGCGTCGGCGGCGCAAAAGCAAAGTTTCGGGCAAATATGGCGGCGATCCGCCTCCTGCAAGAGCTGGAGTTTGAGGGCTTACAGGCCAGCCCGGAGCAGCAGGAAATCCTCTCCCGCTATGTGGGCTGGGGCGGTCTTGCGGATGCCTTCGACGAGAATAAGCCAAACTGGTCGGACGAGTTTGCAGAGCTGTACGCCACACTCTCCCCGGAGGAATACGCTGCGGCCAGAGCGTCCACGCTGAACGCCCACTACACCAGCCCCACCGTCATCAAGGCAATCTATGAAGCGGTCGGCAATATGGGCTTCCAGAGCGGTAACATTCTGGAGCCGTCTATGGGCGTTGGCAACTTTTTGGTCTGCTGCCGGAGCAGATGCAGGGCAGCAAGCTCTACGGCGTGGAGCTGGACAGCATCACCGGACGTATTGCTAAGCAGCTTTATCCCAAGGCGGACATTACCATCGCGGGCTTTGAAACAACGGACAGAAAAGACTTTTACGACCTCGCCGTGGGCAACGTCCCGTTCGGACAATATCAGGTAGATGACCGGGCTTATAACAAGCTCGGTTTTTCCATTCACGACTACTTTTTTGCAAAAACGCTGGATCAGGTGCGACCGGGCGGCGTGATCGCGTTTGTGACCTCCCGCTACACGATGGACAAGCAATCACCCGAAGTCCGCAGGTACATCGCGCAGCGGGCGGAGCTGCTGGGTGCCATTCGTCTGCCCAACAATGCGTTCCGCGCCAACGCCGGTACGGATGTGGTTTCGGACATTCTCTTTCTCCAAAAGCGTGACCGTCCCATTGAGATCGAACCGGATTGGGTACACCTCGGTCAGAACGAGGATGGCTTTGCCATCAACCGCTATTTTGTTGACCACCCGGAGATGATCCTCGGCAGACAGACCTCCGAAAGCACCCAATACGGCAAGCAGGATTTTACCGTTGTCCCCATTGAGGGGCTGGCACTTGCAGATCAGCTCCATGATGCCGTGAAAAACATTCGCGGCACCTATCAGGAGGCGGAACTGCCAGAGCTGGGCGAGGGCGAACAGATCGACACGTCCATCCCCGCAGACCCCAATGTGAAAAACTACTCCTACACCGTGGTGGACGGCGAGGTGTACTACCGGGAAAACAGCCGCATGGTCAAACCGGAGCTGAACGCCACCGCCGCCGAGCGTGTCAAGGGCATGGTCGCGCTGCGGGATTGCGTGAATGAGCTGATTGCCCTGCAAATGGACGAGTACAGCGCAGAAAGCCGGATTCAGGAAGCGCAGGCCGAGCTAAACCGCCTCTATGATGCGTTCTCCGCAAAACACGGCCTAATCAATGAGCGTGCGAACCGTCTTGCGTTCTCTGACGATTCCTCTTACTACCTCCTGTGTTCGCTGGAAGTGCTGGATGACGACGGAAAGCTGGAGCGCAAGGCGGATATGTTCCATAAGCGCACCATCAAGCAGCAGCGCAGCGTAGATTCTGTGGATACCGCCAGTGAAGCCCTTGCTGTCTGCATCGGAGAAAAAGCCTGCGTCGATCTCAGCTTTATGGCCACCCTCATGGGCGGCAGCGAGAAAATCCCGCAGATCGTTGAGGATTTGAAGGGCGTCATTTACAAGGAACCAAACAGTGGCCCGTTTGACTTGGAGGACGGCGGCGAGCATTGGGCGAAGGGCTGGCAGACGGCGGACGAATATCTCTCCGGCAACGTCCGGCAGAAGCTCCGTACCGCGCAGCGCGTGGCAGCGCGCGACCCATTCTTCGCTGGGAATGTGGACGCCCTGATTGCTGCCCAGCCGAAAGACCTTGAAGCCAGTGAGATTGAGGTGCGGCTGGGCGCGACGTGGCTTGACAAGAAATACATCGAGCAATTCATGTACGAAACCTTTGAAACGCCCCGCTATCTGCGTGGGCAGATCGAGATCAGCTATGTCCCGTACACCGCAGAATGGCAGGTTTCCCGCAAGAGCATGGTGCGCTACAACGACGTGGCGGCATTCACCACCTACGGCACAGACCGTGCCAGCGCCTACCGGCTGCTGGAGGATGCACTGAACCTCCGCGACATTCGCATCTACGATACCATTGAGGACGCAGACGGGCGGGAGCGCCGTGTCCTCAACGCCAAGGAAACCACCCTTGCCGCGCAGAAGCAGCAGCTTATCCGGGATGCGTTCAAGGACTGGATTTGGAAAGACCCGGAGCGGCGCGAAACGCTGGTACGGCAGTACAACGAGGAAATGAACAGCACTCGTCCCCGCGAGTATGACGGCAGCCACATCGTTTTCTCCGGTATGAACCCAGAAATCACCCTCCGAGAGCATCAGAAAAACGCCATCGCCCATGTGCTGTACGGCGGGAATACGCTGCTGGCACACGAGGTCGGCGCGGGAAAAACCTTTGAAATGGTAGCCTCTGCGATGGAATCTAAGAGATTGGGACTGTGCCAGAAGTCCATTTTTGTCGTGCCGAACCATCTGACGGAACAGTGGGCGTCCGAGTTTCTGCGGCTCTATCCTTCGGCCAACATCCTTGTCACTACCAAGAAGGACTTTGAAACCCACAACCGCAAGAAATTCTGCGCCCGTATCGCCACCGGCGACTATGACGCCGTTATCATCGGCCACAGCCAGTTTGAGCGTATCCCCATCAGTCCGGAGCGGCAGGAACGGCTCCTTCACCAGCAGATTGAGGAAATCACCGATGGTATTCAGGATACCAAGCTCGCAGGCGGCAACAGCTTCACCATCAAGAGCTTGGAGCGCACGAAAAAGGGGCTGGAGGCGCGGCTGAAAAAGCTGCAAGCCAGCGACCGCAAGGATGATGTGATTTACTTTGAACAACTTGGCGTAGACAGGATGTTTGTGGACGAGTCGGACAATTATAAAAATCTTTTCCTCTATACGAAGATGCGCAATGTGGCAGGGCTTTCCACCACCGATGCGCAGAAATCCTCGGATATGTTCTCCAAGTGCCGCTACATGGATGAGCTGACTGGCGGGCGCGGCGTGGTGTTTGCCACCGGTACCCCGGTTTCCAACTCCATGACAGAGCTTTACACCATCCAGCGCTATTTGCAGCATGACCGGCTGCAAGAGATGGGTATGGGACACTTCGATTGCTGGGCAAGCCGCTTTGGAGAAACCACCACCGCGCTGGAGCTTGCCCCGGAGGGGACAGGCTACCGGGCAAGGACGCGCTTTGCAAAGTTTTTCAACTTGCCCGAATTGATGAATCTGTTCAAAGAGGTCGCCGACATCAAAACGGCGGATCAGCTCCACTTGCCCACGCCGGAGGTTGCGTATCACACCATCGCCACCAAACCCACGCAGATCCAGCAGGACATGGTGAAAGCCCTCTCGGAACGAGCGTCCAAGGTACACAGCGGTGCGGTCAGCCCGGATGTGGACAATATGCTCAAAATCACCTCGGACGGACGCAAGCTGGGGCTTGACCAGCGTATCATCAATCCCATGCTCCCCGACGAGGAAACCACCAAGGTCAATCAGTGCGTGGCGAACATTCTCCAATACTGGCGCGACGGCGAGGAGGAAAAACTGACGCAACTTGTGTTTTGCGACATTTCTACGCCAAAGGCCACGCCCTCGCAGCGGGCGGCAAAGGCTTCCCCCGGTACGCTGGACAGCCCGGAAATTCATGCGCTGGAGAGTGCGATTTCATTGGAGGAAAGCGCGGAAACGCCGTTCACGGTCTATGAGGATGTGCGTCAAAAACTCATTGACGCCGGGATGCCCCCGGAGCAGATCGCGTTCATCCACGATGCCAATACGGAGGTCAAAAAGCGGGAACTGTTCGCAAAGGTACGCAGCGGTCAGGTGCGCGTCCTGATGGGCAGCACGGCCAAGATGGGCGCGGGCACCAACGTGCAGGATCGTTTGGTCGCACTTCACGATTTGGATTGCCCGTGGCGTCCCCGCGATCTCACGCAGAGAAAAGGCCGCATCGAGCGTCAGGGCAATCAGAACAAGCTCGTTCATGTCTGCCGCTATGTGACCGAAGGGACGTTTGACGCCTACCTCTGGCAGACCGTTGAGAACAAGCAGAAATTCATCTCTCAGATCATGACCTCAAAATCCCCGGTTCGCTCCTGTGAGGACGTGGACGCTACGGCGCTGTCTTTTGCGGAGATCAAGGCGCTGTGTGCCGGTGATCCCCGCATCAAGGAGCGTATGGATTTGGACATTGAGGTGTCCAAGCTAAAAATTATGAAGGCAGACCACAACAGCAAGCAATTCCGATTGGAGGACAGTCTGCTGAAATACTTTCCGGAAAAGATAGAAGAACACAAGGGCTTTGTTCGTGGGCTGGAGGCGGATATGCAGACCCTCGCAGCGCATCCGCTCCCGGCAGAGGGCTTTGTCGGCATGGAGATTCGCGGCGACCGGCTCACCGATAAGGAAAACGCCGGTGCCGCGCTGCTGGACACCTGCAAGGAGGTCAAGGGCAAAGACCCGGTACAGATCGGGAGCTATCGCGGCTTTACCATGTCCGTTGCTTTTGATTCCATGTGGAAAACGTACACGCTGACGCTGAAAGGCCAGATGACCCATCGTGTTGAACTCGGTTCGGATGCCAGAGGCAACCTTGTCCGCATCGAGAACGCGCTGGATAAAATGCCGGAGCGTCTGCGCAGCGTTCAGGAGCAGCTTGAAAACCTCTATAACCAGCAGGCGGCGGCAAAGGCCGAGGTCGGTAAGCCGTTCCCGCAGGAGCAGGAGCTGGCCGCAAAAACTGCGCGGCTCATTGAGTTGGATATGGAGCTGAATCTGGACGGCAAGGGACAGCCGCAGCCTGAGCAGGCGATTGCAAAATCGGCTCGGCCTTCCGTTCTGGACAGGCTGAAAGCGTCGCCTGTTCATGGCGCACCGGAAAAGCCCTACAAAAAAGAAATGGAGGCACGATAATGAAAAATCTCCCCGTTTACAAGCACCCGGCATCCTATGCCAGAGAGCATGACGAGCTTGCTGCCTACCGCGCCTCCAATCAGACGAACGCAGCCTGCAAGGAAGCTATCGAAGCCGCCATCCGCGACCACTACCGGGATAACCGGCTGGATACAGCAGCGGTCGATCAGGTAGTGCAGCAGTTTGGCTATGACCGCGCATTTCATATCCTTGCCATCACCGTCTGTCAAGCGGACTGGGACAGACGCTATTCTCCCGACAACAGGGCTTGGGCAAACGCCATGTCCATCCCCGCCAATCCCGACGCATGGGGTACTGACCGCAACTGCTATCTGGCCGTCAGCAGCCATCCCGGTTTGGTCGATCTGTTTCTCAGCCAGACCCGCAAAGCCTACGCGCAGGAGCAGCAGAAAACCTCTGTCCGGGATATGCTGAAAAAGCTGCCTGAAACAACTTCGCCGAAAATTTCGGCGAAGTCCAAATCTCCGGAGCGTTGAGCGATGGCAAAGCGCAAACGGGACATTCAGCTTAAATTCCGCGTTACACCGCAGGAGCGGGAAATGATTGAAACAAAGATGGCACAGTTCGGCACCACCAACATGGCGGCATATCTCCGCAAGATGGCGATTGACGGATATGTGGTGAAGCTCGACCTTCCGGAGCTGCGGGAGCTGGTGTCCCTGCTTCGGTATTCCAGCAACAACCTCAACCAGCTCACCCGCCGCGCCCACGAAACAGGCCGCATCTACGAAACAGATCTGGAGGACATTCAGCAAAATCAGGAACGGATATGGACGGCGGCGGAGAAAATCGTTTCCTCGCTGGCGGCGCTGAAATAAGTCGCAGGGGCGGCGGTTATTCCGCCGCCCCTGTCCGTACAAAAGCAAAAGCCCCGACGCAAAACAGCATCGGAGCTTCTACGGTTCCAGATTATTTTCATCGAATAACGGCGAGGCAAAAAAGCTGCTCAGGTCGATCTCCAATCCCTGACAAAGCTCGTGGATGATCCGCAGCTTCATGGATGGGTATGCGCAGTTCACAAGATTGCCGATGGTGGACTTCGGTACGCCGCTTTTCATATAAAGCTGATACTGCGTCATGCCGCGCTCCTGCATCAGCTCGACCAAACGCCTGCTGACGGCTTCATTCAACTGCAAGTATCACACCTCCCGTCCCTGTAACTGTACCAACATTATATTTCCCATCTGGAGCAAATTAGTTCAGGTAGCTGTACTAAAGAAGGATTATGTGATATGGTTAGATGTCGGGCAAAAGGCGAAAACTATTCGTATGACTTTGCCGCATCCTTGCAAAACACTAATGAGCAAAGTAATCTAATATCAGAAAGAGATTTGACCGCTTGGAAAGGAGCTGCGGAACGCATGCTGACAAACGAAATTGTGCTGAAGGTATTTTCTGACTACCTCGCCCGCGATGATGATTTTGAAGTTGTCCTCACCAGCAAGGGCTACACCGTTATGGGCTTTGACTGCTATCGGCAGGACTGGAACACCGTGTACTTTTGCCCTACGCCCGAAGATTTGTTGGATTCTCTGCTGGATGCCTATGAGAATTTCCGCATGATGGAGATTACGGGTGGAGATCGTGATCTGACCGAAAAGGAAGAAGCAAAGCTCGCCAAAGAGCGTGACGCGCTGACCGCACTTTGTGAAAAGGAGGCCGCAAAATGTTCATCCTGAAAATTCTCTTTGCGCCGCTGTCGCTTATCCTGTCCCTGTTCGTTTGGCTGTGCGCGGGGCTGCTGTCCTGTTCCGGCTTCGTGTTCAAGCTGGCAAGCGGACTGCTCTCCCTGCTGGCTTTCGCCGTGCTGATTACCTACTCCGTAAAGAACGGCATCATCCTCCTTGTGCTGGCGTTTCTGATCAGCCCGATGGGACTTCCAATGCTGGCTGTGCAGGGACTTGGCAAGCTGCAAGACGTGAACTCTGCCATGAAAAACTTCATTCATAGTTAAAGTGCAAGCCGGGGCGAACGCCTCGGCTTGCTTTTCTAAAATCCCTGTTTACTTTCTTGCTAATCTCGGATATAATATTAGCAAGAAGGAAGTGATAACATGACCGCCTACGACCGGCTTGACCTGCTTTTTCAGCAAAACAATGGGATCGTCAAAACCGCGCAGGTTTTGGAAAACGGTATTGCTAAGTCCACGTTTTACGCCTACGCCAAGCAGCGCGGTGTGGAGCAGGCAGCGCATGGCGTTTATGTTTCGCCCGACGCATGGACGGACGCCATGTATCTGCTGCACCTTCGCTGTGCGCAGGCCGTATTCTCCCATGAAAGTGCATTGTTTTTCCATGACCTGACGGACCGGGAGCCGAATCCCTATTCCATCACGGTCAAGACCGGCTACAATCCTGCCAGCCTGCAAGCGGACGGCATCAAGGTCTACACCATCAAGAAGGAATTGCATGACGTGGGGATCGTCACGATGAACACGCCGTTCGGGAATCCTGTTCCCGTCTATGATATGGAGCGTACCATCTGCGATCTGATCCGCAGCCGCAGTGGAATCGAGATGCAGACCTTTCAGGATGCACTCAAGCAATACGCAAAACGAAAAGGCAAGGACTTGCGGAAGCTGATGCGCTATGCGCAGATGTTCCGTGTTGAAAAACTGCTTCGGCAGTATTTGGAGGTACTCTTATGATTAAGACTGCACGGCAGCTCAAAGACCTGATACGCAATCTCTCCAAGGACAAATCCGCAGATGCGCAAATCCTAATGCGCAATTACATGATGGAGCGCTTTCTGGAGCGCATTTCTCTTTCGGAATATCGGGACAAGTTCATCCTTAAAGGCGGGATGCTGGTGGCTGCAATGGTCGGCCTTGACGCCCGCTCCACGATGGACATTGACGCGACCGTAAAGGGTGCGACGGTCGGCATCGAGGACGTGGAGAACATGATTGCCTCCATCATCTCTGTACCGGTGGACGATGGCGTGGGGTTCCGGGTGAAGCGCATTTCCGAGATCATGGACGAGGCCGAGTATCCGGGCATCCGCGTCAGTATGGAAACGGAGTTTGACGGTGTGATAACGCCGCTCAAGATCGACATTTCCACCGGCGACGCCATCACGCCCCGCGAAGTGCGGTACAGCTTCAAACTGATGCTGGAGGATCGCTCCATTGAGATTTGGGCGTACAATCTGGAAACCGTTCTGGCCGAGAAGCTGGAAACCGTTGTGTCCCGTGTTACCACCAACACCCGCATGAGAGATTTCTATGATCTGCACATTCTGAGCCAGCTCCACGGACAGAGTATCGTTCCTGCTGATCTCCGGGCGGCGCTCATTGCAACGGCCAAGAAACGCGGTACAGAGAAGTATCTTGCCGACGCGCCTGCGGCCTTTGATGAAGTCGAGGCCGACTCAAATATGGAAAAGCTGTGGCGGGCTTATCAGAAAAAGTTCTCCTATGCTGCCGACCTGTCGTGGCATACGGTCGTGGAATCCATCCGCAGTCTATATAGATTAGCGCGGGCTGAATAATATGGGAAACAGTAATAAGGTCTGCCCGAACTGCGGCAGAAAGATGAAGCAGCAGTTCATAGGCTTGCAGCATTGCAAATGCGGCATGAGCTGGAAAAAGGACGAAGGCTTTTTCGAACGCACCCCTGATATGATCTTTGCTCTGGAACGACGAACCATTGGAGGAAAGGTAAAACAGGTTCCGATTATCCGCTATCAATCCGATAAATGAAGAATAAAACGGTCTGCTTCGGCAGGCCGTTTTGCTTTTCAAGGAGGTGAACACCCATGGCAACCACGCGCCTGATGCCCCTGCACACCGGCAAAGGCCGCACGGTGGGACAGGCCATCAGCGACATCATCGACTACACCGAAAATCCGCAAAAGACGGACGGCGGCAGGCTGATTACGAGCTGGCAATGCGACAGCAGGATCGCCGACGCCGAGTTTCTTTTCACCAAGAATCAGTACATTCAAAAGACCGGCAGAGTGCGCGGCGAGGATAATGTGATTGCCTACCATCTGCGGCAATCCTTTGTCCCCGGCGAGATCACACCGGAGGACGCGAACCGTTTGGGCTGTGAGCTGGCCAAGCGCTTCACCAAAGGCAATCACGCCTACATTGTCTGCACCCATATTGACAAAGCCCATATTCACAATCATGTGATTTGGAACTCCACCGCGCTCAGCCAGACCCGAAAATTCCGAAACTTTTGGGGTAGCAGCCGCGCCGTGCGGCGGCTCAACGATACCATCTGCATCGAGAACGGCTGCTCCATCGTGGAGAATCCGAAGCGCCACGGCAAGAGCTACAACAAGTGGCTGGGCGACAAAAAGAAGCCCTCCCACCGGGAGCGAATCTGCACAGCCATTGACGATGCGCTGACACAAAAGCCCGATAGCTTTGAAGCGCTGCTGGAGCTGCTGCGGCAGGCCGGGTATGAGGTCAAGGGCAAGAAAGTCCCGTCCCTGTTAGGCGGCGAACAGAAAAAGTCCATTCGCATGGATACCCTCGGTGACGGCTATACTCCCGCAGATCTCCGCGCGGTGATTGCCGGTGAAAAGACGCACACACCGCGAAAGCGCCGAACAGAAATCACCGTTCCAGAAAAGAAAAGCGGGAATCTGCTGGTTGACATTCAGGCAAAATTACGCGCTGGCAAGGGTGCTGGATATGCGCGCTGGGCAACTCTGTTTAACCTCAAGCAGATGGCGCAGACGGTGGCGTATCTGCAAGAGAATGAGCTTCTGGATTATACCGCTCTTGCAGAGAAAGCGGCGGCAGCATCCGCCCGTTTCAACGACCTTTCCGCAAAGATCAAGTCTGCGGAAACGCGCATGGCCGAGATTGCTGTGCTGCGGAAGCATATTGTGAACTACGCCAAGAGCCGCGATACCTATGCCGCTTATCGCAAAGCCGGTTACTCTAAGAAATTCCTTGCTGAGCATGAAAGCGAGATCACGCTGCACAAGGCCGCAAAGAACTATTTTGATGGGCTTGGCCTCAAGAAGCTCCCCACCATCAAGGCGCTGAATACCGAGTACGCCGAACTGCTGGTGGAGAAGAAAGCCGCCTACGCCGACTACCGAAAAGCCCGCGAGGATATGAAAGAGCTGCTGACGGCTAAGGCCAATATCGACCGCATTCTGGAGCTGGACAAGGAGCAGGAGGAAGCGAATGAACGACGGGAACAAGAGGCGGAGCAGCGTTGAGCTGCCTGCCCATAAGCGATTTGCAGAATCGCGCAGCCGATGGATTTATCCATCGTTTCAGAACACAAACTCTGTGTTCTGCGGGGATTGGGGCAGCGCCCCAACAAGCATGAAACAGGCGGGTTCCGTGTGAACGGAATCCGTCTGTTTTCGCAAAGTGGGTACCGCTTTGCATTGCTTGCCGCTTTCTTGCCCCCGTTCGTAACCCCTCTGAAGCCGTGGTTTTCGATGCCGCATATAGCGTAACGCTTCGCCTCGCACGCGGCCGGTTGACCGTGTCTGCGTCTGCGCCTCGTCGTACCCGAACTGCGCGACATGGCACTCTGCCCCTGCGGGAACGTCCCTGATTTTTTCTGTAGCAGCTTGCATTCGTGCTGAAAATTGACTTTCAGGCGTAAATCGTGTAAACTATATTAGTGCATTAGTCACTGCTAACCGAAAAAAGGAGGGCATCCAATGACAAGCGAATACATGAACAACCTCTATCGGGATCTGCTCTCCAATTCACCGCAGACCGTAACGATCCCGATTCCTTCTGATATGGGAACCGGACAAATTGCGCAGGTGGTGACAAAACAGGGTGCCGTTGTTTCAGACTGGAAGATGAATTATTTTTCTGACATGAATGTGCGCGGGATTAACAGCGAGGACTATATTCAAATGCTGTTCTGCCTGAACGACGGCGTGTCGTGGAATATTGCAGGCAGCAGAGCGGGCGCTTGTCTTGCAAAGGGAGAATCCTGCATTTACCGTGGACACGGGAAAATGGAGTCTCTCTGTTATGCGCAAAACAGCGACTTCTATTTTAAGAACATCAAAATTCCCGTTCCATATTTCAAACGTTTATTACAGGACTACTTCGAGGATGGCGAGATTACCGTCTATGAAAAGAAACTGCTGACCGGAATTTCAAAGGTGAGCATAACGCCCTATATGGAGCATATTTTCGCAGAGTTACAAGACTTTACACATTATCGGGGTGGGCTTGGGTATCTGTTTCTGGAAAGCAAAATCCATGAATTGCTGTCAGTATATTTGAGCGAAGTGTTGGAGCTGCGAATCCTCTCGCCGGAATACTGCTGCATATCAAAAAGTGAACGTGATTGCATCATCGAGGCAAAGAGAATCATTGACAGCGAGCTTGCCTTTGCGCCAAGCTGTGAAGGACTGGCAAGGCAGGTTCAAATCAGCGTCTCTAAATTATCAAGGGGATTCTCCATGATGTACGGCATTTCGGTTCATGCGTATGTTATTGAGCAGCGGTTAGAGCGAGCCGCAGGATTGTTATTGGAGAGCAATATGAACATTGGGCAGATAGCGGTTCTTGTAGGTTATACAAAGCCCAGCAACTTTTCTGCTGCATTTAAGAAAAAGTATGGAGTTATGCCAAAAGATTATCGAGAGGCCAGCCGAATCAAATAGGTGCTTTGCATACCCAAAATAAATACCGATTTTGGGTAGAATGAAATTGTTTTTGGGTTGGATATTGGGCATGAAATTGCTAAAATGCGTTGTGTGGTTAGAACACTCTAACCACACAACATTTTCATTTTCTCAGAGGAGGATACTGGTATGAGTTCCCAGAAAAAAAGTTCCCGGCTTGAGGGAAAAGATTTAATTACTATCGGCATCTACACCGTCATCTATGTCGTGATTGTTATGCTGGTGGCGATGCTTGGCTTTATCCCCATTTTTATTCCGCTGATGGCGGTGCTGTGCCCTTTGATTGGCGGCATCCCCTATATGCTGTATGTTACAAAGGCTAAAAAATTCGGGATGACTGCAATCATGGGTTTCCTGATTGGCCTAATCATGGTGTTCTTCGGCAACGGCTATCTTACTATGGTAACTGGTCTCGTTGGCGGCCTGTTGGCCGACGTGATCCTGAAAAAGGCGGACTACAAAAGTGCAAAGAGTACAGTTCTTTCCTGCGGCGTGTTCAGCATCTGGGTGTTTGGCAACTTTGCTCCCATTTTCCTGAACCGTGAAAGCTATATGGTAATGTTGACTGAAGGATACGGCGCTGAATATGCAGCTACCCTTAATACATATATGCCTATGTGGATTGCGCCTATTCTGCTGGTTGCCTGCTTTGTGTTTGGCCTTGTCGGAGGTGTGATTGGGAAAGCTATTTGCAAAAAGCACTTCCAGCGTGCCGGTATTGCATAATGGCGCGGGAAATTCTGCTCAGCAAAAAAGCAGAACAAGGGTTACGGCTCGATCCGCGTACAAAACTGTTGCTCATCTTCATCATAAGCATTTTTGTCATGGGTGGAACAGGCGGAGAAGCTATGGGGCTGATCCGCCTTGTTCTTTGTACGGTTCCGGCTATATTGCTGCTTACCTCGAAACAATGTGCAAAAGCTGTGGGCTATATTGCTGTGTTTTCTGCTTTTTATGCTGTTCAAATTTATGTTTTGCCGCACCTTACGGGAATATTGAATTTCCTCGTTCTGTTTACAACAGGATTCTTCTGCCGAATCCTTCCCAGTGTTGCGATTGCTGCCTATGCAGTGAAAACAACAACGGTCAGTGAATTGATTTCCGGCATGGAAAGAATCCATATGCCTAAAGAAGTGACGATCCCCTTAACGGTCATGTTCCGCTTCTTTCCAACTGTCTTTCAGGAGTCAGAAGCAATCAGTGACGCTATGAAAATGCGTGGGATTAAACTTGGAGGGAAAAAATCTTCAAAAATATTGGAGTATAAGCTGATCCCGATGATTACCTGCTCCGTGAAAATCGGTGAGGAACTTTCCGCTGCGGCAATTACCCGTGGCCTCGGCGCTCCTGTCAAACGCACAAACATTTGCCAGCTTAAATTCAATTTTGCCGATGTGGTGCTGATCTTGTTTTGTTGCTTTGTAGTGTTTTGGGCGATTGCTTCCCCGATAATTTCCGCAGGAGGGATTTTGCCATGATAGATTTTCAAAATGTTTCTTTTTCTTATGGTGAAGAATCCAGCGGCGGAGGGATTAGAAATGTCAATCTCACCATAAACACAGGGGAATTTGTTTTACTCACGGGAGAATCCGGCTGTGGGAAAACAACGATTACCCGTTTGGTAAACGGGCTGGTGCCTCATTATTACGAGGGCAATTTAGAGGGCGATGTCCTTCTGGACGGAAAAAGCGTATCAGATACGCCGCTTTATGACTTGGCTGCTATGGTGGGATCTGTATTCCAGAATCCCAAAAGTCAGTTTTTCAACGTGGATACGGATAGTGAATTAGCCTTTGCCTGTGAAAATTTAGGCTATCCTCAGGAGGATATCCTGAAAAGGATTGACCGGACAGTTTCCGATTATCATATTGAAGATTTGATGGGGCGAAGCGTGTTTGCTCTGTCCGGGGGCGAAAAGCAAAAAATAGCCTGTGCTTCATCAAGTGTATTGCTGCCGGGAATTATGGTCCTGGACGAACCATCTTCTAATTTGGATATGGCTGCTATTGATGACCTGCGGCAGGTCCTGAGCCTCTGGAAAAAGCAGGGCAAAACAATTCTGATCGCAGAACACCGCCTTTACTACCTTCACGATCTTGCAGATCGTGTGCTGTATGTAAAAGATGGGGAGATTGAACGGGAATACACGCCTGCTGAATTTGACAGCTTATCGGATGGCACTCGAAAAGAAATGGGACTGCGGCCGTTTTCTCTCTCGAAGTTGAAGCCTGCGAATCAGTATCAGGCGCATACAGCTAAACAGATGGAATTTCAAAATTTCTGCTTTGCGTATAAAAAGCGGGAACCGGAAAGCCTCCATATTCCGAGTGCAGAACTGCCTGTTGGAGAAACGATTGCCATTATCGGTCTGAATGGCGCTGGAAAATCTACTCTGGCCCGTTGTATTTGCGGACTGGAAAAGAAGTGTGGCCTTTTGCAGGTTGACGGGAAAACCCTTGATTGGAAAGCCCGGCTCAAACATTGCTACATGGTAATGCAGGATACCAGCCATCAGCTATTTACCGAAAGCGTGACGGATGAAGTGCTTCTGAGCATTGACAACGAGGATGAAACTGTTGTGGATAAAAATCCTTAAACAGTTTGATCTGCTGGAATATAAAGACAGGCACCCGCTTTCTCTTTCCGGCGGGCAAAAACAGCGGGTAGCAATCGCGTCTGCCATTGTGAGTAACCGGGAGATCATTGTGTTTGACGAACCAACCAGCGGGCTTGATCTCAAACATATGCGGGAAGTTGCGCGGAGTTTGAAGTCACTCGCGGATCAGGGCAAAACGCTTCTTGTTATTACGCATGATCCGGAGTTGGTGATGGCGGGATGTTCGTATGTAGTCCATATGGAAAAAGGGCAAATAAAAGAAAGCTATCCATTGGACGAATCCGGCAGTAAAAAGGTTTTGGATTTTTTCCGAATTCGCCAGTGAATTTTAGAAATTATGAATGTCAGGGCCGCCTTGACTGGACAGAAAGATAATGATAAGAGGCCGCTTTACTTTGGCGGCCTCTTGTTTTTGAAGCACAGACAGTACGGCTCAATATAAGGAGGGCTTATGTTCAAAAAAATCTTTGAGTACGCAGGGCCATATAAGAAAAATATGTATGTGGCCACGGTTGTCGTACTGGTCAGCGTTCTTATGGGCGTCCTGCCTTTTGTGCTGGCTTATCAGGTGATCGCGCCGCTGGTCATGGGTGAATCTATTGAAGCATCCTTTATCATTTTGCGCGTGGTTCTTGTCTTGGTGTGTCTGGTGCTGCAAGCCCTTTTCTATGGCTGGGGGCTGAATCTTTCTCACAAAGCCGCTTACGACACGCTGCTCCGTCTGCGGACGGCACTTCAAAAACGGTTTGAAAAGCTGCCCCTTGGTGTCATTCAGGATAAAGGCACCGGCACAGTCAAAAAGCTGTTCGTGGATGATGTAGACAGTCTGGAAGTTTTGCTGGCTCACTCCATGCCGGAGGGAATTGCAAACCTGATGATCCCTATTGCGGTTTATGTGGCAATGTTCTTTGTGGATTGGAAACTGGCGCTTCTGTCGCTGGCATCCATTCCGATCAGTCTGATTGCCATGATGACGATGTATTCCGTTGGCATGAAGAAAATGGGGCCTTACTACATGGCCGGACAAAAGATGAACAATACCATTATTGAGTACATTAACGGTATGGAAGTTGTCAAGGTATTCAATAAGGACGCAGATTCCTACGAGCGGTTCCGCAAAGATGTATCAGATTATCGGGACTATACTCTGGCGTGGTACAAGGCGGCGTGGCCGTGGATGGCAATTTACAGCAGTCTGCTTCCATGCACCATTATTCTGACTTTGCCTGTTGGCGCATGGTTCGTTCTCTCTGGCTGGTCTACTCTGCCTAATTTGATCTTGGTACTGTGTCTTTCTTTAAGTATTGGTATGCCGCTGCTGAAATCTCTCGGTTTCCTGCCTACCATGCCCCAGCTTAACTATAAAATTTCTGCATTGGAGCAGGTGTTGGATGCGCCGGAGCTCCAGCAGACAGAAGGTGCGTTCCACGGGAAAGATGACACCATTACTTATGACCATGTTTCTTTCGCTTATCAGACCACACAGCCCGGCCCGGATGGAAAGCCTGTTGTAATTGAGGATGAAGTTCTCCATGACATTTCCTTTACGGCAAAAGCTGGACAGAAAACAGCCCTTGTTGGTGAATCTGGCTCCGGCAAGAGTACATTAGCGAAACTGCTGATTCACTATTATGACTCACAGAAAGGCAGTATTTCCATCGGTGGGCAGAAACTATGCGATATGAGTCTTGAAGCACTCAACAGCCGTATCTCCTATGTGGCACAGGATCAATACCTGTTCAATACCTCTCTGCTCGAAAACATTCGGCTTGGTCGGCTGAACGCAACGGATGAAGAAGTGGTGGAGGCCGCAAAGAAAGCTCAGTGTATGGAGTTCCTTGAGAAACTTCCGCAGGGTATTCATTCGATGGCTGGTGATGCAGGAAAAATGCTCTCCGGCGGTCAGCGCCAGCGTATTTCTCTGGCAAGGGCAATCTTAAAGGATGCTCCTATTGTGGTGCTTGACGAGGCAACTGCCTATGCCGATCCTGAAAACGAAGAAAAGATGGAGACCGCTATTGCAGAGCTTGTAAAAGGTAAGACCCTTGTGGTTATTGCACACAAATTACCAGCCATTATGAACGCAGATCAGATTTGTGTTATGGATCACGGAAAACTGGTTGCAACGGGCAGACATCAAGAGCTGATCCAGTCCTGCCCTGAATATCAAAAGTTGTGGAAAGCGGCACAAGACAGCGCCGAGTGGAAAGTACACACTGCAAAGGAGGGGAAATAAATGTTTGCTTTGTTTTCAAGAATATTGAAACTTTCCGGCCGTTATAAGAGCCGTATTCAGGGCGCATTTGTTTGTGCGTTTCTGGAATCCATTCTGTCCAAAATGCCGATTTTTCTGGCATTTGTGGTTTTGAGTGGATTTGCAAACAAGACCATTACCGGGCAGACTTGCCTTTATGTGGGACTTGGCCTTGCCGCTATTGTGCTGGTTCAGATGCTCGTCCATTATCTTAGTGACAGCCTGCAAAGTGCAGCGGGATATTTGATGTTTGCTGACAAGCGTATCGAATTGGGCGGCCATCTGCGGAAACTTCCGATGGGATATTTCACTTCCGGCAATATTGGCAAGATCAGTTCTGTCCTCAGTACCGACATGGTGTTCATTGAAGAAGTCGCTATGAGTACGCTGGGAAACATGATGAGCTATCTGCTGTCCTCGCTGGTTTTGCTGGCGTTCATGTTTTATCTGAATTGGCAGCTTGGCTTGATCGCTGCGATAGTTACTATTTTGGCATGGCTGGTATCTAAGGGAATGAACAAAGTTTCCCTACGAGAAGCAGCAGGCCGTCAGGAGCAGAGTGAACGGCTGACCGATGCGGTGCTGTCTTTTGTGGAGGGCATTGGTGTTATTAAGAGCTATAACCTGCTTGGAGAAAAATCCGAAGAACTGTCCGGCAATTTCAAGCGTTCCAGAAATACATCGCTTGACTTTGAACGAAAAATGACCCCGTGGACAATGGGGCTGAATATCCTTTACGGTATTGGTATTGCAGCAATTTTTGGCCTGTCTATTGTGTTGGAACAGAGCGGTGCGCTTTCTTTGGCTTATGTGTTGGGTGTTCTGCTATTTGTATTTGATCTTTTTGGCCCGTTGAAGGCTCTCTATGGAGAAGCATCCAGACTAACCGTTATGAACGCTGCCCTTGATCGTATTGAAGCGGTATTGGATGAACCGGAACTTTCCGACAACGGCAAGCAGCATATTCCGGCTCAGGCACAGCCGGGACAGCCGGAAGTCCTGTTCAACGATGTTACATTTGCTTATCAGGATAAAGAGGTTCTGCATCATATCAGTTTTGCCATGAAGAAAAATTCTATGACAGCGCTGGTTGGACCGTCCGGTAGCGGTAAGTCCACCATTGCAAACTTGCTGGCGCGACTTTGGGATGTAAAATCCGGCAATGTGACGATAAGGGGCGTGGATATTCGCAATGTACCTCTGTCGGAATTGATGGATCAGATCAGCATGGTATTCCAGCGCGTGTATCTGTTTCAGGACACCATTTACAACAATATCATCATGGGAAAGCCGGATGCCACGGAAGAAGAAGTCTATGAGGCTGCCAGAAAAGCCCGCTGCTATGATTTCATTATGGCTTTGCCCGACGGATTCCAAACGGTGGTTGGTGAGGGCGGTGCAACACTTTCCGGCGGCGAAAAACAGCGTATTTCGATTGCCCGCTGTATTCTGAAAGACGCGCCTATTGTCATTTTGGATGAAGCTACCGCAAGTGTAGATACGGACAATGAAAGCTATATTCAGGAGGCTATTTCCGAATTGGTGAAGGGAAAGACCCTGCTTGTAATCGCTCACCGCCTAAATACCATCTGTCAGGCTGATCAGATTTTGGTGATTGCCGATGGACGGATCAGTGAACAAGGAACCCATGACGAGCTTATAGCAAAAGCCGGGATTTATCAGGATTTTGTAAATATCCGTAAAAAGTCCTCCAGCTGGAGCCTTGCATAAAGGAGACAATAGTGAAGATTCATGCGTCCGGAGAGGATTATCTGGAGGCTGTGCTGGTTCTTCAAAAGAATCACGGTGCTGTCCGCTCTATTGATGTTGCACGGCGTGTTGGAGTTTCAAAAGCCAGCGTAAGCTATGCGGTGTCGGCTTTGCGTGAAGGGGGCTTTTTAACGGTAGATAGTGATTACGTTTTGCATTTGACCGAAGCAGGCCGGAATGTTGCCGAAAAAATTTATGAGCGGCATCAGTTCTTTACAGAGCAATTTATCGCAGCTGGCGTTGACCCTGAAATTGCAGAGCGAGATGCTTGCCGGATTGAACACGCCATCAGTCAGGACACCTTTGAAAAGATCCGGGATGCACACAAACAGGAAAAATAGGATACTAATGCCCGTCGTTCCAACTGTGCGGACAAGAGCAGCCAGTGGGGAAAATATAAGCCCACTGGCTGCTCCACATGAAAGACAATCATCGGCCCTTTTGTTTTCCCCTGTACATCACTTCAGCTTATCTGCGCTCATGCACAGGTCTATGTACCGTTGCGACTCTTCTTCACTCTTTCCTGCAAAGTAATCAAGAACGCACTTGGCAACGGTCTGCGGCGCTCTATCGTGGAACACGATTCCATCCAGACTGATGTCCATTTCTTCTGAGATCAGCGCAACCGTTTCAAATTTCGGATTGCTCTTGCACTTTTCAATCTCAATGACAGTTCGGGTACACATATTAAGCCGTTCCGCTAATTCGCGCTGCGTGATCTTTTTCTGCTCCCGCTTTTCGCGAAGCTTTTGGGCGAACAGGTCAAGGAAGTTCATTGTAAATCACCTCTACTACATTGTAGAGTGAGCCTCAATTCACTTAAATACACATGAAGCTCACATTGAATGAGCCGCAAATCACATTCAGCGAGTTGGAGGTAATTTTATGATGTCACGGATGAACAGGAGATACTGCTAAGGCCGCTCGCGGTCATGTAAAAAAGCATAAGCACCGATTAGCCGTCCACTTCAAAAAGCACGCGGCTATCCCCCAGACGAGCTGCACTCACGAAAGCGAGTTGCAGCTCTCTTTTTATGCGGTTTGGTTCATCCGTGATTTAGCCCCTCCCGGTACAGTATTCGTTACTCATGTTTTCACTCGCACGCAAGGCGCTCGTTCAGGTCATCATGCCTGTTCGAGCGCCTTTTTACGTTTTCCTGTCGGCTGTCGTTCTCCGCCAGTGTTGGTCTGGTTCACCACCCACCCAACACCGAAACGGAGGACATATTATGTTTAACAGAAAGAGCAGCTATGCGCTGAACAAGAAAGACCCCAACGCTATCGTTTACATGGATGCCAACGAAGCCATCATCCGCCTGACCCGCGAGGACTTTGCCAGCGAGGAAGAATTTCTGAAATGGAAGTCCCTGTCGGATGCAGACTATCATGCTTCCGAGAAAGAGGATCATGTCTACGCTAATCATACCCTTGCACTGGACGAGCTTTCCGAGGAAGCAGCATCTATTCCCGCTGCGGATGTCTGCATGGAGCAGGCGCATGACCGGGTGGCGGAAATCCGCCGTAGCACCCAAAAGGTTACGCAAATCAGGAAGCACCTGACGGACACTCAGTTCCGCAGGATGTGGATGTATTTCGTGGATGGAATGACGATTGACGAGATTGGAAAAGTCGAAGGCGTGTCGCATCAGGCTATTTCTCTCAACATTACAGCAGCAATCAGAAAAATCAAAAAATATTTCTGAGGTTTTTCAAAAACACCTTGCAAAAGTGGCCCAAAATCGGCGATAGGTGAAGGGACATTCTCCACGAAGCCTTTCGTTGAACGTTGAAAACTGAATAGACCATGATGCAGGCACAAAACCCGCGTGATAGCGGCATAAGGTGCGCCGCCACGACGATGGCTTCAAGGAGGCGATTCCGGAAAAGCCATCCGAGCGATCTACGCAGCCTTAGACCCGATTCGGCAAATCGGGCGCGATGACAGCGCGGCGGATAATGAAACTTGCTCACGCCCTCCCACAGACTTGAGGGGGAACCCTGCGGTATGCGCCAGCCCTTTGAGGCAGCGGTATCGTGGAGTTATGACAGCCCTGCCAAGGGCGGCCTGCATCATGCCCACTATCCGGGGCGCGTGGCAAATAGGATAGATTTTCTCAAATGGACAAGCAGAGCGGCTGCGCCGGTATTCGCCATTATGTTATGTGGCTCCAATTCTGCCCGCGCAGCCGCCTCTCAAAGTCAGATACCATGCGCTGACGGGCTTTCCCATCAGCGCATTCATGTGACCTTGAGGAAACCCACCAAACCGAGAAAGGAGATCGCCATGATGCAGCCAACGCCAAACGAATCCCGAATCCACACGGATGAGCTGGTGGACATCCGGGAAGTATCTGTTGACAAAAATCTTCCCAAGGAAGAACGCATTGCCGCCTTTATCCGCCAGATCAAAAATCCCTACCGCTTCCGCTGCGGCGATTTCGTGGTAAACGCCTGCTTTGCCGGGAACGGTGTTACGTTGGAGGAATGTCTGCAAGGCATTTTGCGCTGAGCGACATCCTCGCTTTTTTCCGCAGAGAGTGCTATGATCGGTGTGGAAAAGGATGAAAACCTAATAGCCAGATAACCACTCTTTTCATGCGGGAGCAGTCCGGGAGAAAGGAGTGCTTTTTCATGCCTAAATACAAAGCAACCGCTTATATCCGCCTGTCCTACACCGACGATCATTCCAGCGAAAGCGACAGCGTTTCCAATCAGCGCAAGCTCATTGAAAACTTTGTAGAGCGCAACCCGGATATTGAGGTCGTTTCCGAAAAGATCGACGATGGATACAGCGGCATCATCTTTGACCGCCCTGCGTTCAAGGAAATGATGCAGGATGTCACCGATGGCAATATCAACTGCGTCATCGTAAAAGACCTCTCCCGCTTAGGGCGCGAGTACATCGAAACTGGCCGGTATCTGCGCCGGGTATTCCCGGCCTACGGGGTGCGCTTCATCGCTATCACCGACAGCATCGACACCGCCCACGACAGCAGCGATGATCTGACCGTATCGGTCAAGAACATTATGAACGAAGCCTACTGCCGGGACATTTCCATCAAGACCCGCACCTCTCTGGACGTGAAGCGGCGCAACGGCGATTTCGTCGGTGCGTTCCCGGTGTACGGCTACATGAAAGCCGAGGACAACAAGAATTTGCTCGTCCCTGACCCCTACGCCGCCCGCGTTGTCTGCGACATCTTCCGTATGCGGCTGGAGGGCGCAAGCGCCTCCAAGATTGCATCAGAGCTGAACCGGCTGGGTATCCTCTCCCCGCTGGCTTACAAGAAGAACAACGGTCTGCCCTACGCGAAAAAGGGCTATGCGGACAAGGCTGACTGCAAGTGGTCGGCCACCACCATCATCCGCATCTTGCAGGACGAAACCTACACCGGAACGCTGGTGCAGGGCAAACAGGGTACGCCGCATTACAAGATCAAGCAGATGGAGCAGCGCCCCGCCTCCGAGTGGGTGCGTGTCCCGGATGCCCACGAAGCATTGATCGCCCGTCAGGATTTTGATCTGGTGCAGCGCATCAAGGGGCTGGATACCCGCACTTCTCCCAACGAGGACACGGTGTACCTGTTCTCCGGTATTCTGATCTGCGGGTGCTGCGGAAGCCGCATGACCCGCAAGACCAACCGTGCGAACGGCAAGGAGTACCACTACTATTATTGTCCTACCGGCAAGAAAAAGGGCTGCGCCCATCCGGTCATGCTGAAAGAAAGCAGCCTGATCGACTGTGTGCGGGACAGCCTGAAAGCCTATATCGGCAATATTGCTTCTCTGGAGGCGCTGCTGACCGGCATTGACCAGTCCAGCATCAATCAGGCGCTTGCCAAGGAATACAGCGACCACATTACCGACAACGAGCGCCGGTTGGAGCAGGTGCTGGAGTTCAAGGCACGGCTTTATGAGAGCCTTGTGGGAGGTATGCTTACCAAGGAAGAATACGCTTCCTATAAGGCAAAGTACACCAAGCAGGCCGAGGACATCCGCGAGAGCATCCGCGTTCTCAAGGAAAAACTCACGGAGGTTTTGGAAAACCGGAGTGAGCGCAACCGCTGGATTTCGCAGTTTACGCAGTTCTCCACGCTGGAAACCTTAGACCGCAGGGCGCTCATTCACATGGTACAGAGCATCCGCGTCCGTGGCAAAAAGGAGCTGGATATTACCTTTACCCATGAGGACGAATACAAAAAGGCGTTGCAGCTTTTGGCGCTGGCAGCGCAGCAGAAAGATTACGAACAGAGAAAGGTGGGCTGAGCATGGCGAGAAAAAGCAGGAAAGAAACGGCTGCGGTAGCCGTGCAGGAGGCCGACGCCGCTTGCCGCGCCGCGATCTACGTCCGCCTTTCTGTGGAGGATACCCACACGCACAGCGTATCCATTGAAACCCAGCAGATGATTATTGCCCGCTATCTGGAGCAGTACCCGGAGATCAGCGTATACGATACCTATATCGACAACGGCGCGACCGGGACAAACTTCCACCGTCCGGGCTTTCAGCAGATGCTCTCGGATATTGAGGCCGGTCACGTCAACTGCGTCATTGTGAAAGACCTCTCCCGTTTGGGCCGAAACACCATTGACACCGGCTATTACATCGAGCAGTATTTCCGCATCCGCAACATCCGCTTTATTGCGGTCAATGAAAACTTCGACACCGCCGCCCCGGAGGACGCTCATTCCGGTATCATCATTCCGCTGCGGAACATGATAAACGAAGCCTACGCTTTGGACATCGGGCGCAAGATCAGGGCGCAGCAGCGGCAGGCCATGAAGGACGGCAAGTTCATCGGTGCGCGTACTCCCTACGGCTACCTGAAAGCGGAGGACGATTGCCACCAGCTTATCATCGACCCCGTTGCCGCCGTTGTGGTACAGCGGATGTTCCGGTGGGCTTCTGAGGGCGCTGGCCTGAATACCATTGCCGTGCGGCTGAATGAAGCAGGCATTCTTACCCCCAGCCACTACAAGAAGATGCAGGGCAAGATCACCCACGAAAATTTGCTCGGCAGCGGCAAGTGGCAGACCCGAACGGTCGGCGTCATTCTCCGCTCCGAGGTCTACACCGGAGATCTCGTTCAGGGGCAGACCAAAACCGTGGATCACCGGCAGGTCAAGGCCGATGCCGAGGAATGGACGGTGGTACGGGACACCCACGAGGCCATCATCAGCCGGGAACAGTTCGCGGCGGTGCAGGAAATTCTCAATCAGACCGCCAGCCGCGCCAAGGCGCGGGAGGTCAAAGCCTTCACGCCGAATCTTCTCAAAGGCAAGGTATTCTGCGCCCATTGCGGCGGCAGCCTGCACCGGCAGAGAAACATTCGCAAGAAGTCCGACGATGTGTACTTCTACCATTGTCTGAGCCAGAGCCGAATCAGAAAGGATGCCTGCCCCGGCGTGACCATCCGCGAGGATGCGTTGCTGGATATGCTGGCAGATATGCTTCAGGACGCGCTTGATACGGCGCTGGGGCAATACACCCTCTCTCTTGCGGAGCTGCCCCGGCAGGCCGCTGACCGCGCTGAGCTGCGGGAGAAGATCACCAGCCGCAAGCAGGAAATCCAGCGGCTTCGCGGTATCGTGCGGAGCTTATATGAAAACCTCGTCCAAGGTGTTCTTACCAAGGATGAATACTTCGACTACAAGGAAAAGTACGAAAGCCGCATTGCCGACCTCGCCGTGGAAATGGAGCAGTTGGAGGACGGCCTGCGAACGATGGATACGCAGCTTGAGCAGCACCGGGCGTTGGAACAGGACGCCGCACAAATCAAGACCGACCGTGCGCTGACCGGCGCACTTATCGAGCGGCTGATCGACCGCATCGAGGTATCCCACGACAAGCAGATCACGGTGCGCTATCGCTTCCAGAGCGAGTTTGAAACCTACGCGGAGGTGCTGGAACAATGCAGAAATATGTAATTGCCCTCTACATCCGCCTCTCCATTGAGGATTACAAGTACGACAGTCTGAGCATTGAAAATCAGAGCCTTGTTCTCCACGAGTACGCGGCTTCCATGCCCGAAGCTCTGAACGCGGAGATCATGGAGTTCATCGACAACGGGTACAGCGGCACAAATTTTGAGCGTCCGCAGGTACAGAAGCTCATTGAGCTGGTGCGGGCCAATCAAATCGACTGCATCATTGTCAAGGATTTTTCCCGTTTCGGGCGAAACAGCATTGAAACCGGCTACTTTATCGAGCGCGTGTTCCCGCTGTTCCATACCCGCTTCATTTCCATCAGCGACGATTTTGACAGCAGCAAATTCAAGGGTGACACCGGCGGCATGGACGTAGCATTCAAGTATCTCATCAGCGAATATTACAGTCGCGATATGTCCATCAAGACCAAGAGCGCCAAGTACGCCAAGATGCAGCGCGGCGAGTATCAGAGCAAAATCTGTCCCTACGGCTATCGCAAAAGCGCCGATGGCAGAATGGAGCCTGACCCGGAGGCCGCTGCCGTTGTGCAGCTCATCTTCCAGCTTGCCGCCGAGGGCATCAACGCCACCGCCATCACACGGGAGCTGTTCCGCAGAAGCATCCCTACCCCCGGTCAGTACAAAGCGGCGCACGGCAATCATACCCACGATATTTCCCGCTGCCACGGGATTTGGAGTGCATCCACCATTCTCCGCATTTTGGAGGACGAACGCTACACCGGCGTGTATGTGATCGGCAAGCGGGCGGTTCTCGAAGTAGGCGGCACCAGAAGCCGCCTGAAGGACAGAGAATCGTGGTACATCATCCCCGACCATCACCCGGCCATCATAGAGAAAGCCGTGTTTGATACCGTGCAGGCCAGCCAGCTCCGCTTTTCCCAGCCAAACAAGAAAAAGCGGGACTACCCGCTGAAAGGCAAAGCCTTCTGTGGCTGCTGCGGTCATGCGCTGTCCCGCACCATGCAGAAAACCTCATATTATCACTGCCGCCATTCCGAGGCGGACGTAGAAAGCCGCTGCCACAAGATGCGCCTGAACGCCGCGGAGCTGGAACAGGCGGTATTCCTGACGCTGAAAAAGCAGATGGAAGCCACCGCGCCGCTTGCCCCTGACGGTACGCTCCGGGTAGATGCTTCCGTACCGGAACGCGCCGAATATGAGCAGCAGATTGAGACGCTGCAAGACGGCAAGCGCACGTTGTATGAACGCTATCTCATGGGCGAGATCGACCTGAATACCTACAAGGCAGAAAAGGCCGCGTGTGACGAGCTGCTGCTGAAAACGAAAAACGCCTATGCCGCAGTATTGGCACAGGCGAAACAGAAGCAGGACGAACAGGCACGGCAAGACAGCCGCAAGGAAGCGTCCAAGGTGATTTTCGATGCGGACACGCTGACCACCGAGCTGGCCGAGCTGCTGATCGACAGGGTGCTGGTGTACCCCGATAAGCGCATTGAGATCGCATATAAAATCCAAGACATTTTCGATTGAGGTGGCAGTCATGAAAATCGCTTTCTATTGCAGAGTGGACGGACAGGGCTTTGGCTTTGTCCTCCCCGATGAAGCTGACAAGCTCCGCGAGTTTTTCGCCGAGCATCAGGATAAGCCTGCGCTTGAAAATCCATCAAGCGCAAGCTAAAAATTTTTGTCGTGTGCTTGACATACGGGTGGCGTAAATCGTGAAAGCGAATATGCGGCATATCCAAATCTTCAAGCAGTTTTCCAAACTGTGAAGATACCCACGACGCGGAGATAGGGGAACCGTCCGGCTTTGCTACAACAAGGTCATTGTCATAATAAGGTTTCCCGTCTTTTTCTGCCTGTTCGCGCTGTGCTTCCTGCATGGCAAACTGTTTTAGGAAGAACGGGCGGGCAAGCTCTGTAATCGGCAGCGTGCGCCCGTTGGACTTCGGCGGTGCCATTTCCTCGATAACCTTTGTTTTTGGCGGCACCTTAAAGGGAAGCTGCTCGGAAACATCAAAAGTGTTGTTTTCCAAGTCAACATTGCGCCAACGCAAGCCCAAGATTTCAGAACGCCGCATACCATAAAGCCCGCCTAAAATGACGGGCATTTCCCACACTGTACCCTCGACGCGCTGCATAAGGGCTTTTACCTGTTCCGGCGTGTAAGGGTCGGGGGTCTTGTCGCTCTTTCCAAACTTCGTCAGCGTGTCCTTTGCCGCGTTGGTTTCGATATAGCGGTATTTGCGGGCATGGCTCAACGCCACGCTTAAAACACGTTTTGCCCCGGCAGCGGTGGACGGTTTCAATCCTTTGTCGATAATCTGCTGAAACATCTTGTCTACCATAGCGGGGGTAAGCTGATTGAGAGCAACGCCGCCGATATAGGGATTGATATAGTTTGCAATCGTCTTTTTGTACCCGTCATAGGTAGAGGGGCGCAAGTTCACTCTTGCGTAGCTTTCCACCCAATCGTTAAGGTAGCTTGCGACGGTCTGTTTCCGCTGTGAAGTGATTGACGCAATTTGCCCCGGATTTTGGAGCTTCGTTTTCATTTCCGCTTCGTGCTGCGTCGCTTCCTTTTTGGTGGCAAAGCCCTTTTTCGCATAGGACTTCTTTTTCCCGTCCGGGGCGGTGTATTTTATATTCACGTCGTAGACTGTACCCGGTCGCCCGGTCAGTACGCCGTTACTGTCGCGTTTGTTCTTAACTTGTCTTGATGATACCGCCATAGCTTAACCTCCCTGTCGTGCCGGGGGCTTCGCTGTTTTCTTTGCTCTGTGATACCAGTCCCAGATAGCAGCGTCAGCTATCAATCGGCGGTTTCCATTCTGTATATATTCAAGCTCGCCGCTATCCATAAGCTCGCGCAGTTTATTTTCCCCGATACCGCTAACTTTGCTCATTTGCTCAACGGTCTTTAACATAGGGAATACAGGGATAGCGGGGCTTGCAGTTTCCTTTTTTGCCATAGGAAAATACCCCCTTTCATAAATGGCTAAAAAGTCAGATTTACAAAAAGTGGGCTTTAATCAGACGGCTTCGGCAAGCTCCACGGGAATTGCACCCCTGCATGGTTCTCATGCAGCCCTACCCATTACCTGCGACGCTTCTAACGCTCGGATTATGGCGGTAGGGGAGTATCATTATACCGATATATGGATTGTGGCGGCAGACGTGCCAAGGTCTGCTATGGAACGCTGATAGTTCTCGCTCGGTGTTTCTCCCGCCTTTCGGTCATCGCGTATCAGCCCAACGGCTCCCCATATATCGAATGTATCTGATTTGCCCTATGCTGCGTCGCCGTTATCTTGCGCCGCTTTCTTTGTCAAGGTGCTGCGATAGTCTGAATATGTGGAACGGAAAGGGGAACGTCCACATACTATGTCAGTCTATCTTATAGTCCAGAACAGCCCGCATGAGCTTCGCTTGCAGCCGGTCGCGCATATCCTCGTCTATGCCGTAATAAACATTGCCGTATTCATCACGCACTTTACGGGTAGACAGGTAGGCTATGTAGCTTGCGTAGTGCTGCACAACGATTTTCATTGCTTCGGGGTCGCCCTTTGTTGCGGCTAAAATAACCGGGTAAGGCAATAAGCCGCGTTCGTCGGGATTGTTGCTAATCGGTTCATTCATCGGCTTTCCTCCAAAAATCTTTTTAACAGCTCAAAAGAGCTTGTCCGTCGAAATTGTACTGTGCTGCGCGGTATCTTCATCAGCTCCGCGATTTCTGCGTCTTTCATATCAAAGAAGTAATACAACAGTACAGCTTGACGCTTTTCTTCCGGCAAAGAGTGAAGCGCGTCGGCAAGCTGTTTCGCCGTAATTTCTTTCCCAGCGACAAAGAAAGATTTTTCAGCTTCATCATTTACAAAATACTTGTCGCAAGTGTAAAGCTGATTTTCTTCCTGTGGCGACAGGTCTGAAAAAGTGACTTCATGCTTTTTCCGATACTTTCTTTCTCGGATAGCGTCGATAGCTTCATTCCTCAATACCGCTTTGCAAAAGCCGTTGAATGTGCAGCGTTTCTGCCATTCAATGCGATTAGGTTCCATATTCTCACCCCCTTTCGTACCCGGTGGGGGCAGGTTTATTTCTCCCCTTTCGCAAACCCTCGACGGACGCGCGAAAGATTTTGCCAACTGGGGAGCAAACTTTTTCAAAAAATTTTTGAAAAAGCAAAATGCGCCTGTCCGAAAAGCCCGGACAGGCGCATAAGTATAGTAAAAAGTATTCAGATGATTTGACAGTTCATATTCAAGGGTAGAAATGTCCCCGGCGGTGGTCGGGCTTTTTTTGATAAGTCAAAGAATGTAAGAATTTGTCGATACAGTTTATAGCTCATGGCGGTTCCCTCCTAAAGCCGCCATGTCTTTTACATGGTTTAGGGTCGTCGTAGGTTTCTGATA
>NZ_ACFY01000032.1 GCF_000174195.1 Roseburia inulinivorans DSM 16841 | reverse complement strand
TTATGAATCGCACCACAAAATCTGCAATTTACGTTATGGAACTTTGGTTGGCTTTGATTTCTGCCGCTCGTAACGTAGATTGACGGATTTTCACAACCTGGATATTGCATGCAACACAGTCTTGGACAAATAAAAAATAGAACTGATTTGTTTTCTAGGATTTTTGGTAGCGGCCGGTCCTTAGAAAGCAGACATTGCGATTTCAAAAGACAATGTAATTGGATTTTGAAATCACGATGGATGCTTTCTTAGTACCGCTGCCAGCGACAACAAGCGGAAGCGCTCCTGAAAACAAACAGTTCTATTTTTTATGTTTATAAATACTTTGTTGGCATGCAATACAACATAACCTCAGGAAATCCGTAACACCACCAGTAAGCGGCAGTTCGTAATTCCATAATACATCCTTCTCCTTAAATAAAAATTATTTTGCTAACTCTAAATTAAAATTAAAGTAGTTTACAGCATTGTTATAAGAAATTCCACGTACGATTTCCTCGAGAGTCTCGTAATCAGCCGGATATTCCCCGTTTTCTACCCATGTGCCAATCAGATTGCAGAGGATTCTTCTGAAATAATCGTGGCGTGTGTAAGACAAAAAGCTTCTGGAATCTGTTAACATTCCAACAAAACCGGAAAGGTTTCCAAGATTTGCAAGGGAGATCATCTGGTCAGTCATGCCGGTCTTATGATCGTTGAACCACCATGCGGAACCCTGCTGGATCTTGGCAACAGCAGTGGAATCCTGGAAACAGCCAAGGATCGTACCGATGGACTGGTTATCGTTTGGATTTAAGCTGTATAAAATGGTTTTTGGAAGCTCGTCTGTACTGTTTAATGCATTTAAGAAATCTGCCATCTCAGAAGATGGAGCATAGTTATTGATGCAGTCGTAACCGGTATCAGGACCAAGTTTGTTGAACATTGGAGTGTTGTTGTCACGTTTGCATCCATAATGAAGCTGCATTACCCAGTTTCTCTTAGCGTACTCTTTTCCAACAAAAAGCATAAATGCTGTTTTGAAAATGATTTCTTCCTCTTTTGTGATGGAAGCTCCACCAAGACGTTTTGCAAAAATAGATTCTACAGTCTCAGCAGAAGCAGGAGCGTACATCACATACTCTAAACCGTGGTCGGATACCGAACATCCCATGGAAGCAAAGAAGTCCATACGTTTTTTTAATGCCTCACATAAAGAAGCAAAGGAATCTACCTTGATGCCGGAAACGTCAGATAAAGTCGCAAGGTAATCAAGATAAGTTGGTTTTTCGATATTCATTGCTTTATCAGGACGCCATGCCGGAAGAACCTGAACGTCAAAGCTATTGTCCTCAGCAATTTTTTTGTGCCACTCTAAGCTGTCAACAGGATCGTCTGTTGTGCAGATTAAAGTTACATTGGACTGTTTGATGATATTGCGGACAGACATGGATGGATCTGCAAGCTTTTCGTTACAGAGATTCCAGACTTCCTCCGCAGTTTTTTGTTTAAAACACCGTTGTATCCGAAATATTTCTGTAATTCGAGATGGCTCCAGTGGAAAAGTGGGTTTCCGATTGCTTTTCCTAAGCATTCAGCCCATTTGAAGAATTTCTCTTTGTCTGGAGCTTCTCCGGTGATGTAATACTCATCCACACCGCAGGAACGCATAAAGCGCCATTTGTAGTGGTCGCCGCCGAGCCATACCTGAGTGATGTTTTCGAACTGGCGGTCCTCGTAAATTTCCTGTGGATTGATATGGCAGTGATAATCTAATACAGGTGTTGTCGCTGCATAATCAAAATATAATTTCTGAGCTGTTTCGTTGGAAAGAAGAAAATTCTTGTCCATAAATGGTTTCATAATAATGTCCTCCTAAAAGTTAAAATAATGTTGTTCCTCGTTTTATGATTTTTCCAGAGAAAATCGATTTTTTTGGCATTTCCTCTCCGGCTAAAACACCGAGCAATGTCTGGACTAACTGGTGTGTCAGGGTTTCTAAACGGTTGTCGACAGAGGTTAATTCCGGCGTACAGCAGTTTGTCAGCATGGAATTGTTATATCCCATAACCGATAATTCTTCCGGGATACGTATCCCTTTTTTCTGTGCATATTTGATACTGCCGATCGCAAGGGAATCATCTGAAGTCATGATGCCATGAAAGGACGTACCTTTTGTTGCAATGCGGGCCACAAAATCGGCAACCTCATTCAGATGTTCGATATTACCGTCATAAAAGTGGATCAGCTTTTCAAACCCCGGAATATTGTACTCTTTCATTGCGTCGCAGAATCCGTGAAGCTTCTTTAAACCGCTGTAGGATTTGGAATCATATAGATACAGGATATCCGTGATGCCTGACTGGATCATTTCGGTGGCAGCCTCAAACATGGTTCCATAATCATCACAGAGTGTACTGTAAACATTCGGATGATCAAAGGAAGCGTTTAACAGCATGATCGGAACCTGTGTGGAAACATCCTTAATATACTGGTTCTCATCCTCGTTGAAACCGATGAAGTGCGAACCTACCAATATAATGCTGTCCACCTTTTTGGAAAGAATCAAATTAAGGTAATTCTTCTTGATGTCCGGATTATAACCGGTACAACATAAAAGTGATTCGTATCCGTTCGCCTGTAATTCCTGCTCCAGAAAGTAGACTGCCTTTGCGAGAAAAAGGTCAGACGAGTCTGCACAGAGAATACCGATCGTTTTTAAGGAATGCAGTCCCATGCCGCGGGCAAAAGCATTTGGAGTGTAATCGTATTTGTCGATGACATCCATGACTTTTTTCCGGGTGGATGGGCGGACGTTTTCACTGCCATTTAAAACACGTGATACAGTGGCGATGGAAACACCGGCTTTTTTTGAAATGTCGTAAATTGTCATTGCCATAGTAAATCCCCTGAAAAATGTACTCCATGTAAGAAATGGATTTTCTTACACTATAATAAAGCTGCTGGTGTATTATAAAAATGAAAGCAGTTACACCACAATCACGAATATTATACATCAAGCAAAAAATAAAGCAACAAAAGAAATGACAAAAATAATAAAAATGTTAAAATAAATACGTGCAATATCAACAAAAATATGCGAAATATACAAAATAATCAAAAATATATATTGACGAAAATGAGAAATGTGTAAGAATACATAATGTAAACGCTTACATAACCAAAACAGATGTATCAGAAAAATTACATAATATGAAACAGCAAAAGACATACTATTCCAAAAAGCAGTTCATGCAAGGAGGAAAGTATGTCTTTATTTATTAAAATCATTGATGTTCATGCAAGGGAAATTTTAGATTCCAGGGGAAATCCGACGGTCGAAGTGGAAGTGACCGCCGAGACAGAGACAACCGGAAAAAAGATCACGGCGCGCGAGTCCGTTCCATCGGGCGCAAGCACCGGACGTTTTGAGGCGATCGAGCTTCGGGATGGAGAAGAACGGTATTTTGGGTTGGGTGTCCGGAAAGTAGTGGATCACGTCAACCAGAAGATCAGGGAAAAACTCATTGGCTTTAATGTGCTCGATCAGGCAGGAATCGACCGCATCATGGTGGAAGAGGATGGCACGGATAATAAGGGGAATCTTGGTGCAAATGCAATTCTTGGTGTTTCCATGGCGTGTGCCAAAACCGCGGCAAAAGCATTAGAACAGCCGTTGTACCGTTATCTCGGAGGAACGGCAGCACACATTCTTCCGGTTCCGATGATGAATGTCATCAACGGTGGAGTGCATGCAAAAAATTCCATTGATTTTCAGGAGTTTATGATTATGCCGGTGGGAGCACTCGATTTTCATGACGGACTCCGTATGGGAGCAGAAATCTATCATTTCCTACGTCAGATCTTAAACGAGGAGAGATTAAGCACTGCAGTCGGGGACGAGGGCGGATTTGCACCGGATGTCAAGGACACCAGGGAAGTATTCCGCTATTTACAGAAGGCGGTGGAAAAGGCAGGCTATCACGTAGGGGATGACGTGGTATTTGCCATGGACGCAGCGGCAAGTGAACTGTATGACGAGGAGACGGGATTATACATTTTCCCGGGAGAATCCAGAGCGGCAGGAAAAGAGCCGGAAGAGGGAGCCGGAGAAGGCTCTGCAAAGGACTATTGTAAAGACAGTGTGAAGCGGAGTGCGGATGAAATGATCGCTCTGTATGAAGAACTGATCGAAGAATTTCCGATTGTGTCGATCGAGGATGGTTTATTCGAGGATGACTGGGAAGGCTGGCAGAAAATGACAAAACGCATTGGCGGCAGAGTCCAGCTTGTAGGGGATGACCTTTTTGTGACAAATCCAAAGCGGATTAAATGCGGAATTGATTTAAACGTCGCAAATGCAGTTCTCATTAAAGTAAATCAGATCGGAACCGTCACAGAAGCAATGGAGGCGATTGAGATGGCAAAATGTGCTGGTTATCAGGCAGTGATCTCCCATCGTTCCGGGGAGACCGAGGATGCCTTTATCGCAGATCTTGCGGTGGCAGTGAATGCCGGACAGATCAAGACCGGTGCACCGTGCAGAGGAGAACGAACCGCCAAATACAATCAGTTACTCCGTATTGAGGAAGAGTTAAAAGAATCTGCAAGATATGGGAAAGCCGAGATAATCCGAAGGAAATAGGAGCCTAAATGGCTCCTGTTTTCTTGCTCATCATTTCCGGGTTGGAAGCATTTGCAAGAGCAGTTTTTTTATCGATGATGCCTTTTTGATAAAGGCGGAAAATACTGGTATCCATCGCTAACATATTCTCGTTCGTGGAGGTGTAGATCATGCCGTCAATCTGATGTGTTTTACCTTCACGGATGATGTTACGGATGGCGGGCGTTAACACCATGATTTCAAAAGCCGGAACCATTTTTCCATCCGTGGTCGGGAGCAGACGCTGGGATACGACTGCGTGTAATACCATAGAGAGCTGTACCGCTACCTGATGCTGCTGAGCAGCTGGAAATGCATCGATGATTCGATCGATGGTATTGGCAGCCCCGATGGTGTGAAGCGTTGAAAAAATCAAATGTCCGGTTTCGGCAGCAGTCATGGCTGTATTGATCGTCTCATAATCACGCATCTCACCGAGCAGGATCACGTCCGGGCTCTGACGAAGGGAAGCGCGCAGAGCTGTGAGATAATTTTCAGTGTCGGTGCATATCTCACGCTGGCTTACGATACTTTTTTTATGGGTGTGCAAGTATTCTAATGGATCTTCCAATGTGATGATATGGGCTTCCTGCTCGGTGTTGATCTTGTCGATCAGGCAGGCTAATGTCGTTGATTTTCCACCACCAGCAGGACCGGTGACGAGCACCATTCCCTTGTTGGTGTTGGCAAGTTCCATCACAGCATCCGGGATCATCAGTTCACTTGGCTGTGGCAAAGTGAATGTGATGATTCGGATGACGGCGGAGTAAGAGCCACGCTGTTTATAAGTGCTGACACGGAATCTTGACACTCCCACAATGGCAAAAGAAAAGTCGTCGTCACCGGTTGTCTCAAATTGGGAAATATCGCGGTGGTCAGCAAGTTCATAAATCGCTGTGACAAAGTCGCGGCACATATCCGGTTTCATGCGTTCTTCCTGATAAGTATGCATCTTTCCGCTTACTTTGTATGTCAGCGGACGGCCTGCGACAACAAAGATATCGGATGCATGCTCTTTTGTGATATTTTCTAAAATTTCTCTGACGTTCATATTCATAACCAAACCTTTCTTATAATTAATTTCCCTGATACAGATGAAGTGAGTCATCGTCAATCACAGGTTCATTGTTCGTGACGGTCTGCCACTGTGTGACTTTATAAAATTCATCTCCGGGATGTTCCGGATAAAGGAGTTCTAATGTAACATAAAGATTCTGCACATCGTTGATCGTAACCTGAAATGTGCAGGTTGGACAATTACCTACAATCGTAGGCGATTCCGCGGTCAGCGTATCTTCTGTTTTCAGTTCCGGTATCAGATCAGCAGCCTTTTCAAAAAAAGTCTGACTGTCATCACAGTTTGCGTAAAGGTCTGCGAGTGCCAAATCTAATTGCTGCAGATAGTTCCTTGCAGCAGTATCTGCTTCGTAATAGGCGGTTGTTTTTTCTGCAACCTTAAGACTTAATCTGTAATCTGAATTTGCAGTGATCAGAGAGAGCGTCGCAAAAGTCACCAGACATAACATGGTAAAAACCATCAGGATGGATGAAAAACCGATATGGATAAATCCTTTTTTTGCTTATTCATACTGCATACCTCCTGTTGTGCTTAGGGAAATTGGCTGATAGCAGGAAGCTGACAGTTCATAAAGTGTTTCAGCAGTGCTGGTATCCAAAAAGGTGATGTGGATGGTGGCAAGCTGATCCGGTAAAAAATCTACCGTTGCCCGATAAACAGCGTTTTGTTTTCCACAGGCAAGAAAATCCCTGTCATAGTAGATCAAAATCGTTGTGTCCAGACTCATGGATTCCGGATAGATGGAACTTAGGGTTTCCTCCGGGGAATCCGTACTCTGGCAGATTTCTGCGATCGACGTGCATGCGGTCACTGCCTGATGCAGTTTTTCTGTGCTTTTCGAGAGCTGATATCCTTTGAAAAATATCTGTACACAAAATGTTGCAAGAATCGAAAAAAACAGAATATTTAAAATAATCTCCATCAAAAAGAGACTGGATTTTGAGTGGCGGTATTGATTCATGAAAACTCCTTTTGCAAATTACGATTGTTTTGCATTCAGTGAGATATAAAGCGGATAGGTGTATCCGGTCGTATCCGTAATGGTAAAGCAGTAAAGATTTGAGCTGACCATATCAATGGCAAGTGCCTTGGTTTCAATGATTTTCTGCCCATCTCCCGGTAAAACAGTTGTTCCATCGGAAACTGTGATCTCACGGAGATATCCGTCGTAACAGTAGATATAGGTTGTGTAGATCGTGTCATTCACAGTCTCAGATAAGGCGATGGCAGGAAAGGCACCGATGGATGTGACTGCGACAGAACCCGCCACATCATTTTGATTCATTTTTTCTTCCAGATAAGAGGATACGGTACGGGTCTCATAATTTGCGGTCATGCTGTCTGCAATCGAATGATATTGTTTTGCTCCGATGGAGACAACTAAAAATGCAGTGGCGGCAAAAAGCGCCAGCAGTGCAAGCAGGAAGACACGGTCGATCGTATGCTCCGGTGTTTTCTTTAATTCAAGCATAAAATCAGTTCCTTTTAATAATAGTGACATCCGGTCTTAAATTTGAGCCGATGTACTGATAGTCGATCAGATACTGGTCAGGATCATAGGTCAGACCATAATGTGTGGTGAGATAAGCAATGTCAGGTGGATAACTGCCCTCTAAAGCATAGCATTGTGTGATCGTCCGGGTGACTGCTTTTTCTAAAATGGTTGTCTGCTCGGATTCATTGGAAAGGCGGATGCGGTCAGCTACAAAACCAAATACAAAAAAGTGTCAAAGCAAGAAGAACGACAGAACACAATAGCTGTTTATATTTTTTTTCTTTTTTGTTTCAATCGTATCATAAAAGAACCTCACTTTTCCTGTTACTTTCAGCCGATACTTGACATAATGCCAATGAGAGGCAGAAGGAAAGAAATCAAAATGAGTCCTATGAAAATGGACAGGATAATGACTAAGGTTGGCTCTAATACAGAGATGAACCCTGCAATCTGCCGGTCAGTTTCCTCCTCATATTCCTCAGAAATTTGGTGCATGACTTCGTCCATGGAACCGGTGCGGAAAGCGATCGTGATCATGGAAGTATAGATCTTACTGAAAATACCGGACGTTAAGACCGCCTCGGCAAATCCCCTGCCGGAAGCAGTCAGGTCGCGGCACTTCTTGATGCGGGAAGCCATGTAAGGATTGTCTACAAGCTGTTCTGCGAGCATAAGTCCCTGATCCGTATCGAGTCCGCTGCTTAATGCAAGTGCCATGCAGTTTGCAAAGCGGCTGGCAGCGGTGCTTAATGCAAGGGGTCTTTTTTGAAGAATTTTTGCCCTGCGTCAGATTTTGAAATAAGAAAAATGCCTGCGGCAGCTGCGATCAGAACGATCACAATGACAAACAGATACTGGTTCAATGCATCTGAAAATCTCATCATCGCTCCGGCAAATCCGGTCAGGTCACTTCCTAATTCCATATAGATCTGATGAAAAACAGGAAGTACTTTGGCAATCAGCACCAGAATGACGGCAAGCATCATGGCAATCATGAGCAGCGGATATGTGACGGCATTTTTAATGCTGTTTTGGATGCTTTCTTCCCTTTTATAATATCCGGTCAGTGCATTTAATACCTCTTCGAGTTTGCCCGCAAGTTCACCGATCCCGATCATATCCAGAACATATTTGGGAAATACATTTGTTTCCCTTAAGGCATCACAGAAAGAACTTCCATGATCGAGGGAATTGCTGATAACAGATAAAATTTCGGCAGTTTCTTCTTCCGGTGCGTCCTCCTGCAGAATGGAGATTCCTTCATAGATGGGAATCCCGGCAGAAACGATCATGGAAAGCTGGTCACAGAATGCTGCGATCTCAAGGTTGCCCAGCATCTGCTGTTTCTTTTTCTTCATAAGAGAAAAACCTCCTGTTAATAGACATACTTTGTAATGTATTCATCTGTCTGGGTAAGAAAATCTTTTGGATCGGAACTTGTGGAAGCAAAAGTCGGATCCATTAGTTTCCAATCATTTCCATCGAATTCAATAATTCCGTTTACCCAGCCTTTATCTTTGATATAAGTACTGATCCATGCGTGGTAGACATCACCCATATAACCTACTTCAAGGCGGGTGGGAATCCGCTCACACCGGAGCATGGAAGCCATGACAGCGGCGTAATCAAAACAGATCCCGGTCTGACTGGCAAGGACATCATCCACATCAGGCAGATAGCCGCTCTGCACAGATGCAGCTTTGTCATAATCATAAGTAAAATTCGTGATAATATAATTATAGACATTTTCAATTACTTCCAGATCATCATTGGCAGATGCAGAAAGTTCCATGGCTTTGGAGATGACTTTGGAGTCTGCTGAAAAGTTTACATACTGGTTTGCGTACAGATATGGACCAAATTCATCCTGGATCGTCACATCAATTGCCTGCGTAAAAAGGGTGGAATAACTGGTTCCCTCAATATTTTCAAATACGCCGACGGTGTAGGAACCGCTTCCGGAAGTGAGGGGAAAGGTTTCATAACCATCATGTAAATTATATGTGTAAGTGATCTCATCAGAACCTGTGATCTGCAATTTGACTTTGGAGTTGGAACCGGAGTAGGAAACCATAAGATAGCCTTCTTCCGTATGGGAGGCATCCACTGTAACGGAATCATTCCCATAGGTAACGGTGCCGTCTGCACTGCCTGTCAGTACAACAGGAGTATTGTCCCGGGATCCGGCAGCAGCTGTGGTGGCCGGAGAGGAATCCTTCGCCACAGTATCGGAGGATGCTGCAGAAGGTTTTTCGGCACTTTCGTTACTGCCACAGGAACAAAGGGTAAGGCAGACACACAGGAGCATTGGAAGTAATATGAAACGTCCCTTTGTTCTGGGGGTCATATTGTTTCTCCTTAAATATTCTTTCTCGGTGTAGCGCGGGCCACTAAGATATACCTCGGACTGCATGCAGGCATGCATCGATGATACCGTTTGACCCTTTGATCATATTATAGTGTATGAAAGATAAAAAGAAAATGATAAAAATACGAAAATCGGGAAAAATGTCAAAAAAAGTAAAAGGATTTCTTTTCATGAAATGAAAGAATATGGTATGATATTACAGATGAACTGGAAAAAAATGACAGATAACGGAGGTACATATGAAAAAATCCGTTTTAAAAGTACAGATGTTTGGAACTTATTCGATCGAATATGAGGGAAATCCGGTTTCATTTGAGCGGAATACCACAACAAAGACAAACCAGTTAATGCAGATTTTATTGCAGGCGGGAGAGAAGGGCGTTACAAGAGCAAAACTTTTGTCAGACCTCTTTGGCAATGAAGAGATGTCGAATCCGGCAAACAGCCTCCGGGCAACTGTGTTTCGCCTGCGCAGGCTTTTAGCGGCAGCCGGACTGCCGGAAGACGAGTATGTGACGATCAGAGGGGGAAGTTATTACTGGACTTCCGGGATCCCTTATGAACTGGATGCGCACCGGTTTGAGACTTTGCTGGATAAGGCTGGGAAGGAAAATGACCCGGAGAAGAAAAAGTCTTATATAGAAGAAGCATGTGAACTGTATCGCGGGGAATTTCTGCCGCAGCTTGGTGCAGAAGGATGGGCAGTTGTTTTAAATGTCTATTATAAAAATCTTTTTTCAAATGCCATGCGCACATTATGCCAGATTTTAAAAGATGAAAAAGATTACCAAAAACTTTATCACTGTGCAGAAAAAGCAGCGGTCATCTATCCGTTGGAGGATTGGCAGATCTGGCAGATGGACAGTCTCATTGCGATGGACAGGCAGGATGAAGCGATGGTGCTGTATGAGACGACAACGGAGCTTTTATATAAGGAACTGGGACTCACACCGTCCGATCAGATGAAAGAACGCTTCCGGCAGTTAGAAGTGTACCAGCATGATAAAGCGGATCATGTGAATGAGATCCAGGAGGGATTAAACTAGGGAGAAAAAGACGATGGAGCTTTTTTCTGCAGTTATCTTTCTTTTATGGAAGGATACCGGTATGTGCAGAGAGTGATTGAGCGTTCAGGGCAGTCTGCCTATCTTCTTTTGTGTACGATGACGGATGGAAAAGGAGTTCCGTTGGAGAAAGGAGAACGCCTTGGCAAGGTTGCAGAGGAACTGGAACAGGCAATCCGTAATTCTCTCCGGCGTGGGGATATGTTTACCAGATACAGTGATAATCAGTTCCTGATGCTGCTTTTAGGAATCAGGCAGGAGGATTGTGCCATTGTTGTGGAAAGAATTAATGGATATTTTGAGAAAGCATCCAGAAAGAATTATTTAAAATATAGCACAGCGCCAATCTCGGAGATCAGGGAGGCAGATGACTGTGCGCATTTTCACAATATGGATTCCATGTGGGGAGAGTAAGGAGCAGATTCATTTATGACAATTGAAAAATCATTGCCGAATATGGTTATGGTATGTGTGGACGGTGTGGAAAATGGGGACATCTATGGACGATACTTTCATCGGTATAAAAAAGAAGAAACATTTTTTCCGGATTCTGCCACGCTGGTTATAGAAATGGAACGATTTTACGACGCCATCGGTTATCCGCAGGCGGCTACAAAAACGAGAAAATTTATGGAACGCAAAGGCGGGAGGATTCCTGCAAAAGAGCACATGGCTGTCATTTCCGACAGTCAGGCTTTGATACAGCTCCGCGGAAACCTCGCAACATTTCTTGTCGGTGTAACTTCCAGACAAAATGCAAGCTGGCAGGGAGATGTGGTCTGGATGGAGCAGAAAATCCGAAAGCATTTTTGCAGCGATATGGAACTGGTCGTATTTGTGGATGACGCGGTGAAAAAAAGCGAACTGTAACGTTTTTTTTAACGCATTCTGTGATAATATATACAAAAGAGAAAAAGGTGGCAATTATGGCTGAGAATCAAAAGGGAACATTTATTGTAAAAATCAATCATACCGACAATGCAAGCTGGCAGGGACAGGTGACCTGGGCAGATAAGAATATCACGAAAAATTTTCGCAGTACCTTGGAACTGATCAAGCTGATGGATGGCGCAATCACATCAGAGGAAACAAAAAACAGTTGAAAATATGGCGGGTATGTGTTATACTGCTTGAAGTTGTGAGTTTATAACCGTAGGAGGAAAATAAAGTGGCAGTTTTAAAAATAATCTTAACAGTTGTTTTTATTATAATCAGTATTGCATTGACAGTTATCATTTTAATGCAGGAAGGTAAGTCAGCAGGACTTGGAGCGATCGCCGGAGCAGCTGATACTTACTGGGGCAAGAACAAAGGACGTTCCATGGAGGGAAGACTGGTAACAGGAACCAAGATTCTGGTTGTCTTATTTGTTGTGATTGCTGCTGTATTGAATCTGGGAATTTTTTAAGAAACGCAAAAGACTGTCGTGAATACGACAGTCTTTTTTTTGCCATTCTATTATCAGAATATTAAAAATGATCGTATACTATAGGAAAATGGAGAAGTTATGAACAAAGAATTATTACAGGAACGAAAGAAAATGATCTATGATTTCATCTGTGATGAACTCTATGTGCCGATGAAGGCAAAAGAGATGGCAATTGTATTAAATGTGCCGAAATCACAGCGCGGGGAATTATTGGAAGTGTTAGACGCACTCACTGCAGATGGAAAAGTAGAGATATCCGGCAGGGGAAAATATGTAAAATCAGAGGGAAAATATCTGACAGGCGTTTTTACTGCACATCCGAGAGGGTTTGGTTTTGTGACTGTGGAGGGAGAGGAAGAAGATATTTTCATCCCGGCTGCACAGACGAACGGAGCGCTTCATAAGGATACCGTCCAGATCACGCTGTCAAAAAACAGCAGTGGAAAGCGCAAAGAGGGAACGGTGACAAAGATTTTATCCAGAGGAACAGAGCAGCTTGTCTGCACTTATGAAAAAAGTAAAACCTTTGGATTTGCAGTGCCGGACAATCCAAGATTTGCGCAGGACATTTTTATTCCGCTGGAGCGGTCAAAGGGAGCGGTTTCCGGGCACAAAGTTGTGGTGGAGATCACAGATTATGGAAAAAACGGCAAAAAGCCGGAGGGAAAAGTCGTCGAGATTATCGGACATATCAATGATCCGGGGACAGATATCATGTCCATTGTGAAGGGATATGATCTCCCGGTGGAGTTTTCCCAAAAGATCATGAAACAGGTGGAAAATGTATCGAATGAAGTCAGTGCTGCGGACATGGCGGGGCGCATGGATCTGCGAGACTGGCAGACGGTCACAATCGATGGGGAGGACGCAAAAGACCTTGATGATGCGATCACGCTCACAAAAGAGGGAGATCTTTATGAACTTGGAGTCCACATTGCCGATGTATCCAACTATGTGCAGGAGAGCAGCGCACTCGACGTGGAGGCGCTCAAAAGAGGAACGTCCGTGTACCTTGTCGACCGCGTGATACCGATGCTTCCGCACAAACTGTCAAATGGAATCTGTTCGCTGAATGCAGGAGAGAACCGTCTGGCGTTAAGCTGTATCATGAAGATCGATGAAAAAGGAAATGTGATCGACCACACCATTGCAGAGACCGTCATAAAAGTGGACAGGCGCATGAGCTATACCAGTGTGAAAAAAATCTTAGAAGAACATGACGTGGCAGAGATCGAAGAGTACAAAGAACTTGTGCCGATGTTTGAGCGGATGAAGGAGCTTGCTGCAATATTACGGAAGAAACGAATGAAGCGTGGCTCAATCGATTTTGATTTCCCGGAAACAAAAATCATTCTGGATGAGCAGGGAAAACCGGTCGACATCAAACCGTATGACAGGAATGTTGCGACGAAGATCATCGAGGATTTTATGCTCATTGCCAACGAGACGGTGGCGCAGGACTATTTCTGGCAGGAACTGCCATTTGTATACCGGACGCACGATAATCCGGACACCGAAAAAATCAAAAAATTAGGAACCTTTATCAACAATTTCGGCTACACGATCCATATCGGACAGGATGAGATCCATCCGAAGGAATTGCAGAAATTATTGATGAAAATTGACGGTACACCGGAGGAGGCTCTGATCAGCCGCCTGACACTGCGTTCCATGAAACAGGCAAAATACACGACAGTCAGTACCGGGCATTTCGGACTTGCCACAAATTATTACTGCCATTTCACTTCACCGATCCGCCGTTACCCTGATCTGCAGATCCACAGGATCATCAAGGACAACCTGCGCGGCAGGATGAACCAGAAACGGATCGAACATTATGACAGTATTCTGCCGGAGGTTGCAAAACATTCCAGCGAGATGGAGCGGAGAGCAGATGAGGCGGAGCGCGAGACAGATAAACTCAAAAAAGTGGAATACATGGAAGAACGTATTGGTCAGGTGTTTGAGGGCGTTATCTCCGGCGTGCAGGAGTGGGGATTCTATGTAGAACTTCCGAACACGGTGGAAGGACTGGTGCATGTGACGTCTCTGACCGATGATTTTTACCATTACGAGGAGTCGTCCTATGAGATGATCGGGGAGCGCACGAACAAACACTATAAGCTCGGTCAGAAGGTCAAAGTGATCGTGGCGGATACAGACAAAATCATGCGCACTATCGATTTCCGTGTTGTGCGGGATGATGTGGAACCGGATGAAGCGGTCAAGGACGAGGCATCTGTTTTGTCGAAGATGACAGATTAAATTTTTATAAAATTTGTATTTTTTAACCAGAAGTTTATTGCGAAAGATAAACTTCTGGGTTATACTGTAACAGCAGCAGGAGGTAAGGATCATGGCAAAGCAGGAAATCAAGTTAATAGCGAATAACAAGAAGGCTCACCATGATTATTTTCTGGAGGAAAAATACGAGGCAGGTGTGGAACTTCACGGCACAGAGGTAAAGTCTCTGCGCATGGGAAAATGCAGCATCAAAGAAGCATTTGTCCGCATTGAAAAGGGCGAAGTGATCATATACGGAATGCATATCAGTCCCTATGAAAAGGGCAATATCTTCAACAAAGATCCACTGAGACCGAAGAAACTTCTGATGCATAAGTCAGAGATCCGCAAACTTGTCGGCAAGATTGCAGAGCAGGGCTATACGCTTGTCCCGGTGGAAGTTTATTTCAAGGGAAGCCTTGTGAAAGTACAGATCGCTCTTGCAAAAGGTAAAAAACTCTACGACAAGAGACAGGATATCGCCAAGAAGGATATGCGCCGCGAGGCGGAGCGTGATTTTAAGATCCGCAACCTTGGTTAGAGAGAAACCGTCCGCGGTTTCACGGAGCATCCGGTATGGATGCATCCGGCAATTAGAAAATATGGGCTTGTAATGGTTTCGACAGGGATCATGAAGCTGGAGAAGCGAGTCGCACGGGATGCGTCAAATTCCACAATTAAAATTAAACGCTGAAGATAATTTAGCATACGCTGCCTAATTTGGCAGCAGTCTGACCCAGAGCACCTACACTTTGGAACCCAGGCTTCGACTATGTAGGAAACGACATCAGCAAAGCTTTGAGCTGTTGGGCGTATCATGAAGCTACTGAAAGCATTCGGTTGTTTGTTCCTGGATGCCGGAGGGAATGTCTAAGGATAAACTAAACTCGTAGAAGGACAGGGGATTGGTTTTTGGACACGGGTTCGATTCCCGTCAGGTCCACTATCAAAAAAAGTGCCTGAAATCTTAGAAAATAGTTGATTTTTCTGGGGTTTCAGGCATTTTTTTATGGTTCGGATATTTGTTGAAATTATATTGTATTTGTCAAATAAATGCACTTTTTTGTCATGGATTTTGTCATGACAAATTTAAGGAATATTGTTGAATAGTTCATATCCAGATTTTGTCAAAGAAACAGGATATGGAATAGTGACCGGATCAAAGGACAATCGGTGGAAAGACCTATACTTATTATGAATCCACGCAGAAACAGCGTCAAATGGAGCGGCAGATCAGAGCCACCAAGAGAGAAATCGAAGCAACAAAAAGTATCGGCGGCGATGCACAGGATTTGCAGAATAAATTGCGTGGACAGATGGCAGATTACAAAAGCTTTTCAAAGGCTGCCGGGTTGAAAGAACGGGATAATCGACTTAGAGTAGAGAGTGGAAGCAGTACTCTGAAATCTACAAAGGCATATCAGAATGCTGTTAATATGAAAAATGCCGGGGCACTTTCAAATAAAACAGATCCGTTTGGTAGAAAAAGGGAAAAACATGCAATAAGTTATTATGAAGAAATAAGAAATCGAAGAAGTGATTATGTAATAAAACGGATATCTAAAAATGGTGGGGTTTCTGAAAAAGCTGCAAAGAATATATATGAACATGTATTTTGTGGAAAAACATATATTTGCAGATGGTACAGAAAGACAATTTGATCCGGATTATGATATGTCTGAGTCATTTCGAAGAATTTTAGAAGGAAAAAATATAAAACCACATGATATCACAATGTTGAGACATGAAAATCTTGAATTAAATCTCATGAAGAAGTACAATATGGTGCATGAGGATGCGCATTCTCTGGCTGAACAAAAATATAACTATAAAAAAGAATTAGATGAATTTCTGGAAAGGATAGGTGGTTAAATGCTGCTTTTAAAGTTGTTGGAAGAATCAGATTCAGAAGTAGTGTACAGCTACTTCCCTGAAAAGAAAAAATATTTTGGAATTGTAAAAATTAATAAGATAACAGGAGAGATTATTGATGTTCAGACAGCAGATAATGACTTGCATAAGCGGTACATGCATCATGCAGTATCTAAAATTATCAGTTTTTGTGAAAAAGGTGATTTTCCAAAAGAAGAGATGGTTTCTTGGTATTGAGTGTAAAAGGCAATAGAGATAATAAATTATAAGCCAAACATATGTTTGTTTTATGTTGCTAATATGCAAAAAATATCATATAATACCACTAGGGGTGATATATTGAATCCTAGTAGATTTATCTGGTATCCTTGTCCGAAGTGTGGAAGCCACCTTTTGGCAATCAATAAAGATACCGAGGTTAAAAATTTGCCGTGCAAATGCAAGCACTGCAAACGAGAAAGTTTAATAACGATAGAGCCGATTAGTCAAGTCTTAAATTAGGACTTGATTGATTGGCTCTTTTTAATGCCACAGATTGATGTAATGGCAACATAAAGGTTTGCAGAGTGGCAATTTTTTTTCTGCAGAAGATAATCAGGCCATCAGCAGATTTAAGAAATCATAATAGCGAGATTTCAAGATAGTGCAAGGAAGAAAACGAAGCGGTTATCATTACTGTGAATGGTTCGTCTTTCACCTCACGTTGTCCACTAAAAGTGGTGGAAACGAACGGTTGTCCAACCGCGCAAATGAAGGAAAAGTGTGGCTCGGGTAAATTAAGAATAGATTCAGCTGTGCTTGAATCAGACCCGAAATTGAAAAGCAAGAAAGAATGCAGTGGGAGAAAAAGGATAATTAGAAAATTTGTTTGAAGAACAGCATTTTTTAGGTGTAATGATAGAAAGTTTCTGTTATAATAATACCATGGCATTGATGGGAAGGAGGCGATTTTATGCCAGCAGTAAATGTTAATATTCAGCCGGAAATAATACGTTGGGCGTTAAGTCAGACACAGAAAGAAAAACTTGGCGATACGTTAATGAACAATATTATTCAGTGGCTTAATGGCACAAAGACTCCTACCTTTAAACAGATAGAGGATTTTAGTAAAAAAGCGAATATTCCTTTGGGGTATTTCTTCCTACAGACACCTCCTGTAGAGCAGATGGAACTGTTGGAATACCGGACAGTTGACAGTATTCAGCTTGTAAATCCAAGCCGTAACCTAATAGACACAGTTCACGAAATGGAAAATATTCAGGACTGGATGAAAGATTACAGGCAGGAACTAGGGTTTGAGGTACTTCCGATAGTGGGATGCATGAAGGATGTCAGGGATGCTCAGTCAATTGTGGACAGAATCCGCAAAGACTTGGAATTAGACACAACATGGTATGAGAAATGCAGAAATTCCAGAGAAGCATTTGGTTTTATCAGAGGACAGTTGGAGACATGCGGCGTTATTGTGATGATGAATGGTGTCGTAGGCAAGAATACACATAGGGCATTGGATATAAATGAGTTCAGGGCATTTACGATGGTAGATGAATGGGCACCTCTTGTTTTTATCAATGCGGCAGATTCTAATGGAGCACGTTTGTTTTCGCTATTACATGAGGCTGCTCACATTTGGCTTGGAGTAGACGATTTGTATAATGACAGACATAATCGCATAAATGGTGTGAGTGTCGTAGAAATCATGTGCAATGCAGTGGCAGGCGAGCTGCTTGTGCCAAAATCTGTTTTTCTGGGTAAATGGGACGATGATGAAGAAGATATTTATGCGGTTATTACAGAACTGGCAGGATATTTTCGATGTGGTGAAAGTGTGATTGCAAGGAAGGCATTAGACTGCAAAAAGATAACAAAGGATATATACAATAAAATAGTGCAGACGGCAATCGACAATTATAATCAGATGAAAGAGAATCGGGAAAAATCTGGAGGAAACTATTACAACACAATGGGTTCTCGTTTAGATGGGAACTTTGTAAAAGCATTATGCGAGAGTATTAGTATGGGAAGAACTTCTTATACGGAGGCGTATCGTCTGACCAACACCAGCCGCAAGACATTTTCAGAGGTTGCGCAGCATTTTGGAGGTATGGAATGGTAGAAGAAAAATTTTTAATTGATTCCAATTCATTTATGACACCATACAGACAATATTATGCATTTGATTTAGTGCCGACCTATTGGAAGGAATTAGCGAAACGTCTGGATACCGGAAGAATGATGATACAATCATAAGAACACGGGAAGATAAAATGAATTTTGTAAGGTTCTTGATGGAAAAAGATAAGGAAAAGCAGTTATCCGAATACATTTGGAATGGAATCAATACATTTTATAAAATATATGAAAATGAAACAATAAGAGGTTAGACATATCAAATACAGGAAAGAGAAAGCGATGAAAGAAGTAAAAGATATATGGCAGTTTTTTGAAAATATGAATGAATATGTGTATGCCACAGATATAGAAACGCATGAGATTGTATACATGAACCGGAAAACACTGCAGGCATATGGTTTACAATCACTTGAAGATGCAAAAGGAAAAAATGCTATGAAATATTACAGAAAACATTGATTCCTTGTGGTATGTGCAACAATGACAGGCTGAGTGTGGGCGAATTTGAAGAATGGCATTACTATAATCCAATCATTGACCGTTATCTGATGTTAAAGGATACGTTGATCGAGGACTCTTCCAATGGGAAAAAATATCGTGTTGAACTTGGTGTAGATATCAGCGAAAAACGCACACAGGACGGCGTAATCCAAAAATATCAGAACATGGAATTTATGATCAACGAAGGTCTGCGCGTTGCACTTCAGACGGCAACGCCGGAGCAATCGATCGAAGTTATTCTGGAATATCTGGGCAACTCGTTGAATGGGGAAAGAACCTATATTTTTGAGCGCAACGAGCGGGGCAGGGATGATAATACCTACGAGTGGGTTGCGGAAGGCATTTCGAGGGAAAAAGAAAATTTGCAGGATATTCCTCCGGAAATCTGTGCGCACTGGTATCGGATGTTTCAGGAGGGAAAGTTTATTGTCTTTAAGGATCTTGAGGAAATCAGGGAAAGCGATCCTTTACAATATGAGAATTTGAAGCGTCAGAACATTCATTCACTTGTGGTTGTTCCTTTGTATGATGATGGGAAAGTAATTGCTTTTTACGGTGTGGATAATCCGCCGCCTCCATCATTGGAGTATGCATCTAATATGCTTCAGATTATGGGACATTTTCTGGTGTCATGTATCAAAAGAAGGAATCTGATGAGCCTGTTGGAGAATATGAGCTATAAAGATCAGCTTACAAAACTCGGAAACCGTTTCGCAATGGAAAAATATATCAATGAGATTGACGCAGAAAAGAGCATAGGCGTTGTTTATTGTGATATCACAGGATTGAAACGTGTGAACGATTCGATGGGGCATGAGGCTGGGGATCAGTTGATTCTTCGTGCCTGCGACAGTCTGAAAAAAGCATTTGGAGAGTACGGTTTGTTCCGTATCGGTGGAGATGAACTGCTTGCGCTGTGTGCAGGAATTGAACATGCGGCATTGATGGAACGCATTGGGCTTTTAAAAGAATGCATGAAACAAAATAATGTAAATATGGCAGTGGGAGAAATATGGCGTGAAAAATACCAGACAGGATTAGATACATTACTGCAGGAATCTGAAAAGAGAATGTATGCAGATAAAGCAGCATATTATAAAAGAACCGGAATTGATCGCAGAAAATAGCAGATATTCGGGTGTTTCAAAAAGTTCTATCTTCGGATGGAACTTTTTCTTTGGCTCTTTTTATAAAAGAGAAAATAAAAATATAAAAAAAGTACTTGACGAAAAGAAAATGCTATGGTAACATTCTGTCTTGTCCACGGAACATAAATGTTTTGAAAATTAGAACAATTTATGGAAAAGTCTGAAAAAATAAATTTAAAAAAGTTGTTGACAGATAAAAATAACTGTGGTATAACAAATAAGTCGCTTGAACAAAGCGGAAACAACAAAGAACATTGATAACTGAACAGTGAATAACCTTGAAAGATTTTGAA
>NZ_ACFY01000033.1 GCF_000174195.1 Roseburia inulinivorans DSM 16841 | reverse complement strand
CAAAAAGAGGACATCTTCTAAATTTCTTTAGAAAATGTCCTCTAAGTAATACAATCTTTAATTTTATTCTCTTAATACAGCTTAGCTCCAGCAGGAATTGCGTCATCTAACATAAGCAGATTCAGTCCTTCGTGTCCGTCATACTCGTACACTGCTGAAATCAGCATTCCTTCTGATGGGATTCCCATCATCATTCTGGTAGGAAGGTTTGTGATTGCTACACATGTCTTTCCAACGAGCTGTTCCGGCTCATAGTACTCATGAATACCGCTTAAAATCGTGCGTTTCTTGTCAGTTCCATCATTTAATGTGAACTTGAGAAGCTTCTTTGACTTTGGCACTGCTTCGCAGGCTTCAATCTTTACGACTCTGAAATCAGATTTTGCAAATGTATCAAAATCTACAAATTCCTCAAAAAGAGGCTCAATTTTTACTTTTGAAAGATCAAGCTGTACGCTCTCTGCGGACACACTTGTTGTCGGCACACTTGCTGCAGGGGCTGCTTCGGAAGTCTTAGAAGACTTCTTGTCAGAGTCTAATGACTTCATCGTCGGGAATAATAAAACATCTCTGATCGCCGGTGAATTTGTCATCATCATAACCATACGGTCGATACCGAATCCGATACCACCTGTTGGAGGCATACCGATCGCAAGGGCATTTAAGAAGTCCTCATCTGTGTGGTTTGCTTCCTCATCACCTGCTGCAAAAGCTTTCTCCTGAGCTTCGAAACGTCTTCTCTGATCTTCCGGATCATTTAACTCAGAGTAGGCGTTTGCCATCTCCCATCCGTTCATGAAGAACTCAAAACGCTCTACATAGTTCGGATCTTCCGGTTTCATTTTTGTTAATGGAGAGATCTCAATCGGGTGATCCATAACAAATGTTGGCTGGATCAGGTGCTCCTCTACATATTCCTCGAAGAATAAGTTTAAGATATCACCTTTTTCATGTCTCTCTTCATATTCAATATGATGCTCTTCTGCAAGTTTCTTTGCAGCCGCTGTATCCGGAACTTCGTTGAAATCGATGTTTGCATATTTTTTGACTGCGTCTACCATTGTGATCCGCTCAAATGGTTTGGAAAGATCCATCGTATGCTCACCGTATGTGAGGATTTCAGAACCGGTTACCTCTTTTGCAATATAACGGTATAAGTTCTCTGTCAGATCCATCATGCCATGGTAATCTGTGTAAGCCTGATATAACTCCATCAGAGTGAACTCCGGATTGTGTCTTGTATCAAGACCTTCGTTACGGAATACACGTCCGATCTCATATACACGCTCCATACCGCCAACGATCAGTCTCTTTAAGTATAACTCTAAGGAAATACGGAGTTTTAAATCCTCATTTAATGCATTGAAATGAGTTTCAAATGGTCTTGCAGAAGCACCACCTGCATTGGATACAAGCATAGGTGTCTCTACTTCCATGAATCCCTGTCCATCTAAATAACGACGGATGCTGCTGATAACCTTGGAACGTTTTACAAAAGTATCTTTTACATCCTCGTTCATGATAAGATCCACATATCTCTGACGATATCTTGCATCTGTATCTGTCAATCCGTGATATTTCTCCGGTAAGATCTGTAAACTCTTGGATAAAAGTGTGACTTCCTGTGCATGGATGGAAATCTCACCTGTCTGTGTTTTGAAAACTTTACCTTTGATTCCTAAAATATCACCCACGTCATATTTCTTGAAATCTGCATAAGATTCTTCCCCGATCTCATCGCGTGCCACATATGCCTGGATACGTCCTTTTAAATCCTGAACGTTACAGAAGGAAGCTTTTCCCATAACACGTTTGAACATCATACGTCCTGCAACAGTCACTTCCTGGCCTTCCAGGCTCTCGAAGTTGTCTTTGATGTCTGTGCTGTGATGTGTCACATCATATTTCGTGATCTCAAATGGATTTTTTCCGTTTGCCTGTAATTCATGTAATTTGTCATAACGAACCTGGATAAGCTGGTTTGCATCCTGCTGCTGTCCGCCTTTTTTCTGCTGGTTGTTCTGTTCAGCCATTTTCATCCTCCATCCGACTGCTTCTTCGCACATCCTGTCTCCCACCTGTAATACTGTGGAACTGGATACGCAAAGTCTGTCTTAGTTTGCTCTGTGAATGGAAAGTACTTTGTATTCAAACTCTCCACCCGGTGTTTCAACTTTTACAATATCTCCTACCTGTTTTCCAAGTAATGCTTTTCCTACAGGAGACTCGTTGGAAATTTTTCCTTTTAAGCTGTTTGCTTCTGTGGAACCAACGATTTTATATTCTAATTCCTCGTCAAATTCAATATCTAAGATTTTAACGTTACATCCAATGCTGATCTTGTCGAGGTCAACTTCTTCCTCTACAACTACTTCTGCATTTTTTAAGATTTTTTCAATGTCTTCGATACGGGCTTCGATATCTCTCTGCTCGTCTTTTGCTGCATCGTACTCAGCGTTCTCGGAAAGGTCTCCCTGTTCTCTCGCCTCTTTGATCTTCGCAGCAACTTCTTTTCTTCTTACTACTTTTAATTCCTGTAATTCGTCTTCAAGCTTCTTAAGTCCTTGATAAGTCAGAATGTTTTTCTTGTCCATCTCGTTTACCCTTCTTTGTAATTACTTTCTTATTCCCTTTCCGGCGCTGCCGGATTTTGTATGTGCGGGTTTCTCGCACGCTTGTGCCCGAGTTGTCTCTCTGCTCAGTCTGAGTAAAATGCCTCTTCAAATCTGTCTCTTACGGGCTTTTTTTTCTTATTTTGTCTGCTCTTGACAATCACAGTATTATAACCGAAAGGCACTATGATGTCAAGATTTTCCGCTATTTTCCAAGGTTTCTTGTGGATTGGAATGTAATTCTTTCCCTGAGCCAGAAGGTTGAAATAGCACTGTCCCTCCCACTCAAAATCCAAAACGAGTGTATCTCCCACCCCGGGCCGCATGTCTGCTCTGTCCGCCACACCCTGCGCACCGGAAAACGAACGGCTTTTCAACTGTTTTTTCGTGAAAATGAGCGGCATCAGACCGTTTTCCTCATAGATTTGTTCCGCAAATGCCTGAAAATGCGCCGGACGGTCTGTGTAAACCGTAAGATGGTTCAGTTCATCCGCAAGCTGGTCAAGCACTTCATCCACGCCCACCGGCTCAAAGATACTTTTTTCTTCGGATTCCTCGTCAATAATTTCCAGATGCAGTTTTTCCGGTGCTATCTGTTTCTCTTTTAAAATCTGTCCAAGCACAGGGACGAAATCCCTAAGATATGCATTAGGATAAGACATGTTGTCCCTCCACAGATTTTTAATTATTATATGCCAATACCTCTTCAAATAATGCCTGAAGCTGCTCATAATTTTCCACTTCACAGATTTTTGCACGGAGACGGGAGGAATTTTTATACCCCGCCGTGTACCATGCCGCATGTTTGCGCATCTCACGGATTCCGGTGTACTCCCCCTTAAATCCGATCTGCATCTGTGCATGGCGCAGGATCATGTCCGTGACCTCTGCAAATGATGGTTTTTCCAGTTTTTCACCTGTCGCAAAGTAGTGTAGGATCTGTTTGAAGATCCACGGATTTCCCTCCGCGCCTCTTGCGATCATAAAACCATCACAGTTTGTCTCATCCTGCATACGGATCACATCATCCGCCGTTAAGATGTCCCCATTTCCAATGACCGGAATGGAGACGGCTTCTTTCACCTGGCGTATGATATCCCAGTCCGCTTTTCCAGAATAGAACTGCTCTCTGGTCCTGCCATGTACTGCGATTGCTGCAGCACCGGACTCCTCCGCGATATGTGCCATCTCCACGGCATTGATATGATCGTCGTCAAAGCCTTTGCGGATTTTTACCGTCACAGGTTTTTTGATCGCTTTTGCCGTTTTCTCAATGATTTTTCCTGCCAGAAGCGGATTTTTCATCAAAGCAGAGCCGTCTCCATTATTCACGACTTTCGGCACTGGGCAGCCCATGTTGATATCTAAGATATCAAATGGTCTCTCCTCGATCTGTTTTGCGATCTCACTCATGATATCCGGGTCTGAACCAAAGAGCTGGAGAGATACCGGTTTTTCTCTTGGATCTATGGTCAGAAGCTCCTCTGTATTTTTATTTTTGTAAAGGATTGCCTTGGCACTGACCATTTCCATGCATAAAAGCCCTGCCCCCTGCTCTTTGCACAGCAAGCGAAATGGCAGGTCCGTTACCCCTGCCATTGGTGCTAAAATTAAATTGTTTTCTAAAGTTACATTTCCGATCTGCAGCTTTCGAATTGAATCCATTGTTTTTCCTTATCTGTCCTGATGATTTACAGCTCCCGCTGTGTTTATGACTGATTCTTTGTCATTTTCTGCTGTCGTTATGACTGTTTGATCCTGCCTGATTTACGGTTCTGTTTTTTATAGATCAGGTTCATGCCTTTTAATGTCAGGTTTGGATCGTACACATCGATCATGGAAGTCTCACTCGCAATAATACGTCCAAGTCCACCGGTGGCAACCACTTTGATCTCACCTAAATTTGCTTCCTCTTTCATATGGCGGACAATGTATTCTGTCTGTCCGATCTGTCCATACACCAACCCAGCCTGCATACTCGTGATGGTTTCTTTTGCAAGGATGCTGTCCGGTTTCTTGATCTCAATCTCCGGAAGTTTTGCTGCATCCTCCCAGAGTGCCTTTGCGGAAATACGGATTCCTGGGGCTGTGACACCGGATACGAACGCTCCGGTTGCATCTACAAGGTCATAAGTGGTGGCTGTACCGAAATCAAGTACGAGCACCGGACCGCCATAAATCTCATAAGCTGCCGCAGCATCCACGATACGGTCTGCACCGATCTGACGTGGGTTTTCTGTGACGATACGGATTCCCGTTTTTGTTCCCGGCTCGATCACGATTGGACGGATGTTTAAGTATTTGATCACCGCGCCCTCTAAGGAATGCATGACATTCGGAACTACCGATGCAATGATCGCATCCTGAATCTCATCACAGTGAATGCGGTTCTGCTCCAAAAGATTTGTCAGCAGCATACCGTACTCATCTGATGTACGCGGCATTTTGGTCGTCATACGAAAACTTGCTACTATTTCATCCCCATTGAATACACCTACTGTTATGTTTGTGTTTCCTACATCAATTGTAATAATCATGTTATTCCTCCAATTTATCAAAAATTACCTTGTAATATAATTCCAGTCCACGGAGCAGATCTTCATTTTTCTGGCGGAGTTCTTTGATCTTCAGTCCGCTTCCGATATCATCGTATAAAAGATCGTCCTCATTGCACGCGGTGCGGAACTCCAGATTTCCTTCCTCGTCAAAAACAAGCTGAAGGATTCCTCCGATATCTGCACAAAAAAGCACACACATGACTTTCAACTGATTTTTGATCTCATCCGGAAGATTTTTGAAATTCTCATTGATATAGAATTTCTGATTGTACGCACTCGCACCACAGAGCACAATTTCCTCTGGTGGCTGTATTTGATTTGTTTTCTTATTTTCACTCATATTTCTTTTCCCGTTTTATAAATATTGGTATTTACACGTATCCATAGATTCCTCTTACGGATACTTCGCCTGTGGAGACAAGCTTTCTACTCTCCCAGGTATCCACGATCAGTTCTCCTTTTGGCGTGATTCCCATGGCTTTACCCTCAAACGGTTCCTTAGGATCAAGCACTTTTACCTGCTGATGCATGTTCACAAGATGTGAATTGTATTCGTTTACAAGACCGGAAAGATCCTCTGTCTGCAAAAAAATCTCGTAGTAGTGTTCAAAGGCTTCCCAGATCCGCTCGACTAATTCTGCCCTGTGATAGTGTTCCTTTGTCTCTATAAAAAGTGAGGTTGCGACAGATTCAATGTCTTTCGGGAAACTTTTATTCTGCACATTGACTCCAATTCCCACTACAATATGATTTACATAATCAAACTGTGCACTCATTTCTGTCAGAATGCCGCACACTTTTTTTCCACTCATGATGATGTCGTTCGGCCATTTGATACCGGCCGGTCTGCCTGTCATATCCGTAATCGCCTTAGATACTGCAAGCGCCGTCACTAACGTAATCATGGAAGCATGGTTCGGATCGATTTCCGGCTTTAACACCAGCGTCATCCAGATTCCCTGCCCTGCCGGGGAGTCAAACCCTCTGCCACGGCGTCCTTTTCCTGCATCCTGTCTTTCGGCAATGACATAGGTTCCATTCGGCGCTCCCTCTTCTGCAAGCTGTTTTGCTCTGGTGTTAGTAGAATCCACCACATCAAAAAATGCAATTTTTTCCCCGATCCATCTGGTTTTGCGGACACTCTGCAGTTCACTCTCACTTAAAATATCCGGGACTGAGACAAGCCGATAGCCTTTGTTCTGGACGGCCTCGATCTCGTAACCGGCTTCTTTTAACTGATTAATTGCTTTCCAGACTGCCGTCCGTGAGACACCAAATTTTTCACACAATTCCTGCCCGGAGACATATCCATCTGTCTCACGGAGCAGGGTAAGTATTTCTGTTTTCATGTATTACTCCACGTTTCTACCGCAATTATTTTACATTTGTAATCAAATCTGTATGATCCTGATTGCGCTGCTTTTTAATCAGCCAGCGTTGCGAGCATGACTGCCTTGATGGTGTGCATTCTGTTTTCCGCCTCATCAAAAACAACAGACTGCGCACTCTCAAATACTTCATCGGTCACTTCAAGTTCGCTGTAACCGAATTTCTCGTAAACTTCTTTTCCGATTTTTGTCTTCAGATCATGGAATGCCGGCAGACAGTGCATGAAAATCGCAGTTCCTTTTGCCTGATCCATCACTGCTTTGTTCACCTGGTATGGCATCAGGTCATTCAGACGCTCTGCCCAGACTTCATCCGGTTCACCCATGGATACCCAGACATCCGTGTAGATAACATCTGCATCTTTTGCAGCTTCCGCAACATCCTCTGTCAGTGTGATGGTTGCTCCGGTCTCTTTTGCAACGTTTTTACAGTATGCTACTAATTCGTCATTTGGAAAATATTTTTTATTGGTACATGCCACAAAATCCATGCCGAGTTTTGCACATGTTACCATCAGGGAATTACCCATGTTATAGCGGGCATCGCCCATGTATACAAATTTAATTCCTTTTAACGTTCCAAGATGTTCACGGATGGTAAGCATATCTGCCAACATCTGTGTCGGATGGAATTCATTAGTCAGACCATTCCAGACCGGAACACCGGCGTATTTTGCAAGTTCCTCCACGATGTCCTGTCCGTAACCACGGTACTCGATTCCATCAAACATACGTCCAAGCACTCTTGCTGTATCCGGGATACTCTCTTTCTTGCCAATCTGAGAACCACTTGGATCAAGATATGTAACATGCATTCCAAGGTCATGCGCTGCAACTTCGAAAGAACAGCGGGTACGGGTGCTTGTCTTTTCAAAGATCAATGCAATGTTTTTTCCGATCAGGCTGTCATGTAAGATGCCTTCTTTTTCTTTTTTTTCAGGTCAGCCGCAAGATCGATCAGATATAAGATCTCTTCCGGTGTGTAATCCATGAGTTTTAAAAAATTGCGTCCTTTTAAGTTCATCATTCTACCGTCCTTTTCTGCTTGAATTTTGAAATGCATCCCTTTTTCCACGAATAAAAGTTTACCGGCTGCATTTTCTTCTAAGATAGAACAGGCTGCCACGGAATATTTTCCTGCGGCAGCCTCGTTTTCATGCTTAATTCTCTTTTCCGACCTCGACAACAGATTTTGCAAGACCTGCAATTCCCTGAATCTCGGATGGGATAATAATCTTGGTAGCTTTTCCGTCGGCTGCCTTTGCAAATGCCTCTAAACTCTTTAACTGAAGAACGCCTGCATCCGGTGCTGCTTCTTTTAACATACGAAGACCATCTGCATTTGCCTGCTGGATCTTGAGGATTGCTTCTGCCTGACCTTCTGCCTCGCGGATGGTAGCCTCTTTGTGAGCCTCTGCACGGAGGATAGCTGCCTGTTTCTCTGCCTCTGCATCAAGGATTGCAGATTCTTTTTTACCTTCTGCAACGAGGACTGTGGATTTTTTCTCACCTTCCGCACGAAGAATAGCTTCACGACGTTCACGTTCTGCCTTCATCTGTTTCTCCATTGCATCCTGGATCGCTGCCGGTGGAATGATGTTCTTTAATTCCACACGATTTACTTTGATTCCCCAAGGATCTGTTGCAACATCAAGAGATGATCTCATCTTGGTGTTGATCGTCTCTCTGGATGTCAGTGTCTCATCTAATTCGAGATCACCGATGATGTTACGAAGTGTTGTGGCAGTCAGATTCTCGATTGCCATGATCGGATTCTCAACTCCGTATGCATAAAGCTTTGGATCTGTGATCTGGAAGTATACAACGGTATCGATCTGCATGGTTACGTTATCTTTTGTAATAACCGGCTGTGGTGGGAAATCAACCACCTGCTCTTTTAACAAAACCTTTTTCGCTACGCGGTCGATAAATGGTGCTTTGAAATGAAGTCCTACCGACCAGGTGGTAAGATATCCGCCCAGACGTTCTACAACAATTGCATTAGCCTGTGGCACGATCTTAATACATGAAACTGCGATTGCAAGTGCAACCAGAATGAGCACAATAAGTGCGATAAGTAAACCCATAACATTCCCTCCGTCATCTTGTTTTGTTTTAGTTTTTGACTTCAGAGACCCTGCTATTCGTAATCCATCCATACATTTCTGATCACGATCTGTCTCTGTTACGTTCCATATTACTATATTTGCTATCAGAATACAAATAAAAAATTGAGGATGCCTTCCAAAGACACCCTCAACGCTGCTGTTCACCCGTACCCTGTTCCGGTAACCCGTTCAGCTTATCTTAATAAAATACATGATTTCCGATCACAACACCTGCATGACCTGAACTTGCACGTCTGAAACAGGTTGCACCGCCTGTATTGTCAGTTCCGTTCAATGCTTCCTGTGCTGCCTGTAAGCAGGACTGCTTTGGTCCTTTTGCCGCTACATTTGCAACTGATCCTGCTCCAGCCGGTGGAAACTGACTCTTCTGGTAAATAACATCATGCACGGTACTTGGATAACCGCCTGATCTGACACGGTTCATAACAACTGCACCGACTGCAAGCTGTCCCTCATATACTTCATTTCCAGCCTCACACTGAATAATTGCTGCAAGCAGTGTCACATCATCCACAGTTGCCTCAACTGCTGCATTCTGTACCGTTGTCACTTCCGTAACCTGTGCTGCTTTTTTGCCGCCTCTTCCTCAGCGATCCTTGCCAGCTCTGCCTGTTCTTCTTCAATCGTAATACCCTCGCCCAAAGCTAAGGATGTTGTGACATAATCTGCGCTGACATAACGGGTTGTTCCGCCATATACAACAGCTATCCATTTATCATCTGTCTCCACACCGGAATCAACTTTCAAGGTAGTTCCCTCGGAAACTGCTGTGATAACGGAAGCATTCTCATCCGCTTCGCTTCTGATACGAAGTCCATTGGTGCGAACCTCTGCCTCTGTATCAAAATTCTGCTGTGCGTAGGCAAGTGCCTCTGTTCCGGTCACGCAGTAATCATTGTTCACATATCCGTCCACATTTCCCGACGCAACATGTGTCCAGCCACTTCCTTCCTCCTGGATCTCTGCGACATCACCTTTGTATAATTTTCCTACGATCTCTGCATCAGCATCTGCGGAAGCTCTGACATATAAATAGTCATTGACGTCTGCCATAAGGCGATTCTGCCAGAGTTCTTCTTCCTCTGTCTGCTCACTGTCTGCTGTTTCTGTCGAAACATCCGTCTCTGTACCAGATGCCGCATTCTCTGCCTGTACGGCAGTATCCGCATCTGCCACATCTACAGTCATTTCGGTCAGACCTTCCTCTGCAGCGTCTGCATCCTGCTCTGCCGCATCACCGGATGTAACACGTGCAACATTCATCTGCTGCACATTCGCATCTGCCAGCCCGATATATTCGTAGGCATCGCTCTCATACTGACTCATAGATACTGCGATTCCTGCAATTCCATTTGTAGCTAAGTCAGTCGTTGTTGCCTGTGATGCCACACCTGTTTTATAATCCGCTGGTGCAGCCTGTGCGACCGAGGTCATCACTACCACTGACATGGCAACTGCAATGGCTCCTGCCGCTCTTTTCTTTAAATTCATAGAAACCTCCATCAGTGTTCATTACTAAATAATATTACACCTTTGTTGTGTTTTATTCATAATTGTTACAATTGTTACGGATTTGTTACAGGAGCGATTATAGCAAACAGATATAAAATTGTCAAGTTTTCAGGAAAACACCTCAGTGAGCACAGCATCGATCAGCTTCTCCGGAGCCTCTTTTTCCGGATTCTCACTGGACTTTTGCGCCATTTTATCATCCTGCGCCTGCTGCGTGATCTCCCGTGCCGTCTCGTTCTGCTTTTCGGATATACGGCTCAGTTTTTCTTCCAGTTCAAAAAATTGTTCTTTTTCTTTCCTTTTCCATTTATTTATCTTTCGTAATGTGACAAGTTCAAGCAAAAGCATCAGCCCAACTGCTGCTGCAAGAAGCTCAAGTGAATAGGAATACATCATCTGCATCACCACTTCCATCGTACATTACCTCTTTCTCGTAATTATTCAATCCCCGCCATTCTTCGGCAGCTTCATAATTACTGTCCTTCATGATTGCTATTACTTCATATTTACATTATAAAAATGTTTTTATTTTTTGAAAAGGGACTTGCCTGCAAAATCAATCGCAAGTTCCGACAAGAAAAGCACAAGTCATTTTCTTGACTTTTTTGCATATGGGTATTATAAATATGGAAGAATTGAAGTGCAGAATCCATGCTTTTTTGCACAGAAAGGACTTCTTATGAAAAAAATCGTAATGACCGGAGGCGGTACAGCCGGACATGTCACACCGAATATTGCCCTGATGCCTGCGCTTCGCAGCGAGGGATATGAAATCTCTTATATCGGTTCCTATGAGGGAATTGAAAAGGGGTTGATTGAAGCACAAAAAGTTCCTTATTACGGAATCTCTTCCGGAAAACTGAGAAGATATTTTGATGTAAAGAATTTTTCTGATCCATTTAAGGTGATCAAAGGCTATTATCAGTCAATCCGCCTGTTAAAAAAAATAAAACCGGACGTTGTATTTTCCAAGGGGGGCTTTGTATCTGTTCCTGTTGTTCTGGCAGCAAAACACTGTAAAATCCCTGCAATTATCCATGAATCCGACATTACACCCGGTCTTGCAAACAAACTTGCCATTCCAAGTGCTACAAAAGTATGCTGCAATTTTCCTGAGACAATGAAGTATCTTCCTGAGGGAAAAGCAGTTCTCACTGGTTCTCCGATCCGTCAGGAATTATTAAATGGAAATCCTTCGAATGCGATCAGACTCTGCCGCTTTGAAAATACGGAGAAACCGGTTATTTTAATTATTGGTGGAAGTACCGGCTCACGTGCGATCAACACCGCAATCCGTGATCTTCTTCCAGAGTTACTGAAACGCTATAACATTATCCATTTATGTGGAAAGGGAAACCTTGACGAAACTTTAAAAGATACCGATGGCTATGCACAGTTCGAATACGCAAACAAAGAACTTGCAGATATGTTCGCACTTGCATCTTTAGTCATCTCCCGTGCCGGAGCCAATGCCATCTGTGAGCTGCTTGCACTGCACAAACCTAATATTTTAATTCCGCTGTCCGCTGCTGCCAGCCGTGGAGATCAGATTTTAAATGCAAATTCTTTCCGTTCTTCCGGTTACAGTTATGTGCTTGAGGAGGAAGCAGTGACAAACACCGCTCTGTTAGAGGCTATTGACCATGTTTTCTCACACAAAGAACGTTATGTGGAAGCCATGGAAAAAAGTAATGGTACGAATTCGATCGCTGCCATTGTCTCTCTGATCGATGACGCCGCTAAAAAGAACTAGAATGATCTATTTTTAATAAAGTAGTAAGGCTGTTGCGTGAGACTACGATTTTTGTATCATGCAACAGCCTTTTTGGCTTATGATTGCATTTTTAAAGAATCACGGATCTCTGCCATCTCTTCTGGCGAGAAAGTTTCATGAGACCAGTTTAAGATATCATTGTTCTTTGCATTGAGGTATCTTGGGATCAGGTGCATATGGAAATGAAATACTGTCTGTCCTGCCACTTCGTGATTGTTCTGAACCAGATTGAATCCGTCACATTTTAATACGTCTGTCATATGGATTGCGAGCTTTTTGGCAAGCTTCATGGCATCTGCAGCTACATTTTCGTCGATCTCATACAGATCTGCATAATGATTCTTTGGCAGAATCAGCGCATGTCCCTTGCTCGCCGGGCTGACATCTAAAACTACCTTGAACTCATCATCCTCATAGATTGTGTTGGATGGAATTTCTCCTGCAATAATTTTACAGAAAATACAATTTTCATCTCTCATTTTTTTATCCTTCTTTCTTATATTAAATTATGTTGTCGAATTTTGTAATTCGTTAATGATTGCAGTTTCCCTGTATTGGTGCTAAACTGTGACTGTCTAATGTAAAAATCTGAATGAGACCGGGGTGAAATTTTGTTAAATAGCGAGGACTACCTAAATATTTTCCATGAAATCAAAAATTCTATTACATTGATCAGCAGTTCTTTACAATTAGTTGAAAAGAAACATCCTGAGGTGTCTGATTTTGCGTATTGGGCAGAAACTATGTCCGAAATCACCTCATTACGGAACATGGTCACAGAGTTATCCTCTGCAAGGCTCTGCGATCATCTGAATCTCCGCCATGTTAATTTATATGATTATATGGAAGATATCCATGATTCCATCTCCGCCTTCGCAGCTCTTGATTTTCACTGCAACATCATAACGGAAGAAAATCTTCCCGAAATCGATATTGATCCCCAACTACTCAAACAGGCTCTCATTAATTTACTGAAAAATGCTTATGAAGCCATGGATAAATCAGGAACCGTAACCATCCGCGTTTCATCCGAAAATGACGTTGTCCTTATCGCTGTAACCGACTATGGCGGAGGGTTAGATCCTGCCTTTGCAGACAGTATTTTTGAACCTTTTATCACTTCCAAAAACGGTGGCAGCGGTTTAGGTCTTGTCATCACCAAGCAGATTGTGGAATCCCATCACGGAACGATTCACTGTGATTCCAGACCTGGTGACGGCTGTACCTTTACGCTCACTTTACCTCTTACACAAAGTTAAACATGGTATCTAACATACGAAGTGTCTTAAAATTACCTTTTGCAGTCATCTCACCTGTCATGAAAGCTCTCTGGAATGTCATTCTGCCTTCCACGATACTCTCAAGAACCTGATCTGAAAGCTTTGCGATCACATCGATATTCTCCTGTTTTCCATAACTGATTTCTAATTTATCATCCTTTACAGAAATAAACAGTGGTTCTTTCATCCCATCAATCATAAATAAATAGCGGGCAGCAAAATCCTGCTGTGGTGTAAAATGCCTCTGGAAATCTTTCATAAATGCATCCTGTGGCTGTGGATTCTTTCCAAGCATATCCTTAAACATGGATGCTAGTTCCTCGATATCCTCTTTTTGCTTCTTCACATAAGAGTCATCGGAAACATATTTGGATAACTGCTCACTCTCCTGTGGAGTCAGTTCTAACTGTGGTGTACGCGAAATGCTCCGCTTTACTGCCTGATTGCTTGTCGGAAGATTTTTGATCTTCTGGGAAATCGTACGATAAAGATTCTCGGCCTTTTTCTCAATGATGACGGTGTAATCCTCATTCATTTCAAACGTGACGAGATCCTCCACGTAACCGCAAAGTCCTGCACATGGCAGTCCGCCAAGAATCTCCCATGCATTGGCAAGCGTCATCTCTCCCTCACGTTCTCCGTAAGTGGTTGACATAACGATTGGCTGCATATAAGTAACCTTAATCTTTTCCTTGTCTCCATAAAGCCAGCACGCATCCAAAAACTGCTGCATGTATCCGCCAATTCCTAGCCATTCCACTGTCGTCGCCAGAATAATTCCATCCGCGTCTTTCATAGTCTGTGGAAGTGTTGCAATCTCATTTTTATGCTCATAGATATTGATGCGCTCTACAGTCACACGAAGTTCTTTTAAAACTTCCTCCATTTTATTTAAAACATAAAGAGTTGGATCGTCTAACAACCCTCTGCCGCCATAATAAATATTTATCTTCATTGATCTGCCCTTTCTATCTGCGAAGCAGATTATTCTGTATTTGCGGATTTATATTCATGGATTCATCCGCAACATCTTTTTTAAGTATATTAAGTTTTGCAGACAAAATCAATATTTTTGGCGTTTTCCGTGATATAAAATCAATGTTGCCAAAAATCCGCAGAGCATGCCTCCCACATGGCACCAGTTATCCACGCCTATGCTTGTAAAGCCAAAGTAAAGACTTAATACGATCATGATCAGGATTCCCTTTGTCGTCATTCCCTCCAGCTTTCCTCTATGGTATATCACAACCCACAAAAGTCCACCGATCACACCAAATACTGCGCCGGAAGCACCGCCGGATACGGCATAATTTCCCGACAATAGCATCATGATATAAGAGAGCAGTCCTCCACCAATTCCTGCGGCAAAATAAACCACTGCCATTTTCCAATGACCTATGTATTTCTCCAGTCTTGATCCGACACAACAGAAAATTACCATATTATTCATCAGATGTGCCACTCCAAAATGTAAAAACATTGCTGTCAATAAACGCCACCACTGATGATTGATCGTAAGAAACTCCGGATACATGGCACCTCTCGATGCCATATAGAACGCATCTTCTGTTGCTCCGCCAAAAGATAATATAATGTATACAAGAATGTTTGCAAGTGCGATCAGCCCTGTGACAAACGGCAGCTGCATGATGGAATGTTTTCCACTTACCGGTGCAGATGCCCGGCTGTTCTGCTGTACATCCATGTGTTCAATTCGATTCTTTAGTCCCCAGAAATCTCCCGGCTGATTCTCATATATGATCAGCTGTTTTCTGTCCTGATCATATATCCAGATATTTTTTCCTTCAGAGCAAAGTTGTTTTGCATTCTCAGACTGATTCGTGAGCAGAATGGTCAGCAGTTCCACATGGTACACCGGAAATCCTTCCAGGAAGTCCTGTAACCTTCCCACCGGATGATAAAAAAGTTCCTGCACCCGCTCCTGCATCACTTGCAGTTGTCCCATCGTCGGCAGATATCCATTCGTACCATCAATGAACATTACAAGATGAAACCCTTCCTCATAATATTTATAGAAAACACCGGTCTCTTCCGGTTTTACTTTACAAAAACGATATCCTTCCTGAGAAAATATCTCCATCCATTCGTTTCTCATTCGCTGTCCACTCCATTTCATAGCCTTTCATGGATATTATAGAGATTTCCAGAGGTAGAAGCAATGATATTTCTCCGATGTTTTTCTTAAATAAATCTAAACTTTTCATCTGCAAACTCAAGGATCTCGTTTGCCTGTAAACTCACTTTCATCTTGTAATCTAAGAGCGTCCCTCCTGCCTTTGTTCCATTGGCAGAATTCATATCTTCAATAAAGTATACATTTTCTACTTTCGTGATTTTTGCATGATGACGGCTGATCGTAGCGCAGTCGACATGACCGGGACAGTCAGCAGCGCTTCCGATCACATATGGAAACGTATCAATTTTCAGATCCGGCAGTTGGTTGTTTCCTTCATATCTCAGAACTCCCCGGATTGTTTTTCTCTGATCCGCCAAAAGGACTGTGGGACGTCCCATTTTTACCTCCTCTTCTTCCGGCTCAAAAACAATGGGCTGGATTTCATTCTTTTTTCTTTTTTCTTTGCCAGCTGCCTCCTATATTCTTTGAATTTCGCAACATCCGGGAAAAAATGTTCGATTGCCTTTTGAAAAATCACTTTTGCTTTACCATCTGCTTTATCTGCTTTGTGAACGTTTTTTCTTTTTCCGTCTGATCTGAAGTCTGCTCAAGCTCTACTCTGCTATTTTCCAGTGTTCTGTCCGGCACAGGTTCTATATCCACACGATCATAAGTAAGACTTTCCCGGATTGCGATCAGACTATAGCCTTCCTTTATCACCTGATCATAAATATGGTATGCCATTTTTACCGCCCGCTGATCTTTATGATCGATTTTTGTGAGAAGATATTCCATGAGTTTTTGAAATCCCTCTGTAATATTCTCCTTCCCTTCCGGGCAATAGCAGAACCAGAAACTTCCATCCCGGTTGTTTTTAAATATACTTTCCCGGGAAAACCAGAGATGCCTGGGATCTAACAGAAAACTTTCTAACCGTTCAAGCGTTCCACATAAGCTTACGAGAAACTGTGTCAGCATCTGACTGTCCATCATTTCCATTTCCAACGCATGATCAAATGCCTGCATTCCTGTAATATCGTACCAGCAGACTGTAGCAGCATCCGCAAAAGTCGTATTGACTGGCACTATCCCTAATATGCTGCTTCTTGTTAATATTTCTTTTTCAAAAGGAAGAAAATCCTGATCCGTCTTGACACACATATAACTTTTTGTCAGTTCCCTTTTATATTCAATCTCCATGAAATAAATCTCCAATATCTGTGATCTCATCCAGCAGATACATTGTATCCACAATATCAAATGATACTCTTGTTCCCAGTTTTGCCACTTGCGCCTTTGTCTCTTCATAGCAATCGATTCCGGTTCTCAGCGCAAGTACCATGACCGCAAGCACAAGTGGCACGATCAATGATGCCTCTATTGAAAAACTTCCCCGCATAACCCGCTCCTTCCATCAAAGTAACAATAAAACATACGCCGTAAATACAAATGGTACAAACGGTATTCTTTCCTTTTTCTTCTTTTTTCTTAAAAAAAAGCAACACTGCCGAGCCGATTCCCGCTAAAACAGATGCCAGCAAAAGCAGCACAAGGTTCTCCCAAATTCCCAGAAATAAACCTGTCATCACAAATAAACATCCATCTCCATATCCGATACTTTCATGTGTAACCAGACTGTAAAGTAATAATGCGATACCAACAGACATTCCCGTCATTAAATAAAAAACGGATTCTTCCTGTGCAAACAAATGCAATAATACGGCTGCCATTCCTCCCAGCAGAAGTAGCGGCACACTCACCCGCTCTGTTTTCCAATCGATCCATGCACATAAAAACAAACTGACCAATAAAACAATCATCCTTATTCCTTCCAGCATTTTGAACACGCCCCCTTTCCCTCCACATCAGATAAGCGTACCATCTCAATGGTTCTTTTAATACCGCTGCAGTTTAAATCTGTGTGATATTTATTTCCGTAATTTGTGATATATACCCTTTCAAATTTGTTGATTTTATCCGCGCAAAGCTCGCATTTGTGGTATCTCTCTCCGCTTTCATTCCGATATTCCGCTATTTGCACATCTTCTACCGACTGAATTGACAAATTCAGATACGTACAGCCCGAAGTCTTATGATACACGGTTCCCTGTTCTGCAATATATACCCATCTGTCACCATCCTGGATGCCAAGTTCGTCTTTCCATCCTGTCCACTTTCGATAAATTGTCTGCTGCGAGAGCCAGAATGACTTTTTCCCAAGCAGACTAACTGGAAATTTCATCTGATAATGGACTCTGAGACAAATATCATTTCCCTCAAAAGACGATTCTGAAAATGTAATTCCGAAAACATTTCCCGTCACAAATTTTCGGATATTATCATCTTCGCGCGCCTTTGCAATAAACATACTTTTTGCAAGTACCGCATACTTTTCTTCCTGACTGTCCTTTACGGCTGCATAGACAGACAGCGTGCGTCCCGTATCTTCTAATGCATCCTGCACGCAGAGCTGCACCTGCATAACACGAAAGAAAAACAACACAAATGTAAACAGACAGGCAAGTATCGGCACCACAACTGCTGCCTCCAATGTCATAGAACCGGACGGACAGGTGCATCCGGGTGTCTCTTTGGGTGCATTGGTCCAAGCCGGACCTTTCCTAAAAGAACATCTTTCAGGGAGAGATTTTTGTTCATTTTTTATAGTTTTGGAGAAGATAAGAGACACCCGGACACACCTGCCTTTCTTATGGAATGTAATTGATCTGATTTTCTCTTCGGAAGGAATATTGTTTTAATTTTTCACTATTTATAAAAGACAACCTGGAAAAAAGAGGTTCTGCCGCAAATTCCACCTCACACCTGAAACAAACGATCATATGATCCATTCTGCAATCTTTATATTCCTCATTCTGAATCAAGTCCTGCTCCATTACATTGAGCATGCGGCAGGATAATGTTCCATCCTTTGCAAAAAATAAAATCTGCTTTAAATAATCCTGATATTTTAGACCATTGCTGCATTCTTTTGCCCTTGTCTGGCTTTGAAACGACTGTAATAGATGCGCCAAATCTGTCGTCCACTGCTCTTTTGACTTCACCAGCGCAATTTTTCCTCCCATGAGCAATGCCCTGATATCCTGGATACTTTCGATATATGCCCATGCACCGACAACCGCGATCTGTACCGTCTTAATGATTGCCGGATTTCCGGTAAAGCCAGCTAATGCAGCAGCGATTGTCTCGGACTGTAACATTTTTTCTCTGTCCGACAGTAAATATGTGACATTCGAAGCACAGCGATACAATAGCAGTCTGTTGACTACCTCTTCTAAATTCTTTCGTTCTTCTTCATGTCCTCCAATTAAATATTCCAACTCATAGGAATATGCATGGTTTTCTTTCGGGCTGCAGTAGTTGGAAAAATTTGATTCCGCATATTCCAGCACAAGAATTTTCCGATACCAGTCACTTTCTGCTTCGTAATTTATATTTCCTTCACTGCAGGTTCTTTTTTCAATCGCCTCTGCAAGATTCATGCATTTCGTAGAGATTTCGCCGGCGTTTTCCACAACCAGTCCAAGTGTAGAAAGACTCATCGATTTTCTGATTTCATTCACAACATCCAACGGATTTTCTTCCAGAGGCTGTGTATCCTTTTCATTTGTCCTATTCACAATAGATTCATTTTCCTGCCTGCCATTTTCTGCTTTTCCATTGTCTGTCTTTGCTTTCTCTGTCTTTTCCTTCTCTGCCCTTGCACTCTCAATGCTCTCTTTCGCCTGATCAATGGTTTCTTCGACATTCGTCGTATTATTTTTCATGTCATTCTGGTTAATATATCTCTGACGAATCTCTTCTGCTGCCTCTCTGGGCAGATTTGTCTTCATATATGCAGAGATCATATCGAGAAGCACTTCGCCATCAGCATCTGTGACAAGCAAATATTTTGGCTCATAAATGTGGCTGGTCTCCATCTGAAACAGATTCATATCCGGAAACTGCCATCCAAAATTCTTCTGATTCAAATTTTCATCCAGTTTCTCTTTCATTCTCCCTGTCACATTGCCGATTTCAAAAAAATATGTACTATAGCTACCATCCAGCATGAGCAAATGAAACTCTTCCCATAAATAAGGCTGATATTCTGCCGCCACACATTCCACGCCCTGTCTTCCTTTCCAGTCCGCATATTGAGACAGCCCATAAAATCTTGCTGCCTCAAGTAATACAAAAAGGGCTGAAAGTACAAAACTCATACATAGCGCTGAAAATACCGTAATACTTCCCTTCTTCACTAGATACTTCCCGCCTTGCTGTTAATCGTTTCGAAAATACTGTTCACCAGATTTGTGAGCTGCTTTTTAAAGATGATTACAAGCCCTATTAAAACGACAAGTATCAATATCATTTCCACAACTCCCACTCCACTCTCATCTGCTGCAAATTCTTTTGCCACTCTTACCATTTGATCTTTCATATTCTTTTTCCTCGCTTTCCTATTTTTAAAAATTAAAAAACTGCTTACATCTACCTTTCATTGTCCGCCCTGCATTTTACAGATCCAACAATTCTCTGATAATCATTTTGAGAAACAATTACTTACTGTAACGAAAGAAACGCAGGAACCATAATAATGACAATGATAATTCCAAACATCATCATCATTGGAAACAGCATTTTTGTCCCTGCCTCCTCCCCGCTTTTCTTTGCCAGATTTTTGCGTTCTTCAAAGGCATCTGAAACTTCCTGTTCTAATAGCTGCACCAGTCCCCTCGTTCCTTTTCGAAGATTCTGGACAAGCAAACTGCAAAATTTCCGGTAACGATGCAATCCACATCGCTCTCCAAAGCGTTCATAAGCCCGTGCCTCTCCAACTCCGCTCTCAATCTCATGACATGTGATAAGCATCTCCTCATATAACGGATGAATCGGTATCGTATTATTTTTCCGCTTATTGCTGTAACTCGTTGCAATTTTGTTCCATGCGCTAAATAATGTCATTCCAGCCCCAAGAAGGATTGTCAACTTGCTCACCAGCTCCGGATACTCAGACTGCAATTTTTCTTTTCGCCGTTTTTCCTCTTCCTGCTTTCTGGATTTCTCGACCAATGGAACACAGCCCGCTGCAATCATCCCAAGAAGCAGCAATTTTAAAGGCATTCTCTCACTTTTTTCCTTCCATATGATTGTCTGGTCATCTATGGATTCCGGCAAAATCAGCGTAGAATCGTTGGTTTTTTCGTTCTTTTTTATTAATTCCTGTTTTAATTTATTGTTAATTTTTTCTTTCTCTGAATATATCTTTGGACAAATTTGAAAGAAAAACTGATACTCCAACGTCTGACTGTCACAGCCTAATTCCACGACAGCCTTCACCAATATTTCCTCTTCCTCTAAACTGTCATTCATTACATGCCCTTCCAGATCGACATACTGATAAGAATCAAAACTCCAATCTGCCGTCACCTGTCCGTCCTGATACTGTGACTGGATGCAGACATCCTTTCGGATCTCATCTACAGATTCATTTTCTCCCGGAAAAGTCTCTGCGATCTCCTGCTCTGCCGCCGCAAGCAATGCCTGCTGTTCTTCCTTCGTCAGCCCCTGCTCTGCCACGTGCACTGACAGTTCCTGTTCCAGTTCCTTCTCTGGAATTTCCCAGATAAGTTCTGCATCGTAGTTGCCATCTCCATATGCCTGCCGCTCCAATACATTTCCCTGCTTTAACACCGGATTCATAGATTCCTGTATCAGCGCTGCCCCAGCCAACACAGCAAATAACGCAAAGACCTTCCCCATTTTTCGATAAAGGCTCTGTCCCTGCTTTTCACTTTTTCTATTTTTCATATATTCCTTCCCAGATTTCACTCAACTCTTCAGAATACACTTAACGCTCCACCCACATATCTGTCAGACCTTAATAGCTGTCATTTTTGCAGAAATTTTTATTGCAGCAAGATACGCACCCAACGCGCCTGTCATAACACTAATTCCAAAAATATTTCCATACAATGGTGCCAAAAAATTCTCCTGATGTCAGATTCAGATATAAAATAATGAAAACAGGAATTACATTCATAATCTTCTGTTCCATCTTCTTTGCAGAAATTACTGTCTGAACCTCTCTTTCCACCTCGATCTTATCGCTGATATGTTCAATGGTTGTTGCTATAATTTTGTGAAAATCACCGCCACTGCGTTTCGCGAACAAAAAAACATCGGAAAAATTCTGAATATCTTCACAATCGCTGCGAAGCGCAAATTCATATAACAGTTTTTCAATTGGCTGGTTCATTCCAACCGCCTGATTGATCTGATGCAGTTCTCCGACAAATATCCCATCCTGTCCATATAGTTCCGTCATCTCCTTCTCGCTCTCCCGCCATGCATTCTCCATGGAATATCCCGCCTGAAGTGCTGCCGCAACACTCTGCATTGCATCGCGGAACTGCAAAAGAAGTGTCTCTTTTTGCTGTTCCCGCCGTTTCTTTTTCTCTCTTTGAATACACAGTGGAATGAAAATAAAAACAGTGACCATGCCATATACAGACTGATATAAAATCCACGCCGCAAGCATTCCCGCCAGAATTCCTTTTCCAATGCAAACCATCATTTCTTTTTTGCTCAAAAAATATGTACTATAATCCATCCAGACAATACCCTGCCCTTATCATTTTCTCTGTGTGTATCAGATCACCGACTTTTTCCATTGCTCTATGTACTGTATTTTCATGTACTGTATTTTCTTCCGCTTTCTCTTCTTCCAAGCGGTATATGTCATTCAAAATGATGTTATTTTCCTCGTATCCTGCAATTTCTGTAATTGAAAGTACCTTTCGGCTCTTATCCCGCATACGTCCAAGATGAATCAGAATATCAATGCCGGACGCAATCTGGCTTCGAATCGCTGGAAGCGGCAGTTCCATCCCCATTAAAACCATCGTTTCCAATCGGCTTAACATATCTTTGCAGGAATTGGCATGTCCGGTGGACAAACTTCCATCATGCCCTGTATTCATCGCCTGCAGCACATCCAGTGCCTCCGCTCCACGACACTCTCCCACAATCACCCGGTTTGGTCTCATGCGAAGTGCCGTTTTGATCAGGTCGCGTATCGTGATCGGCAGAACCCCTTCGGTATTGGCATTCCTTGTTTCCAACCGCACCAAATTGGGTTTGTCGATCAATTGCAGTTCTGCCGAATCCTCAATTGTGATAATTCGTTCCTCCCTTGGGATAAACTGTGACAATGCATTTAAAAATGTTGTTTTTCCGGAACCTGTCCCACCGGAAACAAAAATGTTATACCCGGAAAGCACAAGCACTTTTAAAAACTCTGCTGCCTCCTCTGTGATTGCTCCAAATCGGATCAGATCTTCCATCACAAACGGCTGCTCCGGAAATTTACGGATTGAGATAGCCGAACCGTCAATTGCAATCGGCTGTAACACAATATTTACCCTTGAACCATTTGCAAGGCGCGTATCCACGATCGGCGATGCCTCATTCACCATACGGTTATTACTTCCTGCCATCTGCTGAATGACATCATTTAATTTCTCTTTGGAAGTAAAATGCTTATCTGACTCAAACAGCTGCCCTCTTTTTTCGTAAAAAATATGCTCTGCCCCATTTACCATAATCTCTGTGATTTCCGGATCATCCAGTAATTCCTGCAACACATCCAGCTTGCGGAGCGAATGGAACAGATACTGTTCTAACGCTTCCTGCTCTGACAGTTTTAAAAATTTTTGTTTTCCGTAAATACTGCATTTTTCTGAGACAATTGCCCGGATTTCGGTATCACTCATCTCTCTGGTGAGGTCAATTTCCGCGAGAATATGTTCCCTCAGCTTTTGAATTTCTTCATCCGATGTCTGCATAATTCCTCCCAAACTCTCCTTTTCCTCACAATACGCACTCCAAACATTTGCTACTCATCCATGATCTCCTTCCATCTTCTGACAAAATCACCAAATTCACTCCACTGTAACTGCTCGATGACATTTCCACCGCCATGAATATTTTTAGCCGTATATGGCACATTGACTTTGTGAATTTTTTCTGCCACTGCCTGATGTCCTGTCTTTTCCAGCCACTCATAAAAATGCTTGTCCCTGCACTCGTAAAAATAACCTTCCCTGCCAATCAGAAGCAGTTCATCACAGCGGCTCATACAATCTGCCAGTTCCGGCATACTCACGCCAAAATCTACGACAAGCACCTCAAAGTCCGTATTTTGTTCCATAAAATCAATAAATTGTTCCCACTCCTGTCTGCCAATCTGCCTGATATTTTCCGGATTTTCAAAAGGCAAAATCACAGATATTCCGGACATTTCATAGACACAGTTCCAAAAATACTCTGTCGTCAGTTCCCCACTGCGGAGTTTTAAAACTACGTCTGTAAAATCAAAATTCCCTGTTTGTCCGAATAATTCCCGAAAGCCCGAAAACTCAAGGAAATTGAAATACAGTACTTTCTGCTCTCTGCCAAGATTTACCGCATGCATCACCGAAAACAGTTCCTGCATCTCATGACATTCCGGAGAAACTACCCCGATCACCTTCCCATGTGTCGCAACCTGCACTCCCACAGGTTCCCTTTTGGTCATCCCTGCCTGCACATAAATTTCATGCAGCAACTGTTCCATCGGTTGATATTTCGTAACAATTTTCTTCTGCGGTATCGTATCTTTTTCCCACATTGCCTCCTCCGCCGCCTGATTTCCACACAGATCAGACAGATACATGATATTTACGTCCGAAGAAAACTCCTCAAATCCTCTCCCTGCAATCACCAGATCAAAGTTTCCCATTTTCTCATCTCCGGTAAACTGCTCGATCGTGGAATAAATATTCAACTCAATTTCCTGCGCTTTATGGTTCATCATATAAGCCGCAAAGCGCTCACAATAAAACTTGTCCTTATCACAAAGGGCAATTTTAATTTTTTGCAACTACACACCTCCCTGTTACATACACAACTGCCAGCAGGATTTCGATGGAAAAATGAATTTTTGTGAATCTTTCCTTTTTCCCTCCCTGTGAAAGATAAAGCTGCACTACTTTTCCCATGCCAAGCACTGCTGCAAAAAGAAAGGAATCAAACATTACCAGAAATAACTGCTTTGTTGTCAAAAAACTACCTACTAAGGAAAATAATTTGATGTCGCCTGCTCCAAGAGCATGCATCTGAAATAAAAGAAATAAAAGAACCACCGGAATTGTAATATTAAGAATAAAATACAGAATACCAACGTACCCATTTCCCCAAATTTTGAGTACCAGTCCCCATATTAATCCACACACGATCAGCCGGTTACTGATCTTCATGCATTGCACATCTGTTACCACTGCAATCGATAAAAATGTCAGCAGTGTCAGATTTGTAATCGCCCCAATTCATCACCTCGCTTTGTTGTAAGTCGCATTATAGCAACCGCATTTTTGCTTGTCTATAGCAATTGTGAAAAAAGTCGAACTTTGGCAGTTTCCTACAAAAACTTTGTCACCTCAATTCCATAAAGGAGCGCAACCCCAGGGAATCCAAGGGTTCCGGATGTCAAAAGGGTAACCGGATTTAAACCGACATATATATCGAAGCCTTGCTTTTGCAAAATGTCATTGACCAGAAGAATCATGATGGCTCCAAGGACTGTCCGAACTAAAAAATTTAAAATAATCTGTGCCCTTTTTCGCAATAAAAGTACCAGAAGAATGATTCCACAAATGATGGCAAGTACCACCATTCCCATTTTTTGATCCATAACCACCACGTTTTTTGTTTTAATTTATGATTGTTTTCTGGAATTTATGAAAATTATTTGAGATATTGTATAGTTTTTCCATTCCGTGACTATACTATTAATAAGATTTCAGTGACTGTTCCCATGAGGACAGAATTTTATTGATCGGAGGGGATTACCATACGTATTTTACAAGAGGAATATGCAAAGGATAAACACTATACGCTTCTTAAGGATGACCTCCACCAGACCGCACGTGCACTGCAGGATGCTTATAATAACCTGGAAAATGTTGTCGATCCGGATCTGATCGACTGCTACATTTACGAGTTAAACTCCGTGCAGATGCGTTATAAATTTTTGCTCGCAAGCATAAAAAAAAATGGAACTTTCCCAGTAATTTCCGGCACTTTAATCGAAAAGAAGAGGCTTCTATGCAAAGAAGCCTCTTGATTTGTCCAGTTCCTGGCAGTTTTCCACCAGATCACCTTTTCCGTATGTGTACCCGGCATACACCTGCTGGGTATTTTTCATCATTGGCGCAGAGGAATCTGTCTCTGCCACCTTGCAAAAACTCTGATATAATTTCCGAAGCATTTTTTCTGCAGTTTCAATCTCCGTCAGACTCCGTTTATACATTGCTGCCGCAAGGGAATCCCTGCAGAAAACATAAATCCGGTAAAGATTTCTGGAGATGTCATAAGAAAAATCCAGTGTCTGCATTAACTCACCAATGGAATTCTGTGCTTTCCGCAGAGCCACCTTAAACTCTTCCCATTTTTCTTCCTGATATGCTTTTTTTGCATCATCCAGATAAGCAAAGATGATCTCATAATTGATCACCGTAAGCCCGCTCCGGTTGCTCTGGCTGATTCTTCTGGTAAAATCCAAAATCTGCTCTTTTTCCACGTTTTACACCATCCCTGCAAAAATACTACTGTAACAATGATAAAACATTCTGTGGAAGATCATTTGCCTGACTTAAAACTGACACGCCTGCCTGCTGAAGTACATTGTACTGTGTATAATTGGTCATTTCCTCTGCCATATCCACATCTGTCAGTCTTGACATTGCATCCGTCATATTCTCCTCAAATGTATCGAGACTGGAAGTTGCATACTCCAGACGGTTTTCATAAGCACCGATCTTGGAACGTGCATCAGATACCATTGCAATTGCATCGTCCAATGCACTGATTGCACGGTCAGCTCCTGTCACAGTTGTGACATCCAGATCATCGATATAAAGGGTCTCACAGGAAATTTCCTGAATGCGGACATCCATATTCTGATGCTCGTTAGCTCCGATATGAAGTGTCATATTACCGATATCAGTCACATCAAAGACTGTCTTTCCTGTTTTTCCCTCTTTTGCCAGAAAACTCATGGAAAATCCATCTCTGTCCGTGATCGTCACTCTGTTTCCATCGGTTGCAACGGTTGCGGTGTTTGAAAAAATAGATGTATCTGTTGTTCCCGCAATCACCTTTCCAACACTAAGTTCCACTTCTGCATCCGTTCCAGAATTTCCGGCTTTTGCTGCATCATAAGTCATTGTTCCTGTTTTCGCATCTGTTGTAAGATCTGTGGTATAACCTAACGCTGTTGCAAAATCTTTCGTTGTACTCACACCTTCTTTTCCAGAAAACGTTATAACTAACGCTGCCGAAGAACCATATCTGCTTGCCTGAAGACCAGTAAACGTACCATCGTCCGTCTTCATCTCTGCCTCGCCAACCTCTGCTGCTGCACGGATTTTCTCATAAACTTCTGCCATTGTGTCATTTGCATCAATATCCACGGAAGAACCATTGATGGAAATTGTTCCAGATGCACCGATTGCCCCCGTACCCGTAGAATTAATTCCCACATCTGTTGCAGTATCTGTTGCCTTTGTTGCGGCTGTTTTGATATTGATCTCATATTTTCCCGGGTTTACATAATCCGAAACATTCACACGGGAAACATTTGCGTTATCCGTATAAACACGTGTATCCAAAGAACCATCCAACAGCGATTTTGAATTGTACTCCGTATCTTTGGAAATACGGTTGACCTCATCCTTCAACGCCTCGATCTCGTCCTGGATTGCCTGTTTGTCCTCTAAAGAGTTCGTTCCGTTTGCTGCCTGGACAGAAAGTTCACGCATTCTCTGTAAAATAGCACTTGTCTCATTCAATGCGCCATCTGCGATCTGAAGTACAGAAGTTCCATCGGATGCATTGGAAGATGCTCTGTCTAACGCATCGATCTGTGCCTGCATCTTATTGGAAATTGCCATTCCTGCAGGATTATCCTTTGCATGATTGATCTTCAAACCGGAAGAAAGTCTCTCCATGGATTTTGTAAGATTGTTTTCTGTACGAAGCAGCTGTTTATTGGTGATCACTGCTGACATATTATTATTAATTCTCATATTTTTCCTTCCTTCTCAACTCATCTGCTTCATATATCGTCAAAATCCTCTTTTTCCCTTAGAAAAATCTACAAATTTATTTGCTTTCCAAAGCAAATCGTATTATAATTACCTCGTTATTGGACACACTAATACGGCAAATATCACTTTGTCGTATGTGGGAATACAACGAAAAAGTATCAGAACTTTTTCCAAAAAGATACAAGGAGGATATCAGAATGGCTCAGGTTAATAAATCAACCATGATTGGTGAATTACTTCAGATTGACCAGAATATTGCACCAATTCTTTTAAATATTGGTATGCATTGTCTTGGATGCCCATCTTCCCAGATGGAAACAATTGAAGAGGCAGCTATGGTTCACGGAATTGATCCAGATGCTTTAGTAAAAGAGATCAACGATTTCTTAGCAAAAGACCTCGCTTAGTTTTAAGCAAACATTATTACAAAAAAGGTATCGGCAAATTGCCGGTACCTTTTCTTTTTGCCCGAAGGCTTTTTGATTCGTTTATAATTCTGCCAGAGTCTGAAGCGCATTTCCCTGCAGGATCATATGATAATGTTCCCTGAAAAATGCTCCTATTGCCGGCGTATATGGCTGCTGAGCTGCATATTCTGATAAAATATTGCAGACCTTATTGAATGTTTCCGGTGACTGATCACTCTTACTCACCAGCAGATAATAGCGGTTGGCGGTCTGACTCTTGTAAAGATCATTCGCTCCCGCATAAAAACTATTCAATATATGCGCAAGTCTTGTCACTTCATCAAGATTCTTGAAAACAAACAGCTTTGTAATGTCTACAAGTACGTTTACCGGAGTTTCTTCCTTCGCTGTTTTCTCACTGCTCTCTGCCGTCTGGGTATCCCCCTCCGGCTCCTTTGCAGCTTTCTTATGCTCTTCCTGAATCTTTCTGAATAATCCTAATATATCATCAGCGCCTGCTGCCGCTGCATTCTGCACACTGCCTGACATAGCATCTTCATACAAATCTTCCGGATCAGGATCTGAAAACCTGGAAAAACGTGTATCAAGTTCCTCCGGATATTCTACCTTCGTAATCACCAGAATAATTGTGTCCGCGGAAAGCGGGATAGCTTCAATCATAAGCGGTATATCGTCTGCTTCAAATCCAAATTCATAGGCAGCCTGCTGCATCATATCTCGAAACAGCATCTTCGCCTTTTCGGTCCCGTATGCGAGTTCACTGAGCTTAATCTGACGTTCTGCCAGATCTTCTCTGGTCAAAGTGCAACGAATCTGATTCTCATTCACTTTTTCAATTTTCATATTATCACTTCCTTCATCCGGAAAACCTTGTAAACTGTACATCTATTATAATCAAATGCCCTATTGATGTAAAGTATACCATTTTATTAAATATTTCTAAACTCATCTTCAATTCCTTTGCACCCATAAAATTTTGTGAAAATTCACCAAAGTTATAAAAAGTAGTTGCAAAACAATTTTGTTCATGTTATAAAGGTATGCATGAGATGGCGAAACGGATACGCTTTGAAAGGAGCGATCTTTCGTTAAACCAACAACTTTGTTTGGCAAATACCGGGTTCTATCTACTCTTGGTACTGGAAACAGCAGCACCGTCTATCTTGCCGAACATATCAGACTGAACGTATACCGGGCAATCAAGTGTATCCCCAAAGACACTTCTCTGGTATCTTCACCTTCTTCGGAAGCCACACTTCTGAAGAATCTCAATCATCCTGGAATTCCCATTATTTACGATATTGAAGAAGATGAACATTTCTTTTATATCATCGAGGAATTTATTCAGGGACAATCCATTGACACTTTTGTGTCATATCAAAAAATTTCCCATGAACTTTTAATAAAATTTGGCATCCAGCTTTGTGATATTTTAGATTATCTGCATCATTTAATGCCATATCCAATCCTATATCAGGATCTAAAACCAGAGCATATTATAGTATGTGGAAATCAGATAAAATTAATCGATTTTGGAATTGCATCTTTTTTTACCGGTTCTGGAAAAAATTATCAAATTTACGGAACAATGGATTTTGCTGCGCCGGAGGCTCTGAATGGTCTTCCAGTAACGCCTTCCGCAGATGTGTATGGACTCGGGAAAGTCCTGCAATATCTGAGCAGCTATACAACGGAACCCTGTTCCACTATTTTTCAGACAATCATTCAAAAAGCTACTGCATATGATGCAGCGGACAGATATGAAACGGTCCGTCTTTTTAAAGAAGCTCTTGAACAGGATCTAAAAACAGCGTGTCCATCCGTTTCCCATCTCACAATCAAAAATATTTCTGTTTTTGGAAGCAAACCAGGTATTGGCACAACACATATTGCCATAGCACTTGCCAGCACCTTAACTGCAAATGGTTATCCTGCCGTTTACACAGAACGTAATGGTAACAATCATCTGCGTTCCATGCTGCAGGAGCATCCGGCAGTCAAAGAACAGAATGGTATCTGTTATTACAAATATTTCCGCGGTATCCCGGACTACGGTCAGGGGATTGAACCGCCCGATTCCGGAGACGCCATTTATGTGAAAGACTTTGGTGTATATCAGAAGGATATAATAGAATTAGGCCCAGAGAATTTTAATCTTTTTATCTTAAGTGGCAGTCCGTGGGATCTCGCACAGACCATCTCCACCGGATTGGAATTATCCTGTCTCGGAAACACCGCTTTTATCTGTAATTACAATAACCAGTCCTCTGCAAAAAAACTTGCAGGAAAACTCGGCTGTAAAGTATACTGCTTTCCTTTTGACGGGGATGCATTTACCTGTACCGAAACCAAAACAGATTTATTCTTTCATGTATTATCTTTCGAAAGGGGAAAAAAGAAATTTTTAAATTTCAGAAAAAGACAACCTTAAAACATTATTCGATCGGCATCTGTGGCTGCGGTCACGGCTGTGGTGCCACGCATCTTTCCATTGCACTGTCAAACTACTGTGCTTCCAAACTGCGCTGTTCCACTGCCTGTCTGGAACTAAACCAGTCTCAGGATTTTGAGAATCTGTCCGGATTCACATCCAAAGACACACCTTTTTTCAAAAAAGAAAGCCCTCATAATATGTTTACCATTTATGATGTTGATTATTACCCTGCGGTTTCAATTGGGGAAATTCCGCAAATTTTAAATCATGGCTACTGTTATCTGCTGTATGATTTTGGTGTGCTGACAGAGACAAACTACAATGAATTCTTACGATGCGACCGGAAAATCGTAATAGGCAGCCTTGCGCCGTGGAAAGAGCAACTTTACCACAAATTTATTCAATCAACTTTTATCGGGCAGAAATCAGGGGAAGACTTTTACTATTTAGTATTGTTCGGAGAAGGAAATGATATGCAGGCTTTTCGTAAAAAATATCATCTGTCCATGGCGCAAATTCCCTTTTTCAAGAATCCGTTTCATATCGAAAAAGAACAGTTCCCTTTTTTACAGGAACTGCTTTAGGAGGCATTCACATTTTACACAATCGTAAAAAACAATTTTAATTACTTTTTTCATCAGCATATGCATTGCAGGCATTCCTTTGTCGATTCTGCTCTTGATCCAGCGCTACAATTGTAGGGTATTAAAGCAGGCAGTGTCTGCCTACGAAGCCGAACAGAACGCCTACGTGGACACAAACGTGTATCTTCTGTCAAAAGCACTTCCTGCTGGGGAAGCACTGACAAAGGATGATCTGACCTCGTGCACGGTAAAACTTCCACGCAGTCAATCGATTCTCTATGCTTCTGACAGCAAAAATCTGATCGGTCAATATGCGAAAACGGCACTGAAAAAAGGACAGCTTCTCACAGCCGATTTTTTCTATTCGGATGAAAGACTTACAGAACGTAACCGCTATCTCGAATTATCAGATATCCGCTTACCGGAATCCGTTCACACCAATAATCTGATTGATATCCGAATTTCTTTTCCTACCGGCGAAGATTATATTGTTTTGAACCAGCAGCGTGTTCTTTCCTTATTAAATGAGGATGAAGCAACTTCTGTCTGCGGCATAGCTTTAAATCTTTCCGAGGAAGATCTGCTCCGGCTGTCAAGTGCCCGTGTCGATGAAAATTTGTTTGAAGGTACCTATCTGTATGCGGTTATTTACCAGGCAGATTTTGAAAATGCTGCTGTGACAACCTACCCGGTAAACCCACAGGTATTCACCTTAATGCAATGGGATCCTAATATTGTTTCGCTTTTTACTGTAAAAAAGGAACAGGAAAAACGTTCTGTATTAGAGAACCATCTGCAATTATTTACCCAGAAGGAAATGGGGAATTCTATCGAAGCTGAGCTGGAATCTCTTCCGGACAGCCAAGAGGAATTGCCAGAACAGGATAATAATATATCACAAATGTAACCTATGCGTTTTCCTTTTGGTCAGGACTATAAGCAGGAGAAAATCTTATGGTTGAAAAAACAGAAAAACTCTATATGGAACTGTCCGCCTTAGAAAACAGGGGTGTGACGATCTGGCTTGAGGGAACTCCAAGCAATTCCCTCAATGTATCAAATCAATTATCCATTCACGAAGATACCTCTTACATGAGGGATTACGTGTTTGAAGAAGGGAGGCTGAAAGAGGTACATTTTGACAAGGTTTCTAAATGAACCTGTATTATTTTGTCATTCTCTCCTTTTGTAAATGGAGACTTTTGACATTCATTCTTGTAACTTATTATATTGTAGATATCGTTTATGCATAAAAGCAGTGGATGTTCTAAGGCCCTCAAAACCTGATGATCCAGGTGTCTATATAACACTATTTGATAAGAAAAAGATTCAGAAGCCGCGGGGAGTCCGCGGCTTCTTTGCATTTCTGTCGGTTCAAATTTACATTTTTTTTATGTCCACGAATAAGAAATTCTTAATAATACTTTTACTATGATTTTAAGTGTCAATATGCTACAATTGTTTTTGTAAATGTAATCCATTTCACCATACTGATCATTACATTTCACAAATTGATAAAATTTGTTCTCAAAATGCACTTTTTCGATAGAAAGGAACTTTTATGAAGAAAAAAATTATACCGGTTTTTGCGGCTATCGCACTTATCATTGTCGTTGTTTTATTTATGGTATTAGGAAATATCATTGAAAAATACACTCCTTCCAAGGAGACAAAAGATCTGTCTGAATATTATGGACTGACTTCGGATACAGATGTCGCTCTCATATGCAACAACGAAGTCATTGATACCAAAGGAAAACTTGTAAACGGAGAAGTTTATTTAAGTTATGAAACAGTACGGAACTATCTCAATGCACGTTTTTATTGGGATCCCAATGAAAATATCCTCCGTTACACAACCGCCAATGATCTGATTTCCGTAAACGCGGAAAGTTCTGATTACACCGTGAACAAAGATACACAGTCATTTGGCCAGACAATTGTAAAAGCAGATGCCTCTACCGCTTATATTGCAATCGATTTTGTCAAACAGTACTCTGATTTTCAGTACAATTACTATACGGATCCAAACCGTGTCGTTCTTACCAATGCATGGGGAGATTATACCATTGCTTCTGCAAAGCAAAAAACAGAAATCCGTTATCAGGGCGGTATCAAAAGTCCGATTCTTACAGAAGCAGATAAAAATACCGAGCTCACTATTTTAGAACCGGGTGATACCTGGACAAAAGTTGCCACAAATGATGGATATATCGGTTATATCAAATCCAATAAACTTGGAACAACTTCTACTACGACAATTTCCAGTGACTATGTTGCAGAAGAATTTTCCCATATTACCAAAGATTACAAGATTAATATGGCATGGCATCAGGTAACCAATCAGTCTGCCAACGACAATCTTGCTTCTATCTTACAGAAAACAAAGGGAATTAACATACTTTCTCCAACCTGGTTTTACTTAAACGACAACAATGGAAACATTGCTTCCCTTGCAAGTTCCACTTATGTTGATTACTGTCACCAGAATGGCATTGAAGTCTGGGCATTGATCAGCAATCTGGAAAATGACAGCGTCAATACTGCAGAAGTGCTTTCCCACACTTCCTCCAGAGATAATCTGACCAACAATATTATCTCTGCCGCTATCCAGTACAATCTGGATGGAATTAATGTCGACTTTGAAGCATTGAATGCGGATGCTGTAGGAAACTCCTACATTCAATTCATCCGTGAGTTGTCATTAAAATGTGCCAACAATGGAATTGTACTTTCCGTTGATAATTATGTTCCAAGTGATTACACTGCATTTTATAATCGTGCCGAGCAGGCTCTTTTTGCTGATTATGTTGTGATCATGGCATATGATGAACATTATGCAGGTTCCCCGGAAGCTGGTTCCGTTGCTTCGATTGGTTTCGTGACAGATGGTGTGGAAAATACTTTAAAAGAAGTTCCTGCAAACCAGGTAATCCTCGGTATGCCATTTTACACAAGAGTCTGGTCCGAGACACCGGTAGAATCCGATTCCACTGCAACCGATGAAACGGACACAACCGTTGATTACGAATTATCTTCCTATGCGACCAATATGACAGAAGTACAGAAACTCATCAGTGCAAATGGTGTGCAGCCTGTATGGCTCGATGATATCGGACAGAATTATGTCGAATATCAAAATGGTGGTGTCAACTACAAGATCTGGATTGAAGATGCAACTTCATTGGAGAAAAAGCTTACCGTCATGGACACCTATGGTCTTGCCGGTGGTTCCTTCTGGAAACTTGGAATGGAAGATTCCTCTATCTGGGATACCATTATCAAATATATCAATTAGTGTTTGAAAACGATCCTGAAACGCAAATTCAGGTACAACCGATCAATAGATTCATATCTCCCACAGTTTGTGAATACAATATAGAAACAAACTGTGGGATTTTTTATGAAAAGAAAAATAGAATTGCTTATGGGACTTTGTGTGATTCTCTGTGCCTTTGTCCTCGCCCGTAAAGGAGCTGTTTTTGTACAGAGCGAGCAGGCAAAATCTGCGCCTGCCTGCATTGTTGTAGATGCCGGTCATGGTGGTGATGATCCGGGAAAAATCGGCATCAATGACGCGTTGGAAAAAGACATCAATCTTCAGATTGCATTAAAACTGCAAAAAATATTAGAACAAAATAACATCAAAGTTGTGATGACACGAAACACAGATGCCGGACTGTATTCCGAGGGCGCAACCAATAAAAAAGCGGAGGATATGCAGAAACGCTGTAAAATTATCGAGGATTCCAATGCCCTTTTTACGGTAAGTATTCATCAGAACAGTTACACTTCACCTGAAATTCAGGGAGCACAGGTCTTTTATTATGGACAGTCAGAAAATGGGAAAAAACTTGCCGAGATTTTGCAGACAGCTCTGATCGAACAGGTCGATCCCGACAACCACCGTGCTGCCAAGGCAAACGAAAGCTATTATCTTCTAAAAAAAACACCCACACCTACGGTCATCGTAGAATGTGGGTTTTTAAGCAATCCAATAGAGGCGGAACTGCTTTTGCAGGATGACTATCAGGATCAATTAGTCAACGCTATTTACACCGGCATTAAAACTTATCTTGGAGACGAACTCCCGCAAAACGAATCATCGTAATTATTCAAATTCACGGATTGTTTTTAAAAATGCCTCTGCAATATGGTATAAACGGGCAGTCTGCACTTTGTATACAGAATCCTCTTTTTTTCCCTCTGTGGACTGTCCCTCTTTATCCACAGCTTCTTTCGCAGAAGCTGCTGAATCATTCACAGACGTTACATTTCCACTCTTTCCCGATGCGACACCGGAAAAATGATTTAAATCGAGGTTTTTTTCTATTGCAAATCTGAGGTCTACCTGCTCTCCGTCACTCTCCTGAATGGCAGATGCCAGAAATCCCATCTGATCTGCCAGAAGATCTCTTGTCTCCTGTTTATCGGTCACAACCAGACCGCTGATTCCTTCCTCTTTCGCCTGAAATGTCGCTGCGATCTTACCAGACATTTCGCTTTCTAACATAATGTCCACAATACCTTTTGTCTCTACTCCACGGACAATCTTCAGGGAAACATTGGTCACTTTATCCCCCACCAGAACCGGAATGGAATACTGCTCTTTTTTCGCCAAAGTCTGATTAATGGAAAGTTTTGCCTGCATAAGACGCATCTCGCGCACATCAATGCTGGTCACTTCATCGCTGGAGATCATCGTCTTCATCACGTTCTCCGCAACTTTTCCCAATGTCTCCTGAACCTCTGCCAATGCTTTGGGCTCCGAAACTGCCTCTCCAAAATCCTCGATAATACTTTCCTTGATCGCTTCGATATCTTCTGCTGTGATTTTTTTCTCACGATCCGGATTCGTACTCTCTTCCCCGAAGATCTGTCGGAACAGTTGATTACGGTTCGCCATCATCGACTGGATAGCATTGACATTCATTGCGCTGTTTGGCAGATCAAACTGCTCTAACATCCGGTAAATCTCATCCGGAGCAGCCGCTGCTTCCTGCACCATCCGCATCTGTTCCTGAAGATATTCCCGCTCGGCTGCTGCGTCTGTGTCGACAGTTTCCGCAAGTGCATGCGCAAATTCCTCCGGAGTCATATTCTGCCAGTCCGGATGCTGATCAAATACCTGCTGCAATCTGCCCGGTGTCAAAAGATCAGCTGCGTCCTTCATACAGTTTGTCTGGTAAGCGGTCTCGATCTGATCTGTAATGGAGTTTGTGTTTACCGTCTGCTCTTTGCTCTCTCCGTAATCATTGTCCACAGAAATATCCATGCGATTTGTCTTGTGGGATGACCGCACGGCAGTGAGCAGATTTTTCATGGTCATCTCTGCCCCCTGATTTACCAATGCACCGATCGCCGCACCGTCTGTCTGCTCCACCTGATGGATGAGACGGTAAATTCCGATATAGGAGTTTCGTTCTTCCTCTGTGATCTGATTATTTTTTTCCAATTTATATAAATACTCACTGAACTTCTGATTATCATCTTTTCCAACTTCTGATCTCACCTGCTCCGCAACACGGTTCAGATCCGAAATCTTCATTTCCAGTGGATTAATGCCCTGCTTGATCAGCTGTGTGACAACAGCAGGTGTCATATTTTTAAACATCCGCTGTACTTCTTCATCTGCAGCTTTCATCTGTATAATGGAATCCTCCGTAATTTCAATTCCATTGTACCCAAGAATACGCACTGCACGACGATTTTCTTCCGTTGCTTCCACGCCAAGATCGTTTAAAATATCATCCACATTGCGGAATGCCTTCTGGATGGAATCTCCCATGTCGGTGCGTGGCGCTGTCATTAACGTCTCATACTGCACACCTGCTTTTTCCAGTGCAGATTTCATCTGCATTCCCTGCTCATATGCTCCATCAATCGTGGAAACATCTGCTTCTGGGATTCCAAGCACATACGCCGGAACCTGCCCCAGCTGCGCTACTTTTTCAGTTGTCTCTGCAAAAAGTGCAACATTTTCCGGGGTTGCATCCGCACCCTGTGCTTCCAATAAATTTGTATAGTATTGGTTTTCCATATTTTTCAACTCATCAACGAGTTTCACCAGAGGCTCTGTATCGATGGAAATACCTTTTTTCAAAAGTGCATAATTTGCTTCCGCTGACATTGCAAGACGTACTTCCTCCAACTGTCTCTTTGCCGTGAGAAGTTCTAAGCCTTTATCCGTATAAGCTTTCTGATTTTGGGAGTCGCTTTCAGCATCTTTCCCACGGTTTTCTGCTGCTTTGGCAAGATTATCCACAGTCAGCTCCATGCCATTGTTCACAACATAAGCAACATCTTCATCTGTAGCATTTTCAATCACATCTGCGGCATTCTGTGCCTGATCTCTGAGGCTGTAGCCCTCTGCCACCATTGCATCCTTTGGCATATTTCCCTGTGTAATTGCATCCGCAATCTGTCCCATTGCCTGTGATGGATCCGCCGGAAGTTCCAAAGTTTTCAGATCCTCATAGTAGGTCAGATTCTCTTCCGTGAGGGGAACATCGTTTTGGATCAGCCACTGGCAGTCTGCCATAGTATTCTCATTTACCGGCAATCCCATAGAAGACAGCATGTTCTGGATCTGTCCTGACAACTGTTCCATATCTTCTACGGTCTGCCCTGTATAACCTGCACTGCCTGAAAACTGTGCCATATACAAATTCTCAATCGTTGGCTGCAACTGATTATCCAACATGTATTTGATCGCACCATCTGTCATAGGCTGCAACATCTGCAACTGTTCAAACGCCTCAATGCTCGTTGCAATATTCTCATCTGTCGCCGGAAGATCAGCCTCCTTAAATGCCTGCTCCAACTGGTTTGCAAGTGCCACACTTCCTGTCATCGCCTCTAATTCAGCTGCGTCAAGGTCATCTCCAAACACTTCTTTTCCTGCTTTTGCAAGCTGCATTTTGATTTTGTCTGTCACCGTAATAATCGTATGTGAATCTGTGGAATCCAGGGAAAAACCTTCCTCCTGCATTTTCGCATAATCTTCTTCCGATGTTGTATTTGATAAAACTGCCATCTGATTTTTGCGGTCAAATGCATCCATCCCAGAACTCTCTTCAATCTTTTCCGCTATGGACTTTTTCTCTTCTCTGGCAGGATTCAGGTAGGTAGTATCCTTCATCTGAATGGAAGTCTGTCTGTCGCTCACACTCTTTGTCGTCTTAGCCTTTTCTGCCACAATCCCGGAGGCAGTCTTTACATCTTTGCCTGCCGCCTGCTGCAGCGCCTCCAGAATCTGATTCTGCTGTTCTACTCTCATCTATTTGATATCTCCTGTTTCGGATTTCATTTCACTGCTATGTATATCGGCTCATTTCCTTTTTTCTTAATACAACTGGAGTTTAACTTATGCACTGTCGCTTGTGGGTGGTGTTACGGATTTTTTGCAGGTTGTGTTGTATTGCATGCCT
>NZ_ACFY01000034.1 GCF_000174195.1 Roseburia inulinivorans DSM 16841 | reverse complement strand
ATAGGCATGCAATTAACATAACCTACGAAAATCCGTAACACCACCTACAAGCGGCAGTTCAAAACCTAAACTCTGGTTTACTCTCTACTTAAATTCCGGTACTGCAGTGGTGTCATCTCAAATGTTTTCTTAAAGGTTCTGTTAAAATGCTCCACATTCTGATAACCAACCGCATAGGAAATATTCTCAACTGTCATGTTGCCATTTTTCAACAACGTCTTGGCACGTTTCATTCTGGTGTGTGCAACGTGTTCTCCAAATGTTTTACCGGATTTATCTTTAATATATTTGGAAATGTATGGTTCTGACAGATGGAACTGTTCTGCCATATTCTCTAATGTTACAGTCTGATAATTTGTCTGGATATAATTTAACATGGAAACCAGACGGTCATCCTGATGATTGTCATCTTTGGTCATCTCCGGAAGTTTGTTGACTGCTACCACAAGCGCATGGATAGACGCCTTGATGATATCCTCATCCATGCCTGCGCCCCAGTAATTCTTTCCGTCGTGGGTGATACCAACATAAGCCATCGCCTTGGAGGATGAACCATGGGACAATGCATGCTCCTCATAAGTGGACAGTTCATAAGTAATTCCAAAATACTGCTTAATCGTGTTACTGATCGCATCCAGACGTCCATTTCCATTAGCATCTACAATCGTCTTTTTCTCTCCATACTGAATCGTTGCCTCTGCCATAATGCCATCATCCTGACGGAAATGACACTCGGAAATCTGGAAGTATGGAGTATAATGAATGTAATTGTCCTCGAAAATCTCGTAAACCCACTGTGGAGACAACTCTTTGTGTTCCTCGTCGGATACCTGTTTCACAGCGTAACCAACTTCCTCGCGCATCTTCTCCGGCACGGAAATAGAAAAGTTCTGTTTCAGTATGTAACTGATTCCACCCTTACCGGACTGGCTGTTGATACGGATAACATCGGAATCGTACGTTCTGCCAACATCCACCGGATCGATTGGAAGATATGGAACTGTCCATGTGTTAAGCTTCTTCTCTTCTCTCCACGCCATACCTTTGGCGATCGCATCCTGATGAGAACCGGAAAATGCAGAGAATACCAGATTACCAGCATACGGCTGACGGTCATTTACCTGCATTCTGGTCAGACGCTCATACACTTCGCGGATATGTGGCATATTGGAAAAATCGAGCTGCGGATCAATTCCATAGGAATACATGTTCATTGCGACTGTGATGATATCCACGTTACCGGTACGCTCTCCGTTTCCAAATAAGGTTCCCTCAATCCGGTCTGCTCCAGCAAGCAGTCCAAGTTCTGCATCGCTGACGCCGCATCCTCTGTCGTTGTGTGGATGAAGGCTTAAAACAACATTGTCACGATATTTCAAATTTTTACTTACATACTCGATCTGGGTTGCGAACACATGCGGCATTGCTGTTTCTACAGTAGCCGGAATGTTGATGATCGCCTTATTCTGTGCAGATGGCTGCCATACATCAAGTACCGCATTACATACTTCCACTGCATAATCCACTTCTGTGCCGTGGAAACTTTCAGGACTGTACTCGAAAGAGAAATCCCCCTCTGTCTCGTCTGCCAGTTTTTTCAGCAATTCTGCGCCATCGACTGCAAGCTGTTTGATCTGCTCTTTGCTCTTTTTAAATACCTGTTCGCGCTGTGCCACAGAAGTAGAATTGTAAAGGTGAATGACTGCATGCGGCGCACCCTTGACCGCCTCAAATGTTTTCTTAATAATATGTTCTCTCGCCTGTGTCAAAACCTGTACGGTCACATCATCCGGGATCATATCACGCTCGATCAATGTTCTCATGAAAATAAATTCTGTCTCAGAAGCTGCCGGGAAACCAACCTCAATTTCCTTGAATCCGATATCCACTAACATCTGGAAAAATTCAAGCTTTTCGTCCAGACTCATTGGCTCGATCAAAGCCTGATTTCCATCACGAAGATCGACGGAACACCAGATTGGTGCTTTTTCAATATGGTCTTTTTTTGCCCAGTCATACTCACAGACCGGCGGCATAAAATATTGTCTTTCATATTTGTTTACGTTTTTCATTTTCAAATTTCCTTTCCTTATTAAAACCCAGCAAAAAACCTCTACGATTCATCCGAATCATAGAGGCGAAACTAATGCGGCATCTTATATGTCATATTAAATATTTGCTTCTCTTCATCGTTTCATTTATCACAAAGAAAGAACCTTATATTCTGATCATCTGCACAATAAATGTACAAATCTCTGGAAGCATTACCGCAATTCTTTCTTTGCATAAAATACATCAACAAATCTGATGTAATCTTAACACGGTGATAGAAAGAATGAAATGATTAAATTTAATCTCTTTCATTGATGTTTTTTATCACAAAAATCAAATTACATAATCCGAGCACTCCTTCATCTCATAGTCTACGAGATCCTGCAATGTCATATGATCTACCACGTCATTGATTGCTTCGTTCATCTTCTGCCATACAAGAATTGTTGCGCAGTCATGGATTTTTTCACAGGTATTCTCTTCTTCCACGCATGCTACCGGCGCAAGACTTCCCTCTGTCAGTCTGAGAATCATGCCTATTGTATATTCCTCAGGCTTTTTGGTTAATATGTATCCTCCCTGCGCACCACGGATGCTCTTCACGTATTTTGCCTTATTCAAAACAGAGATAATCTGCTCTAAGTATTTATCCGAAATCCCCTGTCTTCTTGCAATATCTTTCAGACTAATCGGTTCTCCGGTATTATTCACTGCAAGATCCAGCATTAATCTTAATGCATATCTGCCTTTTGTTGATACTTTCATAATATATTCCTTCCCGATAAAATTTGTCATTAAAAAAACAAATTTGCACTGTAAAATCATTATATTCAGTATATTCCTCTATTCATACTATGTCAATAGGAATTAAACTGTATCCCTTATGTATTGCCTAAAAAACAAGTTGTCAAAAAATTAACAAGTGTATTTCCTTGAAATAGGTATTGCACAGTGCTAAAATTTTAACTTGCGTGTTTATAGTTTTTTTATAATTATTTTATATATTTTTTACTGAAAGGATAAATCATCACATGAATGAACTAAGACCAAAACTTTTTGATGTTATGAAAGGTTACACCAAAGAGCAGCTCATCAAAGATATTATTTCCGGTATCATTGTTGCGATCATCGCTCTTCCACTATCCATCGCACTAGCAATCGCATCCGGTGTAGGACCTGAACAGGGACTTTACACTGCCATTATCGCCGGATTTTTTATTTCTTTCTTCGGCGGAAGCCGCGTCCAGATTGGTGGACCAACCGCAGCTTTTGTTGTGATTATCTACGGAATTGTAGAACAGTACGGAACTGACGGACTGATCGTTGCTACGATCCTTGCAGGAATCATCCTTGTGATTATGGGAATCTGCCGTTTTGGCTCCCTGATCAAATACATTCCTTATACCATTACTACTGGTTTCACCTGTGGTATCGCGGTAACTTTATTTGTCGGACAGTTGAAAGATTTCTTCGGTCTTGAAATTGCTTCGGTTCCTTCCGAGTTTTTAAACAAAGTCATTGCTTATGTACAAAATATCAGCACGATCAACCTCACCTCTACAATCATCGGTGTTGTTGCCATTATCATTATGCTGTTCTGGCCAAAAGTAACAGACAAAATTCCAGGTTCCCTGATCGCAATTATTATCACAACTGCAATCGTATATTTTGCAAAACTCCCGGTAAATACAATTGGCAGTGTTTACGGTGAATTAAATTCCGCATTTCCAACCTTCCATGCACCTGCTCTTTCCATGAAGCTTGTGCAGGAAATGATTTCACCTGCATTTACAATTGCCATCCTCGCCGGTATTGAATCCCTGCTTTCCGCAGTCGTATCTGACGGTATGATCGGTGACACACACAAATCTAATGCCGAGCTGATTGGGCAGGGACTTGGAAATATCTTTTCCGGACTTTTCGGCGGTATTCCTGCCACTGGCGCAATCGCAAGAACTGCTGCCAATGTCCGTAACGGTGGTCGTACTCCAATTGCCGGTATTGTGCACTGTATCACCTTAACGATCATTCTTCTGGTTTTGATGCCGCTTGCTGCATTGATCCCAATGACCACTTTAGCCGCTGTTCTTCTTGTGGTTGCCGCAAATATGGCGGACTGGACTTCTTTCTTCCGCCTTTGCAAAACTGCACCAAAGAGTGACATCATCGTTCTAGTTGCGACCTTTTTCTTAACGGTATTTTTTGATCTGGTAGTTGCAATTGAAATCGGTGTTGTACTTGCTGCATTATTATTTATGAAACGTATGGCGGAAACCGCCGATATCAAAGCATGGAAATACACCGACTCCCCTGACATCACTCCGGGTGAGGCAGAAAAACTCCGTGATATTCCACACTCCATCAGCGTATTTGAAATCTGTGGTCCAATGTTCTTTGCTGCTGCCGACCAGATTGTAAATATCAACAGCCATCACCACACCAAGGTTGTTGTCATCCGTATGAGAAGTGTTCCTGCAATCGATGCAAGTGCTATGCATTCCTTACACGAACTCGCCGACCGTGCAAAACGCAAAAATATCACACTGGTATTCTCACACGTAAATGAACAGCCTATGCATGTTATGGAAAAAGATGGGTTTGTGGAACTTATCGGAAAAGAAAATTTCCATGAAAACATTGTTGATGCTCTCGATTACGCAGAGCAGCTTGTGAA
>NZ_ACFY01000035.1 GCF_000174195.1 Roseburia inulinivorans DSM 16841 | reverse complement strand
TTTTGTGGTGCAATTCACAGCGTAAATTGGGCAAATATAAGCGTCCTCTCACAAGTCATCCACAGCGTAAATGAAAGAAAAACGGTACAGACAAATATGATTTCCTTCGTGAGCCATGGAGCTGGGATTCTAACAATCATGGAAGCTTCAACTGAACATGATTGTTGTTCAGAAGCCCAGCGAAATGCCCGGCGAACAGGAACATCATATTTCGTCTGTACCGTTTTTCTTTTCATAAACCTATAAAATCACGACTTGTGAGAGGACACTTATATCTGCCCTTCAAGCTCTATAAAAGCACCGCAGAATCTGCGACACTACGTCCGTTAAACTCCGGTTTAATCCGGATTCTGAATGACCGGCTGAATCTGTTTGCCATTCAAAGCATACTCAATGGTCTCCGGCAGCAATTCCATTTTGGCGACCAGGGAATTTGGCTTGCTCTTACAGTTATCCTGCCCAAACGGAACAAAATACACATTTTTCGTATTCATAAGCATACCGATATTTTTAAAGTTCGCTCCAAGTGCATCATTCGTGGAAATC
>NZ_ACFY01000036.1 GCF_000174195.1 Roseburia inulinivorans DSM 16841 | reverse complement strand
ATTTTCCACCTCAATCAACAATATCTTGTCAATGTCTTCTGTGGAAATGGGACCTATAGGGCTCGAACCTATGACCCTCTGCTTGTAAGGCAGATGCTCTCCCAGCTGAGCTAAGATCCCATATACTTGCGAGTCGCTTGCGCAACTCGCTTTGCTATTATATAATGAATCACATAAAAAAGTCAACACTTATTTTTGTGTTTCTGCATTTTTTTTAGGATTGCTATTTTCATCCGCTATTCTTCCAACAGCCGATCCACCAGTTTTACGCAGTCTGCTGCATCTTTCGAGTATCCGTCCGCTCCGATCTCATCTGCAAAACTTTCATTGATCGCCGCACCACCAATAACGATCTTGCTGTCGCATCCCATTTCTTTTGCCAATTCCACAACGTCTTTCATGCGCATCATCGTGGTTGTCATAAGGGCTGACAGACCAATTACTTTTGCATGCTCTTTTAAAGCAGTCTCAACGATCAGCGAAGCCGGAACATCTTTTCCAAGGTCAATCACATTGTAGCCATAGTTTTTCAACATAAGAACAACAAGATTTTTTCCGATATCGTGAATATCTCCTTCTACTGTTGCAACTACAATTGTCGCCTTTTGTTCCGCATCATTCCGCTCTAACATTGGCTCTACGTATTCGATCGCCATCTTCATCGTGTTGGCAGAGGAGATCAGCTGTGGCAGGAAATATTTCTGTTTGTCAAACAGCACGCCAACTTCATTGATCGCCGGGATCAGATGATGGTTGATGATCTCATCCGGTTTTTCTCCGTCGGCAAGCGCCTTTTTCACCTCATCTAAAATGCCACCCTTATTTCCTTTTAAAACAGCTTCAAAAATAGCACTTCTTCCTTCCTGTGATCCAGGTTTTGCCTGATCATCCGCCGCCGCTTTTTTACCGGGACAAGCACGCGCTCCTGACCTGCGTACTTTTCAGCGAGCATGTTCATACGCTCAATATAGCGGATATCACTCTCTTCTCTTGCAAGAAGCAGATCAGACGCAAATGCGGCATTCATCAATAATTCCTGCGATGGATTTGCAATAGCCATTGTAAGCCCATGTGCGATTGCCATCGTAAGGAACGCTGTATTCACATAAGTCCGCTCCGGCAGACCAAAAGAAATATTGGAAAGTCCACAAGCTGTTGGCAGTCCAAGTTCATTTTTACAATAAGAAAAGGTTTCATAGCACTCAATGGCAGCTCTTGGATTTGCTCCGATCGTTGCAACCAGTCCGTCTACGATAATGTCCTCTTTGCTCATTCCGATCTTGATTGCCTGCTCCATAACCGTGCGGATGATCGCATGTTTTTCCTCAGAATCATTCGGAAGCCCTGCATCCGATAATGGCAGCAAAATAAACATTGCTCCGTATTTTTCTGCAATCGGAAGAAGTTTATCCATTTTCTCTTTTTCCATGGAAATCGAATTGATCAGGGCACGTCCCGGATAAATACGGAGAGCCGCCTCAATAATATCTACATGGCTGGAATCAATGCACAGCGGACAATCAACCGTAGAAGTCACTTCGTAAATCGTGTTGATCATCATTTCTTTCTCATCAATTCCGTTCATTCCCATATTAACATCAAGAATCGCAGCACCGTTTTCTTCCTGGTCTAACGCCATCTGACGCACCATGTTAAGGCTGCCCTCCCGCAGTTCTGCCTGAAGTTTTTTCTTACCGGTCGGATTGATGCGCTCACCGATCACCATAAAATTACCATCCAATGTAATTTCCACCAGTTTACGTTCAGAAGTCAGAATTCTTCTTTTTTGCGTCAAAGGTTTATGCACCGGCATATCCTTCACTGCTTCTTTCAGTGCACGGATATGCTCCGGTGTCGTGCCACAGCAGCCTCCGATAATGGACGCACCGGCCTCCACCAGTTTTTTTCCACAGGAAGCAAACTCCTCTGGTCCCGTCTTGTAGACTGTCACACCATTCTCCAGCTCCGGCAGCCCTGCATTCGGCTTTGCAAGGATTGGGATTGTGGCATACTCTGCCATTTTTTCAACCGGTTCTATCATATCCTCCGGTCCTGTTGAACAGTTGATCCCGATCGCATCAGCTCCGAGACTCTGCAGTACGACTGTCGCCGTTGCCGGATCTGTTCCATAAAGGGTTCTTCCATCCGGGTTATATGTGAGTGATACCATGATTGGAAGATCACATACTTCCCTGATCGCAATGACTGCCGCCCTGCATTCCTGAAGACTCATCATGGTCTCTACCACAAAGAGATCAGCGCCTGCATCTGCAACTACCTCTGCCTGTTCTTTGTAGACATCCACAAGATCTTCAAACATCAGGTCGCCGATCGGATATAACTGTTGTCCGGTCATCGTCATATCCGCTGCCACCAGCGCTTTTCCCTGCGCCGCTTTTTGGGACAGGGCGATCAGTTCCCGGTTCATTTCTTCTAATCTGTCTGCAAGTCCATACTCTTCCAGTTTTATACGGTTTGCAGTAAATGTTGGTGCATACAAAATATCAGTTCCGGCCGCCACATAATCTTCCTGTAACTTTATCATAATATCAGGATTTTCAAGAATCCACTGTTCCGGGCACACGCCAACCGGCATGCCTGCTTTCTGCAAATTCGTTCCTGTCGCTCCATCCAGAATAACCGGTCCGTTTTCCACCAGTTTTTTAAATTCTGCTTTTGTCATTGTCTTTTGTCATTCCTTCCGCGGATTTGTTCCTTTTGATTATGCCATTTCCATAAATGCGGCGCAAGTATTTTTAAATTCCTATTTATAGCAATTCTTTGAGGATTTTATTGACCATTCCAGGATTTGCCTTTCCCTTCATTGCCTTCATGGTCTGTCCAACCAGAAATCCGATTGCTTTTTCTTTTCCATTACGATAATCTTCGACCGACTGTGGATTGTCTTTGATGACCTGTTCCACGACTGCTTGCAGTTCGCCGGCATCATTGACGGTCTTTAATCCTTTTTCCTCAACGTATTTGTCAGGATCAATATCATGTTTGAAAACTTCCTCAAACACTTCCTTTGCAACCGTGCTGTTGATCGCACCGGAATCTGCCAGTTCAATGACTTTTGCAAGATTTACCGGAGAAAATTTAATGTCCTCCGGGTCCATCTCATTTTCTTTTAACAGACGGATGATCTCACCCATGATCCAGTTGGAAACTTTCTTTGGTTTCTTACATATCTCTGTCGTCGCCTCGAAAAGATCGGCAAATTTTTTATGTCCGGTGATAATTTCCGCATCATAATCCGGCAGACCGAATTCTTTTTTATAACGTTCTAATTTTTCTGTGCGGAGTTCCGGCTGTCTTGCCTTGATTTCTGCGATCCACTCGTCGTTTATGACAATTGGAACAAGATCCGGTTCCGGGAAGTAGCGGTAATCCTGTGCATCCTCCTTGGAACGCATTGCATAGGAATACTCTTTGTTGTCATCCCATCTTCTGGTCTCCTGAATGACCTTTTTTCCTTCCTCGATCAGCTCGATCTGACGGGTGCGCTCGCCTTCAATGGCTCTTGCGATCGCCTTGAAAGAGTTCAGGTTCTTCATCTCGGTACGTGTTCCAAATTCCGGTGCCCCCATCTCACGGACGGAAAGGTTGACATCGGCACGCATGGAACCTTCATTTAATTTACAGTCAGACGCACCAAGATACTGAATGATCAGTCTTAATTTTTCCAGATAGGCAATGACCTCCTCTGCGGAACGCATATCCGGCTCTGACACGATCTCGATCAACGGTACACCGGAACGGTTGTAATCGACAATTGAGCAGTCCTCCCACTCGTCATGCACCAGTTTTCCGGCATCCTCCTCCATATGGATTTCATGGATACCAACCGTTTTCTTACCTGCTGCGGTTTCGATTTCGACTCCGCCATTTCTGCAGATTGGCAGATATAACTGGGAAATCTGGTAGTTCTGAGGATTATCCGGATAAAAATAATTTTTGCGGTCAAACTTACAGTACTGCGTAATGCTGCAGTTTGTGGCAAGACCGACTGCGATCGCATACTCTACCACCTGTTTATTTAAAACAGGAAGAGAACCCGGCATACCGGTGCATACCGGACAGGTATGGCTGTTTGGCGCCCCTCCGAATGCGGTTGAGCAGCCACAGAAAATTTTTGTTTTACTTGCTAATTCAACATGGACTTCCAGTCCAATCACAGTTTCATATACTTTACTCATGACGATTCCTCCAAACTTATGCTAATGGGCTGTGTTCATATTCCCTGGTCTGCTCAAATGCATACGCAGCGCGGATAATTTTTTTCTCTTTGAAACAGTCGCCGATCAGTTGTAAGCCGATTGGAAGTCCATTGGAATCTTTTCCACAAGGAAGTGAAATTCCCGGAAGTCCTGCAAGGTTTACAGAGATGGTATAAATATCCCCGAGATACATTTTAATCGGATCACTTAAGGATTCTCCCAGCTTCGGTGCCGTTGTCGGGGCTGCCGGTCCTAAGATCACATCATATTTTGCAAATGCTTCATCAAATGCTTTTTTGATCAATGCCTTTGTGCGGAGTGCTTTCAGATAATAAGCATCATAATATCCACTGCTCAATACGAAGGAACCAAGCATGATCCTTCTTTTTACTTCCGTTCCAAAACCTTCCGAACGTGTCTTTTTGTACATATTATGAAGTCCCTCGTATTCTTTTGCACGATAACCATATTTTACTCCGTCAAAACGAGCAAGGTTTGAACTTGCCTCGGCACAGGCAATGACATAGTAGGCAGGAATTGCATACTCTACAAGACTCAGATCAAATTCCTCTACGACCGCACCTTTTTCTTCTAAAACCTTTGCCGCATTTAATACAGCCTCTTTTACTTCCGGATCAAGTCCCTCTCCAAAGTAGTCTCTTGGGATTCCGATTTTTAATCCTTTCACATCATCTACCAGAGCATCCGTGAATTTTAAGTCATCTCTTGCGATAGATGTGGAGTCTTTCTTATCATAAGAAGCTATCGCTTCTAAGATTGTTGCACAGTCTGTCACATCTTTTGCAATCGGTCCGATCTGATCCAGTGAGGAGCCATAAGCGATCAGTCCATAACGGGAAACGGTTCCATAAGTTGGTTTGATTCCGGTCACACCACAGAATGAACTTGGCTGACGGATGGAACCGCCGGTGTCAGAACCTAACGCATAGGAGCATTCTTCTGCTGCAACCGCTGCACAGGAACCACCGGAAGAGCCACCCGGGACATGAGCTTCATTCCATGGATTCTTAGTTGCCCCATAAGCGGACGTCTCTGTGGTACTTCCCATCGCAAACTCATCCATATTTGTTTTTCCAATGATCACCGCACCTGCTTTTTCAAGATTTTCTACCGCTTCTGCAGTGTACGTTGGTTTAAAATTATATAATATCTTTGAGGAACAGGTCGTCAGCAGATCTTTCGTGCACATATTGTCCTTGATGGCGACCGGCACTCCGGCAAGCGGGCCTGTAAGCGTTCCATCATCGATCATTTTCTGTACTTCCTCTGCACGTTTTAATGCGCCTTCACGATCCACTGTCACAAAACTGTTCACTTTTTTCTCTTTTGCTTCAATTGCATCTAAAGCTGCTGTAACAGCCTCTGTAACCGTAACTTCTTTTGCTTTTATTTTTTTGCCTAATTCCACGGCAGTCAAACTCATTAATCTCATTTCTATCACCCTTTCTTCCTTATTCCATGCTCACATCCAACACATCTGAATTGCTAACCGATCGTCTTTGGCACCTTGAATCCACTGTCTTTCATGGAAGGCGCATTAGAAAGGGTTGCTTCGCTTCCGTCTCCATTCGTGACAACGTCTTCACGAAATACGTTTGTCACCGGGAAAACATGAGACATCGGCTCAACTCCTGTGGTATCTAACTCATTTAATTTATCAATATAGTCAAGCATGGCGCCCATATCTTTTTTTGCCTGCTCTTTTTCTTCTTCATTCAATTCCAGTTTTGCAAGAATTCCTACATATTCAATGGTTTCATCCGAAATAATATTTGCCATTTTTCTTATCCTCTCTGCTTTCTTTCCGGCTATGGCTCTAATCTGCTCATATCACGCGGGAACAATGTGGTCTCTCTGACATTATCTTCACCGATCAGTTTCATCGTCAGTCGCTCCAGACCGATTCCAAGACCTCCGTGTGGCGGCATTCCGTGTTTGAATGTGTCCATGTACTGCTCCATGCCCTCGGTTGTCATGCCGCGTTTTTCAATTTTTTCCAGCAGCATGTTGTAATCGTGGATACGCTGTCCACCGGTCGTGATCTCCAGACCGTGATACAATAGATCAAAACTTAATGTAAACGTCGGATCTGCCGGATCGTCCATTGCGTAGAATGGTCTTTTCTTGGAAGGATAATGTGTGACAAACACGAAATCCGCATCACATTCCTCTTTAAAATACTGTCCGATCAAAGCCTCCTCTTCCGGTTCAAGATCATATGGGTTACGAATTTTTCTGCCGTATTTTTCAGCTACTTTTCTTTTTGCCTCGTCGAATCTGACGGTCGGGATTTTATCCACATTCGGCAGTGTCACACCAAGGATTTTCAACTCTTTTTCGTAGTCCTTTTTCAAAAGGTCAACCATATACTGTAAAAATCCGGTCTCCATTGCCATGATATCTTCGAATCCATCAATGTATCCCATCTCAAAATCAAGACTGGTATACTCATTCAAATGACGTTTTGTATTGTGTTTTTCTGCACGGAACACCGGGGCTGTCTCAAATACACGGTCAAATACGCCAACCATCATCTGTTTATAAAACTGTGGGCTCTGCGCTAAAACAGCCGGTCTGTGGAAATAGTCCATACGGAACATATTTGCACCACCCTCAGCGCCTTTTGCACCGATCTTCGGCGTGTGGATCTCGGTAAATCCCTGCTCATAAAGAAAATCACGGAATCCTCTGACGACACCTTCCTGAATCTTAAATTTTGCACGCTCTCTTATATTTCGAAGTGCAATGGAACGGTTGTTTAAGTTTGCTTCCAGAGAAGTGTTTAATTTCCACTTGGAAATTGCTAACGGCATCGGTGCAACCGGCTCAGATAATACCCGGATGCTGTCTAACCGGATTTCAAAACCATTCGGTGCCCTGTCCTCGCTTTTCACTGCACCTTCCACTTCCACGGTGGCTGCTTCTTTCAGGTCTTTTAAGTCAAACTTTGTTTTTCCCTCTTCAAATACACATTGAAGAAGTCCTTCCCTTTTTCGTAAAACGACAAATGCAACCTCTCCCATATCCCTTATGGTATGAACTGCACCGTTCACTTTTACGGTCTTTCCTTCGAAATCTCCTGCTAAGATCTCACTGATCTCTACTGTGTCTTTTTTGTTTACTCCTGTCATGAATTCCATACGTTTGTACGCTCCTTTTCTTTCCTTATTTTGGGAATTACTCGGTGCGGGACGGAATAATCATTATAATATAAAATGAAACTAAAAAAGCCCTGAAAGAACAAAATGTCCTTTCAGGGCGAGATATACAATTATCCCGCGGTACCACCCGCATTGGAAAATGATAACATTAAATTCATTTTCCCACTCAATGTGCGTAACGTGCACTAACGTACTGACCTACTTACATACCGGTCATCACAATGATCCAAATAGCTTCGGCTGTAATACCCGGTTATGGTTCAACCAGTCTGCTCCAGAGTGTTCCCTGTATCTCCTCTTTCAAACAGCGCTCTCAGTCGGTGACGCTGTATTCCTGTCGACGCCTGAAGATCAGAGTCTCTATCAACGCTTTACTGTGTTAATGTTGTAATATTTATATCACTTCAAAAACAGAAATGCAAGAAAAAATTTGATTTTTATTATAACAAATTTTAATAATTGTTATTCTTTTTGGTTAAAAAACATCAATCCCAACGATTTATCATGCCAGAAACCCGCCGGATCACCATCACTGCAAGAAGTCCGATCACCGTTCCGGAAGCAATCCCTGTGATAGCAAGAACCGGGAGATAATAAATTAAAGTTGCCGTATCAAGTACCCACATTGCGACAAATATCTGACCTGCATTGTGCGAAATGCCGCCGAGAACGCTCACTCCGGCAGCCGAAAAAAGCTTTGATCTCTTTGCCAGATACATCACTGCAAAACTCAAAAGTCCTCCGGCAAAACTGTAAAGCATTGCTGCCATGGAACTAAACGTAAGTCCTGTGAGCAGGATACGCACCATGGAAAGTGCAAATGCTTCCTTTGTTCCAAGTGTGTACAGTGCGACCATCACCACAAGATTTGCAAGTCCAAGCTTTGCCCCTGGAATCCCCAGATTTACCGGGATCAGCGTTTCAATATAGGAAAGCACAAATGCAAGTGCCACAAGCATTCCGAGAAGTGCTGTTTTTTTTGCCATCATTGTTCCTTTCTTTTCTCTAATGTTGCAGAACATCGATTCCGGAGTCTTCTCCGTTCTCGATCGTGATAACTACCTTGTCCGGCAGACAGACGATCGTCTCCTTGTTCCTGCTGATCCGGCTGTGATGCACACAGATCTGATCCGGACAGGACGCTTCCGGCATGCTCACATAGCCATCCTGAATCGCAAACCGGTTATAGGAGCCATCCTCAAAGCGGATGGTTTCTGTATGATCTTCCGAGAGTGGATATCTCCCATATTCCACACCGTCCACCGTCACAACGGCAACTGCATTTTTGGTCGATACCTTCTGGTAATACTGTATTGCAACGTATATACCGGCCGCCGCCACAAGTAACACAGCGATCAGGAGCCAGTCATTTTTCCGGATGTGTAACGCTTTCCCATCCTGCGCCCCTGCTTCTTTTTGAGATGGTTCTTTCATCTGAAATATTTTTTTCATCTGGGACTCTCTTTCCTCTTTGTTTTCTTTTTATCAGCAGCACTTGTTTCTTTGCCGGATCAAAAATACTTTATCATCACCTGGTGTATTCTTCAAATCCATCCGAATACTGAATGCTTCCGTCTTCTAAAATCCACATTGCCTCCACACCGTCAAGCTGATTTACAAATTCCATTCCTTCCGCAAGCGGCATATTAAAAACCGCAGTGGAATACGCATCTGCCATTCCAGAATCATTTGTGATAATGGTAACGGATGAAAAATTATCTGCCGGCATCAGGGTATCCTGATCGATAATGTGACAGTATCTTTTTCCATCGACTGTATAATAGCGTTGATAATTTCCACTCGTTACCACGCTTAAATCCTGAACTTCCACTTTTTTTATATATGCCTGATCACTCTCCACATCAGGATTCTGAATTCCGACCGCCCAGGCGCTTCCATCCGGGTGTCCGCCAATAGCGCACACATTTCCCCCGACCGAAAAAAGCATGTACTGGATTCCCAGTTCATTTTTTGCATACTCTGCAACCTTTTGAACCGCATAACCTTTTCCAATACTTCCAACATCTAACGACATATCCGGGTCTGTCAGATAAACCGTAGACGCCTCCTCGTCAATGACAATATTATGGATATCTGTATGTTCTGCTGCTCTCTCCAATTCATCCATCGGCGGCAGCTCTGCGAAATCGGGATCTTCACTTCCTGCTTCCCTATAATCATGCCAGATAGACAGCACACTTCCCATTGCGATATTCATGTTCCCATCTGTTTTTTCATCCATCGTAATGCCGAGTTTCAACAGCTCGATGATTTCCTCATCCACCTTTACCGGCTGGATTCCCGCATTATCATTGATGGTCTTGATGTTATTCATCCCCTCATAGTCGTGATAAATATCATACAGATCATTATAGTATTGAAACTTGTCTTTGATCAATGACATCTGTTCCGAAAATTGCTCTTTTGATGACGCATAACCAATAATCTGTGTCTGTGTGTCAAACACATCAAAAAAAGATGCCTCATATTTTTCCAGATCTTTCCCTGTGCTATGTCTGTAGGCGATCACGCCAATCAATGCAAGCAATATCAAAACTGCCGCAATCTGTCTCTTTTTTTCCATTCATTCTTCCTCTCGTATAA
>NZ_ACFY01000037.1 GCF_000174195.1 Roseburia inulinivorans DSM 16841 | reverse complement strand
TCTGCCCTATCAACGTTATGAATCGCACCACTGAATCTGCAATTTACGTTATGGAACTCGCGGGTTATGGGATGAGTGCCTATAGGATCAAAACTCAATCTGCATTCTTGAAATAAATGAATTAGGTTTTTTAATGAATTTTAACGGAATAAAATAGAATTGTATATGTGATTATGGTAGAATATGATATTAATGATTTTGTCAATCGGAATTGACAGAGGTAATGAAATGTTTGAAGAATTAGGAATTAGTTTTGGCACAGCACTAATCGTCTTACTTGCATTATATTTTATAATTAAGTGGGCGGTCAAAAATGGAATAAAAGAAGCCTATAGGGATATTACAGGGAAAGTCACTACCGAGGATATTGAGGCAGAACAAATATGTAACGAAGAGGAAAAATAGTTAATAAAGAGAGGTGCATATGCTATGCCAGGTATACTCGTGGTTGAAGATGATGAAAATTTAAATCGTGGAATTACATTTTCACTGAAAAAATCCGGATATGAGGTTTTTTCAGCAGAATCAGTGAAAAAAGCGAAAAGAATTGCAAGTGATAATAATGTGGATGTTACCATTTGTGATGTGAATCTTCCGGATGGGAATGGACTGGAATTTGTAAGGTGGATGAGATGCAATTATAATACATACATTATTTGTCTTACAGCACTAGATCAGGAGATGGATCAGGTCGTGGGATATGAAGCAGGGGCAGATGATTATATTACAAAGCCGTTTAGTCTTTCGGTACTTCTTTTGAAAATAGAAGCACATTTCCGCCGCAGACAGGAGAAAACGGAAGCCGGAAAGATGATTTCGGGAGATATCGTATTTATCGCAGGAGAAATGAAAGTCCTGATAAAGAGTCGTGAAATCAGTCTGACAAAAACGGAGTTGAAAATGCTGACTTTTTTTCTTCAGAATCCGAAACAGATTCTTTCAAAAACACAAATATTGGAAAATGTGTTTGATCTGGAAGGGGATTTTGTGGATGAAAATACAATCGCTGTCAATATCAGAAGACTCCGTGAGAAAATCGAAGACAATCCGGCTACACCGGTCTATATAAAGAATATCAGAGGTCTTGGGTATATATGGAATCAGGAGGTAAGGCAGTGACAAAGAGATATCGCAAGAAGATCACAGTAGTGCTCTCCTTGGTATTACCTGTCATATTATTGTTTGCAATATTAAATTGCTTTACCACGTATGTGTTTTATGAAGATTATAAATATAAAATGAATCTTATGACAGAGATTGCTGCAAAGGAAGAATTTTCCGGGCTGGATGCTGTTTCGGAATTGCTTAAGGATAAGGATATTGAAACCAACGAACAGGGAAGGCGATTATTGGAGCAATATGGATACTGGGGAAATAAAGGGAATGCATTTTATATGCAATTCCGGCATCAGGTTATGGTGACCGGTGCTGTAAGCACTGTGATATGCGTGCTTCTTTTGACTTTTTTACTTTATTGGAAGAAAAAAGAAGATGCGTGTCATCAGAAAATTTTAGACCAGTTGGAAGAAATTCTGATCAGATTCCGTGAAAATAAATTTGATGCTTTACTGAAAACGGAAAATCCAGCAGAACTGGAAAAATTGAATGACCAGCTTGAAGCAATCGGACATCATATTCAGTTGCTAAAGGAAGAAGCACGGGAAGAAAAAGAGAACACGAAAGAAATGGTTTCTGATATTTCTCACCAGTTAAAGACACCGGTTGCAGCTTTGGATACATGTTTTAGTGTGCTGATGCAGAATGACTTAAGTGCCACAGAACAGGAGGAGTTTCGTATCCGTTGTCGGAGTGCTCTGGATGGACTGGAGACATTATTGCAGTCGCTTCTTCAAATATCCAAGATGGAAACTGGACTGATTCAGATTAATAAGAAAAAACTTCCGCTTATGGATACTGTCATATCTGCTGTGAACCGCACTTATCCTAAAGCGGATGAGAAAGAAATTGAATTCGTTTTTGACTATGAAAAAGAGCTGGAAACATGCACGATTATGCAGGATAAAAGGTGGCTTGGTGAAGCTGTGATCAACGTTCTGGATAATGCAATCAAGTACAGCCCGGATGGTTCAAAAATATTTATCCGGTTACAAAAAAGAAACGATCTTGTAAGAATGGAAATTGAGGATCAGGGAATTGGTATTCCGCAGAATGAGTATCACAAAATTTTTCAACGATTTTACAGAGGAAGCTCCAGGGAGGTCATGGAAAAGAGTGGTACAGGAATCGGACTTTTTCTATCGAGAGAAATTATCGAAAAACACGCAGGTACGATTATGGTAACCTCCGGCAAAAAGAAAAAAGGAAGCACGTTTGTGATTCAATTACCATATGTTGGTTAAATTTTAAGTGGGCAGAAATCTTACAATTCTGTAAGACTTCTGCTCGTTTTTTGAAAGTGAAATGAAAGATTATCCTGATACAATTTGGATGTAGGTTGAAAAATGACCAAATATATAAACAGGCAAAGAAAGCGTGCTGAAAAGGTACGCTTTACAGAATTGAAAAGGAGGCAACACATGAGTGTGATATTAGAAACCAAGCAGCTTTGTAAATTTTATGGCGCAGGTGAGAATCAGGTCAAAGCGGTCAATCAGGTGGACATTCAGATTGAGCAGGGAGAATTTGTCGCAATTGTTGGAAAGTCAGGTTCCGGTAAAAGTACATTACTTCATATGCTTGGAGGGCTAGACACCCCTACAAAAGGCAGAGTTACTTTAGCCGGGAAAGATTTATATAGGATGAAGGAAGATGCCCTTGCTGTTTTCCGCAGAAGAAAAATCGGATTTGTTTTTCAGGCATTTAATCTGGTTTCATCTGTTAATGTCTGGGAAAATATTGTACTGCCACTGGGGCTGGATGGAAGAAAAGTGGATGAAGCGTATGTAAATGATATTATTGCAACTCTGGGGATTGAAAACCGGATTTATAATCTGCCAAATCAGTTATCCGGAGGACAGCAGCAGAGAGTAGCAATTGCAAGAGCACTGGTGAATCGTCCGGAAATTATATTTGCAGATGAGCCGACAGGAAATCTTGATTCTAAGACCAGTGATGAGGTAATCGCTCTGCTTAAGATGACAGCAAAAAAATATGGACAGACAATTGTAATGATTACCCATGATGACGAAATTGCACAGGTCGCTGACCGTATTCTGGTGATTGAGGACGGACAGGTGGTGGATTTCAGATGAAGACAATAAGCAGGATTGCATATAGCAATGACAAAAGGAACAGGACAAGAAGTATACTGATCATGATGGCAATCTGTCTGACCACGATGCTGCTTGTTATCATCAGTACTGTGGGAAATGGGGTAATTCATTTACAGAAAAGTCAGGCGGCAGGATCATATGGAAGCAATTATGGTCTGTTTGTTTCCGCAGACGGATCGCAGTTAAAAGAAGTAAACCGCCGTGCGGAAATAGATGCTACAGGCACTATGTGCACCGAAGGTATCATAAAAGGCAATGAAAAAGGTGGTTTTGTCTGCATGGATGAGACTGCAAGAAAAATGCTTCCCTATAATAAGGAATATGAGTTAACGGAAGGAAAGTATCCGGAAAAAATGCAGGAAATTGCCGCAGGAAGAGCATTTTTTCGTGCAATGGGGTATGGTGATGTAAAGATCGGAGATACGGTTACACTGGATTACCGCGCAGGGATGCAGTCAGAATATAAGCCGGAAGAATTTGTTGTCAGCGGAATCCTATATGATCGGGATGAGTATACCATCGAGGCATCTTATGTTGCTTTCGGGTCACAGGAGTTTTATGATGAGCACGTCGCAGAGAATGACAGACAGTATAATATTTATTTTACTTTAAATGATTCTGCAAATGTATCTATGAATAATATTGATTCGGTTATAAAGCAGATTGCAGCAGCTTGTGGGATCGAAGAAAAAAACGTTATAGTCAATGATCTCTATTTGCAATGGGTCTTGCAGCCGAGTTATGAAACGATTGCGGTATGCGGGGTTTTGATTCTTGCAATTGTACTTTTCTCTGTTGTGGTCATTTATAATATTTTTCAGGTCGGTATTGCCAACAAGATACAGGAGTATGGAAAAATCAAGGCTCTGGGAGCGACAAAAAAGCAGATGAAACAACTGATCTTCAGAGAGGGCATTTTTTTGACATTTTTTTCAATACCAGTTGGATTGCTTTTTGGCTTTCTGATTGCAAAATGCGGTTTTAACTGGCTGGTAGAACAGGGGAACCTTGTATCAACCGGAACTGGCTCTATGGGAGTTCAAAATCAGCAGGTGCCTCTGTTTTCCCTGCCTGTTATGCTTTTCTGTATTTTCGTATCATTTCTTACCGTTGCTTTGGCACTGCGTAAACCAATGAAAATTGTTTCACGGATTTCACCTATCGAAGCAACACGGTATTTAGAAAATGCAGAAACACAAAAAAAGGAAAACGAAATGGCAGAAAAAATGTCACCGTGTTTTCTATGGCAATGGCAAATGTAACGGGTAATCCCAAAAGAACTATTGGTACTATCCTCACAATGGGTTTTTCTTGCGTATTGTTTGTGATTATCTCTAATTATGTGGGAAATATTGACACGGAGCATGAAGCACGTCTTTCCGTTAATCATGGACAATTTGAACTGCAGCTTGACTATTCTGCTGAGTATGATGAAAGATATCCGGAGAATAATCTGGATACGATTCTGACGGATAATCCATTGAATGATTCGCTGATTGAAGAAATCAAAAGCATTCCGGGAGTGACAGATGTCATGACGAGAGAGATTGTCTCTGTAAATCTGAACGGAACAAGATTTCCGGCTGATATTGTGAGTAAAAATGATTTTGATTTTATGCGCCAGGACGGGGATATTGGCTCTATGGACTATGATCAGGCGGTAAAGAATGGTGATATTTTCTTTGGCTGGTCAACGTGGATGGAACAAGATGGATATGCTCCGGGTGAATCCATTGCATTTGACTTTGAGAATGGAAGTGGAACCTATACCTATCAGGGAAAGATTGCAGGATCCTTTGTAAGCGCGGACACTTATCTTGTCATTCCGGAAGGTGTATACCGTTCCATGAATCCGAGGGGAACAGCCTATGGCTATCTGTGGGTGGACTGTGATAAAAAAGATATGGCATCTGTGGAACAGAGTCTGAATACTTTGATTTCTAATACTTCGCATATAAAAATGGATACCTATCATGCACAGTTACAATATGCAGAATTAGCAGCCCGCATGATGAAGCTCGGCTGTTATCTGTTTATGGCGGTTGTAGGACTCATCGGTTTTATGAATATGGCAAACACCATGATCATGAATATTACGACAAAAAAGCAGGAATATGGTGTATTACAGGCTGTGGGTATGACAAATAAACAATTAAATTTATGCCTGCAGTTACAGGGACTGATGTTTACGGTTGGTACCATATGCGTAGCTTTGATCATTGGTCTGCCGCTCGGCTATGCACTTTTTTCCTATGCAAAACATAATGGAATATTTGGAATGAATATCTATCATGTTCCAATCGTACCAATTTTTATTATGATTTTTTTGGTCGGTCTGTTGCAGATTGTACTTTCCTGCGTTTTAAGCAGTAATCTGAAAAAGGAAACGCTGGTAGAAAGAATAAGGTATGATGGATAGCAAGTAATATGTAATGAACTAGTACATCGAATAATAAGTTTCTGATACATTGACGCCGGATGATTGTTTCATATGCAAGGCGGAGGAATGAGGCGTAGCGGTGGCTACGTCGATTGACGACAACGCAGCAGATGAAAAATCAGCCAAGTCAAGGTGTCAGTTATTTATTATTCGGTGTACTAGGTCTTAACGAAGAGGAGAAATAGATAACTTCCATTTGAGGAGGTGAACACTTTGGATATTGAGAAAGCCAAATCATATTACAATCAAATAAGAAGTGAAGATTTATGTGATTGTGATTATTGTAGAAACAATATTCATGAAGTCAAAGCAGCTTATCCTACCTCTTTTATAGACACTCCATAACCGTGAGTTCCATAACGTAAATTGCAGATTCTGTGGTGCAATTCACAGTGTAAATTGGGCAAATATAAGCGTCCTCTCACAAGTCATCCATAACGTGAATGAAAGCAAAACGGTATAAACAAATATTATTTTCTTTGTGAGCTATGGAGATAAGACTCTTCAGAGGCTTATCGGAATGTCCAGCGAACAGAAACATAATATTTCGTTTATACCGTTTTGCTTTTCATAAACCTATAAAACCACGACTTGCGAGAGGACGCTTATATCTGCCCTTCAAGCCCTAAGAAAGCACCGCAGAATCTGCAACACTACGCAAATTAAACTCCGGTTATGCAGACAGCGCGTTTTTCTTGACTTGAGCCAAAGCCTTTGCAACAGGTGGCAGACTGATCACGATCAAAGTAGCGATCGCTTCCGGTACGATATAAGTTGCATTGTAAGTTAAAGAGTACACAATGGCAGGTGTTCCTTCCGGGGCATATGCACCGAAGAATACGACACCGGAGATCACTGCAAATACATAACGTCCAAACACGGCAACGATATAACCAATCTGCAGCCCGTGTTTTTTGTTTGCAAAAAATCCGGCGAGCCCTAAAGCACCAAATGCCAGAGGGTAGTCTAAAATCATCTGTGGAACGGTATAGAAAATTGGCTCCATAACAAACTGAACAAGACCGTAGGCAACGGCAGTCATAAGACCAACATAAGGACCGTACCAGTAACCGATCAGTGCGATAAACAACATGCTGAATAAAGTAACGGAACCGCCCATTGGCAGATTCGCAAACTTAATCATGGAGCATACTACTGCAAGCGCAATCGCAACGGCAGAGTAGACAAGCTGTTTTGTGGTGAGAATTGTTTTTTTCTCTGCATTTCTGTGGCGGATCACTGCTGCGACAACAACGAGAAGTGCGATAATGACTACTACAACTGCGATTCCAGGTGCAGTAAGACGTACAGAGCCATCATCCCAGGCTCCGATCGTGGTAGTAAAAAATTCTTTCATAAAATAAAATCCTCCTTGCGTTTCAGATCTTTTGCGCCAGGAGGAAAAAACTCTATATTCTATCGTCTGATGAGAAATATCATAAAAGCTTCCTTACGCCGGTATTATCCGGTTCAAGTAATAAGGGTTGATGAAAAATCATCTCTCAGCGTTGGAATGTCTGGCAAATGCAGCATTTTTTGCGCCCCTAGCGTTTTTGATTCTGTTATAAATACTGTTAAGGTCTATGATGCCTTAACGAGTATCAATATAGCAAGATGCAGCGGGAAAGTCAACCTGAAATTTTCATAAAAGTTCTTGAAATCACAAAGACTCACAAAGATCACAAAGATTCCAACAATTTGTGGGCAAAGCAAAAGCCGCAGAACAAAATCTGCGACTTTCTTTTCAGATATAAAGATCGATATTACTTCCAAGATATGGTGTGACGGAATTCTCCATCATCTGAACCATGCCGGCACCTAATGCCTGTGTCATATCTAAAGATTTTCCGAGCATTGCAACTCCGATATCTTCCTGTAATGTAACAGGGCTTGTGGAAGAACCGATGTCATATGCAGAAACCGTACTTAATGCTGCGTCTAAACCTGTAATATCCATAAATCCTATCTCACTTTCATTTCCAATTTTTGCATATAAAATGCAATCATTCATGACTCATTGAAGCACTTTTAATATAGCACAGATCGGTCGTTCTGTATATAGAAAAGAAAAATGTTACTGTTCACACAGCAGTAAAACACTTGCTGTTTTGCTGCGTAAGAAAGTGATTCAGAAAAATCCTCTTGACAAATAAAACAGAAATGCATATACTTTGCCTATCAAATAGTTTGATAATCAAATAATTAGAAAGTCAAACAAACATGAAAAACAACAGGCGAAAGCCAGGAAAGAATGAGGAAAAGCAAAATGTTAGAAAAGATGAAACCGATTATTGCAGAACAGTTAAATGTAAATGAGGCAGAGATCAAGCCGGAAACAAAATTCAAAGACGATCTGGGCGCAGATTCCTTAGATTTATTTGAAATGGTGATGGCTCTGGAAGAAGAGTTCGGAATTGAGATCCCATCAGAGGATCTTGAGAATATTGTAACAGTCAACGATATTATGGGTTATCTCAAAGAAAAAGGTGTGGAAGCTTAAGACCATTTACAAATATTCAAAGAGAGGCAGGAAACAATGAAAACGAGAATTACGGATTTGCTTGGCTGTCAGTATCCTGTGATCCAGGGCGGAATGGCATGGGTTGCAGAGTATCATCTTGCAGCGGCAGTTTCAGAGGCAGGAGGAATCGGACTGATCGGTGCAGCCAGTGCTCCGCCGGAAGTAGTCAGAGAACAGATCAGAAAAACAAAAGAATTGACGGATAAACCATTTGGAGTCAATGTGATGCTTTTGAATCCAAATGCTCCGGAAGTCGCAAAAGTGGTCGTGGAAGAGGGCGTAAAAATTGTGACGACAGGAGCCGGAAATCCGGGAAAATTCATGGAGATGTGGAAACAGGCAGGCGTCACCGTAATTCCGGTTGTAGCAAGTGTTGCGATGGCAAAAATGATGGAACGCGCAGGGGCAGATGCCGTGGTCGCAGAGGGGATGGAGTCCGGCGGACACATTGGTTCACAGACCACGATGACGCTGGTACCGCAGGTTGTGGATGCAGTGACCATCCCGGTCATTGCCGCCGGAGGCATTGCGGACGGCAGAGGAATGGCGGCAGCCATGATGCTGGGAGCGGAAGGTGTGCAGATGGGAACAAGGTTTGTGGTCGCAAAAGAATCGATCGTACACCAGAATTATAAGGAACGCATTATCAAAGCAAAAGACATCGATTCTGAAGTGACAGGTATGAGTACCGGGCATCCGATCCGGGTACTGCGAAACCAGATGACAAGAGAGTATCTGAAATTAGAAAAGGAAGGTGCCTCTTTTGAGGAGTTAGAGCAGTTGACACTTGGCTCTCTGCGCAAAGCGGTGATCGAAGGGGATGCAGTTCATGGAAGTCTGATGGCAGGACAGAGCGCCGGGCTTGTGAAAAAAGAGCAGACCTGTCAGGAGATCATAGAGGAAGTTGTCACAGGTGCCAGAGCGCTGCTTGCAGGAAGAAAATGACCTGACATGCGCAGATTTGAAGATTTGAGAAAGGTGTGGTTATCAGGATGGGAAAGACAGTATTTATGTTTCCGGGACAGGGATCCCAATATATTGGCATGGGAAAAGAATTTTACGAACAGATTCCTATTTGTAAAGAAGTGTACGATCTTGCTTCAGAGGTGACTGGATTGGATATCCCGGCACTGTGTTTTGAGGAGAACGAAAAATTAAATATCACAGAGTACACGCAGATCTGTATGCTGACTACGGAAGCTGCAATTTATATGGCGTTGGAACAGAACGGTTATCAGCCGGATGTCACAGCCGGATTGAGTCTTGGTGAGTATGGAGCGTTGATCGCATCCGGAGTCATGACTGCTGAGGAAGCATTTGAACTTGTGCGGAAAAGAGGCATTTTTATGCAGGAAGCTGTCCCGGCCGGTGGAGCAATGGCAGCAGTGCTAGGACTGGATGCAGCGGCAATTGAGAAGATCTGCAGAGAGACAGCAGAGCAGACAGGGAGCGAGGTTTCCATAGCCAATTACAACTGCCCTGGACAGATCGTCATTTCCGGTCAGGAGGAAGCAGTGCATCTGGCAGGAGAAACATGTAAGGCGTCTGGGGCAAAACGCGTTGTTCCATTGAAAGTCAGCGGCCCGTTTCATTCGAAAATGCTGCAGGGCGCAGGAGAAAAGTTAAAAGAAGAATTAAAAAAAGTAGAGATCAGTGATTCATTTGTTCCTTATATTGCAAATGTAACGGCAGACTATGTCACAAAAAAAGAGGAAGTGAAACCATTGCTTGCCAGTCAGGTATCTTCTTCTGTGCGCTGGCAGCAGACCATAGAACGGCTGCTTGCAGATGGTGCGGATGAATTTGTAGAGATCGGACCGGGAAGAACATTGAGTGGATTTGTGAAAAAAGTGAACCGGGATGTAAAAGTGAGCAGCATTGATAAAATGGAAGATTTTATTCAGTTTATCGGAAGTCATGTGGAGGCGGGAGCATGTTAACAGATTCTTTGAAAAATAAAGTGGCACTTGTCACGGGAGCCGGCCGCGGAATCGGAAAAGAGATTGCAAAGACACTGGCATCATGTGGAGCGTTTGTTATTGTCAATTATAACAGTTCGCCGGACGCAGCAGAACAGACTGTAAAAGAAATCATAAAACAGGGTGGAATGGCAGCGCCTGTACAATGTGATGTTTCTGATTTTGATGCCTGCGGAAAAATGATGGAAATGATCATAAACAACTATGGACACCTCGATATTCTGGTCAATAATGCAGGGATCACAAGAGATGGACTGATCATGAAAATGAGTGAGGAAGATTTTGACAGGGTTCTTGATACGAATCTGAAAGGTGCATTCCATACGATCCGCCATGCTTCACGTTATTTCCTGAAACAGAAATCCGGTAAGATCATTAACATTTCTTCTGTTTCCGGCGTCATGGGGAATGCAGGACAGGCAAATTACAGTGCGAGCAAAGCCGGAGTGATCGGTCTTACCAAAAGTGTGGCAAGGGAGCTTGCGTCGAGAGGGATCACATGCAATGCAGTGGCACCCGGATTTATCGAGACAGAGATGACAGAGGCTATGCCGGAGGCTGCCAGGGAAGCGGTAAAAAAACAGATTCCGCTTCAGCGGACAGGGCAGGTGTCAGATGTGGCTAGTGTGGCTGCATTTTTAGCATCAGATCTGGCAGATTATATCACCGGACAGGTGATCTCCGTGGACGGCGGCATGCACATGTAAAGAATATATATCATGAGGAGAACAATATGGCAAAAAGACGCGTAGTGGTAACGGGAATGGGAGCAGTCACACCGATCGGACTGAGTGTGGATGAATTCTGGCAGAATGTAAAAGCACAGAAAACCGGGTTTTCTGAAATTACAAAATTCGACACCACTAATTATAAATGTAAGCTTGCAGCAGAAGTAAAAGAGTTTGATGCAAAAAATTATATGGATGCAAAAGAAGCAAGGCGCATGGAACTATTCAGCCAGTATGCCGTGGCGGCAGCGAAGGAGGCAATTGAGGATGCCGGGCTTGAAATGGATCAGGAAGATCCGTATATGGCAGGCTGTGCCATTGGAAGCGGCGTGGGAAGCCTTCAGGCGATCGAGCGCGAACATACAAGGCTGATAGAAAAAGGACCGGGGAGAGTGGGACCTTTATTCGTTCCCATGATGATCTCTAATATGGCAGCAGGAAATGTTTCCATTCATTTTGGATTAAAAGGAAAAAGTATCAATGTTGTGACAGCCTGTGCCACAGGAACGAATACGATCGGTGAGGCATTCCGTGCCATTCAGTATGGTGAGGCAGACATTATGGTTTCCGGGGGAACCGAGGGAAGTATCTGTCCGACCGCAATCGCTGGTTTTACGTCACTCACGGCACTCACAGCAGAAACCGATCCGGAGAGATGTTCCATTCCGTTTGATAAAGAACGCAGCGGCTTTGTCATGGGAGAGGGCGCAGCGGTGGTCGTGTTAGAGGAATTAGAGCATGCAAAACGCCGTGGCGCAAAGATATATGCAGAGGTTGTGGGTTATGGCTGTTCTTCGGATGCGTATCATATCACATCTCCGGCAGAAGATGGCAGCGGCGCAGCAAGAGCTATGTTAAATGCTGTTCAGGATGCAGGAATCACAGTGGATGAGGTCGGTTACATCAATGCACATGGAACATCCACGCACCATAACGATCTCTTTGAGACGCGCGCGATCAAACTTGCATTTGGTGCGCATGCCGGTGAAATGAAGGTCAATTCCACAAAATCCATGGTCGGACATATGCTGGGAGCTGCCGGAGCGATCGAGTTTATCACTTGTGTGAAAGAGATTGAGGAAGACTACATTCATGCCACAGTTGGCTATAAAGTGCCGGATGAGGAACTGGATCTCGATTATTGCAAAGAACCGGTTTCGATGGAGGTGCAGTATGCACTGAGCAATTCCCTTGGATTTGGCGGTCATAATGCAAGTATTCTATTAAAAAAATACACCATTGTATCGGACAAAGATATCAATGGCTGCAGATAAGGAGGCAGCGATGTCAGTATTAAACATCAGTCAGATCATGGAAATCCTGCCACACAGACAGCCAATGCTGCTCATTGATTCGGTAGAAGAAATTGAGTATGGTGTCCGTGCAGTGGCGAAGAAATGCGTCAGTTTCAATGAACCTTTTTTTGCAGGACATTTTCCGGAAGAACCGGTGATGCCAGGGGTGCTGATCGTGGAGGCACTGGCGCAGACCGGTGCGGTCGCAATCCTTGGAAAAGATGAAAACCGTGGAAAAACAGCTTATTTTGCGTCCATCAATTCTGCAAAATTTAAAAGAAAAGTAGTTCCCGGAGATATTCTCACGCTGGAGACGGAAATTATAAAAGTGAAAGGACCGATCGGGGTGGGAAAAGCGACGGCAAAAGTCGGAGATGAAATTGCATGCATTGCAGAACTCACCTTTGCAGTTGAGTAACAGAATAGAAAGGCATTACATAGAAGCTGTAACAGAAAGGAAATATTATGCCAGCAATTTTGAGAAGAAGAAAGCTGATATCCATAAAACCTGAAAGAAAAAATGCAGTAACTTACCGCAAAGAGGAAGTGCAGGCGGAAGTTATGACACCACCACCGGCAGTGGATCAGCAGAAAATACCGGGAAGTACAGTGGTCTGCCCCGCATGTAAGAGAGAAGTGAACAAGGCGGAAGTGGAAAAGAATAAGTATGTCTGCTATGAGTGCGGAAGCTATTTCCGCGTGCGGACTAAAAACAGGATCCGCATGGTGGCTGATGCAGGAACCTTTGAACCATGGTTTGAATATCTGGAATCAGAAAATCCACTGGATTTTCCGGAATATACCCAGAAGGTGGAGGCAGCCAGGGAAAAGACCGGACTGCATGAGGCAGTGACCATCGGACGATGCAAAATATATGGGGAAGAGACGGTTCTTGGAATCTGTGATGCCAGATTCCTGATGAGCAGCATGGGACATGTGGTCGGAGAAAAAATTGCGCTCGGTGTGGAGCGGGCGACAGATTTAAAGCTTCCGGTTATTTTGTTCTGCTGCTCCGGTGGGGCGAGAATGCAGGAAGGTATTATTTCCCTGATGCAGATGGCAAAGACTTCCGCAGCTTTAAAAAGGCATTCTGATGCAGGGCTTTTGTATGTGCCGGTATTGACAGATCCGACGACCGGAGGTGTGACCGCAAGTTTTGCAATGCTTGGAGATATTATCCTGGCAGAGCCGGGCGCATTGATCGGTTTTGCAGGACCCCGCGTGATCGAGCAGACCATCGGACAAAAACTTCCGGAGGGATTTCAACGTGCGGAATTTCAGTTAGAGCATGGATTTGTGGATGCCATTGTTGAGCGGAAAAATCTGAAAATAACCTTAAACCGTATTTTAAAAATGCATCACAGCAGGAAAGGATTTGCTGATTTTGATCCATTGCGCATGGATGATAACTACGAGCCGACAGAGTTAATGCGGGAGCGCGCGGCAAGGGCAAAAGGACTGACGCCGTGGGAAAAGGTAAAAGCCGCAAGGAAAGTAGACAGACCTTCTGCCACTGATTATATGGAAAATATTTTTGATGAATTTATGGAGTTCCATGGTGACAGATACTTTCGGGATGATCCGGCAATCGTAGGTGGAGTCGCATATCTCGACGGCCAGCCTGTGACCGTGATCGGAATCCAGAAAGGAAAAGATTTTAAGGACTGCATGAAACACAATTATGGAATGCCGTCGCCGGAAGGATACCGGAAAGCGATACGTCTGATGAAACAGGCAGAAAAATTCGGACGCGCGGTGATCACATTTGTAAACACAGCGGGAGCATACTGCGGAATGGAGGCAGAGGAGCGTGGGCAGGGGGAAGCGATCGCCCGGAATCTTTATGAGATGTCTGCATTAAAAGTGCCGGTTCTCTGCATCATGATCGGGGAAGGCGGAAGCGGCGGAGCACTTGCCTTAGCAGTCGGAAATGAAGTATGGATGATGGAAAATGCAACCTATTGTGTGCTTTCGCCGGAAGGATTTGCATCCATTTTGTGGAAAGACGGAAAACGTGCAAAAGAGGCAAGTGAGATTATGAAAATCACGGCATTGGATTTAAAATCGCTGGGTGTCATTGAACAGATCATCCCGGAATATGGTGTGGCAGACGCAAAAGCCTGTGAATCAATCTCGCGCTATCTGAAAGGAAATATAAAAAAGTTTCTTGAGAAACAAAATGGCAGGACAGGAGAACAGTTTGCGTCCGAGCGCTATGCGAGATTCCGGAAATTTTAGCAAAATCACAGCGGCTATGTGCACAGAGAGTACGAATCGTTTTGTGACCGGACAGAGAAGAGAGGAATATTATGAAGGTAAAAATAACAGGAACGGGAAGCTGCCTTCCGAAGCTTCGCGTGACAAATGATGATCTTGGTCAGATCATGGAAACATCGGACGAATGGATCCGGTCGAGAACCGGGATTATTGCCAGACATATTGCGGTAGAGGAGACAACCACCGGCATGTCCACAGAAGCAGCAGACAAGGCGTTGAAAAGTGCAGAAATTTCAGCGGAAGATGTGGATATCATCATTGCGGCAACTGTTTCTGCAGATAAACATCTTCCGGGACTTGCCTGTGAGGTGCAGAAAAATATCGGTGCAGAAAATGCAGTTGCGTTCGACATCAATGCAGCGTGTTCCGGTTTTCTTTTTGCACTGGATACTGCGGCGCTGTATTTAGAACATGGCGGATATCAGCATGCGCTTGTGATTGGAGCGGAAACGCTGTCAAAAATGATGGACTGGACGGACCGGAGCACCTGCGTGCTTTTTGGGGACGGCGCAGGGGCAGCAGTTCTTTCAGCAAGTAAAGAAGATGGCATTTTATCCATGGTGCAGGGCTCGGATGGGTTCAGGGGCGATGTCTTAAACTGCATGGCGAGAAAAGTGAACAACCCTTATAAAAAAAGTGACACGGCACTTTCCTATGTTTCCATGAATGGGCAGGAGGTGTACAGGTTTGCAGTGAAGACTGTGCCAAAGGCGGTCACAGACGCAGTGGAACAGGCAGGCTTACATCTGGAAGAGATTGATTTATTCCTGCTACATCAGGCAAATTACAGGATCATTGAAGCAGTTTCGAAAAGACTTGGTCAGCCTATGGAAAAATTTCCGACCAATCTGGAGGAATGTGGGAATATTTCTGCGGCGAGTGTGCCGATTTTGCTTGATAATGTCAATAATCATGGTATGATGAGGAAAGGAATGAAAATCGTGTTGGCAGGATTTGGAGCAGGCCTCACCTGGGGAGCAACGGTGATAAACTGGTAAAATCAGGCGCTGACCGCAGAAATAGGAGTAGATCGGATGACAACAGATGAAACATTAAACGAATTATTGGTCAGATTGTTTAAAGACATCATGGAGATTGAGGGAAAATGTCTTGTGACAGAAGAATTCAAAGATCTCAGTTACAATGATTTCCATGTGATCGAGGCAATCGGAGTCAATGAACCAAAAACGATGACAACGGTGGCAAAGCTGATGGGTGTCACAACCGGAACGTTGACAAAGGCAATGGATGGACTGACCAGAAAAGGGTATGTTATCCGTGAGCGCAGTACGCAGGATAAACGTGTGGTATGGGTTTATCTGACAGACACCGGGAAAGCTGCTTACAAACATCATGAAGAGTTTCATCACGAGATGATCGCACAGATCAAAAGTCAGCTTACCGAGCAGGAGACGCCGATCCTGATCTATGCGCTGGCGAAACTTGCCGATTATTTTCACCTTGTATACAAGGGTGAGAAAGAATAAAGAACAGAGGTCATTGCATCGAAAAACTATTTTTTTTATGCGATGACCTGTTTTGTTATAAGTTGAAATGATAATAATTATAACCTGAAAATATAAAAAGTAAAATTTATTGATTTTTTTTATGCAAAATGAATAATTTGAAGTCGAATCCTGCAAAAAAATAGACTGATCATTAGAAAACTTCACTAAATTAAAGGAATAAAGAAAAAAATATTGCGTCCGCCGTCATTTTATAATAAAATGTACGTGTTGATGAGAAATCTGCAGCCGGAATCAATGCCGGAGCATTTAAAAAATGCCGGATATCTGATTTCACATGGTTGTAAATATATTTTTAAAGGAGAAAAAAAATGGGATACGTTGATGAAGTACTCGCAAAAGTAAAAGAAAAAAATGCTTCAGAACCTGAATTTTTACAGGCTGTTGAAGAGGTATTAGAGTCTTTAAGACCTGTTATTGATGCAAATGAGGAATTGTACAGAAAAAATGCAATTCTTGAGAGAATCACAGAACCAGACCGTCAGATCATGTTCCGTGTACCTTGGGTAGACGATAACGGACAGGTTCAGGTAAACAGAGGTTATCGTGTACAGTTCAACAATGCCATTGGACCATACAAGGGAGGATTAAGACTTCATCCTTCTGTAAACCTTGGAATTATCAAATTCTTAGGATTTGAACAGATTTTCAAGAATTCCCTTACAACACTTCCAATCGGTGGTGGTAAAGGTGGTTCTGACTTTGATCCAAAGGGTAAATCTGACAGAGAGATCATGGCATTCTGCCAGAGCTTTATGACAGAACTTTCCAAATACATCGGAGCAGATGTGGACGTACCAGCAGGTGATATCGGAACTGGTGCAAGAGAGATCGGATTTATGTTTGGCCAGTTCAAGAGAATCCGTGGTTCTTTCGAAGGTGTTCTTACCGGTAAAGGACTTACATACGGTGGATCTCTTGCCCGTACACAGGCTACAGGATATGGTTTATTATACCTGACAAATGCATTGTGGAAAGATCACGGCATGAGCCTTGAAGGCAAGACTGCTGCAGTTTCCGGTTCCGGTAACGTTGCAATCTACGCAATTGAGAAAGCACAGCAGTTAGGTGTAAAAGTTGTAACATGTTCTGATTCTACAGGATGGATTTATGATCCGGAAGGAATCGATGTTGCATTATTAAAAGAAGTAAAAGAAGTAAAACGTGCACGTTTAACAGAGTACGCTGCTGCAAAACCATCTGCAGAATATCATGCAAAACAGAATGGTGAGCACGGTGTATGGCAGTACAAAGTAGATTTAGCCCTTCCATGTGCAACTCAGAATGAGTTAGACATTGAGGATGCTAAGATGTTAGTTGCAAATGGTGTTACATCTGTAACAGAGGGCGCTAACATGCCTACTACATTAGAGGCAACAAAATACTTACAGGAGAGCGGCGTATTATTCGTAGGTGGTAAAGCTGCCAATGCCGGTGGTGTTGCTACATCTGCATTAGAGATGAGCCAGAACTCTGAGAGACTTCACTGGACATTCGAAGAAGTTGATGGAAAACTCAAAGGAATCATGGAGACAATCTACGCTAATATTTCTGATGCAGCAAAGAGATACAATGCAACCGTTGGCGGACAGACAGACTATGTTGCCGGTGCAAATATAGCCGGATTTGAGAAGGTTGTTGATGCTATGTTAGCTCAGGGCGTGTGCTAATAAATTAGCAACAAATGAATAATTATTCAAAAATTGAGAACCCTACACATTGCAGGAAAACGCAAAAGTGTAGGGTTTTTGTGTTTTGCCAGATGCATGAAAATGCAGTAAAGTAAGCGGTTTATACATGAGAGAAGGAGATAAGTTACAAGTAATATACATATAATATACGCGTAGTATACAAACGGTTTTGCATAATATACAAGGATGATTCGACTAAAATGTATTTTTATAAAATAGGGTAAAAACATAGCACAGGGTAATCAATGAAATTACGTTTATTTTGAACAAGAATTTTGAAATGGAGATTGTCGGTTTATGTAAATTGTGATACACTACCGGCATGAGAAGTAATCGTGTACAGAGTGGTAGCCTCCCAGACTAGAGATCGAGGGGAGGTGGTGCTGATGGATATGTATGAAGTTTTAAGCCTGTTATTTTTAGGCGGTTCATTTCTAATCGCACTGCTTGCCTACATAGATAGGAACAACAAGCGAAAATAAATAAGCCACTCCTGTCTTGGCGGACGAGTGGCTTATTAAATAACCATTTACGAGGCTAACCACTTTGTGGGCGGTTGCTTCTCTTTATGTTTATTATAGTATGAGGTGGGTAAATTTTCAAGACATAAATTTGTGGAAGTTGGATTTAGTTTATTTCAGAGTGAGATAGTAGTATACGCGTAATATACAAAAATGTTTGAAATCCCCATGAATACTGAATACCTGTGCTGAGGCTATGCTTGCACAGGGTGTTTGCTAATCGTGAATTTCTAAGATAAAGATTATATTGAGAAGTCCTGGAAATATTGAATTTCCGGGGC
>NZ_ACFY01000038.1 GCF_000174195.1 Roseburia inulinivorans DSM 16841 | reverse complement strand
TCATGAATCGCACCACAAAATCTGCAATTTACGTTATGGAACTCACGGTTAGTGGATGAGTGCCTATATTGGGTTCTGATGCTCGTAATTCGGATTGACGGATTTTCACAACTGAGATATTGTATGCTACACAGTCTTGGCTCAATAAAAAATAGAACTGATTTGTTTTCAGGATTTTTGGGAGCGGCCGGTCCTTAGAAAGCAGACATTGCGATTTCAAAAGACAATGTAATTGGATTTTGAAAGTGTATAAAAATTAAAAACAAATTGATAAACCTTTCACAAAGTGCTATGCTATAAATGCGAGCCTGAACCGACCTGATATGGCGGTTACAGGCATGATAAAATACATCATCATAGAAAAGAGGAAGAGACTATGAACAAAAACAAATTCTCCACAAAATATCTTGTGGAAATGGCATTATTAGTTGCCATCATTTTACTCATGGCTTTTACCCCGATTGGTTACATCAAAACAGCAGGATTAGAAATTACCCTGATTGTTGTACCGGTTGCGGTAGGAGCTGTAACATTAGGACCGACAGCAGGTGCAATCTTAGGAGGGGTATTTGGAATAACAAGCTTTATCCAGTGCTTCGGAATGAGCCAGTTTGGTGCATTACTGCTTGGAATTAACCCATTCCTGACATTCCTTGTATGTGTTCCGACACGTATTCTGATGGGATGGCTTACAGGACTTATTTATCATGGATTGCGAAAAACAAAGATTCCGTCAGCGGCATCCGTTACGATCGCCAGCCTTTGCTGCCCATTATTGAATACAACATTCTTTATGGGAACGCTTGTGACATTATTTGCATCCACCATGCGTGAATCTTTTGGTATGGGAAAGGTACTTCCGTTTATCTTTGCATTCGTCGGAGTAAATGGTGTTGTCGAGGCAATTGTATGTTTCGTTGTGGGAACTGCAATTTCCATGGCTTTGAAAAAAGCATTGCGTTACAGCTAAAACATTGCTTAACTTAAGAAATGCCGCTTGCAGGATGTGGTGCGGATTTTTAGATTGAATTTTATGAATCCGGCTATGAACGGAGTATTGCTCCCTAGCGCAGGCGGCAGAGATTTCTCAACTTTTCCAGATCGTCAGAATCCGGGTGTGACAAAGCACAGTCAAAATTTTTGATCAATGCATCAAGGTTAGCCGGATGCTCAGGATTTTCTTTCATTTTCATATAGCGCTCCCGCACAGACTGCGGCATTTTTCCCTGACACATATATTCTCCGATAATGGTATTGCTTGGATCTATGGACTGTCTGACCTGTCCGAGGATCTTTTGAAAATATGCATCACTTCCACCAAAACCGGCTGTTCCGAAAAGAAAAATCCGTCGGTTTTTTAAAGTTGATAACAGAGTTAGTGTCTCGTTGTCAGCATTTCCCTTATCTGTCCAAAATCCGATATACAATAATTCTGATGATGGTACTGGTGTCTTGATCGCACCAAAATACTCACAGCCCTCTTCGGGCAGCGTTTCATGGATCGCATCGGCAAGCTTCTTTGTATTACCTGTTAAACTGCTGAATAAAATCGAATATTGATCTGTTTTCATATGTTATCGTCTCCTTATGTAAAAGCTGAATCACTGGATGAACCTGCTTCATAAAAGCGCAATTTGGCAGATCCATCACATCATGATATTATCACAATCGTAAATACTTGTCTATTTGATTGAAGTTTTGTACTTCAAAAAGAACGTTGTATTTTCTTTGTATTATTGGAAAAATTAGATTTATAGGTTATAATAGAAATCAGACAAATTGTGAGGTGACTTTATAAAATAGGACAGTAGTCGTGCCTCACAGAGACGAAGGAGGGCGTAAAAATGCCAGAAAACAGCAGTTGCAGCAGTGCATCTACCTGTAGCAGGGAAAGCTGCGAGGGATGTCCAAGCAAAGCAAAGGGCGGAAGCGGAATTGCCAAAGAGCCAATGAACAAAGCTTCTAATGTAAAAAAAGTGATTGGTGTTGTCAGTGGTAAAGGTGGAGTTGGAAAATCATTTGTGACATCTTCCCTTGCATGTGCCATGAACAAGGCTGGATATAAAGTGGGAATTATGGATGCTGATATTACAGGACCGTCCATTCCGAAAATGTTCGGAGTACATGGACAGGTTTACGGTACAGAGGATGGCATGGTTCCAATGGCTGCAGAGAATGGGATCAAGATCATGTCCGTCAATCTATTGTTAGACAACGAAGAAGATCCGGTGATCTGGAGAGGACCGGTGATCGCCGGTGTTGTAAAACAGTTCTGGAATGAGACAGTATGGGGCGATATTGATTATTTATTTGTAGATATGCCGCCGGGAACCGGTGATGTTCCGCTTACGGTATTCCAGTCACTTCCTGTAGATGGAATCGTCGTTGTGACATCACCACAGGAATTGGTACAGATGATCGTGAAGAAGGCTTACAATATGGCGAATATGATGCATATCCCGGTACTTGGCGTTGTGGAGAACTTCAGTTATCTGGAATGTCCGGACTGTGGTAAAAAGATCAATGTTTTCGGACAGAGCCATGTCGATGAAGCAGCACAAGAGCTTGGAATCCCGGTATTTGGAAAACTGCCGGTCGATCCGGCTTACGCAGAGAAAGCGGATGAAGGAAAATTCTTTGAGATCGACAATCCATATTTAGCAGCCGGTGTTGAAACTCTGAAAAATTTATAAGATGTAGAAAAGGAAGGTATTGCATGCGATATCTTCCTTTTCTATTGTATCCAATCAATTCGGAACCGGACCGCCAAGCGCAAAGGCAAAACAGAAAAGCAGAATAAGGCAGAGCGGATATGCAAACGCGAGCAATCCTGCAAACAAAAAAGCATGTTTGTGTGTGGACTTCTTATGACTTAACCGTAAAAACCATATGCCAAGAAAAAATAAAATAATAGGAAGGCATACAAATAGAAAACCGAAGGATTGCATTATGTCAACCAGAAATATCAGTGCAATCAACAGGACGATAAAGAGTGTCACAAGGGCGATGCGTTGCCGTTCTATTTTTCTTTCGTAAGATGCAAGATCAATCACGTTTTGAAATGCATCTGTGGTATCTGGAGCGGAAACGGTTGTTTTTGGCAGACGCTCTGATTTCATCAGTTCAAGCAGGCTGATATCAAGAACATCTGCTAATGGTTCAAGAAGTTTGATATCAGGAAAGCCAACACCACGTTCCCACTTTGAGACAGCTTTGTCGGTCACGTTCAATTTCTGCGCTAACTGTGCCTGTGTCAAGCCCTTTTCTTTTCTTAATTCAGTGATAAAAATTCCTAATTTCTGATTATCCATAGAAGTTTTCCTTTCGATGTTTCCTGATGTACTATATTGTGAAAAAATGCTCACTTTTGCCTTCAGGCAAATGATACGATATGCAAAACCAGCTACTTATATCTTATAAAAACCTCAGAAAAATAGCAATCGACGAATCGTAGAGCCCCCTTTTTTACGTCTTATCACCGAAAAATTACCTCTTACCTCAAATCTATTTACAGGATCTGGAGCATCGAATATACTAAACTCAGTTAAGAAATCAAAGAGAGCTCGCATAAAATACATTAACAGTTTAGACATATAAAAATCTTAAGACGAGACAAAAATCAGCAATTGAAAAATGACAGAGGAGAAAAAGAGAGCGCGAAAAAGTTATGAAAATCAAAATTGAAATCGATGAGGGACTCCCAGAGGACGAAGTACTGATCCGGTGCAGGGGACTGACGGAACAGATTTCGGATGTGCAGAAGGCGGTGAGCGAAGTGATCAACACCTCGCAGAAATTCGTCTTTTACAGAGGAAATACAGAGTACTACCTGACCTTGGATGAAATCCTGTTCTTTGAAACAGACAGTGATGGGATCAATGCACATACGAGAGACAACATTTACCAGACAAAATACAAACTTTACGAGCTTGAGGAACTTCTTCCGGGAAGTTTTATGCGGATATCGAAATCTGCAATCGTGAATACCAGCCACATTTATTCAATCAGCCGGAACCTGACGGCATCAAGTGTGGTGGCATTTGCAGACACACACAAGCAGGTGTATGTCTCAAGATACTATTACAAACCATTAATCAATAAATTAGAAGAAAAGAGGTTACATCAATGAAATTAAGAAAAAACAGTGGAAAAATTTTATGGGGGTTATTTTTCATCCTTGCAGCAGTTTATGTGGTAGTCAGCAAACTCTGGATCATGCCTGAGATCAGTGTGTTCAGTGTTTTATTGACGGTATTCTTTATCTGGCTCTTTTTAAATGGTATCCGCAACGTGAATTTCTGGGAAATCCTGTTTTCCATCGCATTTATATGTATCATATATGATGACTGGCTTGGAATCACAGCCCTCACACCGTGGACTGTTTTGGGCGCAGCGTTACTCGGAAGCATTGGACTTTCTTTGATCTTCAAAAAAAAGAGCGGACACAGCCCTTCCATTTCTTTTGAGTTTGACAGTGACAGCGACAACGAGGATGGAAAGTACATTGGTGAAAATATCAAAATTGACAACAATTTTGGCACAGCCATCAAATACGTGAATTCCGATAACTTCTGTATGGCGGATGTGGATAATAGCTTTGGTTCGCTTACCGTATACTTTGATAATGCCATTATCCAGTCCGGAAGTGCAAAAATCAAAGTTGACAATAGCTTTGGCGAAACCAATCTTTACATTCCGAAAGAATGGAAAACAGAGAACAACCTTGGTCAGGCATTCGGAAGCGTCAAAACACATGGCGTATGTGAGGGAAGCAGTAATAACACTTTGAAATTAAAAGGCGAAACAAGCTTTGGCGAGATTAACATATACTATATCTAGCTAAGACTTTCTTACAAGTTATTCACAGTGTAAATAAAAGAAAAACCGTACAGACAAATATGATTTCCTTTGTGAGCTTTGCGAACAGGAACATCATATTTCGTCTGTACGGTTTTTCTTTTTCATTAACCTAAGATATCACTTAGTTAAGTTTTGATTTATTCATCGTGATCCCCATAGCTTGTATCTTCATGCAGGTTCGGCATCATATCAATACCACGGTTTGAATCCGCCTCAACATCCTTTCCAAAGTGATAATCATTGCCAGGTAAAATTGCATTTAAGAGAATACCGGCAATTGCAGCAATTGCAAGGGAAGTTAAAGTAATATCAGTTCCAGCAACGGTAAAAGTAAGTCCGTTAGAAAATCCAAGACCACATACGAAAATAACACCGGCAATGATCAGGTTGCGCGATTTTGTCAAGTCTACGTGGTTTTCTACAACGTTACGGACACCGATCGCAGAGATCATACCGTAAAGCATAAAGCTGACACCTCCGATGATCGCAGAAGGCATAGAACCGATCACTTCTGCCATCTTTGGAATAAAGCTTAAAATAATTGCATACAAAGCAGCGATACGGATAACCTTCGGATCGTGTACCTTACTTAACTCAAGAACACCTGTGTTCTCGCCATAAGTAGTATTTGCAGGACCACCGACTAATGCGGAGAGGGAAGTTGCAAGACCGTCACCGATCAAAGTGCGGTGAAGTCCCGGATCTTCGATAAAGTTTTCTCCGACAGTTGCAGAGATGGCAGACATATCACCGATATGCTCCATCATGGAAGCAAGGGCGATCGGAGCCATAACCAAAATAGCGGAGATATTGAATTTACAGATAGAAAATTTAGGAACACCTACCCATGCAGCAGATGCGATATTTGTAAAATCAAGGATTGCGGAACCATCTGCATTTGTCATTCCAAGTGCATTGAAAATCAGTGCGGCAGCATAGGAAACAACAACACCCATCAGGATCGGGATGATCTTAAACATTCCTTTTCCCCAGATATTAAATACAATAATGGTAGCCAGTGCAATAAATGCAAGAAGCCAGTTTGTGGAAGCGTTGTTTATGGCAGAGCCGGAAAGACTTAAACCGATACAGATAATGATCGGACCTGTTACAACAGGTGGAAGGAAACGCATAACTTTTTTTACACCTGCAAGACGGATGATAAGAGCAAGTATTAGATAAAGTAAACCTGCTACGACGATACCGCCACATGCGTAGGAAAGTTTGTCTGCGTTGGACATATCGGCAAAAACGCCGGTGTCAAGATTTGCGATAGTCGCAAATCCGCCTAAAAAGGCGAAGGATGAACCGAGAAATGCAGGAACCTTGAATTTGGAACACAGATGGAAAAATAATGTTCCCACACCTGCGCAGATCAAAGTAACCTGAACGTGAAGTACATCTTCACCAAAGTAGCTGTTTACTAAAATCGGTACGAGAATGGTTGCACCGAACATAGCGAACATGTGCTGTAATCCTAAGATTAACATTTTTGGGACGCCAAGAACGCTGGCGTCACGGATTGCTCCGTTCTTTTCGTTCATAAAAAACTTCCTCCTTAAAAGTAAAATGAAAATGATAAGGTTTTATGATTTACCTCAAATTAATTTATTATAGCATAGGAAAACGGGATGTTACAATAAAAAAATGCAATTGCTTTTACTTGAAGCGTGAGAAGGGAACGTGGTACAATGGGTATCAGCAGGATTCCGACGGGAAAACGTCAGAACATTGGATTGGCAGATTGAGGATAAGTCTGTAAAACAATTCAGAAAGAAAGGATTTACCATGGATATTATTTTGAAACTCTCTGAAGAACTTGGTATCAGAAAAAGTCAGGCAGAGGCAGCAGTGAAATTGATCGATGAGGGGAATACCATTCCTTTTATCGCCAGATATCGTAAGGAAGTGACCGGTTCTTTAAATGATGAGGTGCTCCGTAATCTATATGAGCGTCTTACCTATCTCCGAAATCTTGAAGAGCGTAAGGAGACTGTTTTAAACAGCATTGAGGAACAGGGAAAACTGACAGATGAATTAAAGGCACAGATTCTTGCGGCTGAGACGATGGTTGCAGTGGAGGATTTATACCGCCCTTACAAACCAAAGCGCAGAACAAGAGCTACGATTGCAAAGGAGAGGGGACTCGAACCCCTTGCCAATGTGATCACTCTACAGATGTTAAACACACCGCTTGAGGCAGAGGCTGCCAAATTCATCAATCCGGAAAAAGAAGTCAATTCCGCAGAGGATGCGATTGCCGGAGCAAAAGATATTATCGCCGAGGCGGTTTCAGACGAGGCGGATTACCGTACGAGAATCCGTGACCTTACCATGAAAAAAGGTCATGTGACTTCCACGGCAAAAGATCCGGAGGCGGAATCTGTTTATGAGATGTATTATGAGTTTGATGAGCCTGTGAATAAGCTGGCTGGGCACCGCATACTTGCGTTAAACCGCGGTGAGAATGAGAAGATCCTTAACGTGAAAGTGGAGGCGCCGGAGGAAGATATTTTACGTTTTCTTGAGCGGAAAGTGATCACAAGAGACAATCCGAATACAACACCTGTATTAAAAGAAGTTGTGGCAGATGCTTACGACCGTCTCATTGCGCCTGCGATCGAGCGTGAGATCAGAAGCAGTCTCACTGAGATGGCAGAGGATGGTGCGATCCGTGTGTTTGGCAAGAACTTAGAGCAGTTATTGATGCAGCCGCCGATCGCAGGACAGGTTGTGCTTGGCTGGGATCCGGCATTCCGCACCGGATGTAAACTCGCAGTGGTCGATCCGACCGGAAAAGTGTTAGATACGACTGTCATTTACCCGACCGCACCACAGAACAAAGTGGAAGAGGCAAAGACGGTATTAAAAAAACTTATTTCCAAATATCATATCACATTGATATCACTTGGAAATGGAACTGCGTCAAGGGAATCTGAGCAGGTGATCGTCGATTTATTAAAAGAGATTCCGGTAAAAGTACAGTATATTATCGTCAATGAGGCGGGCGCATCTGTCTACTCAGCAAGTAAACTTGCGACAGAGGAATTTCCGAATTTTGACGTGGGACAGCGAAGTGCGGCTTCCATGGCAAGACGTTTGCAGGACCCTCTGGCAGAACTTGTAAAAATTGACCCGAAATCCATCGGTGTCGGTCAGTATCAGCATGATATGAACCAGAAAAAATTAAGTGAGGCGTTAAGCGGTGTGGTTGAGGACTGTGTGAATAAAGTCGGCGTGGATCTGAATACTGCTTCTGCTTCTCTGCTGGAGTACATTTCCGGTATCAGCAAAGTGATCGCAAAAAATATTGTAGCTTACCGCGAAGAAAACGGAAGATTTGGATCCAGAAACCAGCTTCTAAAAGTGGCAAAATTAGGACCGAAAGCCTACGAGCAGTGTGCCGGATTTATGCGTATCACAGATGGTAAAAATCCATTGGATGCTACCGGTGTGCATCCGGAGAGTTATGATGCCACAAAGAAGCTGCTGGATAAATTAGGATTTACCATGGAAGATGTCAAAAACCGGAATCTGGATGGTATTTCTAAAAAAATCTCCAATTATGACAAACTGGCAGAAGAACTTGGTATCGGAGCCATCACCTTACAGGATATTGTGAAGGAATTGGAAAAACCGGCGCGTGATCCGCGTGAGGATATGCCAAAACCTATCCTGCGCAGCGATGTCCTTGAGATGAAAGATTTAACACCGGGCATGGTTTTAAAAGGAACCGTAAGAAACGTTATTGATTTTGGTGCATTTGTCGATATCGGAGTACATCAGGATGGCCTGGTCCACATTTCACAGATGAGTGACAAATTCATCAAACATCCACTCGAAGTCGTCAGCGTCGGTGATATCGTGGAAGTGAAAGTCATGAGTGTCGATCTGAAAAAACAGCGTATCCAGCTTACGATGAAATTGTAATTGTTTAAAATGGAATTATAATTGTTTTAAAATTGATATTGACAAGTGACAGACATATGCATAGAATAGACATGTAAAACAAATAAGGAATTCTTCGGGGCAGGGTGATACGATAACGTAGATTCCCGACCGACGGTGATCTGGCGATCAATGAATGCCAGAAAGTCCGTGACCTGCGCAAGCAGCTGATCCGGTGTGAGTCCGGAACCGACAGTATAGTCTGGATGAGAGAAGAAAGCGTGTTTTTTAGCATGTAGAATTTAACAGGGAAACCTGTATAAGCCCCGGATATTCATATATCCGGGGTATTTTATTACACGTAATATTCACCTCGAATTCCAAGTTCAAACAGAAAAGGAGACGAGTGACAATGAGCACACAAACAGCAACCGTAAACAAAACAGAAAAGAGAGTCAATGTAAGATACCTTACCGTAACAGCAATGTTATCCGCAGTAGCGTATATTTTAATGTTTCTGGATTTTTCAGTGCCATTCATGCCAGCATTTATTAAAATGGATCTTTCAGAGCTTCCGGCATTAATTGGTTCATTTGCAATGGGACCTTTATGTGGTGTCGTTGTATGTTTGATCAAAAACGTACTGCACTTATTCATCACAACGACAGGCGGCGTCGGCGAGTTATCAAACTTTATTTTAGGCGTAGCCTTTGTGCTTCCGGCAGGACTCATTTACAAACACAAAAAGAACCGTAAATCTGCACTGATCGGCTCCCTGACCGGTGCAGCATTCATGGGAATCTTTAGTATTGTTTCTAATTACTTTCTTGTATATCCGGTATATTACAACTTTATGCCGGAGGAAGTGATTTTGGCAGCTTATCAGGCGATTCTTCCATCTGTAAAAAATATTTTACAGTGTCTGATCTGCTTTAACATGCCATTTACCATTGTCAAAGGAATGTTTTCCGTTGTGATCACGTTCCTTACTTACAAACATATCTCCCCGATTTTAAAAGGAAGCCAGAACCGTTAAGTATGAAAAAGCTGCTGGAACAGGCGGGCGGACAGTAACGAAAAAATTGGAAAAGACGTATTTGATATGCGTC
>NZ_ACFY01000039.1 GCF_000174195.1 Roseburia inulinivorans DSM 16841 | reverse complement strand
TCCAGAAATTGGCAGTCTTTTTCTCTTGCATTCTTTTTCCGGATGTGGTATTCTCATTTCACAGAACATATGTTCTATTTTATTTTTTTGATTGGAGGAGATCACATCCAGATGAAAATCCAGCAAAATATGTCACTGATGGAAAAACTTACGATTCTCTCAGACGCTGCAAAATACGATGTTGCCTGCACATCAAGCGGTGTGGACCGCAGTGGTAACGGCATCGGTCTTGGCAACTCTATTTCCTGTGGGATCTGCCATACTTTTTCCGCAGATGGGCGGTGTGTTTCCCTTCTCAAGATTTTATTTACAAACGAATGTATTTTTAACTGCTCTTATTGCCAGAATAATTGTAACTCCGATGTCCGGCGGGCTGCCTTTACCCCGGAGGAAGTCTGCGAACTGACGATGGAATTTTACCGGCGGAATTATATTGAAGGTCTTTTTTTAAGTTCCGGCATTATGGTAAGCCCCAACTATACGATGGAACTTTTATACCAGACCCTTTATAAATTGCGCACTGTGCACCATTTTAACGGTTACATCCATGTGAAAGCGATTCCCGGCGCTGATCCTCTGCTGATTGAAAAAACTGGGTTTCTGGCTGACCGCATGAGTATTAATCTCGAACTGCCTACCGCAGACAGCCTGAAAAGGCTTGCGCCCTGCAAGTCGAGAAATACCATTTTAAAGCCAATGCGCATGGTTCAGAACGGTATTACGGAAAATAAGAATGAAATCGCTCTTTACCGGCACGCCCCGAAGTTCGTACCCGCAGGACAGAGCACACAGATGATCATCGGCGCAACCCCGGAAAACGATTACCAGATTGTGAGCATTGCCGAGAATCTGTATCAGAAATTTGATTTAAAGAGAGTGTTCTATTCTGCCTTTGTGAATGTCACTCACAACAGCAATCTTCCTGCACTGCCCGGCGGTCCGCCGCTCCTGCGGGAACATCGTCTGTATCAGGCAGACTGGCTGCTCCGCTATTATAAATTTAAAGCCGACGAGCTTTTAAGTCCGGAGCGGCCGGACTTTAACATTTTTCTCGACCCCAAGTGTGACTGGGCGATCCGGCATCTGGAATATTTTCCGGTCGAGATCAACCGTGCAGACTATGATACACTGCTCCGTGTCCCGGGTATTGGCTATAAGTCTGCCAGCCGCATTGTAAAAGCAAGACGCCACAGCACCCTCGATTTTGCTGATCTCAAGAAGATAGGTGTTGTGTTGAAACGCGCTCTTTATTTTATCACCTGCTCCGGCAGGATGATGTACCGCACGAAGCTGGAAGAAGATTATATCTGCCGCAATCTGATGGGCGATAAGACACAGATACCACGTGAGATCCGTGAGAGCGGTTATCAACAATTGAGCCTGTTCGATACCGGCTTATCCACGGAGCCGCTTCCGCTGTCGTAGATAAATGTAAAACTTTTATTTCCCTGAATATTTTTCTCAAGACAGGAGCAGGACATTATGCATGTATTTATCTGTGAAAACACACCAAACGGAATATTGACCGGCGTATACGATGCCTGGGAATTAAAGATTCAGGAAAGATGCTCCCACGCTGATATTTATCTGGTATCCGGTCAGCCGGATAATTACGAGCTGTTTTGCGACTACCACACCGTCGCACCATCCGCTGAAAAAGCCGGAAAAGTTGTTTCCACGCTAAACCGGAAGCTTGGACACGATTTTTACGAGACAATCCTTACTGCTATTTTATCCATTGATCTTTCCGGCAAGAAGAAGATGGACAAAGCGAACGCCGTGTATCAGACGATCGTTGCCGCACTTCATTCACCAAAGGGTGCCCGTGTATTGGATTCACTGAGTAATCCTTATATTTACCGTGTCTTTGAATTGTCCAGAGCCACAGCCTCCGAAGCCCACCACCTGAAAGGTTTTCTGCGCTTTTCGGAACTGCAGAACGGCGTTCTGTTTTCCACGATCCATCCCAAAAATAATGTCCTGCCAATTTTAGCAGAGCATTTTACGGATCGTTTTCCGCAGGAAAATTTTATGATTTACGATGAAACCCACCAGCTTGCGGCAGTCCACCGCGCCGGAAAGAATTATATGCTTGTAGATGCTTCGGACATCAATACCGAACTTCTTCAGAACTATTCTGAGAATGAAGCAAGATTCCAGAAACTGTGGCTGGCCTTTTTCGACAGTATTGCGATTGAAGCACGCACCAACCCCGAATTACAGGCACAGAATATTCCGAAACGGTTCTGGAAGGATGCTGTGGAATTAAGACACTTTTGTGAATAACCTTACCGCATTCTCCTCCGTCACACGCTCGACCTCCTCCTCTGTGATTCCTTTTAATTCTGCGATTTTTGCGATCACAAACGGAATATTGGAAGAATCGTTTCTCGTGCCGCGGTGCGGTTCCGGTGCCATGTAAGGACAGTCCGTCTCAAGTAAAATGCGCTCCAATGGGATTGCTTCCACTGTCTCTTTCAGTTTTTTTGCGTTTTTGAATGTGACGACGCCACCGACACCGATGTAGTAACCCATTTTGATAAATTCCTGTGCCATCTCTCTGGAGTAGGAATAGCAGTGGATGACACCCGGTATCTCCTCTGCGTGGACCGCTTTCATCACTTCCATCGTATCGGCTGCTGCATCTCTGGAATGGATGATCACCGGAAGGTTGGTTTCCCTGGCAAGTTCCAGCTGCCGTCTGAACCAGTAACGCTGTGCGTTCTGCACCTCCGGCTCTTTATCCCAGTAATAATCCAGTCCGATCTCACCGATCGCAACGGTCTTTGAAAGAGATGCCTGCTCTTTTAACCAGGCAAATGTCTCTTCATTCAACCCGCTGATGTCACTTGGATGTACGCCCACCGCTGCATAAATGTAGTCATATTTTGCAGCAAGTTCCAGAGTTGTCTTTGTTGTCTCTATCGAAGCCCCGACATTGATGATCCTGCCGATCCCTTTTTCCGGCAGGGAACGGATCAATGCTTCACGGTCATCGTTAAAACTTTCATCATCATAATGTGCATGTGTCTCAAATATCATAGCTGCCTCTCTGTGTTATCAAATCATTTTATTTTTTCTGTGCACGCTTCCGGCGTTTTCTTATGATCAGTATGATCAAAAGCAATACAACCGCTGCACCGCCGCCGGCATAGTACAAGGTGTGATCTGCCGCCGTATGTACCAGTGCAAACGCTGCCTCATATGGAATGTCTGCCACAAGGTAACTGCCGTCCTCTGTGGTTTCTGCCAATGTCCATGCATCACTGCCTGTTTCTCTGTACCAGATCTCATTTTTTCCTGAAGTGTCCGGCACATAAAAATGTGCTTTTACTGTATCATATATTTTGTCATGCAGGTGTTCAAGACTCCAGTTGTAAGCATACACGACATCTCCGTCCGGCAGATCTGTGTCACACTCTGCCATCTGGATGGAAGTGTCATCATAGAATTTCCCTTCCAGAAGGAAAACTGCTTTTTCATTTTCTGTATCGGAACTTTCACTAGCTGTATCTTCTGTTTTTGCGTCGTTTATCACTTCCGTTCCCACGATACTCTCTGTCCAACGGCTGTACTCTGCCTCCACCGTTTTATTTTCCGTCATTGGTTTTCCAACCAGATCCTCCGGCCAGACTGCATAGTAACCATCTTTTTCCGGAATCTGTGGAAGATCAGATTCACTGAAGCTTCCATTATATGCGATTGTCTTTACAATATCCACATTATCTTCTGCCCGGAAAGTTATCTTCACTTTATGGAATCCTTCCGGAATATTCTCAAGTTTCATGACCTCTTCATAACTTTTTTCATCTGCAATCCCAGCATAGTTGATGTTGTCAATTCCATCAAGGTCATCGCCCACAAAAATGTTACCTTTTACCTCGCCCTCTTCAGACACAGTTCCTGCGATGCTTCCCAGACCTTCCCCATCACTTGTGATCGTAGATGCAGAAACACAGTTTTTCACGGTATATCCGCTTCCGACAATGCCTCCGACATAATCCTTTGCATTTATATTACAGAGACTGTAACTGTTGGCGATTGCACTGACACTGTTTCCTGCAATGCCTCCGGCATAATCCCCCGTATCAGATTTCACAGAGCCATAACTTTCACTTCCATAGACCAGTCCAAGTTCTTCTAATCCGGTAATACCACCGACACTGTTTTTCTTTGAAGTCACTTCCCCATAGTTGCTACAGCGGATGACAACATTATTCACGGTAGAACGGAGTGTAATGTCCGTAGAATCTGTAAGATCAGGATCAAACTCCGGATCAAGATCATATTCAATGTTCATCGTTCCGACAATTCCACCCACATTGAGATCGCCATTGACCATTCCGCGGTTTACACTTCCCGAAACAACACCATCTGTATCTTTTGCGCTGGCTGCGGACGAGATATCTTCCATATACTCCTCATCGCCTGTCACCACAGAAAGCGTATCTCCAACCGTATTCTGAATGCTTTTGATCTGCTTACTGATCTTCTGCACATCATTTGTGACAGACTGGATTCCATCATCCACTGTGTTCGTCAGCTTATCAATATCGCCGTTCGTATCTTTCTCTTTTATCTGATTGGAAATATCATCCATAAAATCTTCTGCCGTTTTATTGGAATCGGAGATTGTTCCACGAATGTTGGACAGATTACTGTTGATATTCTGCCATTCTTTTGAAACCGCCTCTGCCTGTTCTTTGTTTAAAATATGATTGTTTCCCTGGATACTATCTATTTTATCCAGAGAATTATGAATATTATTCATGTACTGCTGCGCTTCCGGGTTTGATTCCCCGATGGAATCTGAGAGGGAACCCAGAGATTCCGACAAAGTTTTCGAAGAATTATCGTACTGCTCCGACAGATTGTCCACATAGGTCTTTGCTGCTGTGGAGGTATCACTCATGGTCGAAGCAATGTTGCTTAAGGTCGTGTTGATGGAACTGACCGAATCCTGCACCTGATTTACCTTATCATCCAGATACTCCGATTCTATATACGGCTCCGCCTGACCGACAATTCCTCCTACATCTTTTCGTCCGTAGATTTCCCCTTCATTGTGGCAGTCGATGACTTTTCCACTCTGGCGTCCGGCAATTCCACCCACGTTATAACCCGTGTGTGCAAAACCGATTTTTCCCTGATTGATGCATTCACTGACAATTCCAGTCGAAACACCCACAATTCCGCCCATATCATTCCGGTCTATTACACGCCCTGTGAGATTTAATGTACCAATGTCAACGCCTCCAATATCCATCGTGGTTTTCAGCTCATCTGTATTGATGCTGCACTCCGATGTACACTCTGACACAAGTCCTTCGTTATTTCCAACGATTCCTCCGGTCTGATTGGTGGCTGTCACTGTTGCATTGCTCCTGCAGTTTACAATTTTTCCGGTCGGTTTGTTGATCCCTGCGATCGCTCCGACTGCTGTTTTTCCATTGACAGTTCCTTCAAAGGAACAGTTCCCGATCGTACCATAGTTCACACCGGCAATTCCGCCAATATTTTTACAGCTTCCCTCTGAAGTGATCTTACCGGAGATCTTCAGATCATTCACAACTGCGCTTTTACCCAGATAACGGAAAAATCCGTGATCCGAGCCTTTTACCTGCAGCTTCACATTACTGATCGTGTGACCGCCGCCCTCAAAATCCCCAGAGAAATATGCAACACCATTGAAATCAACCTTCGAAAGATCAATATTATGGGTAAGTTTTACCGTTTTTCCAACACTCCAGCTGTCATACTGACAGTTCTGTAAAAATTCTTCAAATGCCTTTTCATCGGCAATTTCGATGATCTGATTTTTATTTTCTGCCGTATCCGCACTGGTTGTGCTATCTTTTTCTGTGGTTTCTTTTGTACCACTGCTTTCCTGTGAGGTGGCAGCCTGTATGGTCAACCGTCCGTTTCCTGCCAGAGCAGAAACGGTCAGTGTCATGGAAAAACACAGGGCAAGTACTTTCATTCTCATCTTTTTCATGACTTTTTCTCCTCCTGCTCTTCCTTTGCGGCTGTCTCTGATTCTGCAGCCACATTTTCATCCTGCGTCATTCCCGGCAGCATTGGATTTTGTGTATCGTCATGTGTGACTTCTCCATGTCTGCCCGGTATGTGCGAATCTAACGACACTTTCATCTGTCCCTGGAATACACCGGAAACATCTGCATCAATCTCTCCCTGTACATAACCTTTTACATGTCCGGTCACCCTCACTCTGCCGACAACCTCCTTCTGAGGACGTGAAATATTCATGGCAAGGGCTGTCTTCTCAATGATAAAATCACCAAACAGCAGAATCTGCGGCAGCACAAAAAGAACCAGAATAATGGATATTAACGTACCGCGTCCCAAAGCCACACCAATGGAGGCAACCGTCGGATCGGATGCAATCTCACCGATCAAAAATCCTGCACAGGTCAAAATTGTTCCGGAAGTAAAAATAGTTGGAAATGCCTGATTTAAGGATTCAGTAATCGCATCTTTGATCGGCATTCTCTGTTTCAGATCCATGTATCTGCTGGAAATAACGATTGCATAGTCGATCGTTGCACCCATCTGAATTGCAGACACGATCAGGTACGCAATAAAGAATATTGTCTGTCCCCTCATTGCCGGAACTGCAAAGTTGATCCAGATACTTCCCTGTATAGTGAGTACCAGAAGCACCGGAAGCCCTGCTGACTGGAACGTGAAAAACAGGATGATCATAACAAATAGTGCTGTCAATACGCTGATCACGATATTATCCGATGCAAAGGAAGATTCCAGATCATGGTCACTCGTGGAGTTTCCTACCAGAATGACATTGTCTTTTCCGAAATATTTCGCCGCAATACCCCGGATCTCATCCATCGCATCATAGGTTTCCTGCCCTTCCGCCGGAAGTGACAGATCTAATACAAATCTGGAATAGTCATCTCCCTGCAGCTGTAATTGCGCATCATGCAGCGTGTCATATAAGGACGTAAGCTGATCGTCAAGATCTGCATCTAATGTCACATATCCTTCCTGATACTGGTCATACAGGAACAGGAACATATCAATGATCGGCACCTCATAATCATCAATGCCGGTAAATACCGGACCATACTGCTCCTCATTGTATGCATATGCTGTATACAAAATCTGTACAACTTCTACATCCAGATCCGTCAACTCTGCAAACTGTCTTGGGTTCAGCTTATCCGTCAGCATATAATCATCATTGATCGCCACATTTGCAAGTCCCAATGCCGAGTTTACATAATCCAGTTTTTCAATTTTTCCCAATACCTTTTTCTCGGAATCATAATCCCCTTTTGGAACCATGACAACCAACTGATTGCTGGCACCAAAGGTATTCTCAATTTTTTCACTTGCAATTTTCGATTCACTCTTTTTCGCACTGACAATGGAATTCGTATCATATATATACTGGCAGTGATTAGATTCCCAAAATGCAAATACCAGAAACACGATAAAAACCGGCGGAATGATGTATTTGGTCAGATTTGCAAATTTACCTACAAACGTAATTTTTGGTACATAGCATTTGTGATGGGTTTTATCAATTCCTTTTGCAAAAATCAAAAGCACGCCCGGCATTAGGAAGAAAACGGAAATCAGGCTGAGTATGATCGCTTTTACCAGAATGATACCCATATCGTAGCCCAGCCGGAACTGCATAAACATCATCGCAACCATGCCGGAAATCGTGGTAAGGGAGGACGAGCTGATCTCCGGGATCGCCTTGGAGAGTGCCACTTTCACCGCTTCCTCTGCATCCAGCGTCTCATGTTCTTCCATGAAACGGTCACACAAAATAATGGCATAGTCGATTGCCAGTGCCAACTGAAGCACAACGGCAATGGAATTTGTGACAGATGAGATCGTTCCAAACCAGTAGTTTGTACCCATATTTAAAACTGCTGCCACACCAAATGTGATCAGTAATACCGGGATCTGCAGATATGCTTTTGTGGAGAGCATCAACACCGCAACAATGATGACAACCGCCAGCACAAGAATAATATTCATATCCTGCGAAAGTGACTCTGCACTGCGCTCCTCCTCACCGACAGAGGACGAAACATAGACATCATAACCATCCAGAGTCTCTTTTACTTCCTCAAGCGCATCTTTGCTGATCTGTTCATCCTCCGTTCCGTCAAACGTCACACTAAACAGCGCATCCGCACCTGTAAAATGATCCTTAGAATCATCAAATTCAATCTGCTTCACGCCCTCAATATTTTCCAGATCGTCAACCAGATCTTCCGCCTGCGCATAGGTGATATTCGAGACCATGACTTTGGCACTGCCATAAGTTGTGAACTGCTCCTCCATCAGTGACAGCCCGATCCTCGTTTCACTGTCTGCCGGCAGATAGGATGTGATATCCTGATTGACCTGCACCTTATTAATAGAAAGAACACTGTAAATCATTGCCAAAACAAACAGAATTTCGATCGCTTTCCGCTTATTTACAATAAAGGAAGCGACGGTAAGCCAGAAGTTCCCTTTTTCTTTTTCCTGTTTTTCTTCCATATTCATCCTCTTTCATGTTACATCTGAATCATTTTTCTTACGCAGCAAAACATCAGTTGTTTTACCGCTGATTCATTTCACTATACTTAACATTGTGTTGATTATTTTATACTGCATTATTATAATAAGGGCATCTGGTTTACTCAATAAACATATTTTTCAAAACTGTTTGTTAATTGACATATTATGTACACTGTGTTGATTATTTCAGAAAATTTTTAGGATTATAAATTTTTAATCATAACTCCAGAAAAAATACTAGACAATAACATCACATTTTATATGAAAGGATCTCACATTATATATGGAAGCAAAAACCGACCGCCGTATCAAGCGCACCCGCTATCTGCTTGTACACGCACTCACCTCCCTCATGCTGAAAAAAAGTATCAAGGATATCACCGTAAAAGAATTATGCGAGTCTGTTGACATCAACCGCGGCACTTTTTACCTGCACTACAAAGATATTTATGACATGTTAGAGCAGACCGAGCAGGAGCTTTTAGAACAGTTTGAGCAGGTCTTCAAAAATTATCACCCGGATCATACTCCGGATTTTCCTTATCCGCTCTTTGTCGAAATTTTTCAGATCATTGACCAAAACTCTAATCTGTGCTGTGCACTGCTGAGTCCCAATGGCGATATTTCTTTTTCTGTCAAGATCAAGAAATTGTTTGAACACCAATACATACACGAATGGATGGTTGCGCATCATTCAGCTGATTTTCTGCCAACTTATGAATATTTCAGCAATTTTCTCGTTTCCGGCTGCTCCGGTCTGATCGAGTCATGGCTGGCTCATGGCAAAAAGGAGACGCCGGAGGAGATGGCAAGACTTATCAGCAAACTGATTTCTACCGGAATGACGTCTGTCTATCCGATACCTTGCGGACAGCCTGATGATCTGTAGAATTGCAGACCTTCATTTTGTATATTTTTACTAAACTTTTGTATTTTTTATCAATTAAAGCAAATTTTTGTTTCCTTTTCACACAAAATCATATATACTTATTATAGAATATTGGCTCCGGGGCAACGCTTCGGAGTTTTTGCTTCGCAAAACAAGGAGGAAAAATCCTCTCCTCGTCCAATGAGACTCGGATTTTTTCTTCGAAAAAACAAGGAGGAATTATGGATTTTGTTGGAACTGTCTGGGCGCTGCTTCCGCCGGTGATCGCCATTGTGCTTGCGCTGATCACAAAGGAAGTTTATATGTCGTTATTTATTGGTGTCGTAACCGGAGCTCTTTTATATACAAATTTCAGTCCGGTTGGAACGATTGAGGCAATTTTTGAAGTTATGATGGAAAAGCTGGGGGATTCGTGGAACGTCGGCATTCTGATTTTCCTCGTATTTCTTGGCATTATTGTTGCATTGATGACAAGAGCCGGCGGCTCTGCCGCTTACGGAAAATGGGCAGGCAATAAGATCAAGACCAGATCCGGTGCTCTGCTTTCCACATTTGCGCTCGGTGTCGTGATCTTTGTCGACGATTATTTCAACTGTCTGACCGTTGGAAATGTCATGCGTCCTGTCACCGACAAGCAGAAGATTTCCCGTGCAAAACTGGCTTATATCATTGACGCAACCGCAGCTCCGATCTGTATTATCGCACCGATCTCAAGCTGGGCTGCCGCAGTCACCGGATACACAAACGGAGATGGTTTCTCTCTGTTTTTGCAGACAATCCCGTTTAACCTGTATGCATGGCTTACCATTCTGATGGTGATTTTTATGGGTGTGACCGGCCTTGATTATGGTCCGATGAAAAAGTTTGAGGAAAATGCTGCAAAAGGTGATCTTTTCTCCGGCAAAAATGATTATGAAAATGTAAAAGAAAATATTATTTCCGCAAAAGGAAAGGTGATCGACCTTGTTCTTCCGGTCATTTTCCTGATTGCGAGCTGCATTATCTGCATGATTTATACAGGTGGATTCTTCGAGGGCGAGAGCTTCATCAACGCTTTTGCAAACTGCGATGCATCCATGGGACTTGTGATGGGTTCCTTCATTACATTAGTCTTTGTGTTTTTGCTGTACCTGCCACGCCGCGTGATCACATTCAGTGAATTTGCCGAGTGTATTCCGCAGGGATTTAAGATGATGGTTTCTGCGATCCTGATCCTTGTTCTGGCCTGGACGTTAGGCGGTTTCTGCAGTACAAAATTAGAAGCCGGCGCCTTTGTGAGCAGCATGCTCTCCGGCAATATGACTGCAACCTCACTTTTCCCGGCTATATTATTTCTGGTTGGAAGCGGACTTGCTTTTGCAACCGGTACTTCCTGGGGAACGTTTGGCATTTTAATTCCGATCGTTACCGCTATGTTCCCGGAAACAGATCCGATGCTCGTTGTCTGTATTGCCGCTTCCCTTGCCGGTTCTGTCTGCGGAGATCACATGTCACCGATCTCCGACACAACGATCATGGCCTCCGCCGGTGCACAATGCCACCATGTAGACCATGTATCCACACAGCTTCCTTACGCTCTGACGGTCGGTGGCTGCTGCGTGGCCGCCTATCTGGTTGCCGGATTCACAAAGAACGTATTTCTCACAATGGCAGCCGGTGTGATCCTGCTTTTTGCTGTTTTATCATTTATCCGGTACCGGCAGGCACACAAATGTGATATGATGAAGTAAGGAAAATACTTAAGGAGAACTATTATGAGCAAAGGTATTGTTGGAAAAAATAACTGGGCTTTAGTCCTTTTACTTCTTGTCGGTGTCGTGTTAGGCGGTCTGATTGGAAAGTTATGTGCAGGTGTACCCGCTTTAGGCTGGCTTAATTACGGTCAGAGTTTTGGATTTGTCAATCCAATGGTGTTAGATCTGGGGATTTTGGTTCTGACATTCGGATTTACGGTTGATATCACAGTAGCCGGTATTCTGGGAATTGTGATCGCGATTATTATTTACAGATTACTATAATAAATGTATAAAAGGACTGCTGTTTTGCAAATTTTTATTCATGCTAAACAACAGTCTTCATAATAGTTTACGCTTCATTCCTAATAATTGGAAGTAAGTCTATAAATCTACAAATTTTACACTATGTATTTTAGAAATATCGGTTACTACTTCTGAAACATCTATATTCTCAGGCATAGAAATTCCAAAAATATATGTTATATATTCATCTTTCCGTCGTTTCATATTGCTTGATCTAATATCTATTTTTTTATCACTTAATATTTTTTCCAGCTTTTCAAGTGATTTTGTTTCCGAATCCATACAAACACGAAGTCTTCCGGGAACTTTGACATCCAGATACGAAAAATATTTATTCGACAACATACTTTGGATAACAACCGTAATTGCAGTCGCAATTATTGCCAACACATACATTCCTGCACCAACCGCCATTCCAACAGCTGCCATTACCCATATTCCTGCCGATGTTACCAATCCTCTTATTTGATTGCCATACATAAAAATTGTTCCAGCTCCAAGAAATCCTACACCTGTTACTATATTGCATGCAACCCTTGAAACATCTAACCTTATTCCATTATGCACAACATCTAAAAAACCATATTTCGATGCAATTGTAAAAAGCGCTGCTCCAACAGCAACAATTATATATGTACGAAGTCCGGCCGCTTTCTGATGTTTCGTTCTCTCAAATCCTGCAACTCCACCACATAATCCTGCCAATAAACACCTAAATATAAATTCAAAATTTAATGAATCAAATAATTGTATTGTCATCTACTCATCCTCACAAGCCAATTGATTTTATCTCCTTACATTCCTGCATAATTTTTAATACATCCAACGGTAAAATTCCCACTGGCATACTTATGTCCATTGTATATGTTAATACTGCATTTCTATGTCTTTTAACGTGGCTTTCCTCAATGGTAATACGTTTATTTTGAAATAACTGTTTCAATTTTAAAAGTATTTCATCATTATTCTCTACCGAAATTACCACCCTGCTATGGCTATAATTTTCCATTCCCTTAAAAAATCCATGATGAAATATAATTTGTGTCACTAAAATAAAACACGCACAAAAAAAACCTGTCGTATACATTCCACAACCAATGGTTAGACCTACTGCAGCCGTAACCCAAATTCCAGCTGCAGTTGTCAGACCCTGCACTTTATCACCTCGCACAAATATTAATCCTGCGCCAAGAAAACTTACTCCCGTAACGATATTAGATGCAACTCTGGCTGCATCTGCCTGAATATTTTCTAAACAAACAACATCCTCAAACCCATACTTCGATATTATCGTAAAAAGTGCTGCTCCTAATGCAACAAGCATATGTGTACGTATACCCGCTCCTTTGCTTCTTTTGTATCTTTCAACGCCTATAATGGCTCCACATATACATGCAACAAGCAACCGGACTCCATATTCTATGTTTTTATTATCGAACAAAACTTGTGACATTTTTCCACTCCTTCCAAATCAGCTATCTGAGTCAAAAGAGCGCCCATTTCTCCTAGTGAATCAAATACTGCATCCGGTTGAATATCAGACGACAGTATATCTTCCTTTTTTGTTTCCCCTGTCAATACAAGTATTCCTCTGCTGCCATTTTCTACGCCCTCTGCAACGTCTGTATACAACCTATCTCCGACAAATGCAATCTCCTCTTTTTTACTCTTGTAATTATCCAATATGCTTTCTAATGTTTCAACATGAGGTTTTCCAAATATTTTCGGGGTTACTCCAGTAGAAAGTGATATGGCTGCACAAAAAGAGCCTACATCAGGTATAAATCCATTTTCAACTGGACAGTTAATATCCGGATGGGTAGCATAAAATATGGCTCCGTTTCGAATAAATGAACATGCTTTTTCTAATTTTATGTATGTCAAAGTTGTATCAAAACCTACAACCACAATATCAGGTTTTTTATCATCCAGACATATTTTTTCGGCTTCAAACATCTTAATTAGAGAATCTGTTCCAACCAAATAAATTTTCGCGTTTTTATGATATTTTTTTAAATATGTTATTGTAACATCTGCAGATGTCATTATTTTTTCGCGACTGATGATGCAACCCATTTTAGCAAGTTTTTCAATATACAGCTCCGGTGATTTTGATGAATTATTTGTAAAAAAAATAAAATCTTTTCCAGCTTTTTTTACACTGGAAATAAAATCTAATGCACCATCCAAAACATGTTCACCAAGATAAAATGTTCCATCCATATCAAGAACAAATAATTTTGTTTTTTTAATATTTCAATTCTATTCATTTGTCTCTATTTCTTTTGATCATTAATACGTTTTATTTCTTCAGGTTTAAATTTATATTCATGAGTATCTGTCAGTAATCCATTTGTCTCCTGTTCGACATCTGTAAATTGCGTATAACAGAACCCACTGAGAATCTCTGAGTCAAAAATAGCAGCTGTCAACCGATCATATTCTTCTATAAATTCTTCTTTTTTTATAGTAGTATAACCCCAATTCTGTTCTTCCTGACTATCAGCCGCTTTCTCTTTTAGCGAAATGCCTCCACATTCTGTCAGAACTACCGGTTGATTTTTATATTCACTTCCCTTGGCAAAAAGATTTTTATCAACTATATTTGCTAATGTCTTTAAACTTTTTAAAGACTGTGCAAATACCTCATGTTGACGTTTATCTTCCTTCTCACCATGTTTATAACTATGTATTGCACAAATATCGCCTACTGTCATTTCCCAACCGTCATTGGAAATTACCAATCTAGTTGAATCAATAGATTTAACCATGTAATACAGTGACTTTGAAAAATCCTGCTGTTGGCTGTTATCATATATTTGTGGAGTTCCCCAGCTTTCATTTAACATTCCCCATACAATAATTGATGGGTGGTTGTAATCTCGGTTTATCACCTCCATCCATTCTTTCATGAATGTTTCTGCCGCCTGCGGAGTATATACCCAAAAACTTGCCATTGCTTCCCATACCAAAAAGCCAAGCTTATCTGCCCAATACAAAAACCTCGGATCTTCCACTTTTTCATGTTTACGACATCCGTTAAATCCCATCGCTTTTGCTTTCTGAATATCATTTTTATAATCTGCATCTGTTGGTGCTGTTATAAGACTCTCTTTCCAATACCCCTGATCCAACAATAATTTTTGATAATACGGCTGATTATTCAAATAAATTTTTCCATTTTCTATATGGATTTTCCGCATTCCAAAATAACTTGCAACCTCATCTGCTGCATTTCCTGTATCTCCATCATCCGCTTTCATGACAACATCGTATAAAATTGGATTTTCAGGACTCCAATATTTTCCCACAAAATGGAATGCACCGTTTAACGCTTTATTTTGAAATACATCAACTGTCAATGAATTCTGCCTTTCATCACATAACATATTTCCATGAAAAACTTCGTTCTGTTCCAGACTGATCTTCACATGTACTCTGCATGGCAATTTTGACGCTTCTGATAGCTTATATTCAATTTTAACCGTTCCCTCATCAATATCTGGTGTAAAATAAATCCATTCAAAATGTGTTTTCGACAGGGGTTCTAACCACACACTCTGCCAAATTCCGGTACTTGGTGTATACCAAATAAATTTTGATGTATCTTCCCAAAACTGCTTTCCGCGCGGAATCGTTTCATCTGTCAGCGGATCTTCCACTTCAACTCTGATCGTCTCTCTATTCCAATTTAAATACCTTGTTATCTGAAATGAAAAAGGAGTCTGTCCACCAATATGCGTTCCTACACATTGGTTATTGATATATACACAGCATCGATAATCAACTGCTCCAAAATTAATACGGATTTCCTCCCCTTTCCATTCCTTTGGCACTGTAAATTCATTTTCGTACACCACAAAATCTTCTGTGATTCTTTCGCCTATTCCACTTAACTGGCTCTGGCAAACAAATGGTACTTCTATCTCTGTCTTTTTATTTCCATAATAAAACTTCCAAACTCCATTTAAACATTTCCATTTTTCCCGTTTAAAATTTGGACGCGGATATTCGGTTCTTCTCATTTTATCCCCCTTGCTTTTATTTAATTCCTGAATGTGTAAATCCCTTTACTATATATTTGTTTGCAAAAATAAATATAATCATTACTGGTATAACCGATACAACTGTAGATGCCATCATCATTCCCGGGTTTGTATAATTTTCACCTAACACAAGTGCAGCTATTCCTAAAGTAATTGTTCTTGTCTCATTCTTGTTAATAACAAGCGATGGCCATAAATAACTGTTATATAAACCTAAAAATGTTATGAATGCCTGTGTAATCACAACTGGTTTTACCGAAGGAAGAACAATATGCCATAGTATCTGAAAAATATTAGCACCTTCCACTAAACCGGCTTCTTCCAGCTCTTTAGGAAAATCTATCAAAAAGTTATAAATCAAATATATGCACATTACCCCAGAACCTGACGGAAGTATCAACGCCCAGTAAGTATTTAACCCACCTATTTGTTTGAATATATAAAACAGTGGAAAATACGTTACAATTTCTGGAATCGCCATTGCCCAGATTAATCCTATCAAAATAATTTTTTTTCCAGCCACATTCAGTCTGGCTAATGCATATGCCGCCAACACACTTGTTGTAATCCGCAGTGCTGTTCCACAAATTGTAATAATCGCTGTATTTATAAGCCACTGTATAACTGGGGATGTATCTGTGTTGTGAAACAGTTCTATATAATTTTCAAATGTCCACTCCTTGGGCAGTAATGTTGTAGATGTTACTGATTCAGCCACACCTTTAAAACTTGTAAAAACCATAAATAGGAGTGGCAGTAAAAATAAATATGCAATAATACATGCCATCATAAGCAATAATATTTTGGATATATTTTTTTTCATGGTCTGCCTCCCTACCTCAATTCTTCTTTTTCTTTTGTCAAAAAGTACTGTCCTATGGAACAAATTACAATTACAATTCCCATCAGAAGCGTCATGGCACTTCCAATGCCAAGATCATTTCTATCCATAATAGTTGATGTTATTACCATTATGACAGGTTTTGTGCTTTCTCCTGGACCGCCTTTCGTCATCAGTCTTGGCTGCCCATAAACATTAAATGATGCAATAATCGTAGTCATCAAAACAAAATAAAATACATTTTTAATTCCCGGGAAAATGATATACCGGAACTGTTTCCAGTATCTTGCCCCATCAATTGCTGATGCTTCATAAAGCTGTGGATCAATTTCATTTAATGCATTAACAAAAAGCATCATATTATAACCTATTGTCCACCATACCGTTGCCACAGTAAGCGAAACCCACACAAACGGCTGCTGTTCCATCCACGGTACTGCTTTTTTAATAATTCCTATGTTCATCATTAAATTATTCAGGTATCCGCCGTTTCCTTTCATCAGCCATACAAATACAGCTGCCACCGCAGTAACCGAAACAGAATACGAGGCAAAATAAATCGTTCTGAATATTCCTTTGCACTTGTCAGGAAGCCGATCAAGCAATAATGCAAGACCAAGACTTCCCAAAACAAGGAATGGTGTTGTACAGGCTGTAAAAATTACAGTATTTTTCAAACCTAGAAGGAACGAGTTATGGTACATCGAATCTCCAACCAGTATTTTGATATAATTTGAGAATCCCACAAATCCCTGATTTCCCATTATCAAACTATATTTACTTAAACTCATCACTATTCCATAAATAAATGGTATTAACCAGAACAGCATGAAAAATAATATAAATGGTGTTATAAACAACAAACCCGTACTTTTTTTCTTCATATAATCTCGTTCCTTCTATATAATTTACATCTCTGATAACTCAGTTGCTATGTCAGTTGCATTTTTCAATTCAGCCATAAGATCATCCCTTGACAAATTTTCAGTCTGTACTACCATCGACCATACTGTTTCGTTTACATATTTTACTTGTTCACGAATGTTGTATATTGCCGGAAGTATCATGGCATCATCAAAAATTGTGTAATTAACTGCCGCTACTGGATATTTTTCAGGATTGGCTTTAACTACTTCCATGGTAGCAAGATGAACAGGTGCCTGACCTGAATCTGCCCAATTTAGCAGAACATCTGGCTGATATGTGTATTTCATGAACGCAGCAATACCAGCAATTTTCTTTTCATCTGTAACTTTAGAGGATACTCCAAAGGTATGTCCTCCAGCAGGTACACATTTTTTATCGCCATAAATCTGCGGAACTGTACCGATTCCAAGATTATCCCCAAGAACCTCTTTTGCAACCGTATATTTCCATGGTCCTGTCATCGAAACGACTGTCTTAACATTTGCTGCTGTCTCTGACTGACTGATAAATGTATTAAAATGGTCATCTGCTCCTAGCCCAGCCGGACTCAAGTGATCTTTATAAATCATGTCGTGAATCTTCATAAATGCATCACATGCTTCTTCGGTATCAAGCTTGATATGTTCATCTTCTACCCAGTTCACTCCACATTGTCCTAACGCTGTCATCCATGCCCACTGCTGATCGCCTGTCAGTGGTAATCCATATGGATATATGCCAGAATTTTCGGAATCAAGTTTATCTCTTAATTCAATCATATCATTATAATCTTTCGGTGCTTCATCTGTGTATTCTTTATTATAAAATGTTGTTTCTGCATATAAATCCAATGGAAATGCAAAAACTCCGTCATCATACTTTGCGTATGTCTTCGTAATATCGTGAAAATCATTCTCAAATGAAATACCTGCCATATCATATATATCAGACACTTCTCTCAAAAGCCCCATTGCGTGATAGGTAGAAATCCAGTCTGCATGAATGATCAGCATATCAAAATCTCCTGATTTGAACTTTGTATAATGATCTGCATCCTGTAACTGTTCAATATAATAATCACTTTGTGATTCGTTAAACCCATCCACAATCTTTGTCATGTATTCACCATCTCCACCAGTAAATCCATTGATAAATGTGATTGTCGTCTTATCACTTTTTCCTGAAGATTCTTTATCTTCATTTGTATCCGTTGACTGAACTCCACCAGACACTGCCTCATTTGTGCTATCCGAAACAGTTGTTTTTCCACAAGCTGTAAATGACAGCCCCATTACAAATACTAATGCCAACGCCAACTTTTTCTTCATACTACTTTCTCCTTTCGCCTTGCAATTTTTTGCTTATTTTGTTATACTATTTTTGTAACAAAAAACTATATTTTAAATTCTCTTTTTTATTTAAAATTTGTTTTTTGTTGATTTCACTCTATTATTTTTGCAATATTTTGTCAACTATTTTTGTTGTTTCCATTTATTTTTTGTGTATAATGCATATTTTTTATCATCATTCTTTGTCAAACATTATTTTTTATTACACGTTTCATGTAATTAAATGGTATGTTTTTATTACACGTTTATTGAAATAATGTAAGAAAAAAAGATAAAAAGGAGAATGTAACATGTCTAAACCAAAACGAACAATCAAAATTATCGGCGAGCGTGATATCGAATTAAATCTAAGTAATCCTGCTCATCATGAGCGAATTGCGTCAATAGGAAAAGCTTTATCTTCTCCTATACGCCTTCAAATCTTAGCCTTATTGAAAGATTGCGCTATGTCTGTTCAAGAAATTGCTCATATTTTAAACATCCCTGTGTCTTCAACAGCTGTCCATATTAGATGCCTTGAAGATGCACAGCTTATCATTACCGAAGTCCAGCCCGGCAACCATGGCTCTATGCGTGTTTGTATCTGTAGCATGCAGACATTTACTTTATCTACAGTTAACCCTGAACTCAGTGCAGTGGATAATTCTGTATCAATCGAAATGCCTATCGGGCACTATTTTCAATGTAAAATTGAGCCAACGTGTGGACTCGCCGACGAAAATGGTGCAATTGACATGTACGACAGCCCCTCCTCTTTCTATTCTCCGAACAGAACCAAAGCACAGCTCCTTTGGTTTCGACAGGGTTATGTTGAATATCGTTTTCAAAATCTTATCAATCCAATGCGGCATCTTTCCGAGCTTTCCTTCAGTGTAGAAATTTGTTCAGAAGCTCCTGGATATTTAAACGACTGGCCTTCAGATATTACCGTCACTGTCAACGGCATTGAACTTACAACTTTTTGCTCACCTGGTGATTTCGGGGACAGGCGCGGCAAGCTCACACCCGCCATCTGGCCAAATGGAAGAACTCAGTACGGGCTTCTCAAGACCTTTTCCATCAAGGAAAACGGTGGCTACATCGATCATATGCCTGTAAATCCATCTATAAGCATCAAGCAGCTGGAACTGGATAAGTGTCATTATATAGCACTTCGAATAGGCATTAAAGAAGATGCAAAGCACATTGGCGGTATCAATATTTTCGGTGAAAAATATGGTGATTATCCACAGGGAATCATTATGACTTTTACTTACTAAATGGAGGTTCATTTTTATGCAGGATATTAACATCTCAACAATCATTGGTAGTACAGTTCCTGTCGAGGAACAATTAAAACTTATTAAAAATGCAGGATTTGACGGTTTTTTCCTAACATATACGGGAATAGAACCTTTGGTTTCCTGGGCTGAAACAGCATATCAGCTCGGATTAAAATTCGAAACTATACACGGTCCCTTTTCTCAGGCAAACCGTATTTGGGAGGCTGGCGATATTGGCAAAGATTATCTTACATATTTGAAAAAAATTATAAATGACTGCCATTCCGTCAACGTTGACAAATTAATTATGCATGTAACTGTCGGAAACACAGCCCCTCCCATTTCTTCTAATGGATTAATTCTTTTTCAGGAATTATGCGATTATGCAAAAGAAAAAAATGTTCATATTTGTTTTGAAAACTTAGAGCCACTTCCACACATCGATGCTGTTATGGACTATATTAAGGATCCTTTCCATGGATTTTGCTGGGATTGCGGTCATAATTTATGTTATAGTCCTCACATTGATATGATAAAGAAATTTGGTTCCAGATTAAAGTGCCTACATATTCATGACAACCTTGGCGTGACTCAACCCGGCAATATTGATTATCGTGATGACAGGCATTACCTGCCTTTCGATGGCACTTTGGATTGGAATTGGTTTGTCGAAAAACTCTCTGTTTTAAATTATACCGGTCCAATTACATTGGAAGTTTCCATTTTAGGAAAAAGTGAATATCAGAATCTCTCATTAACTGAATACCTTAATAATGCCTATGAACGTGCTACAAAATTGCGAGATATGTTAATTCAAAAACAGACTTCAAACATTAGTCTGTAGCTATTATTTTACCATTGTATATAAGGCAATTTTCAGTTACTAAAAAACTTCCCATCAAATCGAGCAGGAGGGCGTGATTAACTCCCCTCCTCTCACACCACCGTGCGTCAGACTGTCTAACGATTCGAAAATTCAGTCTGATGTACGGTATTTTTATCTTCGATTTTTTTAATACCATTTTTATCTTTGTTTTTCACATGAATTACATGCGTTCCTCTCCCTGCTACATCACACTTCCTTCAAACTTCGTTACTAATTCTTCTGTTGAAAACATGCTTAATAATCGCTTAAAGTTATAAGCGATAAACATAGATGCAACTTCTGCGTCAACATTCTCTTGTCTGCGTCGATGAAAGAAACTATATCCGAGACTTCTTTTTATAGTCCAAAACGGATGCTCCACGATACATCTTCTCTGTTTATAAACCTCGTTATTATTTAGTGTTTCATTATACACAGTTTCAAGAACATCTTCATGTACCCAACGCTGTATCGTTCTTCCAGATGAAGAAGTAGTGCAGTCTTTTTTATATTTGCATGAATTGCAGTCTATACACTTATATTTGCGATACTTCATACCATTCTTCGAAGTATTTTCAAAAAATCGTAATCTATCTCCTGCTTGGCATGTATATTCATCAGTTTCACCATTATATAAACTTTTCTTTGCGAAATTCATTATCCTTTGTAGCATTATTCGCTTTAGCTTTTTTATAAAGACATTCATTCCGGCATCAACACAGTTTTTTATCTCCGTTCCGTTATAATAACCTGTATCTGCCAGAATTGTAGAAGACTCTTTTTCTAAAAGTTCGGATGCTTTTTGTGCCATAGTGTAAAGCTGGTTTTGGTCATTTATATCATTAGTCGTCGAAATATCTACAACAAAATGATTCTTTGCATCTACAACAGACTGTACATTGTAGCAGATATCCAATGAGCCGTTATTTTTTACCCTTCTTGAATCAGGATCTGTCAAACTCTTTTGTTCCAGTCCTTCATCTTTTAATTCCTGTTTTTGTGTAAGATACTGTTCTTTTAGCTCTTGATATGTTTTTAGTTTATCTGTAAGGTCATCTGCCAGCGCTTCATCTTTAGCGATTGCCATAAGATATGCATTTATCTGAGCTTCCGCATATTCGATTTTTTTATCTAAACCGCTTTGCGTAATACAATTATGCTTGCTGTTTTGAGCACGGATCTTAGTTCCATCAATAACAATCAGTTCTCCATCAATGAGCCCCCAACCTTTGAGAATAAGGGTAAGATTTCGTAATGTATTGTGAAACACAGCCTTATTCTTCTGAACAAAACCTGCAATAGTACCATGATCAGGTGTTATGCAGTTTACCAGCCACATTAATTCCAGGTTGCGTTTTGCTTCTGTTTCCAATGCTCTGCTAGAACGAATCTTATTTAAATAGCCATAGATATGAAGTTTTAATAAATCAGATCGGCGATAAGGTGATTGTCCTCGATTCCTACCACTATACTCTATAAAACCTAGATTTTCTAAATTTAAGGATTCTACATAAGAATCTATTACTCGGACAGAATTATCCTTACTTATTAAGTCATCTAATGAAGTGGTTACCATTCTTGTTTGATATCTATCTGCGCCAACAATATATGCCATAACGAATCCCCCTACGATACTGTATTTGGTAGTTTTATTATAACATTTTTCTTAATCGTTAGACAGTCTGGCGTACCGTTCGGTACACGGCGGTTTCAGTAGTTATTGTGCACAGACGGATAGGCTGTGGCTAAATCATAAAGACCACCGTTTATCAGTCTTTCTTTTGTTATGGCTTTCTTAACTGTTGTCAGATTCGCACAATACCAGTGTCCTCTTCGGCAGTTTGCTGCCATGTTCGCATAGTATTCGTGTACTCCCATCTTTATCAGCTCTGTTTAGATTATCTTTGTACAGTATCGCTTCCATAAGTTTCGACTGTGCACTGTCTCTTTCTTTCCATATCAGATTGAATGACCTTGACGCTTTCGCATACCCTTCATGTTCCGCACTATCTCTTTGCGAACAGCCACTGTTTGTGTTTTCTGTCATAATCATTCATTCCTCCTTTCCCTGTCATACTCAAGACTCCTACTGATTCGGTTCTTCACCTTTCGTCTACTATGACATCTGCTGACTTCTGTGCGTTCAGCACTGCTTTGTACAGTGGTTACTCCTTTCGGAGCATACCGCACAGACCTCCCCGGGTACCACACGTTTCTTCCTCTCCATCCATCTGCCTCATTTATCACGCATGATTCCGTATAGTTATTGAGCTTTGACTTGGTTGGCAGCCTTACTCTCATGCATAACCTTATATGAGATTTCTATTCGTCAGACCAAAGATTTGCCCGTGGTTAGTCTGTTCCCACATCCGGCTTCCTTCAGATTCCACCTCACGATGGACACCCTTGCCTTCGGCTATATCCTTCCCATTACCGGGTGGATTCGGGACTTTAACCCGTTAGAAACGTGCACCGCCGGGCGCACCAACAAAACGACAGATATAATTTTAATACATCTGCCGTTTTATTTTTTACAAAATTTTATATATCCTGTTTTCTTTTCTGCAATAACCACTTCCAGACCGGAACAACGCTTACGTGAACTCCATCATAGTCAAGTTCTTCCTCTTCACTATTTGTGATCAGTAAGCAAGTCGCATCACCGATAAAGTTTTTTAATTTTACAAATGCTCCGATTTCCCGTTCCCTTGTATCGATCTGGTCTAAAACCTGCAGGCTTACCTGAATTGCAAGTTTTTCTTCTGGAACATAGAAATCAATTTCAACTTTTTTTTCAAAATAAAATACATTTTCCCGTCCATAGCGTCGAATCAGTTCTATCGCGACCAAGTTTTCCAACTGCGTCGAACTGCAATCCATAAGCATAAGCCCTAACAAACCGGTATCCATAAAATAATATTTTGGCGAAGTCTCTTTTTCCACCAGCTTTGCTGCATAATTTTGCAATGTGAACAACAGATAGGAGTCCATCATATAACCGACATAATTAATCACTGTCTGCTTTCCCAGTACTGCACCTGCACTCTTTAGGATGTTGCTCAGCCTGTTAAAGGACAATGGTTTTGCAACAGATTCCGCGATCTTTTTCAAAATCAATCTTACTGCAAAATCATTTGTTATTTTATTTCTGGTCATGATATCTCCCAGATAAATGGTCTGGTAAATGCTATTTAAATATTCCCGCTTGTTTCTGATATCGACCAATTCCGGAAAAGCACCGTATTTTACATACTGATCACACATTCCAACTACTTCTGCCCTGTCTTTTGTGCTGAGCACTTCCAGATAATTTTTATCTTTCCCTTGTGCAGCCAGATATTCCGGGAACGAATATGGATATATATCTACTCTCATAAATCTACCGCCAAGTGTAGATGCAATTTCACTGCTTAGCATCTTGCTGTTGCTTCCAGTAATATGAATTCTATATTTCATGTCTGCTATCCGGCGGACAAACTTTTCCCAGCCTACCACGTTTTGAATCTCATCCAAAAAAAGATATGGTTTATTGTCCGCGCCAGACATTTCGAGTCCGATTTCCAGGATCAGGTTCAGATCGTCTGCTGACAGTTCCAAAAGTCTTTCATCTTCAAAATTTACATAAACAATCTGTTTGAGAGGAATTCCATTTTCCTGCAAATGCTTAATCTGCTGATACATCATATAGGATTTTCCAGTTCTCCTAATTCCAACAAAGCAATAATTTACATTATCTTCCAATGGATAGTCTCTGTTTATCATTGGATTATTTAAATAAGTTTCCTTTTGGTCAATCATAATCTGCTTTAAATAATCTCTGTTCATACGGCACTCCTTTCTGTCTTTAAGACAATTTTACAATTATTTTGTTCTGTGTGCAAGACAATATTGTCAAATGATTGTTCTGTACACAAGACAAAATGGTTTCATGAAAATTCTCATGAAACCATTTCTATTCTTTCAATTATATATTTTGTCCTGATGATTGAGTTATTATCCAAAATCGAACATCTATCACACAATCTTCGGTAGATACTCTGCCAGATACTCCGCAAAGATCCTGTGGCTGTCAAGGCTTAAGTGCATCCAGTCATAAGGATACATCTCAATGCCCGGTATGGAACCGGCATCTATAAAATGACATCCTAACCGGTCTGCAACATCCTTAAATTCTTTGGCAAGTGCTCTGGAACGCTCCACGCATTTGTCACCCATCTCTCCTGCAACAGCTGTTTTTGCATAATCCGGGTGGATTGGCGGCGGGGCTACCAGAAGAATATTCGGTTTATTACGCCATGCAGCATGCGTGTCGATCGCTTTCTGTGTCAGGCGCTCCAGACCTTTTCCGATGATAAATCCGTTTGCATTAAAACGGTCTTTTGTATCATTGGTGCCAAGCATGATGATGACCAGATCTAACGGCTCATGTGTCATCATACACGGGTAAATCGCATTCAATCCGCTCAATCCTTCAAAAACAGGATCGTCAAAAGACGTGGTCCGTCCACTTAAGCCCTCCTCGATCACATAGTAATCATCACCCAGATTTCTCTGTAAAAGTTTTGGCCAACGTTCCTCTACTGTGAAACGTCCTCCGGTTTTGGAATTATATCCATGAGTGTTGGAATCTCCAAAACATAATATATTTTTCTGTTCCATTGTCTCATCCTCCCTGTGCTGTTATCTAAAAAATCTTTTTCCAAACAGATTTATTGTACACGATCATCTTACTGCGCAAGTAACTTTTCCGCAAGGCTGACCGCTCCCATCATGCCCGCCGTGTTTGCAAGCTTTGCAGGAACGATCTCCACGATCCTAAGTCCCGGTGCGATCTGCGCTTTCACCTTCCGGTTCACCTCCGAAAGCACATACTCCTGCGCCATGATGCCTCCTCCAAGAATGATCCTGGATGGATTGAAAATACAGCATAGCGTTACAAGACCTGTGCAGATATCGTCGATCCACGCATCAATCTGCTCTTTAATCTCCGGCCTGTCCTTTGCCGCAAATATTTTTTTGCCATTATCCAGAGCGCCATCGACTTTTTTTACACGTCTGACCAGTCCGGTCGTGGAAGCGCACCGCTCATAGCAGCCCTCCAGACTGTCCGTTCCCGCCTTTTCTTCCGGGTGGATCACCATTCCGCCAAAGCTTCCGGCAGAAAAAGAAGCCCCCGGGTAAACGCTTCCGTTCATCACAATGCTTCCTCCGACACCTGTTCCATAGGTCAGACATAAAAAATCATCGCATCCAGCGCCTGCTCCTGAACGGAGTTCGCCAAGAGCCGCCGCATTGACGTCATTCTCCACTGCGGCAGGCACACAAAATTCCTCTTCCATGATCTGCTTTACCGGCATGCCTGTGTATCCCGGAATATTGCTGTTCGCATAAAAAATGCTTCCATCTTCCGTATTCACTTCCCCGGCAGTGCTGATCCCGATCGCTTCAAAATCGTGATAGGAATGGATCAGTCCTTTGACACGCTCCATCAGTGCCGCTCCGCCTTCCGATGCGCGCGTCTCTGTCTCACGCAGCTCCACGAATGTCTCTCCGTTCCAGAGACCGGACTTGATCATTGTTCCCCCGATATCCACAGCCACAATTCTCATAATTTCTCCTTTTTATTTTTCGATCGCTGCCACGAATCTTGCCGTGATCTCCGCCGGTCTTGTGATCGCACCGCCGACTACCAGTGCAAAAGCTCCTGCCTCCAGTGCCTTCTTTGCCTGCTCCGGATAGTGGATATGTCCCTCTGCGATGATCTTTGCCGGGCATTTTTCGGAAAGTTCATGGATGAAATCAAAATCGATATCATCACAGCCCTGTGTCTCCGGTGTATATCCGCGCATGGTCGTACCGACAAAATCGGCTCCGGCATTGGCACATGCGATTCCTTCCTCGATGGTTGCGCAGTCTGCCATCACAAGCTGCTCCGGATATTTTGCCTTGATTGCCTCGATAAACTGTGCCGCCGTGCTTCCATCCGGTCTTAATGCGCTTGTTCCCTGTACCGCAAGGATATCCACACCGCATGCCACCAGCTCATCCACTTCTTTCATGGTAACCGTGATGTACATCGGTGTTCCCTCATAGTCTTTTTTAATGATACCGATGACCGGAAGGTCTACTGCTTCCTTGATCTGTGTGATGTCACGTACTGTGTTTGCACGGATTCCGACTGCTCCGGACTGTGCTGCAGCCTTTGCCATCAAAGGCATGATGCCGCCCTCTTTTGTATACAAAGGCTCATGCTCCAATGCCTGGCAGGAAACAATCAATCCGCCTTTTATCTGATCAAATAATGCCTGTTTATCCATTTTATTTTCCTCCTGCAATTACATCTCAATTTTAATAACTGCTTTTCTCACATGTGTGTGTGATCCGTTTTTGCAGCTTGGTTTGTGAAATTCTTCCGGCAGGAATAAAGCAAAGCTTCCGTCCCCCAGCGTTCCGCCACATCTGCTTCTGCCTGCTGCAAGTCCGCAGTCCGAAGCTTCCTGAAATGTATCTGTAAATTCTGCCTTGTCTGTCCACTCCCAGTATTCACTTCCACTGATATCGATCTGCAGATCTGCATAACGTTTATGATATTCATACTCCGCACCTTCTGCCTCCCGAAGGTCTGCCTCCATGACATTGACAAAAACCCGTTCTCCGTCAATCACCGTTTTTCCGTCTGGAAGTGCAGTCAGATCACATTTTTTCAAAAAATCAATGACGGTATCCATATTTTTATGTAAACCACGATACTGCTCCAGATTCTGTAAACTGTCTGTAACCATTTTGTATCTCCTCCCGAAATCGTCCTGTAAATCTTATTCTTAATTTTAAATCCGTACATTGGCAGCTGCATCATTTTTTCTGCAGATACAGAAATAAGCCGAAGCAGTGCGTACACCCCGGCATATTTCTGTATGTATTTCTCTTATTATAATTCTTTGATCGCTGCCTCGATCATCTTCTGAGCCTCAACAACAACAGCCTCATCTTCCGGTGCTAAAGGTGCAAGCGGCAATCTGACGCTTCCAAGTTCTAAGCCATACATTCTGTGTAAAATCTCTTTCATGACTGCATAAAGATTTCCTTTTGCCTCGCACATCTTGTAGATGATCGCATCTGCTTTGTACTGGATCTTCATTGCCTCTGCGATGTTATTTTCGCGGATGAGCTGATCCATTTTTACAAATAATTCCGGCATAACCGCATATGTTCCACCGATTCCTCCGTCTGCGCCGATCGCACGTCCGGATACGAACTGTTCGTCCGGTCCGTTGAATACAACAAATCCATTTTCGCCACGCTCTTTGACACCTTCTGCCTTAAACATCTGGATGTCCTGTGTCGGCATGGAAGAGTTCTTCACTGCGATCACATTCGGATTCTTCAGCATTTCTTTTAACAGGTTCATGGATAATGCCGTTCCTGCAAGCTGCGGAATATTGTAAATAACAAAATCAAGATCCGGCGCTGCTGCACTCATTGCATTCCAGTATTCTGCGATTGCATACTCCGGTAAATGGAAATAAATTGGTGGAATCGAAGCGATTGCATCTGCTCCAACGCTCTGTGCATGTGCCGCAAGTTCCACACTATCTGCGGTATTGTTGCATCCTACATGTACAATGACGGTCAGTTTTCCTTTTGCTTCTTCCATAACTGCTTCCAACACTTTTTTACGCTCGTCCACATGCTGGTAAATACATTCACCAGATGAACCGCCAACGTATACACCCTTTACCCCTTTTGAGATCAGGTGGCGTGTCAATGCTTTGACACCCTCTGTTGAAATTTCTCCTTTTTCGTCATAGCAGGCATAAAATGCTGGAATGACTCCCTGATATTTTGTAATATCTTTCATTTTATCTTCACTCCTCTGTTAGATTTTTGTCCTATTTTTTATACCGCCCTTCTTAAACAAGAAGGATAGTTTGTCAGCCTTTTACAGCTCCCATTGTAATTCCTTTTGTAAAGTATTTCTGGAATAACAGGAACACGATGATGATCGGCAGGGCTGCCAGTGCCGCACCAGCCATGATCAGACCGAAATCTGTGGCATTTTCAGCCTGTAACTTGGCAATACCAAGGGAGATCGTCAGGTTGCTTGTGCTTGATAACATGATCAACTGCATGAAGTAATCATTCCAGCTGTTGATGAATGTAAAAATCGCCAGTGCTCCGATACCCGGTTTGATCATCGGTACTACAATCTGTAAAAATGTCTTTGCCTCACTCGCTCCATCGATCTGCGCTGCCTCCAGCATTTCAGAAGGCACACCCTCCGAGAACTGTTTCATCAGGAACACACCAAACGGCCATCCTACGATTGGGAAGATAACCGCCCAGATCGTATTATATAAATTCAGGCTTGACATCTCACGAAGTAATGGGATCAAAATAACCTGTTTTGGTAATGCCATTGCGCATACGATCAGTGTAAAAAGTAACTGCCGTCCCACAAATCTCTTCTTTGCAAGCGCATATCCTGCCATGGATGCTGTGATACAGGTAAGGATCATGGACATGATCGCCATGAATACGGTATTGATCAGCCAGCGGACTGCAGCCGGTACCGTCGGTCCTGTCAGTGTCAGTTTCAAATCCCTGCTTCCTGTGATCAGGCTGCTGAATGGAATATTGAACTGGAACAGCGGTGCGGTCTGGCGGCTGAATAATTTCTGATAGTTCACCAGTGTCCACTCTTTTGGCCACCAGATTGGCGTTGTGGAGTTGATCGCTGCGTTTGTCTTAAAGGAACCTGTGATAATCCAATATAATGGGAAGGTAAATAATATTGCCAGTATCACAATTACAACAATGCTGATGATCTTGTATGCAGAAGGATGTTTTGTACTATTTTTGTTTTCCATATCTGTAACCCTCCTCCTAATCATTCGAATTTCCAAATTTAAACTGGATTGCGGACAGGATTGCGATCATAATTGCAAGGACAACGCCCATTGCATCACCGTATCCGTAACGGTACAGTTTAAATGCGGAATAATAAATGTAATACATGATCGTGTCTGTACTGTGGTTTGGTCCACCGGATGTCAGCAGCTGGATCAGTGCAAAACACTGGAAACTGTTGATCGTTGTAATAACAACAATATATAATGTGGTCGGCATAATCTGTGGCCACTTGATCTTCCAGAAAGCCTGAAGGCTTGTAGCTCCATCTACATTTGCCGCTTCCACCAAGGATGCATCCACATTACCAAGTGCAGATACATAAAGTACAATTGGCTGGCCAACGGAAGTTGTAAGCAAAATCAGTATGATACATGCAAGTGCATAACGCTCATCACCCAGCCAGTTGATGTTCTGGTCGATGATCCCTGTCTTTGTACCAAGGTAATTGAAAATTCCATAGTAATTGTTAAACATCCACTTCCATACAACGGTAACTGCTACGGAACCAGTTACAACCGGAAGATAAAATACAATTCTGAATAAGGAGGTTGCCCATCCTTTCAGATCTACGATCACGGAAGATACCCATAATGAAAAAACACATGTGATCGGAACGGAAACCACTACGATAATAAGAGTGTTCTTCAACGCCCCAAGGAAAACTTTATCCTGAAATAATTCTTTATAGTTTGCAAGTCCAACAAAAACATCCGCAGAGTTCATTGTTGAGTCAAAAAAAACTGGTCCACACACATAATACAATTGGAAAAATTACAAATCCCAGAAAGAAAATCAAACTAGGAAGTAAAAAAAGATATGCAGCGGTCGTTTCTTTTCTTACCAATACACGGCTGCGCTTTGATGGTTTTACTGCTGATTTCAAAGAAAACACCATCCTTTCCATTACTTTTTGGCTAAAAATCCCCTCCTCCGGTATTCCTGCGAGGAGGGGATTCCACTTATCATTTATTTAGTTGCTATACGAACTGCTTAGTTAGCTGCTGCTGCGTTTGCTGTTCCAACGAACTCATCAACTGCTGTCTGGACATCAGCGCCGCTTCCAACCTGCTGAAGCATATTCCACCAAGCTGTACGAGCTTCTGCCCAGCCTGGAGTTACCTGATAGTAGTCACCAAGGTACTGCATTAATGTACTGTACTCGCTCATTGTCTGAACATCACCGTAAAGACCAGTTAAATCTTTGCCTTCTACAGTATCACGTACCGGGAAGTATGTAGAAGAAAGAACTGCGTCTGGTGTTCCTTCTGCACTGTCTGCCATGTATTTAATAAAGAGTTTGGATGCTTCGATCTTGTTTGCATCTTTGTTATCAAATACACCAAATCCCCAGATACCACCACAAAGTTTTGTGTCTGTTGCTTTCTCAGATGGGAATGCCATGAAAAGGATCTCATCGCCATCGTTTGTAAGTCCTGCATCGTTGTTGTCAGCATTTAACTGCTGTGCAATGTTCCAGCAGAATGCTACATTTAAAACACCCTGACGGAATAAGTTGATCTCGTCACCACCTGCGATAGAAGCATCAAATCCGATTGCTTTGGAATCAACAAGTGCCTGGATTGCTTTTACGTTCTCAGCGGAATCTGCTGTATATTTTGTGTGATCTGCGTCTGTGAATGTTCCACCGTAAAGGTTGTTGATGAGGGCTCTTGTTCCCTGGTCACCACCCTGACCACTACAGTAAACAGCGCCTACGGTCTGTCCTGTGTGAGCATAAACAGCGTCCATTGCTTTGAAGAAATCATCTGTTGTCCATGTATGGTTCTCAGCGTCTACATACTGCATAGCGTCAGCTTCCTCAAATACTGTTTTGTTGATTGCCATACAATGTGCTGTCATACAAAGCGGATATTCATAAGTAGCTCCCTCTTTGTTCACACATGCGGATAATACAGATTCATAAATTTCAGATTTATCTGTGTCGTCCAGGATATCGGATAAGTCAACCATTAATCCTTTTGCTCCCCAGTTTGCAACCAGACGTTCCGGTCCTTCCATGATAAGGTCTGGAGCCTGTCCACCTTCGATCGCTGTATTTACCTGATCATCACCATTTGTGTAATCAAGATATTCCACTGTCACATTGATTCCCGGATACTCCTTGTTGAAATCCTGGATCAAGGAATCAACTGTCTCTGCATTGCCCCATTCACCGATTGGATATGTCCATAAGGTAATGTCTGCCGAAACATCAGAACCGCCTGCCTCTCCTGCTTCTGCGGTCTCTGTTGTCTGAGTTTTTTCAGGAGCTGTTGTTGTGTCACTGCTTCCTGTTGTCTCAACTGTTGTTCCACAGCCTGCTAATAAGCTTGCTGCCATTGCTCCCACCAGTAAGGTAGCCAAAACTTTCTTTTTCATATTCTTCTTCTCCTTTTCTTAAAAGATTCTATCTTTCGAAGTAATTATATTTTAGAAAAATATTTTCATTTTGTCCATATACGTTTTGTACTAATTTCATTTTGAAAATATGGTACATTTGCACATAAATCCGTGTATATCAGTTTTTAAATAGTGCTAAGTGTATATTTTATACCTGCAATTCCGCATATTCATCCATTTTCCTTTTGTTTTTTGCATGAAAATATTTTTCATTTTTATGATTTTATCTTGCAGTGTATTTCATTTTGACATATACTTTTATATAGTAAATATTAATGTGTTTCTGTAAACGCCTGCTTACGCAGTAAAACATAGGGTAAACGGTAACACTTGCTTCATTTTACAGGGGATTAAATTATGATTAATAAGAATTTCTGGGATCTGCTTGCGGAAAAGCAGGATTCACTCACCAAATCAGGTACGATCATCGCAGATTACCTGACAAAGCATGCCGAGGAAGCGCAGTTTTTATCGATTTCCTCACTTGCCAAAGCTTGCAATATGGCAGAAGCCACAATTTACCGTTTCTGTAAACAACTCGGATTTGAAGGTTATAATGAAATGAAGATTTCACTTGCACAGGCAAATGTGACGCCGACACCGTTTTCTTCCTATTCTTTAGATCCATCCATGCCGACATCTTCATTATGTGACAATGTATGTGCTTCTTTTCAGGCTGCGATCAGTAACACTATGAGCGTTCTTGACTTTGACGCAATTGACGAGGCTGCCCTTCTCTTGCAACGCGCAACCTCCGTTTACTGTCTCGGTCAGGGTGGCAGCCGGGTTCTGGCAAATGACATCTGGGTGCGCTTCGCCACGATCTCCAATAAATTCCGCAACTGTGGTGACAGCCACACGCAATTGATCGCCGCAAGCCTCATGGGTCCAGGTGATGTCATTTTATTTGTTTCCTACTCCGGCTCCACGCATGACATGATGGACACTTTATCTGTTGCCAAAAAGACCGGTGCGAAGATCATCCTCATCACGCACTATCCGGACGCACCCGGCACAGCCCTTGCAGATGTCGTCCTCCTGTGCGGTGCCCTGGAAACACCATTGGATGGCGGCAGTATCCCGGTCAAGGTCAGTGAGTTATTCGTTGCCGAATCGCTTATCATGCGTTATCTGCTCGACAACCGCGAGCTTGCCAAAATCGCCCGCGATAAAACCAGTGTTGCCATGGTGGCAAAGTTTTTGTAAAACGCAAATAAAAGAAAAATCGTGCAGACAAAATATGATTTCCTTTGTGGTTCTTTCGAACAGGAACATCATATTTCGTCTGTACGATTTTTCTTTTTTATTTACATACAAAACTGGACTTGTAAAAAATCCTCTTATAGCATTTTATTCCATCTCAGATAAAGCATCTTCATCTGCAACAATGATCACATTTGGATGAAGTCTTAAGACAGAGCCAGGAACCTGCGGTGTGATCGGTCCGTTTACGACTGCATTTAATGCTTCCGCTTTATCTTTTCCGCTGACTACGAGCAGGATTGCTTTTGCGCGAAGGATAGTTCCAACGCCCATCGTGTAAGCCTGTTTTGGAACGTCATCTGCACTTGCAAAGAAACGTTTGTTAGCTTCGATGGTACTCTCTGTCAGGTCAACAACATGAACATCCTGAGGGAAAGAATCGCATGGCTCATTGAAGCCGATATGTCCGTTACGTCCGAGTCCTAACAGCTGAAGATCAATACCTCCAAGAGAATCAATCAGTTTCTCGTATCTCTCGCACTCGTTGTCGCTGTCAAGATTCGTTCCATCCGGAAGGAAATGGTAATCCGGTCTGATATTGACTCTTGAAAACAAATTTTTATTCATAAAATACCAGTAACTCTGGTCGTTCTCTTTCGGAAGTCCTTTATACTCGTCCAGATTTACAGTTGTGATTTTAGAGAAATCAAGGTCTCCTTTTTTGTACCAGTCTACTAACTGATCATAAATACCGATTGGAGTAGAACCTGTTGCAAGTCCAAGTACGCTGTCATCCTTTAAGATCATCTGTGCAGAAATAATGTTGGCTGCCTTTCTGCTCATATCCTGGTAATCCTTTGTTCTGATAATTTTCATTTTGACATCTCTCCTATCTTTCATCATTTATCCTCGCTGCCTCTTAAGGTGCGCTGGACTTCTTTCTGGATTTTTTCAATATGCACACGGTCATGGTTTACATAAGCCGCATAAATAATGTCGATCATCATGAGAAGCGGAAACTGTGGCGAGATCAGATTGCCGTGGTTTAAATGTTGTAAGGAAGGCACCAGCATCACTTCCCTGCAAAAGTCTTCGTATGACTTTCTGTTTTTTCCGTGATCAGTATGGTGTCTGCTCCCTGCCGGCATCCACGTGCAAGCATGTATAAGACTTCTGATTTTGTGCCGCTTAGGCTCAACCCGATAACGAGATTCTGTGGATTCAGAAACACCGACTGCATTTTTATGTTTTCGTTATCCCGGAGTGCAACCATGTCGATCCCGATCCAGCGGAATCTCGTTGCCATCTCCTCTGCTGCAAGCCCGGAACTTCCTCTTCCGCAGACATAAACACGTTTTGCCATCCTGAGTTTTTCCACGATCCGTTTGATCTGTGCCTCGTCCAACAGATTGTATACTTTATTCAACAGGCTCTGATACGTGTCTAAGACAAGCCGCGACTCTTCCTGTTCCACTGTGGTTTTCTCCACATAAGAATTACGGTATTCATACACAAATTCCCGGTAACCCTGATATCCGCTTTTCTTGGCAAATCTTGACAGCGACGCAGGAGAAACTGCAAGTTCTGTGGAAATAAATTCTGCGGACAGATCCCCGATTGCATCATTTTTCAAAAAATAGTCTGCAATATGTCTTTCTGTTTCTGTGTATCTCTCATAGTTTGCCTCGATCGTCGGTATGATCGTTTTTGCATATTTTTCCATGCCCATAACATAACCTCATTGAAAGTGATTTTCAATCATTATACTCTTTTTTGAAAGTTCTTTCATTAAAATCTGCAAACTTTTCAAATACTACACAAAAATCATATTTGTTTTTATTCATATTTCCTAATATAGAAGAAAGTTTTTTCACAAACTGGGTATTATATTCAGAATGTCAATTTTTATTCGGTCGCAGCCGAGTCAGTCGCAACCGAGTAAAAATTATCTCACATAATATACATAGTTCTCTTTTCTTGCGGTCGCCTCTTTTGCCGGCTCTGCTGCATATCCGAGTGCGCAGTGGCCGATCCCTTCGTATTCGCCCTGAATACCAAGATCAGCAAGAATTTTTTTGCCGAAATCAGATTCGAACTCCTCTTTCGCCCTGTGGATCCAGATGCTTGCCACGCCGAGGCTTTCTGCGGCATTCATCAGATTGCCCATCACAAGAGAACCATCGTACACATGTGTTGGAACTGCCTTATTGGCAAGTACCACAAGAATGACCGGTGCTCCGTAGAACGGATCCATGCCTACCGGTGCACCCATGATCTTACGGTTTTCTTCCGAAAACTGGTCACGCAGCTCCTTATTTGTCACTGCAAGGATGATCGGGGACTGTTTTCCCATTCCGGTTGGCGCATAGGTTCCGGCTCTTACAATCTGCTCAAGTGTTTCCTCTGGAATCATATCCGGTTTGAAATTGCGGCAGCTTCTTCTTGTCTCTAAAACTTTTAATGTATCGTTCATGATTGGAACCTCCTGATTTTTTATCTGGGATTATTATAGAACGCTTTTGCAGGGAATTCTATCGTTTTTTCATTTCCTATCACTTATTACAGTCCGCTCAGATCAATCTCATAAATCAGTTTTTCCGGCTCTTTTTCCTGCATGAAGAAAAGGATCATATACCACGGCAGATACAAAACATCTGCCTCTTTTTCAATATTTGATTTTGAGAAAACAATACTTTGCTCGAACTCCCACTGTTCCACCTTCATTGCATGATCCATTGCCAGATGTTTTTTGAAATCATTTCCAGATTTTATCTCCACAAGCTCCGTATGCAGCCCTTTCTGTAAAACAAAATCCAGTTCTCCAATTTTCTTGGAATCATAATAATGAAGCTCAAATCCATTTGACTTCAGGTTTTGTGCAAAAGCATTTTCCAGAATACTTCCCATATTGATTTCGACATTTCCCATCAAAAGATCAAACTGAATATTTTCCATGCAGGAAGCACAAAGCAGTCCCACATCATTCATATATAGTTTGAACAGATTCCTTTTCTCACTTAGCTGCAATGGAGCCTGTGGTTCCGTCACGTTATAGCAAGGCAATGCCACTCCTGCATCCGCAAGCCAATTAAAACTGTCCTCGTACCGGATATGTCTGGCAGATGCATTGATACTGTTTAACTTAAATCTGCGGTTTTTCTCATTGAGCTGTGCCGGAATACTGTCAAAGATTGCTTTGATTTTCGCTTTGTCGCTGCCTTCAGCATATTTTGCAATATCAAGCCGATATAAATTCAGAATACTTCTCTGATTCAGCACAACTTTTGCAATATCGTGCGTATCAATATAAATCTGAACCGTTTCCGGCATGCCCCCGACCACAAGATAACTGTAAAATAATTTGCAAAGCGTTTCATGCACGGAGTCAGAAACCCTTTCTCTTCTGTCATAACAGTTTTTCAAATACTGCAGCGTCTTATCCTGCACCCCATTTGCCCACAGATATTCCTCAAAATCAAGCGGATACATTGGTAAAATCTGCTCGAAGCCAACCGGATATGATCTCACTTCCTTATACCTCACTCCAAGCAGAGAACCCGATTCTATATAGTCAAACCTGCCATCCTCCACAAGAAATTTGATTGCTGAACGTACCGCCGGACACTCCTGCACCTCATCAAACAGAATCAGTGTCTTTCCCGGTTCCAGTGGTGTCTGAAGATATGCGGTCAGATTCGTAATAATTGCCTCTGCCGTCAGTTTATCGTTGAAAATATCTGCTGCTTTTTCATCTGTCACAAAATTTATTTCTGCAAAATGTTCATACTCATTTTTTCCAAATTCCCTGATCAGAGTTGTCTTGCCAATCTGTCTCGCGCCTATAATGCACAGCGCTTTCCCTTCTGTATTTTCTTTCCATTTTAAAAGTTCCTGATATACTTTTCTTTTTAGCATGTCACGCCCTCCGAATGTTAGGATTCCCTTTTCTTACATTCATATTAACATTTTTCCAAAGTATTTCAAGACTTCATGTAACATTTTTCTTTCGTTTTTGTCGCATATTTGTAACATTTTTCCGTAATTTTATATGTGTTTTTGTAACATTATTCGTGACATTTTTCCAGCTTTTGTTTTTACCGGATTCTCTTCCGGTCGTATACCACGATCGTAAACATAATAAATAACGGTATCTTCACCAACGCCAGCATAAGCATCACATCCGTATTCCAGAAGGACGCGCTTCCAAGATGCAGGAAGTCAAAATTGGTCATTGCATACAGCAGGGAATTGCCAAGTCCAATTCCTGCGCCCGGAAGCAGTGTCTGCAGCCAGTCGCCGAGTTGTCCAGGCATCACGGTATACACGAGAAACGGCAGCAGAACAAAAAGTAACGCCAGTGCCAGAGCCGATACATTGCTTTTTGCAAGGGAAGACAGCAGTAAGGTAAAACAGATTGCTGACAAGAATAATAAAAATCCTCCCAGCAGATTTGCCCACTGTAACTGACCAACATTGTAAGGAAGCAGTGTCGTCACAGAAAAGCTCAGCTGGATAGAGGTTTTCGTTCCCTCCCATCCAAAGAGACTATTTGTCACGACAATCCATGTGATGCCGCACAACAAATAGAGCATCCCCACGATAAGACACGCCGAAGCAACTTTTATGATTGCAAGCTTCCTCTTTCCGTTTTTCGTACAGCGGATAATATCATCCGCTCCTGTCTGATACTCGGTTGAAAAAATCGGTGCCACGATCACCGCACACAGGATTGTGATCAGGAAAATGAAAAACGTCTCATATTCCATGGAGTCGCTCGGAGCGCCATAGTAATACTCGTATGGCCGCTGTACTTTTGCAAATTTGGAGAGTGCAACCTCTTTTGCAGCCGGATGACCGGTTTGCTCCATATCGATAACCGATGCCAGTCTGCTCTCTAATAAGTCATAGTATTCCCCAACTTTATCAATCGAAATGTCCGCGATCACCGGTGACATTCCATTGTTCCGGTCTGCCAGCGCCTCCTTGATTCCCCGGATATATGGCTGATAAGCGCTCAATTTTTCATAGTATACTTCACTCGGAATATTGTCCCCATAGACAGAATCATATGTTTTATATACTTCCTGATATCTGCGCACCGCATCTCTCAGTATTTCCGGTTTCACAACTCCCTGCACCATATTACTTTTGTAATAGTTGATTGCATCCTTTCCAGTGATTTCCACGTAATTTCCAGATTCGTCCGTCTTTTGCACAGTCACAAATGTGATTGGGATATATGCCATAAACACAGCCAGCAATACGGAAGCCACAATCAGAATCCATGTCCGTTTTGTTTTTAAAACTCTTTTTATCTCAAGTGCCAGTAATCTCATAAGCGCACCTCTCCTTCCTGTGGAAACAGCCAGAGGTATAAGTCCTCAAGCCGTGGCACTGCCGAAACCGAATCCGGCGTCTCTGCCTGGTCAGACAGATAACGGATCGATGTGGTTCCATCTGCCTCATTTCTTAAATTGATCAGTTTTAATGCACGCTCCCATTTCACCAGATCAGAAGATGGAATTTTGCACTCCCAGATTTTTCCATCTACCAGTCGCACTAACTGCTCGGTCGTATCGTTTTCGATGATTTTTCCATCTTTCATGATCGCGTTCTGGTTTGCGATATATTCCACGTCCGACACGATATGCGTGGAGATGACAACAATCCTGTCTTTCGCGAACTCCGAAAGCAGATTACGGAAACGCACACGCTCTCCCGGGTCCAGTCCGCTGGTCGGCTCATCTAAGATCAATACTTCCGGATCGTTCAAAAGTGCCTGTGCGATCCCAACTCTCCGTTTCATGCCGCCGGACAGCTTCACGATCTTCTTTTTACGCACTTCCGATAGACTTACCTGTTCTAACAACTCATCGATCTTTCTTTTTGCCTCCCTTTTTGGCATGCCTTTTAACGCCGCCATATATTCCAGATAATCCTGCACGTTGAATTCCGGGTAAAAGCCAAACTCCTGTGGCAGATAGCCGAAAATCCGACGGTACTCTCCCTGCAACGTCTCGATTGGCACTCCGTCATACAGGATTTTTCCTTCGGTCGGCTCCATGATCCCTGCGATCATGCGCATGAGTGTCGTTTTTCCTGCGCCGTTCGCCCCAAGTAATCCCCAGACTCCGGGGGTGAATGTGATGGAGACATTATCTACTGCGGTTTTATCTTTGTATTTTTTTGTAATGTTTTCTACTTCTAATTTCATGAGGTTCATTCCTCCTTTCGATTCGCGTAAAGTTCATTCATATTTTTTAAAAAGCGTCATACTCTGATACACTCCGTACAGCACAAGCCCCAGAATGGACACAACGGTTGCCGGTGTCATCCGCATCCATAACATCTGTTCTGTTAAACGAAAACTTATTACTATGATTGCGATTAATACAATTCCAAATCCCAGAAAACTCTGACACAGCTTTTCTGATTTTATTTTTTTCAACAACAACAGGTAACCATCGTTGGCAAGTAAAAACGGAATCAGAATACAACCTGCCAACTCTGCAAATGTAATGGATGTTGTGTTCCATAAAACCAACAAAACGGATGCGACAAGCAGCACCTCGCCGCCGAAAAACAGCAAAAATTTGGAAAACAAAACTGTTTTTATGGAAAAGACCGATACACTCTCCATCTCAAACATCTGATATCGTATCGACCGGTACAAAAACGGCAATAGCATCATCGGCACTGCGATGGCAAAACAGACAACAAAAAACACTAATTTTCTGGTTGTCATAAAATACGGATCTGCCAAAAGATTTCTCAGTATCAAGCTTGTTATAATTGCAATTAACAGCTCAAATGTCCACATTTTGATTCCGCAAAATTTTAGTTGACATAATAACAAATCACGGAATTTATTTTTGTTTCGATAGGATTTCTGAAACTGGGCTTTTGCAAGTTGTATCACAGGTTCTTCGACCGCCTGCATATGCTCAACATTGTTCAATTTGCATACATCATATGTTTCAAATGCCCTGCTTAATTTTTCTTTCATTTTCCGGCTCATCTTAAATTTCCTCCTTTCATTTCCTTCTCGATCACCTTTAAACTTACCTTCAATCTGGACTGCACTGTACGCATTGGCAGACCAACAATTTCTGCGATCTCACGCAATTTCAGATTCTGTCCGAAACGCAACAGCACGATTTCCTGATCTTTTAGCTCCAGATTTTTTACCAGACTACAGATTACAAGCTCTTCCTCCACGTTTTTAAAATCTTTTTCCACATAGGACGGTTCTTCCTGTAAGTCTTCCAACGCGGTATGCTGGTTCCATTTATTTTTCTGCATATCAATACAGGTGTTTGCTGCAATTTTATATAAAAAGGCTCTGAATTTACCGGAAAATCCGAAATTTCCAAGATATTTCACAGCCTTCAAAAAAGTTTCCTGTGCCGCATCTTCCGCCTGTGTGCGATCCGGCGCATGCCAGATGCAGTACCGCAGGATCTCCTGGTAATACATGGAGATCAGTTCGTCCAATGCAGACGCATCCCCATTTTGCAAATTTTTTATCAGTATCTCTTCGCGCATTAAGATATTCTCCTTTACAGTCCACCTGTTCTGTGAAACTGTAATTATTTTTCTTGTAGGACGTCTCCTGATTATTATAACGATTGAAGGGTTGGATTTGGATGAAGGATTTTGGAATTATTTCACAAAAAAACTACTCCGTGAAATTTGAAATGACCTCACGAAGTAGTTCTGCCTATGTTTGTATTCTATTTTCTTACATAGCCTGTTTATAGTACCTTTTTGCCTCTTCATCAGAAATGTGCATGATCTCCTTTATTTTTTCAATAATATCATTTTCTGACATATTTAACTTCATACATGTTTCTATAATACCAGATATTTTTCCCTGCTCAATTCCTTGTTCCCAAATCCCTTCACCCAAATTACACATATTTGTCAACCTCTCTTTCCTGTCTCCCTCTAACTTTATTCCAAATTCTTTGACTAAAATTTTTTCTTTCTCCGAAAATGACAGTTCCTGTGCAAAGATTGCTCCAAGAAAACGATGCAGTTCATGCCCTCTGTCTTCATCCATTTTCCTGCTTAGCCGAATCGTCACAATATGAATCATATCATATTTGTCTTTCCACCTTGACTGTCCAAACACATTTTCATTTTTTAACGCAATCTTATTCAGGCTATTTTCTCTTGTGTTCATACAAATCCAAATAGAATAGACCTTTTTCATATCATTATAATGCTGGTTCTTAAATTCTCTGCCAAGCTGAGAAGACACTTCCCTTGCTGCATAAAAAATTCCCCTCATCTCCACATCATAAAGCGCAGGTTCTTCTTTTTGTAACTCCATATTTACAATAATCTTTGCCAGTTCATTTTGGGTTCTGACATAAAACAAAACGTCAAAATAAGTAACACCTTCATTATGCACTTTCTTTTCTGTATTCATGCCGGAAATCGCCATCGTTTCATCTTCCAGCCTTTCATTGGTAAACCCTTCCTCTACCGGCGTCCTTCCAACTGATGGTTCTCCCTCAATCAACTTTACAACTTCTTCCGGTTGCATCCCCTTAAAGTCGTCCACGGTCCTGATAAGAATGTTTGCCAAAAACGGTTTTTGTGAATTCAGCCACTTGGCATTCTCATCGTACTGTTCCTGCATACTGAGCTGCTGCATAATTGCTTTCATATCTGCCATGATAGTCCTCCTGTTTTATGACAGGACTTTCTTGAGTCCTTAGAAAAATCCTGCTTTTGTAAATTGTCTGGAATAAAAGCATAGATTTTCTGATGAACTGCTTATCATGAATTTAAGAATAAGATACAAAATCTTATCAAGATCAGTATTTCTATATCTGAAAACTCTCTGCACCCTTAGAAATACTGGAAAATATTATGCTTTGAGTGGATTATAGTAAAGGAATTTATGGATGTAAAGAAGATTTTTCCTTCCCACAAGCCAAAATCAACCGGAACACCTGCTCCGCCGCATTCCGCATATTTTTCTGCGCAGTCTCCGTGTCCATAGCTTCATCCAGTGAACACACACCCGGCAGGATGGAGAAAAATGCATCGATTCCCTTTTCGTTGCAGTTTTTTGCTTCCTCTGTCACACTTCCGGCAAAAGCAATCACTTTACAATTGTAGTTTTTTGCTGTCTTTGCCACACCGACCGGAACTTTTCCCATCGCCGTCTGAAAATCAAGACAGCCTTCCCCCGTCACCACGACATCTGCATCCTTCAATTCATTTGTCAGCCCGACTGCCTCAAGCACAATGTCGATTCCCGGTTTCAGTTCCACGTTTGGAAGTCCCCACAGAAACGCAAACCCAAGCCCTCCGGCTGCGCCTGTGCCCGGAATTTCACTCAGCTTTTTGCCGGTAAATTTTTCCAGACATGCCGCATAGGACTGCATCGCCCTGTCCATGCTCTCTTTTTCTTCTTCCTTCACACCTTTTTGCGCTCCGAAAACGTAAACACACCCCCGCGCTCCACAGAGTGGATTTGTCACATCACACGCAATCTGAAAATGACAGTCTTTTAACACTTCCGGCACACGATTATTTTTTATCTGTACCACTTTTTCCAGCGAGTCAAAAACCGGTGACAATCTGTCTCCGTTTTCATCCATAAAATCATAGCCCAGTGCAGATAACATTCCGATACCGCCCTCTGTCGTCGCACTGCCGCCAATTCCAATGATAAATTTGCGGCATCCCTTTTGTACTGCATCCAGGATCATTTCTCCGACTCCTGTGGATGTCGCTTTCCACGGATTTAATGGTTCTTCTACCAGTGTAATGCCGGATGCCTCCGCCATTTCCATCACCGCTGTTTGATCTGGCAGAATGCCATATCTTGCTTTCACTGGATTTCCCATCGGACCTGTCACGGTCACATACTCATACGTTCCGTTCATTCCCTCTACCAACGCTTCCACTGTGCCCTCGCCTCCGTCCGCGAGCGGTTTTACGACAACATCCAAATTATCTGCTGCAATTTTCCTGCCCTTCACGGCTGCTGCCCCACCGCCACAGTGCGCACACGCCGCCGCAAGAATCCCCTCTTTACAGGCGTTTCCCGCCTGCATACTTGTCATACTCCCTTTAAAAGAATCAATTGCCACTACCACTTTCATATAAAATGCCTCCACCTATGATTCCAATATTGTACCACAGCCGGAGGCATCAAAACAATGATTCCCATTTTGGTTTTTCCAACCCAAGTTATTTTTCAAAACAATTTAAAACAATTATGGGAAGCAGACCACGCGAGTATCGTGCTGCCTCCCATAAGGAGATTTCTACTTATTAATTATTTCTGAAAATATTCTTTTGCAAATTCCATATCCTGTACCAGTTCCATGGTTCCAAGATATTTTCCGCTTTTATCACGGACTGCCATATAAGTGACTAACATGGTTCTACCGTTTTTATCCATCCAGACAGGTACTTTATCAAGCGTTCCCGCTCTGAACTCTTCAATAATACGGCGTACCTGCTGTTCAATCTTCGGCGGGTGGCAGGAGAATACCTCTCTGTCGATCGCCATTCCCGGTCTTTTGAACACTTTTGGACCTTCGTTAAAAAAGCGGTTGATATTGTCTGTGTCCACAAACGAAATCTCCAGTGGGATGGTATTCAGCATTGCTGTCAACTGCTCCACGGTCATGTGACCGCCTGCCATGACAATCTCATCCTGACTGATGGACGGCGTCTTTACGTCCTGTGCCTTCTCTGCGTCCTCCCAGACTCCGTTTTCTACACCAAGACACTCTGCATAGTCTTTTGAGTCCCGATAGATTCCAAACCATTCCTCATCCGTAAAGTTAAATGCACAATTTGGAAAAAGAATATTGGCTTCCTTATAGATCATCTCGTCCGCTCTTGTGAGTGCCGCCTCGAAACGTTTTTTCCACTCATCATCCTGTGAATCCGCTTTTTTCGCCAGCGCAGCAAATTCATCCCGTATCTCATCATCCACCGTCCACATAACATCCGACGGACCGCTGATCTCATACTTTACCTTTAAATGCGGATAAAGAAGATCTCCCTTTTTGGCATAATGGATTGCAAGCTGACGGACTTCTTCTATAAGCTTGTACTCTACATGCCCATTCTTTAGGGCTTCCCTGCATTTTTCAATCGTTTTGACAAGTGCTTCATTCTCCAACGTAAATGTGTGAAGTGGATGCCCCGGAATCTTCACAAGCTCCGCTGTCTTTGCAAATCTCTGTTCCCGGATCGAATCCACCGTTGCTTTTTCAGCATTTGCGATCTGCTCTTCTCTATTCATACTTCCTACGCTCCTTTTGGCAATGATACTGTGCGATTTATTTTCATATATAGTTTCCTTTTTTTGTATCTTTACTATACGCAATTGGGAGCAGAATTTCCGTTGTTTTTACAACATTATAGAATTTCTCTGATTTTTTCCTCTACCACATCCATATCCGCTGTCGGCTCAAACCGTTCTACCACGTTGCCATTCCGGTCAATTAAAAATTTTGTAAAGTTCCATTTGATATCTGCGCCGTTCACATCAATTTTTGCATAGTGCTTGAATGTGATTCCAAACTTTGCATCACAAAATGACACGATCTCCTCGTTGGTGCCCGGTGCCTGATTTCCAAACTGATTGCAAGGGAAATCTAAAATCTCAAAACCCTGTTCCTGATATTCCTCCATTTTATGCATGTTACACATTACATCTTCCGCTTCAAAATCATAAAATTTACTCATTGTTTTTCTCTTCTTTTATATTGCTTGCAATTTAATTGTGTTCAATCTTTATGTATAATAAAATACAACCTATTGGCATCTTTGTCAATAGGTTGTACACAATTAATTTTATTTCATAAATTTTCCAAAGAATCCTTTTTTCTCTGGCTGTTTCTCATCCTCTGAATCCTCTTCTTTTCCTTCCTGCTCTTTCCACTTAAAGTACTCAGAATCCAGATTCACGCTGATCTCAGGGGCAGCTTTCTCTGTTTTTTCTTCCGGCTGTTCTTCCTCCGGTTCTTCAAACGAGATTCCCTGCTGTTCAAAATAATCGCGGTTGATCTTGATCTCCGGCTTCACTGCTGCATAAGGAGAAGATTCCGTATCCTCTTCTTTCCATTTCTTCTCCTTCGCGATCTTCTTATTCCGCTCCTCAATAATACCCATGTATTTGTCCGTATCCTTAAGATCCTGCAGCAGACTCTTTAATTCCAGCTTGTCACCGGAAACCAGTTTTCTTTCATTTGCAAGCTTTTCTCCCATGCTGTCATAGACCGCTTTCACAGACTCATTCGCCTCATCCATAATATCAAGGATCCGCCGGAGCGCTTCATCCGTATACATAACCGACGCGGCATAAACGTCCTCTGCTTTTGCTCTGGCGTCATTGATGATTTCTTCCCCGATCTTCCGGTTTTCCCGCTGCGCCTGCTCCCTGCCCTGCTGTGTCAGTTCGTACTCATCCATAACTTCTGACATGCAGACTGCGAGCTGTTTTAAAATATCCAGCATCTCTTTCTTATTTACGACCAAATAGTTAGAATCTCTCTCATATGGATTGCTTTTTGATAAAAGGACATGTAATTCCCTGAGAACCTTTTCCATGTTGTCCTGTGCGCTCATTTTGAATCTCCCTGCCAATCCCGACTTATGTAAACTTTCTTTTCAACGTATGTCTGAATGATCCACCGATACCGGAAAAAATTTTTTACTTTTTCATCTTGCGGGATTTTACTTTTTTCACAATTTTCTTAATTAATAATATAATGAAAATAACAAGTAAAATCAACACTGCAATCACACCAACAATGATTCCGGTAAATTTATTTGGATTTTTTACAAGGTCAACGATATTCCGGCTGTCGTCCACCACTTTTCTGTCATGATCTGTGCTGTAATATTCCGGCACATTGGCGATCCCATCGCCGTCTGTATCCTCGAATGACTCCATGTATCTTGCGATCGCATCCCACGCTTTTAACTCTTTTCCGTTCTCTGTGATGATGACATCCTCAAAGTCTTCGATCGGGGTTCCATCTGCATATTTTGGAACCAGTGACAACAGACCGTAGGACATATCTGTAACCGCACTTAACATCTGTCCGCTGTAAAGGTCTGCGACCACGCGGTAAAGCTTGTCGTCCTCAAGTTCGATCCTGCCGCCATTTCCATCATCTAAATATACATCTGTGACTTTGTTTAAAATCATGCGGTTTGGATTGTATGTAAAATTAAGTCCGCTGCTATAAAGTCTTGCTGTTGTCATAAAATCAGAAACGGATGCATCGATCTCTGCTGCTGTCTTTAACTCTTTTCCCGTCAGATACACACTGATGAGCGGATATCCAGGCACTCCGTCTGCCCCGATTCCTAGGGAAAACGAATTAAATACCTGCTCCACGGTAATATCGCCTTTTGCATAGGTGTCACGGACAGTGCCACTTGGAACAACTGCCACATCCACCGGGACACCGTCAAAATCTGCTGCATTTTCCACCGCATACACATAGGCATCTGACATGATATCACCAAGATTGTGTTCTTCATGGATATTTTCCAGATCCTTCTGTGTGGAGAAATCCACGTCATTTTCCGCTAACACCTGATCTTTGGTATAGCCAAACTGTGCCAGATAGTCGGTGTCCACAGTATCCATAAACTGATCAATGGCGTTCTGTGTCTCTGCATCCTGATCAATGTCTGTTGTGACCGGCACAATTTCGTAAGAAGTCATCTCCCAGCGTCCATCTGCTTTCTGTGTCATGGAAAGTTCACCGAGATTCTTACCATATTCACCGCAGGATACCACATAGGTATCTCCATGGACAATTGGCTCTTCCAGTGTTGTATGTGTGTGGCCGCTTAAGATCAGATCGAGATCCGGCACTGCCTTTGCCAGATTTTCATCCTCTGATTTACTCTCGTCCTCCCAAGTTCCGCTGTGGGAAACGCAGACGATCATATCAACATCCTCGTTCTCCCTGATCTCTTCGACCGTTTCTTTTACCGCCTCGATTGGATCTTTGAATAAAAGTTCACAGGTCGGCGCACAGGCAAGTGCATCTTTACCAAAAACGCCTACGACAGCTATGTCTGTATCCCCTTTTTCCAATACAACATAGTCACTGACCCCGTACTCATCAAATGCGTCTCTGATCAGCTGTTGTCCCTCACTTAAGCCTGCTGCCTCCATGGATTCCCAGTCCACATTGCAGACAACCATTGCCGGAAGATCATCCCCGGACTCCGCCGCACTGTTCAACATATTTGCAAGTCCCTTGGATCGGTAATCAAATTCGTGGTTTCCGAGTGTGGTCACATCGCATCCCATATAGCCTAACATGCGGATTTCTGCCGCCTGCGTCTCAAAAACAGTCTGGATCAGTGTTCCCATGGAAAAATCACCGCCATCAATCACCAGCGTGTCAGGATTTTTTGCTTTCTGCTCCTGGATCAAGGTGTTGATTCTCGCAAATCCTCCCACTTCTTTTTCCGCTTCGTCTACAATGGTCGTAAATGTGTTGAGGTGGGAATGTGTATCATGTGTGAATACAATATCCACCTGTTTTGCGGAATCTGCTGTCTCAGCGGAAACAGTCTGTGTTCCTGCAAAAGTTGTCAGGCATAACATGCCTGTGAGTGCCAATGCTGCCCAGTTTTTTCTCATATTTTTCTCTCCTTTGCTATTCCCCGAAAAATACACTGTCTCCCATCGCCTCATATTTTCCAGTAAAAATAAAGAGCAAAACTACTTCAAATATGATCGCAGTTCTGCTCTTTTTGTATTTACTATTTTACATAAATTTTACATTGATGTAAAGAAGTCCTGTCACTTTTACATCTGTTTTTTCTGTGCTTTTTTCTCAGCTTTTGCCAGAAGCTTTGCAAGCTTTTTCTTTGTCGGTCTGAATAACCGGAAAATCCTGTAAACTTCCAGAACGATCAGCAGACCAAAGATAATATCAATTGCCAGTTTGATTTTGTCTGAAATTCTCATTCCATCTTTGATCTGGGAACCCGGCATTGCGCCATTCATGCTCTTGCTGTTTGCGATCGTGTAAAGTACACGGTGCATTGCCTGTCTTGCATAGTAGTAAGCTGCTCATAAACAACCGGTTTTAAAATAAAATCCAGCGCATTTACCTTGTAGCCCTCTATTGCATACTGCGCCAGCGCCGTGATGAACACGATCTGTGCGTCCGCATCCACTTCGCGGATTCTCTTTGCGGTTGTCATTCCATCCTGATATTTCATATGGATATCCAGAAAAATCAGATCATAATCCGCAGAATAGTCATCCAGAATATCTATGCCGTCATTAAAAATTCTTACGATAAATGCTTCGTTTTTCTCTTTTTCATATTTTCTCAGATGCTCGATGAGTGCTTCCTGACACTCACGTTCATCCTCTACGATTGCTATTTTTAACATAACCTTCTCCCAGATGAGAAGAGTGCGAAGCCATAGTTTTGGCTCCACACCCTGATAAATTTTTCACAGTCTACAACGTAATATCTTCGACGGATATACCAAGTGAAGATAACTTTGCAAGTGTGACCTTAATCTGATAATCAAGTTCTTTGTTCTCCACACCGCCATTGGATTTTTTAATGCGCTGCAGATCCGTATATTTGTCAATTGTCAAACTGATAAGTTCTTCTCTTGTCATTCCATTATCCTCCATGCTATCACCGCCTTTCGTTGGTGATATTATAACATAATGTAAAGTTCCTATTCAATTGAAAAAGGTGCAAAGCCCTTTTTCTATCACGACTTTACACCTTCTTTTTTATATTGTTTTCTGTTAATCTTCCAAACTTGTCTGAATATCCTGTATTTCCTTCAAATACTCTTTTTCAAGCTTTTCATACTCTTCGTTCCGAAGCAGTTCAAGCTTTCTTTCCAGTTCTGTTAAGTGTTTTCTTAATTCATACTTGAATTGTACATCTGTTGGCATATATTCCTCATTCACTTTCCATCACCGCCTTTCGCTGGTGATATTATAGCATAATGTAAAGTTCCTATTCAATTGTCAATGTACGATTAGGAGGGAAACCATTCATATTGAAAACTTTAAAGAATTTTTGAATCCATATAGAAGATACGCCACACATATCTCAATGAATTGTAAATTTACAATATCATAAAAAAGACTATGAAACAAATAAATTTTTTATTAATTTTGCTGCTGACACAGCAAAAACAACACCCACAATCAAAAATAAAATCTACATAAAAAGAGCTGCGTACCAATTTCTCAGTACAGCAGCTCCATAAATCTTAAGTTTCCGCTTTTTTTGCTTCCCCTTCCGGGAAGATGATTTTATTAACAAAAAAGAATACCACCATAGATACACCACCGTTTAATACGGTCGTTCCGATGTTATACAGCCAGTCCGGTACGAACATTCCTGCAACAGCAACCCAGATACAGTTGATGGAGTTTACGATACAGGTTACGATACAGAATGCAATCAGATACCACATTCCCTGATACCAGATGTTCCCTTTGCTGCGGAATACGAAGCTTCTCTGGATTGGGAAGTTGATACACTCACCAACTACCATTGCGATCATATATGCACAGAAATATGGAAGTCCGCCGTGTGCAGCGTCATAACCGATGATGTTCCATTTGAATGTCTCTCCAAATAATGTGATGTCGATTCCCGGGAATCCGAAATCAACTTTTGGAAGCCCTGCGAATGCAAGTGGTAAAAACAGTAACATGAAATATTTCAGTACTGTGATAAGGTTACTTACGATAACGAATAAACCACCTTCACGAATCCATTTTGATGCGCCCGGATGCTTCTCTGCAAATCCAAGCCATAAGCCTTTGATTTTCTCCATAATATTAATCCCTTTCTCTCTGGACTGCGAAACTCTTCCTTGCAGTTTCGGAATAACTTTCTGCATTTATGTTCCGCTTTACTTGTCTTAATCCTAACATAAGAATTCTTTTATGGAGAAAAATTGCATAATCTGTGCTTTTTTTAGCATAAATGGTAAGGATTTTACAAAAATGGGATCATATATACCGGCAGATAATGGATGCCATTCTCCCATTTATAATCCTTCGTATGAACCACATATTGGTCTCTGATACGACTGCTATACTTATCGCAAAACATATCTAACGACTTATGCCCTCTGTAATTTCCAGACTTCACTTCAATCGGATTAATTTTATCCCCTTTTGACAACAAAAAGTCTATCTCATACAGATGATTCGATGTATCGCTTTCCATCGTGTAATAAAACAGGTTGTTTCCCCTGGCAACTAACATTTGTGCCACGACATTTTCATATATATATCCGAGGTTCGCTTCTAATTTATCCGATAGCAGCTTATTATAAATGATATTCTCTGTATATTTTTTATCCTTAAAAGCAAGTGTTATAAACAGCCCGACATCGGAGGTAAATAACTTATACCGTCCGGCATCTTTTTCTAACGACATTCCTACTCCCGGATTATTTGCATGATACGCAATATTTACAGTATACGAACTAAGAATATCCGGTATTAATTCACGAACCTGTTCTAAACGTGTGCCTTCTCTCGCATTTGACAAAACATATCTCGATGCATTCCCACTGAGACTTGCCGGGATTGCATCGTATATATCACCTGCAAGCCCGGTTCCATCTATCTTTGTAAAATCTTCCTCATACAAATCAACGATTTCCCTTTTTACCTCATCCACTACCTGTAGATTATTGTGTTCTAAATATGCTTCTACAGCCTGTGGCATTCCGCCAATCAGCATATACAACCGGAACATACGCATCAGATTCCTGTGCATTGCATTTCCGGCAGATTTTTTGCTTTTTAAAAGCAGCTTAATGGTATCCGCCGTGATTTCATCACCAACTGCCCACAAAAATTCTTCAAAATCCATCGGATACATGGATATCTTATGTTCTTCACTCGGAATCAATATATCCTTCGTATTTTTCCTTATCGATAAAAGTGATCCCGTTTCAATATATTTATATCTTCCATCTGCCACAAGATACTTGATTGCCTGTCTTGCCTTCGGCAATAATTGAACCTCATCAAATATAATCACGGATTCCTTTTCATACAGTCTGACTCCGGTCAACTGTTGTAATTGGAGAAAGAAAAAATCTAAATTATAAGTATCATCAAATAATTCCAGAATTGCTTTGCTCGTATGCGCAAAATCGATCAAAATATAGGATCTGAATTCGTTTTTTGCAAATTCTTCCGCAATCGTTGATTTTCCGACACGTCTTGCTCCTTTAATAAGCAGTGCGTATTTATCACTGCGGTTCTTTTTCCATTCAAGAATTTCATTATATAGTTTTCTTTTAAAAACCGTTTCAGCCATAGAATCTTCTCCTCTCCGTCCAACAATAGAATGCACACTCTGCAAACATACTATTTTTATAAATTATAACGCAAATCCCCATTCGTGTAAACGGAATTTATACGTAAATCCCTATTCGTCATCTTGTTATCTCTGCGCAAATCCCCATAATTCTAATTAGTATATACGATGCGTCTAAACACTATTCCTTTCACAACTTAAGATTTTTTATTTATATTCATACAAATAAAAAGCCCCCACATGCTCATTTTTTGAACATGCAGGGACTTTCTGTCATATTTTAAGTCTTGTTATTCTGGCACACAAGGTGCAAAATATCCTACTCTTCTTTTTTCTCTTCTGTCTGAGCTTCAGCTGCTTCTACTGGTGCAACAACTGGTGCCGCTGCCTGGTCTTTCTTGAAGCCTTTGATTGCAAGTACTTCTAAGAAGATGATAAGTGCTGCAAAGATCACATCGATCACGATTGCCATGATCTGCCAGTTCATTAAACCTTCTGTAAGGTTTTCAGGATCGTATGCACGGCTGTTTACAACTGTGTACATAATGTTTTTGCAAGCCTGACGCATTGCAAGTACTCCTGTTGCGCTGGTTGTATCTGTTACATGGTTTGTCTCTGTATCGTAAGCAACTAACATACAGTCTGTACCGCCACGGATACCCATATCAGAATCCATGTATCCATAAACACCGAAGTAATCTGTTAATACAAATCCACGGAATCCCCACTCGTCACGTAATACGGTGTTGCAGAGTGCGCTTGTTCCACCTGCCCACTGTGTTCCGATGTAGTTGAAGGATGACATAACTGCTTTTGCTCCACCCTCTTTTACAGACATCTCGAATGGTTTTAAGTAAATTTCACGGATGGACTGTTCATTTGCCCATGTACAAAGCATTTCAGTACGATTTGTTTCCTGATCGTTTAATGCAAAATGTTTCATGTATGCGTAAACGCCATACTCTTCTGCACCAAGGATTGCATTGGTTGCCATATAACCGGAAAGAACACCATCTTCGGAGTAGTACTCGAAATTACGTCCTGCAAATGCGGAACGATGTGTGTTCATAGCAGGTGCATACCAGCCGGATACTTCCATCTCGTCTGCCATTTTACCAATACTCTCACCGAATTTTAAAGCAAGATTTTTGTTCCAGGTACTTGCGATCATAACTGCGGATGGGAATCCAACAGAACCAATACCGGTAAAGTTATTGTTAATAGAAGCCGGTCCGTCACAGTCAACTGTCATGATCTTTCCAACGCTGGAAGCTGCGGATGTCTGATAACCACCAATTGCGATCATAGTATCCATATCAGAGATTGTCAGTTCATCTAATAAGCTGTCCCACTGAGCGTCATCATAATCTACGCCGCGGAGATCTGCTAATTTAATTCCATTCTTTGCGCCTGTTGTAGGCATTTCATCCGAATCATTATTATAATCTTCCGGATTATAATTTGAATTATTTAAGAAAGTTGCTTTTGCTTCATCAGACATAGACATGCTTGCTGGTGCTGCAGTAGCGTCTGCATAGTTGGCAAATCCATCTGCTCTGGAAAGGTAAGTTACATCCCCTTCTGCGTAAGCAAACTCATTTACGGCTGCTGTCTCGTCTGTGCTTCTTGGGTTGCTCTCATCATAAGTTACTGTAGAAGCAACTGTATAAGTCTGTGAATCAATTACGTTATGAGAATCAGAGTTAATGGAAATCTGATAATCCCCTGCCTCTAATACATAGCATCCTGCACCATATGTATCATAGGAAGCCATATCTTCTGCATCAAAAGATACTGTGATCGTCTGGGAATCACCCGGCTGTAAAACTTCTGTTTTTTCAAACTGGATTAAGTTTGCGGAAGCTTTTTCAATACCGCCATTGGTATATGGTGGATTGTAGTAAACTTCTACTACATCTTTTCCGGCAACATCACCAGTATTTGTTACTGTTACGTCAAAGGAAATTGTTCCGTTATCTTCGGAGATTGCTCCCATTTCCTGTGTGAATGTTGTGTAGGAAAGACCATATCCAAATGGATATACAACGGTATCATCATAGTTGATCAGTCCTTCTGCTGCTGCCGTCTCATAGAATCTGTATCCAACATAAATACCATCTACATAGTTTACAAAAGATGGAAGAGCTGTCTCTTCTTCACCTGTCTTAAAGTTATTGGATGTATATGCATACTCATCCATGTTGTCATACTTGAAATAACCAAAGTTGTTCCAGGTTGGTGTTGCTGTTAAATCTGCAACAAATGTATCACTTGTTTTACCGGATGGATTTACTGTTCCGGCTACGATCTCACCAAGTGCTTCAAAACCGGACTGACCAGTTCCCGGACACCAGATAGCACTCTTAATCTGGCTGTACTCGTTGATGAAGCCAAGTTCCATAGCGTTTGCACCATTGTAAACAACGATTACGTTATCGAAGTTACTGCAGACAAGGTCTAACATATCTCTTTCTGTTCTGTCTAACTGTAAGTAATGCTCACCAGCCTCAAAATCTTTGTATTCAGTTGAGTTGTCTGTGTATGTCACTTTACTTACGTCTGTAGGAAGGTCTGCACCCTCGCCACCAACACGTGTGATCACTACCATAGCTGTGTCTGAGAACTCTTTTGCATTTGCCATCATCTCATCTGTGTAAGAATCTGCTGTTGGTTCCGGCAATGTCCAGTCCTGTGCCCACATTCCAACTTCTGGTCTGTCTGCACGGTATGCTGTGTAGAAATCAGAAAGTTCTGTGTTCAGATTGAAGCCTGCATCCTCTAATCCCTGAAGTAAAGATACGGTAGGATATGCATCGGATAATGCTCCTGAACCTGTACCACCGTAACAAGGGTTGGTAGAAGCCCATCCAAATACGTTTAAGTTGCTGTCTGCTGCAAGTGGAAGTGTACCATCATTTTTTAATAATACGATTCCTTCCTCTGCAATCTCCTGTACAAGAGCCGTTGACTCGTCAGAAGTCTCATCTGTGATTGTTCCATTACCCATTGCAAGTGAAATCATACTTGACATTGGAATGAAACAAATTAAATTAACAATTACTACAACTGCAAGTAAGAATGCGATCCATGCTTCCTTGCGAACCAGTTTTTTTACTGGTTTTTTCAATTTCATACATGCAACGGTTACAACGATTGCAAGCGCTAAAACAACACCTAAAGCAATGAGGTAAGGTTTGCATGAATTCAGGACGTTGATCACGTCATCCATGTTAATAGCTAACATCTCTAAATCCTCCCAAGATTTATTTTGTCCGTTCCGGACTTTGTAGTTATAATCTATCATAAAGTACTTTTCTTATGGAAAAATTGCATAATCTGCATTATTTTTGCATAAACGGTATTACACGTTGTGAGTTTCAGACAAAAATAACGCTATGTTTTCATGCACAATGCACAAACCATAGCGTTATAAATCAAAAAATGCGAATGTTTAACCGTCCGTATTCTATTTGACACAGTTATCCGTTCTGCACTTCGTCAGATGCAGTTTTTTTCATCGGGATCAAAATCTTCAGATCAAACCAGTTTTCTTTTGTGTCAATACTGACTGCGCCGTCGTATTTATTTACCGTATAGCGGATACTCTTGATTCCGTAACCGTGAAACTCTTTTTCCTTCTTGGTTGTCAGGAAACGTCCTTCTTTCACTTTCAAACTACCTTCGTAGTAATTTTCAAAACGCAAGATCAAAAAATTCTTCTGCTGGGACACAGTCACATGGATCAGCCGCTTTTCCTTGTCTGCAATCTTGAGTTCACACTCGATCGCGTTGTCGAGCGCATTTCCGAAAATACTGCAGATATCCATGATATCCATAAAATCAAGCAGCGTTCCATCTGCCACGCAGGTAAACGTGATCCCATGCTTTGCGCAGTATAAACTCTTGCTTGTCAGCACTGTATCAAGCACTTTATTTCCGGTCTTGTTCTGTGCTTCGTACTGCCTGATCTCATCTTCCATGTGATTTAAAAACTCATTTCTTTTTTCCGGGTCAGTCTCGCTCCGGAGCACAGCGATCTGATGTTTTAAGTCGTGATATTTATAATTGATGAGATCGATACTCTCACGTGACTGCTTGTACTGCACATACTGATTCTGTAAAACATTCTGCACTGCTTCTAACTCCCTGCGCACACGGAGTTCGCCACATTGGATCAGGTGCGCATACAAAACCGCAATTCCACCGAGATCAACGATCGTGCGGACCTGACCGATTTCAAGCGCATATCCATTTGAAAATGCTCCCGTATTAGAAATAAAACTTAGATTGCTGACCGCAAACACTGCGATGACGATCACTGCTGCGGAAAAATATTCTTTAAAGCTGATGTTCAGCTTTCCATCTTTTGGAAGATGCTGCTGCAATAATTTCCACAATAAAAAGAATACTGCACCATAAACAGCCGCAAGCATGATACTCTTTGTCGCCTTGCCCGGCAGCTCATTTGTCCAGACAGTACATACAATCTGCCATTCCAAAGATGCCATAAATTCCGCTACAACAAATGCGATCATGCCAAAATATCCGGCATCCTGAAAATTCACGTCACAGCAGAAATAAATGAACCCGACCATCAGAGATACTGCGGCGATCATACACGGAATCCAGAAATAGATCGGCACATTTCCGGTTGCCACCAGAAAAACAGACTGCAGCACTAGCATTCCTGCCATGATAAGTCCGCTCTTCCACCATTCAAATCTTTTTTTCAACGATACAATAAAAAGCATGCACGCCATCCATTCCGCAACCGCCGTATAAATCCGCGGAATATCCGGCATAAGATTATCCATCATTTTACAACCTCTCCCCAGTAATTCGTCAGTGCTTCCATAAACTCTTTCTTGCGCGAGCGGCTTAACAAAAGCGGCTCTCCTTTTACAACCGCGCACCCGTCCTGAATGCCGTCCACATGCTGCAAATTGATCAGATACCCTTTATTTCCACGGCAGAAATTAAGCCCCTGCAATTTTTCCTCGACTTCCTTCATCGTTCCCGCCGATTCATAATCCCCCAGGATCGTGTGTAAAACCAGATTATGCCCCTGACTTTCAATATAATAAATATTAGCAATATTAATCCGAACAGCGCCGCCCTTGATGTTCACCGTGATGACTTTCTGCTCACGTTTCTTCATTCGGCTGATCGCACGGTTTAATCTCTGCGAAAATGCAAAGTATGACACCGGTTTCAGCACATAGTCAAGCGCATCCACTGCATAGCCGCGGATCGCATACTGCGCCATATTTGTAATGAAAATGATGACAACCTCCGTGTCTGCTTTCCGGATTTCCTCCGCAGCAGACATACCATCCATGAACTTCATTTCCACGTCCATCAGAATAATATCAAACTGTGACTTGTACTTGTGTACGATCTGATCACCATCTGAATAGACGGTAATATTGAACACTTCTCCATTCTCCTTCTGATACTGCAGCAAAAACTCCTGCAGCTGCTTTGCGTACATAGCTTCATCTTCAACGATTGCAATATTGATCATCTGTGCTATCCCTTCTATATCAAACACATTTCATGCCCACTCATACATGCAATAATTTTATCACACCAAAAAAGAAAATACATCTGCTTTTTCGTTGACGCAAAATATTTTTAGTAGTAAAATTGTATCATTATACTTTTTTGGAAAGAGAGAGATAAAATGAGTATTTTCAAGAAAAAACTGACAGTGAACGAAGCGATCAACAAGGCTCACACTTCTGAGAACGCCATGTTGATCGACTGTCGTACCAAAGATGAATTTAACCACGGACATGTTGCCGGTGCGGTCAATATCCCATTGGATAAAATCACGGAAGACCGAATCTTAAGAAGATTCCCGGATAAGGAAACTTCTCTCTATATCATCGGCAGTTATAATTTCAGACCGGAAAAAGCGGTCAAAGCCTTTAAGAAACTGGGCTATAAAAATGCCATCTTCGGTGGAAACATGGAAGAGCATTATGGAATGTTGAAAAAATAAGTTCCTTCCTATCGCAAATGCATTTACATGGAAATCCATCCAAATGCATTTGCGACAGAGCTTAATAAAATGATTCCAGCAAAAATCGGACACAGATACTGTATCATAAACAGAAAGACTTTTCTTCTTTTGAATGTGCCGCCACCGTATGTCACTTCTTCTTCGATTCTCTTTACCCCGACAACCCTTGAAACAAAAAGACAGGTAGCAATTGCCGCAATCGGCATCATGACAGAGTTCGTCAGGAAATCAAAAAAATCCAAAAACTGCATGCCAATGATCTTCACATTTGCCAGAGGTCCGTATCCGAGCGAAGACAGACTTCCCAGTGCGATCATGATCACGCCACAGAGCACCGTAGATTTTTTCCGGCTCCACCCAAGTTCATCTTCAAACGTGGATACCGCACTTTCCGTCAGTGCGATTGAACTCGTAAGTGCTGCAAAAAGTACAAGCAAGAAGAACATTACTCCCGCAAAAGTTCCAAATCCCATACTTGCAAAAACTTTTGGGATTGTAATAAACATCAATGCCGGTCCAGCCTGTAAGGTGTCCGGATCTCCGCCAGAGAAAGCAAACACCGCCGGAATAATCATTAGTCCAGCCATAATTGCAATTGCTGTATCAAAAATTTCAACATTCTTTGTAGACTCTTCAATGGAAGTTTCTTTTTTCATATAAGAACCAAATGTAATGAGAATACCCATCGCGATCGACAGCGAATAAAACATCTGCCCCATGGCTGCCACAACGGTCATCCATGAAAAGTTGCTGATATTTGGCACAAGAAAATATTTCACACCAGCCAAAGCCCCTGGTCTTGTCACAGAATAAATTGCAATGATGACAGACAACACAACAAGTATCGGCATCATGAATTTGGAGACACGCTCGATTCCATTGCGCACACCCGCATAAATAATCGCCAATGTGATCACAGAAAAGATCACAAAGCATATTTCCGTGGAAAATCCATCTGAGATAAATGCAGAAAAATAACCATCTTCTGCAACTGTCTGCGCATGTCCTCTGACATACTCAACAAGATATTTTAAAACCCATCCACCGATCACCGAATAATATGGCACGATCAAAACCGGAATGATTGCATTGATCCAGCCTCCCAGCGAAGACCAGCGTGAATTTCCAAAGGACGCAAATGCTCCTACCGGACTTTTTTTCGTCATACGTCCCAACGATGTCTCCGCCATGATCATCGTATATCCAAAGGTCAATGCCAGAATGATATAGATAAGCAGGAAAATACCGCCGCCGTATTTGGCAGCCAGATATGGAAACCGCCAGATATTCCCCAATCCCACAGACGCTCCGGCTGCTGACAGTACAAAACCGATTTTTCCTGAAAAAGAACTTCTTTTTGTCGTTTGGTTTTTCATAATTTTCTCCCCTGATTTCTATTTTGAAACATACTCAGAATATCATAGGGAGTAGGGAATTACAATATTGTGATAATCTCTTTTATCCAAGCAGAGACGTATAAATTTCGCGATCCAAATCCTTGAACACATAAAAAGATGCACCGCCAGAGTAAAACTACTTGAAATATGCATAAATTGTCCTCTTTTTCCATCTTACTTCAAATAATCTGCCAGTTCTTCACAACGCTCCATGGTAAGCTCTGCCATCTTAAGACTGCTGTCCATCTGTGCCGAAGATCCATCGTTTTGATCCAGGATTTCGTTGCCTGCTGCTTCTTTGTCTGCAATCCATTTTCTCTGCTCAGTGAGAATCTCATTGAACTTTTCCTCACTTGTATTGTATTTTACAAGATTCCAGATTTCATTTAAGCAGGAATCGCTGATATCATACATCTGCATAGCGTAATCGTCCATTCGGGACTGTAGAGTTGCTTTTTTAAGCTCCTCCTCCGCTGCATCATAGGATGCTTGATAAGTATTTAATGTACTTTGCGCTTCCTCATATGGTGTCTGTCTTTCGTAGGAATAAATTCCATACCCCATTTCTTCATTTACAATAATTGGAATCGTCAACGTATCCTGCGTTCCTTCCTCGCTATCGTCATTTGCCCACCGTACCCAGAAATATACATCTTCTGACAGATCACTCACCGGTGCCCCCGGAAGATACACTTTAAAGGTGTCCGTTCCTTCCAGACCATAAACATCTGTATAAATATACTTCACTCCATCTGCAATTTCTTCTTTTCCCGGAGTCTCATCATAGGTAAGATTCTCCATTTTCATCTGGTAAGTATAATCATTGATTTTGGTCAGATCAGTAAATTTTCCTGAAAAGCCGCAGAGATACATCGTTCCATTCTCATAGTCATCCCCGGTGTCTCCCATATCAGAATCATGGTAAGATCCCTTGAAAGAGCCATCTTTTTCAATTTCAAAATCGGTAGACCATCCACCTGCACCACTGCAAAATTCGAATGAATATTTTGCAAGATCCGCGAATGTCAGATCACCACTTTGGTTTTCGCTTGCATTTTCTGCACTGTCGCTGCTGCCTTCCGTATCATCGCTTCCGTGATTTTCCTCTATGTCACCCTGAATAGTGTCAGATGTTCCCTGACTGTCCTGATTCTGATTCTGCGCTTCCTGATCTGCCGTATTTTTTGACGCATCCGGTGTCTTGGAACCTCCACACGCAGCTAATGATGCAAGCAACAGTCCTGTTATTGTAAGTATTATGAATTTGTTTTTCATTATTCCGTCCCTTTTTCTATCGTTTTCCGATAACCTGATTATTTACAATATTTTTTCTGCTTTGTTCTTAATTAATTCTAAGGTATCTTAATATTGACCTTATAGGGAATCATTTTATCATTTCATTGTTGGAATAGTTCATACCGCTCAAATGTCCGCTTTCTTCTTTTCTCACAATAAAATCGCTACACGATCTCTGATCAATGTTTTCAGTTCATCCCTTTGCGCTTGAGGCAAATAGGATTCATCCACAAGTGACAACATTTTATTTTCTAATGCACATAATTTTTCTATCATTTTTTCTGCTGCGTTTGCAGGAATATCACATACTTCTGCTAATATTTTAAATTCTTTTTTATGAATATTTCTCTTCTTTCCATTAATAGTAAGTGCCATCTGTTCTTTATCTTCCGGCATAATTACATTTACAGGGAGCATATCATATGCGTTTGATAATTGAAACCTTCTGTTTCCCGGTTCAGTTTCTCTTAACGAAAAATTTTTCAAATGCATATCCGAATTTCCAATGATAAAAGATCCCACAACCCGTAAGTATAATTCTGATAAATCTAACCCTGGTGTAATAGAATACTTCTTTATGATTCTTCCGCAGTTTTCATAAGACCCTTTGTATTTATCCTGCGTTAAGCGATTCGATAGCTGGCAAAAATCTTCCATTGCATATAATTTTATCTCATTTTTTTCAATATCGCGATCTACTCTCTTTGTAATATAAGCGTACTCATCATTTATTTTTATCAGTGCATGCGGCACTGTCTGGATTCCCATCAACTCTGCCAGACGCATTGCCAGGTCTTCAAATTCAGGCATATAATCAAATTCTTCTGTCTGTGGCTTTAAAATATACCCTGTTGGATAATCTACAATTGTAAGTCTTGCATTCGTGTCACTGGACAAATGCAAGGATAGTTTTTTTGAACTCCTGGTACTGTAAGTCCCTCATTGACAGTCTCATTTGCGAGCCTTTCCAATTGTTCCTTCGTAATATCTAAAAAGGGCATTTCTTCTGTCATAAAAAACGATTTCACACATTTTTTATGCCAGCTCCACTCCTTTTCCGCATTAGAAGCATTCTCCCTTATTGTTTTTCCACAACATAGACATTTCATTTCTCTTCCCCATTTCTTATATTGACATCTCCAATACAATCCCTGCATACCGACAACAGCAATCCAAATCTGTCATTCTGATTGATTTTCCAGTTACGGCTTACAACACCAAGGAGCCATCCTTCTGGAATTAACCCATCAAAAAAAGGAAATAAAACTGTCGCTTTATAAGCCTCTTTTTGTAATGGCAGCGTCAAACTTACAGATACTGCATCTTCTCTTTTCAAATAATCCTCATTATAAGAAAACTCATATCCTTCTTCTGTTTCAGCTATTGTTCCGGCAAAAATTTTTTGAATATAAACATATCCTTTTCTATATTCTGACTCCACTTGTTATTCCTCCTTTTCTCCCGGTACAGCTTCTTTCCCGAACATTGCCAATGCCTGATTTACTTTGTCCATACGCACAGTTTCCTTTCCCTGTTCTAATTCTCTTACAAAACGTAAGCCTAATCCTGATCTCATGGCAAATTCTTCCTGTGTTAATCCAGCTTTTTTTCTTTCTTCTTTTATATAATTTCCAATTTTATTCATATCAATCATAATACTCCCGTTCGGGTATAATTTCAACGTTTTCAGGCAAAAAAATCCCGAACGGGTACAATTTAATATTCTTCAATCAATTGTACACCCGTTCGGGTATCATTCTTTTTTCTAATCCAACAAATTATTTAACGCATCCAGACCATCTGCACTGATGGCAGCCTCATTTTCCTGCTGAATCTGTAAGTATACTTCTTTTCGGTAAATTGGTACATCCTTTGGAGCAGAAATACCGATTTTGATCTGATCCCCGCGGATCTCTAATACTGTGATCTCAATATTATTATTGATCACTAAAGCTTCGCCTTTTTTTCTTGTCAATGCCAGCATTTCTATTCACCTGCCTTTTCTTTTCTACTTTTCAGCAGGTCATAAATTTTAAAACGTACCGGAAGATCATCTTCCACGATAATCTGTGCCCCTTTATTGTTAGACATATTGATAATGATTGGAGCTTTCAGGTTAATCGACATATCCTGAATATCCTTTGGAACTCTGACCGTTGTAAGTACAAAGGTGTCTTCCTGTTTCATATCTCCCAACGGCTTCAACAATTCCTCACTGACAGATGGATTATAGTCCTCCTTGATCGTCACCGGATTGATGACCGGAAACGCAGTCTGTGGATCGTCCATAGACTGAAGCCACATAATATGTGATTTACTGCCTTTCTCCTCATCAAAAATCAAGGTAAACTTCTGCATATCCGGAAAGCCGATCATTCCACTCTCTAAAGTGATGATCTTATCCTCCTGAATATCAATTTCGCCAAACATTCTTGTTTTTGCTTTCATCTTTCTGACCTCCTGGTTTTCTAACGTTTTCTTAACGTCTGGTCTCCGACCATCTTATCACACACTTTCCACAGCATGCTTTAAATGTAATTTAACAATGTTGTCTGATTCAGCATTCCTGCCGCCTGTAAAGATGCCTGATAAGCAGTGTAAGCCGCTGTATAATCAATGATGATATCGGAAAGCTCACGATCCTCATTATTTGATTTTAATGTTTTTACCGTCAGCTGCTGGTTTGACATACGTGTCTCTGTCAGTTCCAGACGATCGCCCTTACTTCCTACAGTTGTAATAGCAAGGTTTACATCCGAAAGATATTCATCAAAATTACCGATATAGCTGTCATACAATTTCTGCAGATTGTCATTTGCATAATCTGCTTCCTTCTGTGCTGCCTCTAACCATGTCTGCAGATTCTCCTGTGCCGAAACACCCGAATACGCTGCCTGACTCATCATATCTTTAATCTTATCCACTTTGTCATTGGCATCAATGGCAGCTTTTACCGCATTGATCATCTCGTCCACATCACGTCCGATATCTGCATTGAATACGTCAGATGCATTTGTGTTGACTGTCAATGTCTGGTTTACAGCGATGATATAATCGATATCCTGATAAATCTCATTACCTTTAGCATCATATTTTTCATATGTAATTTTATTTTTAGCATCTGTAATATCTGTGCAGTTAAAATAATACTCAGGTCTTACTTCACCAGAATTAAAGCCTTTTTTATCATAGTTTAACTCAATGGATGCCTTATTCTGTTTCAAAGTCTCACTTGCCTCATTACCTAAAACAAGCTCTCCTGTTGACTTGATGAAAGCTGCTCCATCTTTCGGCATATTTCCGGCTTTCACTGCTTTCTTCCAGTCATCTTCTGTCTCATAGACCGTTACATTTAAATCACCGGTTTTTGCTGCACCTGTGTTATCTGTGTAATGATAAGAGAGAGTTCCTGTGTTGCCCACAGCTATTTCATTACCGTCTTTATCTTTGAGAGATCCAATATTTCCATACGCCAGCCGGATCCTGTCATAAGTATACTGCTTCGTATCAGAGGTGGTGACCTTCTGACTCATTTCTTCTGCTGTCTTAAGCTCTACCTGTCCATCATAATAACGATGTTCCCCGATATCTTCATAGCTGAACTTCTGCTGGATATTATACTCCGTATTACTCTCGTCTTCCATAAATGTCAATTTACAGTTCGTGCGATACCCGGTAAAAACGGTTCTTCCTGCAGAATCAGAATTACCTTCTGAATAAATCTGCTTACGCAATGACTCTAACTGTGTCAGGATCGTTTTTCTATCCTCTGCTTTCAACTGGTCACTGGCTCCATACGTACACTGGGTACGGATATCTGACAAAATGGTTTTCATATTCTCCAACGCAGTTTCTGTCACATTAAGCCACGCATCTGCATCCGGGATATTCTTCTCATAATACTGATTGATCTCACTTAAATTGCTTCTCAGACGAAGTGCGCGGATGGCAACAACCGGATCCTCGGAAGGTCTTGAGATTTTTTTCTGTGAAGACATCTGATTGTTCAGACTGTTCACACTGTATTTATTGTTATTGATGTTCGAAGTTGTATTACGAAGCATCATGTTATTCGTTACTCTCATAGGATGACTCCTCTCTTCTTATCACGAAATTTTTATACACCTGTCTCATTGATCAGCTTATCATAAATCTCTGCCAGAACAGATACCATTTTTGAGGAAAGGTTATACGCGTTCTGGAATTTTACAAGATCAATTGCTTCTTCATCCTTGTCGACACCGGAAACGGACATTCTCTGCTTGTCGATCGCATTTGAAATATTACTGTAATTTTTCTGGAAAATGGTCGCCTTCTGTGTATCCACAGAAATATCTGAGATCATACACTGTAAGAAATCATCTGCACCACCACCACGATACATCTCTGTATCACTCTTTAACAATAACATTTTCTCTACCAGATCATATGCGTCCGCACCATTGGTGATCTTCTCTGTTGTTGCAATGGTTGTCGGATCTTTGACTGCAATATTGGAAACACATACATTTCCACAGGTAAGCTGATAGTAACTGTTACTTGTTTTTGCCTGGTAAGTACCGGCTGCCTTGTTAAAATGATACTCTTCCCCTGTCTTGGTATGTGTACCTGTAAAGAAAGAAAAATAATTTGTCTGCTTACCATTCAGATCCTGCGCATTATCGCCATTCATGATCTCATTAAATGAAATTGCAAAATTACGAAGGAACTCATTCATCTGTGCAAGATAATAAGGAATACCCATCGCATCGATGGATTCGCCGATAGACGCCTGTTTTCCATCCAGCTTCGCCTGCTGGTCGGAACTCAGCTGATTCTCCAATGTAAATGTATATTCCTTGACATTTCCATCCGCATCCGTCGTAAAAGTAAAGTCTGTATAGTTATAGTTCTTTCCATCAATTGTGAGAACACCCTCTGCCGGCATTGTCATGGCATTGACGTTTGTAATGGATGGATTGCTGATCCTAATCGTGCCTGCTGTAACCCCTGTGATGGCACCACGGAAGTTCTCACTGTTGTTACCATCCCGGATATCAAACAGTGCTTTCAACGAACCGGAGCTGGAATCGGAACCTGCTTTAAAACTGTTTCCGGTATCCGCCCAGACAATCTCATACATTCCTTCCCGGTCAGACTGATTGATCGTATTTTTTCTTGCCACACAGGTAAGTTCACTATACTCGTAAGTATCAACAAACTTCTGTCCATTGATTTTTACCGTATAATAATTTGCACCTGTCTGCATGTCCGAATGTTTGGAATTCGTTACCGGAACTTCAGAAACCTCTGTTGGAACAATAGAGGATAACTCATCGATCAGAAGTGCCCGCTGATCACGCAGTTCATTTGCATAACCGCCCTGTACTTCAATAACGTTGATCTGTTTATTCAAAAGACTGATCTTTTTGCCGATCGCATTGATATTTTCAACGGTTGATTTGATCTCCTCATTCACACTGTCCTGAATCTCGCCAAGACCGGTTGCCACACTGTTAAAGTAAGTGGTAAAACTCTGTGCATCTGAGATAAACTGCTGTCTGACATTCACATCACCGGCATTATTTTTTAATGTGTCCAATGAATTGAACATTTTATTTAAAATGGTCGAAAAACCTTTTTCTGTATCATCATCAATAAAATAGTTCTCAATCTGCTCCAGATAACTTAATTTCGTCTCATACAGACCAAGGCTTGCCTGATTCTGCCAGTATTTTGTATCATAGTACTCACTTCGGATCTGTTTAATGGAATTCACCGTAACGCCGGAACCCATGCTTCCGTATTTTGCATTGACACGAAGTGCATCCGATGCGGAAAGATTTGCTGCCTGTCTGCTGTATCCCTTTGTCTGTTCGTTTGATATATTATTGGCGGTGGTATTAAGTGCTGCCTGATACGCACTTAAGCCTGACGATGCAATTGTTAATCCAAAAAATTGTGAAGGCATCCTCTCACCTCTCTCTTTCTGCTATGTAATCTGTGAAAGTAACTGTTTTTGTTCCGCTAAAAAATCCGGTCTTTATGAGCCAAGCTGTGTGATCATGGATTCGATCATTTCATTCACCACATTGATAAATCGGCTGGATGCATTATATGCATTCTGGAACTTGATCATCTTGGTCAATTCTTCATCAGAAGAAACTCCCATAACCTGTGATCTCTGATTATCTACAGCTGTCACTGTTCCGGAAAGACTTTTCGCGGTGGATTCATAAACGGAACCGATCGTTCCAAATGCTCCCACCATATTATTATAGTAATCAATAAATGTAACTTTATTCGTATCATCCGGATCCAGGGTAAGATACTCACCCTTCCAGAGAGCTGCTACTTTCTGGGCGAGATCATAATTCACTTTCCCATTTTGTGAAAGATGTGGAAGCAGCGACTCCTGTTCTACCAGCTTATCATTTACACTGACACTCGCTAATGTATACTGTTTGGAAGTATCTGTCTCGCTCTCTTCATTGTATACATAATAATCGTTGGTAACGGTATTGCCATTGGCATCTGTCTCCTGCACAGAAACTTTGGTATAACGCTCTGTACCAAGTCTTGTGAACAGCTCCTGTGGCGGAATCTGTTTGTCACTTCCGGTAGAGCAGTTTTTCGTATCCAGCACTTTCATTCCGGATGTGATCGTAACGGTATTACCATTCTCATCTGTTCCGGTAAGGGATGCTGTATTTCCGGTAAGTTCTCCAAGTGTTGTATTCGGACAAAGTGTATCATTAATCGCTGTGATCATCCCATGTACTAACTGATCTAACTGCGCCTGTGCCTGTAACATGACAGACATTCCTGTTGCAATGGAATCTGCTGTCGATCTGTTATATTCATCTGATGTCAGTCCCACAATATCTTTATAAGTTGCTTTTCTGTCTCCCCGTGCCAGGATTAGCGCTTTTAATTCTCCAAGATCATTATTAAGATCCGAGGAGATCGGTGTTGTAAAGCTGAATACATTGTCGTAATCGCCGTTCTCGATATCGGAAAGATGTGTCCAGTAAGGTGTGACAAATCCCGTGATCTCATCACGGTTCTTCCCCATCTCGTAACATCTTGCCTCGTCTACAAATTCAACACCTTCGACACTTACCTTTACAATTCCATCAGAATTCTCTTTGTAACTGATATCTACATAAGAAGCAAGTTCATCCAGCGCATTATCTCTCTCATCACGCAATGTCATTGCAGTCTCAACATTACCCGATTCTACTTTCTGGATTTCCAGATTCAATTTAAAAATGGTATTTCCCAGCTCATTGATTCGATCAATATCATCTGAAATCTGTGTATTGATCGTGCTCTGGTAGTCGGAAAGTCCCGTATAAACTGCATTGGATCTGCTGACAAACAGATTGGCCTTCTGAATGACCAGATTCTGCTGCACACTGTCATCCGGAGCTTTTGCCCATTCCTGAAAAGCTGTCCAGAAATCCTCCAGAGTTGTCTGGAAAGCCTGTCCCTGTAACTCCTGATAAAAAGTGTACACTTCATCCACTGCCTCATACGTGGCTGCATAAAATGCCTGACGTCCTGATGCGTTTCGATATGATTTATCCAGAAAAATATCCCTCGCATGCACCACATCACCGATCTTCATGCCAAGGCCGGACTGCTGCTGGCTGATCGATGCAGTTGTATTGAAGGTTGTATAATTTCTGTCTACCTGTAAAACCTGCTGACGTACATAACCCTTGGTATTTACGTTTGCAAGGTTGTTTGATGTTGTATTTAAAGCATTCTGGGAATTCTGTAACCCGGATGCTCCGATATATAAGCTTCCAAAGCCGTTAGCCATGGTGCTCCCTCCTTACATGTTACTGTTTTGCGTCAAAACCGCTGCTGCCAAGCAGATCACCTGTATTGCAGGCGTTCTTATTATAGTTGGCGGTCTCAGGTGCCTGTCGCATACTCTTAAGCAATGTAAGGTCAAACTCCACCATCTCTAATGCCTGATTTAAAAGGATCTCATTCTGTTCATTAATGGCTTCCATCTCTTTTCCTGTCTGTAAAAGCCGCTCCTTTACTTCCATGAGCTGTTTCTGCTCGACCGGCTGTTCCTCCAGATAAGAAATCATCTTTGTGATCGTAACCTCCCCCGGATTCCTGCCAAGAACCGTTGCCATATCATTCAGCACTCTGGTTCTCTTCTTCGCCAGATTCTGCAGATTGCTGGCAACCTCCTGCTCCGTCGCGGTAATCTCATCCAGCGTCTTAATATCCGCCCGGATCACCACTTCCCTCTTTTTCTTTCCGAGTTCGATCAATCCCTGATACTGTTCTTCTTCCTTATTCAGAACGTCGATCAGGTCTTCCATTAAACTAGCCAAAATTCATCCTCACTTTTACATTAATGATGTGTTGTACTTTTCCAATAATTTTTCCGCAAAATCTGCAGTATCCACGGAATAATTACCAGAGTTAACCTTTGCTTTTAGTTCTGCGACTTTATCTTCCCTGATATCTGCTGCTTCAGTGACTGCCTGTTTTGCGATCTGATAATCTCTGCCAAAAGACGAGATCTGTACTTCATCACGTCCATGCCTTGCATTCTCTGTCTTCTGTAACTTTGCTGCGCTTGTCGTCTTGTATACCTGCGCGATCTGATTATAAGCATCTATACGCATATGAGGCATCTCCTTTCTTCCTTGAAATTCGCTTTCACGTTATTTATCGGACATTTTTTGATTTTCCTTAGAGTAAAATCAGTAATTATTACGTTCTGACCGTTCTCCGTCTGTAAATCAGATTTCCGTTTTGCTCACAACCAGCATATCGCCACTTTCCAGCCGGATATTTCCGTGCGGGATAATGACCTGCTCTCCTCTCTGGATCATGATCACTAACGTATTCTCTTTCTTTGGAATCTCTGATAACAATTTTCCTTTATACTTACTGTTTTCATCCACATAAATCTCAACAAGTGATACACCCTCGACATGATCCGGCGAAGTTGCGCTTAAGACCAGAACATCGTTTTCGAGAAGCCTGGTATCCCCATTTGGGATGATATTCTCTCCATTTCTTTTTAATAATACGACCAGTGTCTCCGGCGGAAGTGTCAGCTCTTTTAATGTTTTTCCACACCAGTGATGGCTCTTTGGAATACTGAGCTGGATAAACTGCACCGGAACTTCATCGGAATAATCATTAAACGTTTTCATGACATCGCCTTTTTCATCGATCATATCCAGCTTCTTTGCCACAAGCGGCAATAACGAGCCCTGAAGCAGGATAGAAAACAGCACGATCATAAAAACAATATGGAACACATCATTTTCTGTTTCCACTGCCATCTCTGCCATAATTGCAAACACGATAGACGCTGCACCCCTCAAACCTGCCCACGACACCAGAAGCTGTTGTGAAATTTTTCCTTTAAACGGTGTGAGTACAAGTGCAACTGCCACCGGTCTTGCCACAAATGTCAGAAATACTGCGATCAAAAGTGCCGGAAGCACCACCTGCGGCAGTCTCGATGGAAATGCCAGAAGTCCAAGCAGAAAGAAAATGAGCATCTGCATCAATCCGGTCAGTCCGTCAAAAAAGTTTACCAGATTCCGCTTGTTGCGGATCTCGGTATTTCCGAGCACAATTCCCACAATATAGACACTTAAAAATCCATTTCCACCAAAAACTGCCGGAAGTGCGTACCCGATCACTGCAATTCCGACCACAAAAACCATGTCAAATCCTGCGGTCGAAAACTTAATTTTTTTCAACAGCAGCACTGCAGCTGCTGCGATCAACCCACCAAAAAAAAATGCCAAAAAGCATCTGTTTTACAATGAGAAGTCCAATCTGTCCACCACTGGCGCTGCCCTGCGCGATCGCAATAAATGTCACCGTGAGCATATATGCGCACGGATCATTACTACCACTTTCCACTTCCAGAAGGGAAGCCGTATTATAACGCAGACTCAGCCGTTTTGATCGCAGCACTGAGAATACGGACGCCGCATCTGTGGAACCGATCAGTGCACCGATCAGCATACTTTCCACCCATGCGATATGTAAGGCGTAATGACAGAAAACTCCGGTAAGTGCAGCTGTTATCACAACTCCGGCCGTCGATAACAGCCCTGCCTTTACCGCAACGGACTTCGCCTGCTGCCAGTTCGTTCCAAAACCACCATAAAACATAATGAAGATCAATGCGACCGTACATATCTGCTCTGCAAACGCATAATTATCAAACGGAATCTTTAAAATCCCATCCGAACCAAACAGCATTCCAAGCAAAATGAACGCAAGCAGCATTGGAATTCCAAGTCTGCTTGACACCTTGCTCAGGAATACACAGGCAAAAATAACTACCGCTGTAATAAGAAGATATGTTGTCATAAAGTGACCTCCTTTATAAATGCATGGTTTCTTTTGCTACTTTTGTCCGCAGGAAATCACCTCTCCCAGATCTGTGCTATTTTTACCTGATCAGCAGATATGCTGTGTATACAATATACAAAAGTACACAGACCGCGCCTTCCCATCTTGACATTGTCTTTTTTGTCTTTGCCAACACAAACAAAATAACTGCGCTGATCAATAGAATGATACAGTCCGTCAGGGATTCTCCTAACACATTGAGTGGTGAAATTGCTGCTGACATACCAAGGATAAAAAGAATATTGAAAATATTTGATCCGATCGCATTGCCCAGTGCAAGACCACTGTCTCCCTTTCTGGTTGCAACGATGGACGTCACAAGCTCCGGAAGTGATGTTCCGATCGCTATGATCGTAAGTCCGATAAAATTCTGGCTGACACCAAAATTTGCTGCGATCACACAGGCATTATCCACCACTAGATCCCC
>NZ_ACFY01000040.1 GCF_000174195.1 Roseburia inulinivorans DSM 16841 | reverse complement strand
TGCTATATTTATAAATTTGTCAATTTTGAATACACTGCCAGTATCTTCATTTTTTATTGATATTCTGTACTGTTGATGTTATATTTCTATTAGAAAGATTTTGAATCTCGTTTAAGATCTGCGTAGTGGCAGGACTGAGTAATTCAGAATCTTTTATTTGATTTTTATAAAGAAAAACCTCGAAAACATAATGTTTCCGAGGTTTTTAAATTTCTATTAAGCTACTGCTTTCTTAGCTACTTCTGCAAGTGCTGCAAATCCGGCTGCATCATTAACTGCCATCTCTGCTAACATTTTACGGTTGATATCGATACCGGATACTTTTAATCCGTGCATCATCTGGCTGTAAGAGATTCCGTTCATTCTTGCTGCTGCATTGATACGAGCGATCCATAACTGACGGAACTGTCTCTTTCTTTCTTTTCTACCAGCATAAGAACTTGTTAAGGCTCTCATAACTGACTGTTTTGCTACTCTATACTGTTTAGATCTAGCGCCTCTGTAACCTTTTGCTAATTTTAAAGTTCTATTATGTCTTTTTTTAGCGCCTAAACCGCCTTTTACTCTTGCCATTTTTTATTCCTCCTTACCTGATTCCTATGCGTATGGTAAAATCTTCTTCATATTCTTAACGTTTGTTGCATCAACCATTGCTGGTTTTCTAAGATTTCTCTTATTTTTTGTTGTTTTCTTTGTTAAGATATGTCTCTTATAAGCTTTACTTCTTTTTAATTTTCCTGTTCCTGTAACTTTGAAACGTTTTGCAGCTGCTCTGCTTGTTTTCATTTTTGGCATGATAGATTCCTCCTTAAAATAATTATTTCTTTTCTGCCAACACCATGCTGATACTTCTTCCTTCAACCTTTGGTGCTTTTTCCACTACTGCTGTGTCAGATAAGCTTTCTGCGAAATCATCGAGAATGTGTTTGCTTGCATTCATATGAGCCATTTCACGTCCGCGGAATCTCAAAGTGATCTTCACTTTATCTCCCTTGGATAAAAACTTCTTTGCAGCGTTCATTTTGGTATTCAGATCATTTAAATCAATATTCGGTGACAAGCGAATCTCTTTCAGCTCAACCACTTTCTGTTTCTTTTTGGCTTCTTTTTCTTTTCTTGCCAGTTCATAACGATACTTACCGTAATCGATAATCTTGCAGACAGGTGGTTTTGCAGTTGGAGCGATTTTAACTAAGTCAAGTTCTGCTTCCTCAGCAAGCTTCATAGCTTCTCTCGCTGACATAATGCCAAGCTGTTCTCCGTTTTCTCCGATCAGACGAATTTCTTTGTCTCTGATCTGTTCATTAATCATTAACTCGCTAATGGTATTGCACCTCCAAAATAATTTTTCATGCTTCCACATAAAAAAAGTGGATAGGCAGACTATCCACAATCAATCAAATACGCATATGCGACGTTTGAGGTATTAAACCATGAGACACTGTAAATTTGTGCTCCGGTGAGAGTGGATACTCTACTTTGTTTTCAACAACTCTGATACTATAACATACACACACTCATTTCGTCAAGTATATTTTTGGCATTTCATAAATTTTCTTGAATGAAATTTTATAAATTTAGCATCAGTATTTGCATTTTGCGTTGCCATTTAGTACACTCTTCTTATATTATAAAATTTTTTTTAAAATACAAGAACCATGAAAGGTATTGACAAATAAACTATGGATCACAGAATTATCGATTTACACGTACATTCCACCGAATCAGACGGAACTCTCACACCCGAAGATCTGGTGGCTGAGGCAAAGAAAGTCGGGCTGGCGGCATTTGCACTGACAGACCATGACACCTGCCAGGGTGTGGGCAAAGCAATGCCCTGCGCAGCTTCTGCCGGGATTGAACTGATACCGGGCATCGAACTCTCCACAGATTATCACGGAAAAGAAGTCCATATCGTGGGGTTATATATTGATATCGAAAATGAGCAGCTTCTGAAAAAGACAGCCGAATACCGGAAATGCCGCAGTGAACGCAATGCACTTATGGTGGAGGCACTTCAGAAGGAAGGGCTTTCCATTACGATGGAAGAACTGGTGGCTGAAAATCCGGACTGCGTTATTACACGCGCCAACATTGCACGTTTTCTGTATGAACATGGCCAGATCAAGAGTGTCCGCGAAGCCTTTGACCGCTATATCGGCGACCACTGCAAATGCTATGTCGGCAGATTGAAAGTCGCTTCCACCGATGCCGTGCGTCTCATCAAAGAAGCCGGAGGAACGGCCATTTTAGCTCACCCTCTGCTCTACGGTCTGAGTAACACCAATCTCCAGAAAATGATCGACGAGCTGAAACCGGCGGGACTTGACGGGTTAGAAGCAATCTACTCCACCTACACCACCGGAGAAGAACAGCAGATGAAACGTCTTGCAAGGGAAAACGGACTGCTTATCAGCGGCGGCTCTGATTTCCACGGCTCAAACAAACCGGATATCGCTCTTGGCAGAGGACGGGGACATCTGTATATTCCTTACTCTGTTTTAGAAACGATAAAAGCCGGCAGATAAAAAAAGGAAGCTTACATATCAACGGTAAGCTTCTCTTTTTTTATAAAATAAACTTCTCGATCACTTCCGCGATTGCATCATGATTATTATCATTTTCCGTAACATAATCAGCGGCTTTCTTGATATCATCGATCCCGTTCTTCATAGCAATGCCAATATGTGCGGATTGGATCATCGGAATGTCGTTCTGCTCATCTCCAATCGCAACCGTGCTGGTATGTGGAATATTTAACAATTTCACCAGATACTGTGCGCCGGTTCCTTTGTCCGTGTCGACCGGACAATACTCCAGATACTCTTTACAGGAGAAAAAGGAGTTGCATTTTCCTTTTGCCCAGGCGGCATTGGCTTTCTGGAAACGTTTTAATTTTCCATCATCCTCCAGATGGATCAGAATAACCTTCTGCGGTTCCGAATCCAGACAATCCGAAATTCTTCTTGTGAGTTTGTAGGTCATATGGGAGCGCTCCACATAGTAATCCAGTTCCTTTGTGTGCCGTTTTGTCACTATGTCCACGGTATTGTATGTCTGTACATAGATGCCGGCTTTATGCGCCCGGTCAAAAATCTCCTGCGTGACCTCGATCGGAAGTGAACTTTTATGAAGCACCCTGTCCGCTGCGCAGTCATAGACCACTGCCCCGTTAAAGGCGATCATATAGCATCCCGGACTGGTCAGTCCAAGATTCTTTGCAACAATCCTGCCCGACTCTACCGGTCTTCCGGTTGCAAGAACAAAATAGTGTCCACGCTCTAACATTTTCTGTATTGCAGCCCGGTTCTTTTCAGAAATCGACTTATCATCACACAATAATGTATGATCCAGATCTGCAAATAAAATTTTATTATTCATAGCCATCCTCCCTCACACAATAACTGCTCTTTCCGTACTGCTATTTATTCTACAGGTTCTGCCGGGATAAACACTCTTCCCTGATATCCATGAGATGGTTTTGAAACATTTTCCATTGCCTCCCTGCAGAAAACATCCTGAGATGACAACGCAATCTTTCCGCGTCTGTCTACCTTCTCGTAATTGCCGTCAGCATGCAGCACATGTGCCTTTAAAGTGTCTGCCAGTTCCACATCCAGAATATGTCTGACACGTTTTTTCAGTTCATCATCTAATACCGGGAATAAAATCTCCACTCGTCTGTCTAAGTTACGCGGCATCCAGTCGGCACTTCCCATGTAAATTTCTTCTTCTCCATCATTGAAGAAATAGAAGATCCGGCTGTGCTCTAAGAAATTTCCAACGATCGAACGGACTTCAATATTCTCGCTCACCCCTTGGATCCCGACTTTTAAGCAGCAGATTCCACGGACGATCAGCTGGATCTTAACGCCTGCTGCAGACGCTTCATAAAGGGATTCAATGATTCCCGGATCACAGAGCGAATTCATTTTTGCAATGATCTTTGCAGGTTTTCCCTCTTTTGCATGCTTCGTCTCACGGCGGATCAGCTTTGTGAACTTCGTGCGAAGCCAGATCGGTGCAACCGCAAGTTCATTCCATGACAATGGTTCGGAGTAGCCGGACAACATATTGAATACGGCAGTTGCATCCTCTCCGATCGCACCGTCACAGGTAAAAATACCACAGTCTGTATATAACTTTGCTGTGGAGTCGTTGTAGTTACCGGTTCCAAGATGCACATAACGACGGATACCATCTTCCTCCCTCCGGACAACCAGCGCTATTTTGCTGTGGGTTTTCAGTCCAACCAGGCCATAGATAACATGGCAGCCAGCCTGCTCTAATTTTTTGCCCAGACAATGTTATTTTCCTCATCAAACCGGCCTTTAACTCCACTAAAACAGAAACCTGCTTGCCGTTTTCAGCCGCCTGTGCCAATGAAGCAATAATTGGTGAATTGCCGCTGACACGGTAAAGCGTCTGTTTGATGGCAAGTACATCCGGATCCACAGATGCCTGACGTATAAAATCAACCACCGGATCAAACGTCTGGTATGGATGATGCAAAAGGATATCTCCTTTTCGGATCTCATCAAAAATATTTTCCCCCGGTACGATCTCCGGCACGCGCTGTGGCGTGTAAGGCTCATTCCGCAGATCGTCACAGCCTTCTAATCCATACATTTTCATCAGGAATGTGAAATCAATTGGTCCGTTGATCTGGAAAATATCCTGTTCTGCCACTTTTAATTCATCTTTTAAGAAGTTTAACAGCTTTTTGTCAATACCGTCCTCCACTTCCAGACGGATCACCTCTCCCCACTGACGCATTTTTAACTGTTTCTGAATCTCTTTTAACAGGTCAGCCGCCTCATCTTCATCGATCGACAGGTCGGCATTCCGCATGACACGGTAAGGATATGCACAGAGTACATCATAGTTTAAAAACAATTTATCAATATTCCGCTCAATGACCTGCTCCAATAAAATGAAGGTCTTTTCATTTCCATCTTCCGAAGGGATATGTACCAGGCGTGGCAACACGCTTGGAACCTGAACGGTTGCAAATTCAATTTCCTCTTTTTCTGCCTTTCCTTTTTTCTTGGAAAGAAGTGCTGCAATGTTCAATGTCTTGTTCCGAATCAGTGGAAATGGTCTTGAGGCATCCACCGCCATCGGGGTGAGTACCGGATATACATTGTCTTCAAAATAGCGGTCCACAAATGCAGCCTGCGCCTCACTCAGATCTTCGAATGCATCCATCACAACGATCCCATGCTGGTGCATAAGCGGCACAAGAGAACGGTTATAGGTATTGTACTGAAGCGTGACAAGCTCTCTCGTGCGCTCATTGATCTTCTCTAACTGTTCCGATGCCGTCATTCCGGCAATGTCTTTTTCTTATAATTGGCGTGTACCATATCCTTCAGGGATGCGACACGCACCATGAAAAATTCGTCCAGATTTGACGAAGTGATACTGACAAACTTTAATCGTTCCAGAAGCGGAATGGATTTATCTCTCGCCTCGTTTAATACACGGTGATTAAATTTCAGCCAGCTTAACTCCCTGTTTTCGTAATATTCCGGTTTTTTAAAATCCTGTTCTTTCTCCATAAGATAAACCTAGCCTTTCCATTGGTTGACTGTCAGCCGTAGACTCTCTTCTCTTTGATCACCGGCTTTATACTGAATACATTTTCAAAATATGACGTTTTGGCATCAAACAGTGCTTTTTCCAAAGCAATATCATCCATTGTCTCAATTGTGATCACAAGTTCTCTTCCCTTGACTGCCGCCTTTACATTCTTAAACTTCTGCTTATGGCTTCGGTCCATTGCATTGGATACACGAAGGATTGCAGAAAGTTTTGCAACAGTCAGATAACTGTCATGATCCAATTTATCTGCGAGATCTTCATAGGCAGGAAGCGGCCATGTATTATATAATACTGTGTTTGCAATGATCTCACGCTCTTTGTGTGTCAGTCCGATAATCTCGGAAGCCATAATAATGTCATAGGAGCAGGACGGACCGTTGGCAAAACTGATATATTTTCCGCAGTCATGTAAAATGGCAGCCACCTGCAAAAGCAGCCGTTCTCTTCTGCCAAGTCCATGTACTTTTTTCATCGTATCAAAAATAAGGGTTGCCATCTGCGTCAGTGCATCAATATGTGGGGTGTAACTCATGTAACGCTCGGAAAGATTTCTTGCGGCAGATAAGACATCCGCCTCAAAATCATGTTCCACCCGAATCATATTATTCTTCTGTGCATAGTGGAATGCGATACCATCGCTGACATTCGTTCCCGGTGCCCAGAGACTCTCTGCGCCGATGCTCTCTGCCATGCATTTAAAAATCATCATATATGGAATGACAAGCGCATCACTCTCATTCGAAAGGTTCAATTCCTCTGAGATTTCCTCTAATGTCTTCTCATCCAGCTTTCTGATGTACTTTAAGAACTTTGCTGCCTCTATGGTATTGTCTTCCTTGTTTTTTTCTACTTTTCTGCTGATCTCTGATATATAATCACCGATGATGATCAGGTATTTGATCTTCGTCTCCTGAAGATACATAGCTTTAAAAACTTCAAGTTCCTTGTCAACAAGTTCTTCTACCTGAAGTTCATACTGTGCCAGATTGTTACTTTTTCTTGCAAGCTGCTCCCGCATACGCATGGTGCCGAGTGCCAGATGCTGTGTTGTGACTACTTTTCCCTTTGAGAATACCGTGATCTGCATACCGCCGCCTCCGGCATCCACAACTGCTGCACCTTTCTGGATCATACGCTCAAAATCTTCCCGCATGGCAACCGATTTATAACTGATAAAGCGATGCTCAGAGTTACTTAAAACTTTTACGAGAAGTCCTGTCCGGATGCGGATCTGGTCTAAGATAAAAAGTTCATTTTCAGCGTTTCTCAAGGCTGCGGCAGCATACGCTTCGTAACTGTCCACCCGGTAGCCGTCCATGATCTTTTTGTACTCGGCAAGCGTATCACACAGCGCCTCCACAAGTTCATATCCGATACTTCCCTTGGAATATGCATCTCTTCCGAGCTCAATCCTGCTCCGGATATAATCAATGTCACGGATTTTCTTCTTTCCTGAAATCTCAAATATTTTAATACTTACTTCATAAGAACCGATATAAATTGCTGCGAATGTATGGATCACCAGATGTCTGCCTCCTCATTTCTTTTGTATATCTCTATTATACCAATTTTTTATTCTTTTCCAAGTAAATAGTTGATAAATTGCTGCGCTGTCCTGCCGGATAATCCGCCGTGGGAAAGCTCCCATTTATTGGCCTCAGCAAGCAAAGTGTCCTCATCCATGGAAACCTGATATTTTTCTGCAAGTACTTTGACAATATTCTGGAATTCCTTCTTATTCGGTGCGCCAAAGTAGATGGAAACACCAAATCTTGCATACAGGGATAATTTTTCCTGTACAGTATCGGAAGTATGCATATCCTCACGCACTTCCTCTTTATCCGAAAATGTTTCACGGATCAGGTGGCGTCTGTTGGAGGTTGCATAGATCAGTACGTTGTCCGGTTTTTTCTCAAGACCGCCCTCGATCACTGCCTTCAGATATTTATATTCGATCTCAAACTCTTCAAAAGAGAGATCGTCCATGTAAATAATGAACTTGTAATTGCGGTTTTTGATCTGTGCGATGACATCATTCAGATCACAGAACTGGTGCTTGTACACTTCGATCAGACGTAAGCCTCTGTCATAGTACTGGTTTGCAATGGCTTTGATACTGGTGGATTTTCCGGTTCCGGCATCCCCATATAACAGGCAGTTATTTGCCTGCTTTCCGTTGACAAATGCTTCCGTATTGTCGATGAGTTTCTGTTTTGCAAGCTCATAGCCGACCAGATCGTCTAATTTCACATGGGCAATATTTGTGATCGGCACGATCTCCACCTCTTCCTTTTCCCTGTGCTGAATGCGGAATGCCTTGTGAAGTCCGAGTTTACCAACGCCAAAATCTTTATAAAATGCCGTCACTGCATCTTTAAATCCGGACACATCTGTGGAAGCTTCCAGCTTTAACTTCAACTCATTGATGCGCTCCTTGATCCTCTTATTAAAAATCTTTCCGCTCCCTGTCATGCTCTGATAATCAGTGATGGCATCCATACAGTCCATCTCAAAATAAGAGGCAAGTTTTCCAAAATCAAAATCAAACAGCGATTTGATGATCTCAAAGTCATGCAATACGATCTGATTGACAGAGCCCTCCACTTTTCCGCGGATCTCACAAGTTTTGCTGTAAGCATTCTCATTATTTACAAGAAGAAATGCCAGAAAACTGTGCCACAGATTCCCCTCAAAGCCATGACTCACTGCCAGTTCCATTAACTGGTTCAAACTCTCATACAATAGAGACTCCACATCCTCTTTATTATAATATTCATTTTCATAATTCTCCATGATCCAGGTCATGTTATAAAATAATTTTCCATTTTCAAAATCTTTATATAAAATTAAATTCTTTGGACTTTTCATCAGTTTATTCATTCCCTTCTGCACTCACATAATTGCCAAGTATTTTCAAACGGATCGTCTCCTCTGTCAGCCCCCGCAGCGCATTCTGTACGGCTGCATCATTGAGGTTTCCCTCAATGTCAACAAAGAAGCGGTACTCCCACGCTTTTCCCTGCACCGGTCTGGACTCGATCTTATTCATGTTGATTCCGTTGTAGATAAAATGGGACAGCTTATGGTACAGCGAACCGCTCTCATGCGGAACTTCAAAAGAGATACTGATCTTATTGGCTCTCGATTCAAAAATCTTCTTGTTTGCCACAATGATAAACTTTGTATAATTTTTTTTATTGTTCTGGATTGCCTCATCCAGCACTTTCAAACCGTAAATATCCGCAGTCAGGGTGCTTGCGATCGCTGCCTTGTTCTTTTTTCCATCTTCTTTGATCTTCTGGGCGGACATCGCAGTATTTTTCAGACTGTGCTTTTCCCAGTCTCTGTGGCTCTCAAGGTATTTCGAGCACTGCATCAGCGCCTGTGGGTGGGAATAAATGTCGGTGATATCGTCCATGTCTGCTTCCGGCAGGCCCAAAAGTGCATGGTCGATACGGATGATCTGCTCGCCCACGATATAATTATTGTATTCCACCATAAGATCATAGTTCTCGGAAACGATTCCGGCAGATGAATTCTCAATTGGGAATACAGCGTAATCGGCCTCTCCGTTTTGGATGGCTTCCATCGCATCCCGCCACGTATCCACATGATAACTGTCTGCATTCTCCCCGAAATACTCATTCAGCGCAAGCTGTGAATATGCGCCTTCCGTTCCCTGAAATACGATTTTAGCATTTTTGTAATTCAGATGATCTACTTCTTTAAAATCGGTTTTTTCCGTCTGACCATGTTCTGTCAGTAGCTGATACTGACGCTTCCGGCTCATGGACATGATCTGCTCGAACAGTTCACGGATACCATGTTTTAAAAATGGCGTAGTTCCTTTTCTGCTCAATGTTTCCAACTTGGAAACCTCACGCTGCTTGTCAAATACTTTCTTTCCCACAGCAATTTTATATTCAGCAACTTCCTCTGAAATTGCCATTCTGCGTTCATACAGATCCACGATCTGACTGTCGATCTGATCAATCTCATCTCTTAGTTCCAATAAATCTCTCATAAAAAATCCAAGCCTTTCCATTTATTATTTATAATATATTACATTCACAGTTTGCTTGCAAGAGAACACTTGCGTCATGGTATACAGAAATGCTATACTTTTTATAGATAAAGATTATAAATCAAAGAGGTGATTTACTTATGAAAAAAATTTGGAAATGGCTGCTTTTTGTGTTGGTGATCCTTCTTGCTGCCGGGTGTGTTTTCCTCTACCGGTACATAAACCGCATTCGGTATAATGACGGTTATGTCAACGGCAACACTGCGGGAAATCTGTATAACGAAGGATATTTCTGTGAAAAAGATGGTATTGTCTACTTTGCCAACCCTGCCGACAACTACTGTCTGTACTCCATGAACCCGGACGGCACAAACATCAAAAAGTTAGAGGATCAGAGTGTCAGCTACATCAACGTGGATGACCACTACATTTATTACTGTAAACTTAAGGGAAAAAGCGCTGATTCGTTTTCCTTCCTCCCGGTCAATACCAACAGCTTATGCCGGCTGGACATTGACGGAAAAGGAAAACCTGAAATTTTAGATGATGATCCGTGTATGTATGCTTCCCTGGTTGGAAATTATCTGTACTATCTGCATTATGATACCACTGATGCAACCACGCTGTACAAAGTCAAAATTGATGGCAAGGAAAAAGAGCAGGTAGAAAAACAGTCCTACTTTACCGCAAGTACCGATGGACAATATATTTATTATAACGGACTGACAGACAATCATAATATCTATGAGATGGACACTTCCAATGACCACGCAAAAGTCATCTATGAGGGGAACTGCTGGATGCCGGTGAAAGACGGAAACAATCTTTATTTTATGGACTGTGAAAACGATTACCGCATTGCCAAAGTCGATCTGACAAATGGTGAAAAAACGCTGGTCACGGACTGCCGTGTCGACTGCTATAATGTCACAGGCGATAAAATCTTTTTTCAGAAAAATGATAAGACAAATCCGGCCATCTGTTGTATTAATACAGATGGAAGCAATTATCAGGAATTAAAAGAAGGCAACTACACTGCCATTAATGTAACTTCCACTTATGTCTATTTTAAAGATTTTACGACCAAAACCCCTTATTATACATCTGTTGCTGCCCCGGGCAATGTACAGATTTTCAATCCGTAAGCAGGCGTTGTTACAATGCAATTTTTTACAAAAAAAGAAACGTCAGGAAACTTCATTTTTTCCTGGCGTTTCTTTATCCCGCAAAACAAATATTTATGCAAAATCAAATAACGACAACTGATTGGACTCCGGCATATCGCCCAGCAGTCCAAGATCTGCCATAAGATCGATGGTAGATTTCGTTACTTTGGTTCTCTGACGGAAATCATCTTTGGATAAGAACTTTCCGTCTTTTGCTGCTTCCGCAACCGCGATTGCAGCATTGTCGCCCATACCCTCGATCGTATTTAACGCCGGCATAAGTTTTCCATCGATGATCTGGAAACGGCCCGGCAGTGCACGGTAAATATCAATTGGCGTGAAATCAAAGCCTCTCGCATACATCTCCTGCACAATTCGCATATCACGGTAGACATCCTGCTCTTTTTTGGAAAGAGAATCTTTTCTTCTCGTGTAATCTTTATAAAAATATTCCAGACGCTCTTTTCCCTGACACATGATCTCATAGTTGAAACCGGTCGCACGAATGGAAAAATATGCTGCATAATAGGCGAGTGGATAAAAAACTTTACAGTATGCAATACGCCACGCCATCATAACGTAGGCAGCCGCATGTGCTTTCGGGAACATATACTTGATCTTTAAACACGAATCAATATACCATTCCGGTACATTATGTGCCCGCATCTCTTCCTTCCATTCTTCCTTTAATCCCTTACCTTTTCGAACAGACTCCATAATGGTAAAGGACTGCTCACTGTCAAGTCCCATACTGATCAGATAAATCATAATATCATCACGGGTACAGATTGCAGTAGAAATCGTTGCAATCCCCTGCTCAATTAAAGTCTGTGCATTTCCCAACCACACATCCGTACCATGCGAAAGTCCTGAAATTCGGATCAGATCCGAAAATTCGGTCGGTTTCGCATCAATAACCATCTGCATCGCAAAATCTGTTCCAAACTCCGGGATTCCTAAACATCCCAGGGGAATACCGTTGATGTCTTCCGGTTCTACTCCCAATGCAGAGGTATTCATAAACAGCGACATGACTGTCTGATCGTCCAAAGGGATCGTCTGTGGATCAAGTCCTGTCAAGTCCTGTAACATACGGATCATGGTCGGATCATCGTGTCCGAGAATGTCCAGTTTTAATAAGTTATGGTCGATGGAATGGTAATCAAAATGAGTCGTAACCGTTGCAGTCGTCATATCGTTTGCCGGATGCTGTACCGGAGTAAACGTATTAATCTCCTCGCCCACCGGAAGAACAACGATACCTCCCGGATGCTGTCCGGTCGTTCTCCGGACGCCGACACATCCCTGTACAATACGGTCAATCTCACAGTTTCTCTTGTGAATTCCACGCTCTTCATAATAATTTTTGATATATCCAAATGCAGTCTTATCCGCAAGTGTACCAATCGTTCCGGCACGGAATGTCTGTCCGTAACCGAAAATAACCTCACAGTAAGCATGGGCTTTACTCTGATACTCACCGGAAAAGTTTAAGTCGATATCCGGCTCTTTATTTCCCTTGAATCCAAGGAAGGTCTCAAATGGAATATCAAATCCATCTTTTACCAGCTTTTTGCCACACACCGGACAAATCTTATCCGGCATATCACAACCACTTCTTCCGGAAAATGCCTTGACTTCCGGTGAATCAAAATCGCTGTATTTGCAATATTCGCAACGGTAATGCGCCTGCAATGGATTTACCTCCGTGATACCGGACATGGTCGCTGCAAAAGAGGAACCTACCGAACCACGGGAACCTACAAGGTAACCATCCTCGTTCGACTTCCATACAAGCTTCTGTGCGATAATATACATTACCGCATATCCATTGGAAATAATCGAATTTAATTCTCGGTCAAGCCGCTCCTTTACGATCGGAGGCAGTTCTTCACCATACATGCTGTGCGCCTTGTTATAGCAGATATCACGGAGCATCTGATCCGAATTCTCGATAAACGGCGGACACTTATCCGGTCTTACCGGTGCAATCTTCTCACACATATCCGCAATTTTGTTTGGATTTGTAATGACGACCTCTTCTGCCTTGGCACTTCCAAGATATTCGAATTCCTTTAGCATTTCTTCGGTTGTTCGAAGATATAACGGTGCCTGCTCGTCAGCATCCTTAAATCCCTTTCCGGCCATAATAATACGGCGGTAGATTTCATCTTCCGGGTCAAGGAAATGCACATCGCAGGTAGCCACCACAAGCTTGTTAAATTCCTCCCCCAGTCTGCAGATCCTGCGGTTGATATCCTGCAGCTCTTCCATCGTATTCACCGGCTCCTTGTCACTGCGCAACATGAACTCATTGTTTCCAAGCGGCTGTATCTCCAGATAATCATAGAACTTTACAAGTCTTATGATCTCTTCCTGCGGTCTTCCGCCCACAATCGCACGGTATAATTCTCCAGCTTCACAGGCAGAGCCTAAAAGAAGTCCCTCTCTGTATTTGACAAATTCACTTTTTGGCACACGTGGCCTCTTATTATAATACGTGAGGTGTGAAAGTGAAACCAGACGATACAGATTGATACGTCCGATGTCATTTGTCGCCAGAATAATTGCATGGTAGGTCGGCATTTTCATGACCGTTTCCGGGGAGGTGGAAACCATATGGTTCACATCATCGAGATTTTCCATACCGCGTTCTTTTAACATCTCAATAAATTTCACAAAAATTTCTGCTGTACAGGCAGCATCGTCAACTGCACGATGATGGTTTTCCAGTGAGACATTCAATGCCTTTGCAACGGTATCGAGTTTAAAACGATTCAGGTTCGGCAGCAGGATTCTGGCAAGAGCCACTGTATCTATGATCGTAAACTCTCTCTCTATCCCCTGATCCTTGCAGTTTTTCTTAATAAAACTCATATCAAATTCCGCATTGTGGGCAACCATGATCGCACCCTCGCAGAACTTCATAAATTCCGGCAGAATCTCCTCAATCTTCGGTGCATCAATGACCATATCATCCTTAATTGAGGTCAATTCCTCGATTCGGAATGGAATTGGCACTTCCGGGTTTACAAATGTCGAAAAGCGGTCTGTAATGACACCACCGACTACTTTCACTGCACCGATCTCAATAATCTTATTCTTATCCGGGCTGAAACCGGTCGTCTCCAAGTCGAACACCACAAAGGTTTCATCGAGGCTCTGTCCTTTCGAATCTGTGATAATATCCTTCAAGTCGTCCACCAGATACGCTTCCACACCGTAGATAACCTTAAAATCGTCATCCGGACTCAGTGCATGGTTTGCATCCGGGAATGCCTGTACATCGCCGTGGTCGGTGATCGCAATCGCCTTATGTCCCCATTTCATGGCACGCTTTACGATGTCTTTACACTCGGACACACCATCCATATCACTCATCTTTGTATGACAGTGCAATTCCACACGCTTCTCCGGACTGGTGTCCATACGGGTGGTCGTAAAGTCTGCAATCTTCTTAATTCCAACGATCGAACCGATTGTTAATTCACTGTCAAACTTATCGATTGTCGTGACACCTTTGATTTTTAAGAATGCCCCTTTTTTCAGATTGCCAAGAAGCTCATCCCTGTCTTCATTTCTTGTAAATATTTTCAGGACAATGGAATCCGTAAAATCTGTGACCGACATGATAATGATTGTCTTTTCGTTACGGATCTCCCTCGTCTCAACCGTCATGACCTGACAGCGGATGGTAACTTCACCCATCTCACCCACGATTTTCTCCAATGGGATGGTTTCTCCATCCTCAATATCACGACCGTAAATTACATCCGGATTATCGGATTTTTTACCTCCGCCAAAGCCACCGCCATCATAACGTTTTTTAAACTCTTTCCGTGGTCCGTCATATGTTTTTTTTGCAGTATTTCCTGCACCATTTGCAGATTTTGCATCGTTTTTTGCAGGTTTTACGGCGTTTCCACCACCTGTAGAACCACTGTCTCCAGATGTTGTAGTCTGACCGGAAGCTGCACTTTTTTCATTGGCATCTGAAGCAACTGCAACTGTCTCTCCGTCCTCATCCTTCAAATTGATATTTTTTAATATATTTTTGATTTCAAACTGAATCTGAAGATCACTGTTTTTCTTGTACCTGCTCTCTTTTGGTTCCTCAAAGTCAAGGTCAACAATCAGGTTCATGCCACAGCGCTCACACACGATTTTCTCTAAAAATTCCACAATTTCATGGGAGCGTGTCTGTGCAATGATCGTATTTTCCAGTACAAGATGCAGATGACTGTCATCCGTAAATTCCATTTTGGAAGCACGCAGCAGATTGTATTCCATCAGACTGTAGGCTTTTAACTCTTCTAAAATACTGTCCTTATACATATCCATCAGCGTGCGGGCGGTATACTGCTCGGAGAGCTGATACTTTTCGATAATACGGACATTCATCCGTTTTCCCTTAAATATCTGCTCCTCAATGGATTTTTCTAACTGCGTAATGTTATTTTTATGTATGAGATGACTGCCCAAAAGATAGACACGGATATGATCTCTCTCATGATTCATCCCTACCTTGGTAACTTCCATCTCAGATAAAATTTTCTTCATATCCCCGGACACATCCAGTGTCGGAAAGACATCAAAAAATAGTTTTGCCATAATTATTCATTCCAATGTAACAGTTCATAGCGGAGTGCCTCTAAAAGTTCTGACTCCGGCACTTTTTTGAATACCTCGCCATGTTTGATTATAAGTCCCTCGCCGATTCCTCCGGCAATTCCGATATCTGCTTCTTTTGCCTCTCCCGGACCATTTACAACACATCCCATAACGGCAACTTTAATGTCAAGTGGAATATCTGCAACCATATTTTCTACCTGATTTGCCAGTTGGATCAGATTGATCTGTGTTCTTCCGCAGGTTGGACAGGATACTACTTCCACACCGCCTTTGCGAAGTCCAAGCGTTTTTAAAATCAATTTGGCAGATTTGATTTCCTCTGATGGATCGCCTGTCAGGGAAACCCTGATCGTATCACCGATTCCCTGGTGTAAGATCAATCCAAGTCCGATGGCAGACTTGATATTACCGCTGATAATCGTACCAGCCTCCGTGATTCCGACATGCAGCGGATGATCGGTCTGGCTTGCGATCAGTTCATGTGCTTTCACACACATCATAACATCCGAAGATTTGATACTGATGACAAGATTATCATATCCCATATCTTCAATCAGTTTTACTTTATCCAAAGCACTTTCTACCAGTCCCTCAGCCGTCACTCCATGGTATTTCTCCACCAGATCTTTTTCTAAGGAACCACTGTTTACCCCTACACGGATTGGAATGTTGCGCTCTTTTGCGACATCCACCACTGCCTTTACACGCTCCGCGCTTCCGATATTGCCAGGGTTGATACGGATCTTGTCTGCTCCATTCTCCATTGCTGCAATTGCAAGACGATAGTCAAAATGAATGTCTGCAACGACCGGAATCTGCACCTGTTTTTTTATCTCCTTTAATGCCTTCGCTGCATCCATCGTAGGCACTGCACAGCGGATGATATCACATCCGGCAGCTGTAAGCTGATTGATCTGTGCGGCAGTTGCCTCCACATTCTCGGTTTTTGTATTGGTCATAGACTGGATCAAAATCGGGTTGCCGCCGCCAATGATGCGGTTGCCGATCTTCACTGTTTTTGTCATTGTTCTTCTCCCTTTCGTATAAATTCTTACTGGATAATTGCGAAACTTTTTCTAATCTACATAAACAACTTACGAATGTCGTTAAACATGATCAGTATCATGAGTGCAAACAATATCATGATACCGGCAAAATGTACCATGCCCTCTTTTTCCGGGTCAACTTTTTTGCCACGGATCGCCTCTACCAGCAAAAATACAAGTCTTCCACCGTCGAGTGCCGGGAGTGGCAGAAGGTTCATGACACCAAGGTTCGCAGAAAGCAGGATACTGATATACAGCATTTGCAGGAATGCATAGAAGTAGCCGTAGGAAACACTCTGCTCATAGCTGTCTCCGATTGCACTGACAATTCCTACCGGACCACTCATATCATTGACGGTAACGCCTCCGGTAAAGAGCATCTTTAAGCTTCCAAGTGTCGTATAGATCCAGTACTCCACCTCGTAAGCACTGTATTTTGCCAGCGTGAATACATTGTTTGTTGTCTTCTCTCTGGCTGCCATTCCAATAAATCCATATAAATATCTTCCGGTGGTCTCATCATATTTTGGAGTGAGTTCCGTTGTGTAACGTTCTCCATCCCGCTCATAAGTTACTTTCACCGGTTCTCCGGCATGGTACATGGAATATGCACTCACCTCACGGTAAAAATGAATATGTTTATTTCCCATTTTTACAATCGTATCACCTGCCTGAAGTCCCGCTTCCTCTGCGGCATAACCCTCACTCACATCTGAGAGTACCGGAAGATCATATCCGGTGCAGCAGACAAGAATAAAAGAGAAGATAAAGGCCATGATAAAATTAAAAATTGGTCCCGCAGCTACAACGCTGATCCTTGCCCAGACAGATTTGTTGTTAAACGCTTTGTTATCCTGGCTTTCCGAATCCTCTCCCTCCATCATGCAGGCTCCTCCAAATGGAAGCAGTTTGATGGAGTATTTTGTCTCACCTTTCTGGATTCCGAAAAGTGTAGGTCCTAATCCAAGTGAAAATTCATTGACACGGATTCCATTTGCCTTTGCAAGCAAAAAATGTCCCAGTTCATGAAACAGGATAATAATGCTGAATATCAGTAATGCGATAATAATTTTCATGTAAAAAACCTTTCCTGATGTCTTGTTGCATTTTTAAATGCGTTTTATTTTGCACTCATCTTTTTTCAATAAACTCATAAGCAGCTGCTTCTGTCCCCAAAATTTCATCCACATCCGGATGATCGATAAACTCTGCATTTTCCATACATGCCTCGATCAACTCTGTGATCTCCGGATAAGAAATCTTCCGGTCTAAAAACAGACTGACCGCTTTCTCATTGGCAGCATTGTACACAGTCGGAATATTTCCGCCCTTTTCCATTGCCTGATATGCAAGTGCAAGCCCGCGAAATGTATCGGTATCCGGCTTCTCGAAGGTAAGATCTGCAATTTCAAACAGATCCAGTCTCCTGCCCGAAAGATTCCGGCGCTCCGGATAATAAAGTGCATACTGGATTGGAAGTCTCATATCCGGCGTGCCAAGCTGTGCGATCACTGCTCCATCCTGATACTCTACAGCAGAATGAATGACACTCTGCGGATGTACTACAACCTGAATCTGATCTAAAGCCACATCAAAGAGCCATTTTGCTTCCATCACTTCCAGTCCTTTATTTACCAATGTGGAAGAATCAATCGTGATTTTTCTTCCCATGCTCCAGTTTGGATGTTTCAGGGCATCTTCCACCTGAATATTCTTAAGTTCATCTGCTTTTCTTCCACGGAACGGTCCACCGGAAGCTGTCAGTAAAATCCTGCTGATCTTATTATCTCCGGCACCCTGCAACGACTGGAAAATCGCACTGTGTTCGCTGTCCACCGGAAGAATTGGCACCTTGTATTCCTTTGCAAGCGGAATAATAATATGTCCGGCAGTGACAAGTGTTTCCTTGTTTGCCAAAGCAATTTTCTTTCCTGCTTTAATTGCAGCAATCGTTGGTCTGATTCCAAGCATACCAACAATTGCAGTCACTAAAATCTCACTCTCCGGAATCACCGATACTTCAAGAAGTCCTTCCATGCCAGACACGATTTTTATGCCGAGGTCTTTTGTATTTGTACGAAGTTCTGATGCCTTTTTTTCATCCCATACACTGACAAGAGATGGTCTGAACTCCCTCATCTGTGCTTCTAACAAACTGATATTACTTCCGGCAGCCATTGCCACTACCTGAATATCCCCCTGCTCTCTTACAATATCGAGTGTCTGTGTACCGATAGAACCGGTAGAACCTAAAATTGCAATTTTTTTCATATTTTATGTTTTCCTTATCTTATAATTTAATAAAGTTCACTGCAAGGAAATAAATGATCGGTGCAGTAAAGATCACACTGTCAAAACGGTCTAAAATACCACCGTGCCCCGGAATCAGTTTTCCATAATCTTTGATCTCATAATTACGCTTGATGGCGGATGCAGTCAGATCCCCCACCATAGAGATTAAAGCTCCAACCGCACTGATTCCTGCCATAATCCAGACATGTGTCTGATCAATCTGCATGGCACTTTTAAAGATCATGCCATAAATAATCGTAAGAAGCGCTGCACCTACAACACCGCCGACAGCACCCTCCACTGATTTCTTCGGACTTAATTTTGGCGACATTTTATGTTTCCCAATCAACATTCCTACACAGTATGCACAGGTGTCGCATCCCCAGGAGCACAAAAAAACAAGCCATACAATGTAGGCACCTGCCTCAATCATACGTGTCTGATACACATACGACAGCATCACAGCAACATAGAACACGCCAAAAAATGCTGCAAGTACCTGTTCCGTCTTATACTTCGGATATGTAAATACATATGCGAACATCATAAGAATCAAAACACCTAATACAAACACCATTGTATCCGGCAAAAATGCAAATTTCAGATTACAATAATACACGGTCGCTGCCAGATAACCAATGATTCCAACCGCCTCTTTTTCAATGTGAAAAATGCGATATAATTCAAACATACCAATATAGGAAATAATCAGTGTTGAGATCAGCAGAACATCTCCGCCTGTAATGATCAGAACCAGTGCTGCGATCACTAACACGATTCCACTTAATAATCTTGTCTTAAACATTATATTTCTCCATCCTCCTCTGAGAGTGCGCCAAACCTGCGGTCACGTTTATTATATGCTTCAACTGCCTTTTCTAATTCTTCTTTATGGAAGTCCGGCCATGGAACTTCCGTAAAATAAAATTCACTGTAAGCCAGCTGCCATAAGAGATAATTCGATAAGCGCTGTTCCCCACTGGTGCGGATCAACAGATCCGGATCCGGAATATCTTTCGTATCCAGATAAGCTTCAAAATGTGTCTCATCAATCTCGTTTTCCTGCAATTTGCCGTCACGGAGATCTGCATACATTTTCCGCATGCCCCGGAGCATCTCATCTCGGCTTCCATAATTGATCGCAATCTGCAGATTCAAACCATCATTGTGTGCAGATGCAGACTCCAATTCTTTGATCTGATTTTGAAACTTCTCACTGAGCTTTGTGGTATCTCCGATCACCCGGACACGCATATTATTCTTATCCGCAGTTTTAATACAGTTTTTCAGATAAGATTCCAGTAATTTCATCAATGCATTTACTTCGTTATCCGGCCGGTTCCAGTTCTCGGTAGAAAAAGCATATAAGGTAAGGTATTTTATTCCCATATCATGGGCTGCCTGGCAGACCGTCTCCACATTCTTAGCCCCGACCGTATGTCCGTAATTTCTTGGCATTCCTTTGCTTTTTGCCCATCTTCCATTTCCATCTAATATAATTGCTACATGTTGTGGGATCTTCATGCTCTCTGTTTATCCTTTCTGTTCCAGTCAAACGGCACAAAACTTTGTGATCCTTCTGTTCCGCTGTCATTGCAAAATATTGTTCTTTTATTAGTTACGAAAATGAGGACACGATTTTCTCATGCCCCCACTCTTTCTTTTATTCTGTCAATTTATTTATACAGTTAAAATTTCTTTTGTTTTAACTTCTACTGCTTCATCGACAGCTGCAATATATTTATCTGTCATCTTCTGAGCATTTTCTTCCAATGCTTTGATTTCATCTTCTGAAACATCCTCTTTTGCAAGTTTCTTGAAGGAATCATTTGCATCACGACGAATATTACGAATGGCTACTTTTGCACTCTCACCTTTCTTCTTTACGTCTTTTGCAAGATCTTTACGTCTTTCCTCTGTCAGTTCTGGGAATAAAAGACGGATTGTCTTTCCATCATTGGTAGGATTGATTCCAAGATCAGATGTCATGATCACTTTCTCAATCTCTTTTACCATAGAAGCTTCCCATGGCTGAATCTGAATCATTCTAGGTTCCGGAACATTTACGTTTGCCACCTGCTGGATAGGTGTTGGTGTTCCGTAATAATCAACTCTCAATTTATCAAGAACATGTGGATTGGCACGTCCGGCACGGATACTTCCAAATTCCTCTGATAAATTGTTCATTGTTTTCTGCATTTTCTCATCGAACTGAACTAATCTCTCGTCCATATTAATCCTCCTTGTTTTTGCGAAGCAAAAATCCGAACTCCGAGTGAGGAGAGGATTTAGCCTCCTAAACTGTTACCTTTGTGCCATTAAATTCTCCACTCATGGCCTTTACAATACTATTTTCTTCATTTAATCCGAACACATACATCGGCATCTTGTTTTCCATGCACATAATGGATGCTGTAAGATCTACTACAGCGAGCTTCTGGTCAATTACCTCCTGAATAGATACCTCATCATACTTCTTAGCAGCCGGATTCAGCTTCGGATCACTGTCATAGACACCATCAATTGCCTTTGCAAGATAAATACCTTCTGCTTCCATCTCAATTGCGCGTAATACGATTCCCGTATCGGTAGAAAAATAAGGATGACCTGTTCCACCTGCAAAGAAAACAATCTTTCCCTCATTGAAACATTTATCTGCCTCATCTTTAGAGAAAAGCTTTGTCATACTTCCACATAAAAATGGTGTAAAAATCTCTGTATCCATTCCAACAGAACGGAAAATCTCAGATACATAGATACAGTTCATAATGGTTGCTAACATACCGATCTGATCCGCCTTAGGTCTGTCGATCGTCTCGGAAGTTCTTCCTCTCCAGAAATTACCACCACCGATCACAATACCAATCTGGATTCCTTTATCTGCAATCTGCTTTACCTGTTTTGCAACTTCTGTAACGGTTGGTTCATCAAAACCAGTGTGTTTTTCACCGGCTAATGCTTCTCCACTTAATTTCAAAAAAACTCGTTTCATTTATGCATCCATTTCCTTTCTGGATTATTCATTATTCTTGGAAGCAAAAAGGCTCTCAACATCAACATCTGAGTAGCACTGGGAGCAGAAACCTTCGATGACTGCACCATTGTTGATCTGTACGGAACGGGATTTGATGTTACCCATAACAACAGCGGATGTATCGACAACAACAGGTCCCTGAACATCAATATCTCCTTTGATTGCTCCTGCAATAACTGCAGATGAAGATGTTACATTACCAATGATCACAGAGCCAAGTCCGATCTTAACAGTACCTGTGCTTACGACTTCTCCCTCAATCTTAGCTGCATCAGCAAAAAATTCAGAAGAATTGCTGTTACCTGTTACTGTACCTGTTACAACAAGTTTTCCGTTACATCCAATGTCTCCCTGAACGTTTCCTCTGATGTCTAAAGATCCGTTGGATACGATATCTCCTTTGATGATCGTTCCCTCTGTAATTACAGATACCTCATCTGATACTGGTTTTGTTTCATTGACAACTGGTGTTATATTGTCTGCCATTTTTCTTTCCTCCTGAGTGTTTTTCACATGATTTTCCGGGATCACCGGCTGTTCGATTTTTGTTTCACCTGCTGGCTTTGGCTGCGGTACGGACGGAACTGGCTGATCCTGCACTGAAGTCTGCTGTTTTGCAGTCTGTGAAGTCACCTGCTCTAAAAGACCGTCTAATTTGGAAAGTTCAGATTCAACATCAACTTCATTTTCCAAAGTGTTCACAACTAAATCTTCATTTGCTGCGCCATCTTCTAAATTGTCCTCACCCGGCATCAGTTCATTCACTGCCTGTGAAAAATCATCTTTAAAATCTTTAAAAAATCCCATAATCTTCCTCCATTTATATTTAGTTAGTCAATACTGTCTGCCTTCACATATTGAATAACTGATGTATCTTCATCAATCGGCAGGATCTCAGCGCCCATTTCATTCAATGCCTCGATCAATGGTGCTAAAGCCTCTACCGTTGCTGACTTATCCGATGCGTCATGTAACAAAACAACTGACGTTTTATATTTTACTACATCATCCATCACATTCGCAACTATTTCCTCGGATGAATATGCATTCGATGCTGCATCTCCCGCAGAAACGTTCCAGTCATAATAAATAACTCCCTGTTCATTCAGGTAATGGATAAAATCACTCATTGGTACGTTACTGATCTGGTTACTGCTTCCACCCGGGAAACGATAGTAAATACTGTTCACTCCTGTGACCTGATACAATTCATCACGTAAGCGTTCAAAATCTTCTTCAAATGCCTCATCTGACTGATAGATCTGGCTGTATTTGTTGGAATAAGAATGCATGCCGAGCGTATGTCCCTCATCTGCGATTCTCTGATACAGTGCCTGGGATTCTTCATCCTCTTTCCCGACCACAAAAAAAGTTGCCTTCACATCATATTGAGCCAATATGTCCAGAATCTCTCCGGTATGATCAGAAGGCCCGTCTTCGAAAGTCAGGTAAACCTTATGTATATCGCCATCCCCGGCAAGATTCTCTTCCTCTGAAATGCCGGTAGCCGGCGGTGTCACAGACTCATAGGTTTTTGGTGTCTCTGTTGCTTCAGTGACATCGGTATAAACAGACTCCCCGGCACTTTCCGGTTTCTGCGCATTTTCCTGCTGAACCTGTTCCTTCGAACTGACTGTCACAATATTATCCAGTTTATGCTGAATCTTTATTACCTGCACAAATAAAACAATGATCAGTATCATCGACAGGATGATCCATCCGGCAATCGTCATTATAATACCATTCCGAATCCGTCCGATTCTTTTTCTTCGTTTTCTTTGATTATTTATTGCCTCTGTATCTTTATCCTGCATGGAATAACCCCCAAGCTTATCATTTGTCTCCTATCTATTGTAACACATTTTTTGATTTTTCAAAGCAGAAAACAGCATATAATCGTATGATTTTTTCAAATTATTGCAATTATTGTCAGAATTTTCCTATTTTAAAAGGGGCAAGCCGTCAAAACAGCTCTGCCCCTCCGCATCCAATTACAAATCTGTTACTCTAATGTAAATTTAGTAACAATATCTCTCAGCTCATCTACACACTGATAACATTCTTTTACTTTATCTGTTGCGGATGATGTCTTCTCTACCATGCCGGAAGTTTTTTCTGCAATATCCGTAACGCCCACAGAGGATTCACCCACCGTATCGTTGATGCCGCTCAAAGCACTTGCGATCTGCTCGATCGCACCTGCAAGTTGCGCCATGGATGTCTTGATTCCCTCCATGCTGCTCTTAAATACATTCGCATCATCCTTGTACTGTTCGCTTACCTGTTCAAATTCCTTGTAATCAGCAGATACGCTCTTCTCAAGGAACTCTGTTGTCTCTTCCAGACATTCCGACATATTGCCGACTGCCTCGTTTACTTCTTTTACAATCGCACTGATATTGGCAATTGCCTGGGAAGTCTGGTCTGCAAGGCTTCCAATTTCAGTTGCAACTACAGCAAATCCTTTTCCTGCTTCTCCTGCTCTTGCCGCCTCGATGGATGCGTTCAAAGCCAGAAGACCTGTCTGGGAAGAAATCTCCATGATAGTTCCTGTCAGTTCATTGATCTTCTCAACTGCTTTGGAGCCTTCAATTGCTTTTTCAGCTTTCTCCTTGACAGAATTATAAATCTCCATTGTCTTATTGCTTGCGGTGACAGTCTTGGTACGAAGCTGTAAAGCACGATCCATAACAGTTTCTGAATTCTTTGCACCTTCCTCTGCCATGGTATTGATAGTTTCAGCTTCTCCCTTGATCTGGGACACATTCTCATTGATCGTGACAGTTGTCGCTGCTGTCTCCTGCATACCGGCAGCAAGCTGCTGGCTGGTTGCCGAGTTATCGGAACACATCTGGTTCACCGTATCCGTAACCTCATTTAACTCAGACACATTCTCATTGATCTTCTGTCCTGCATCCTGGATACTGGCAACCATATCACGCAGATTTTTGCGCATAATATGCATTTCAGCTGCCATAATCCCAATCTCATCTTTTCTGCTGTATAATCTTCTGCTGTTAGCATTATGGGTAAAGTCAAAATTAGCTGTTCTCGTAATAATATAAGTCAGCTGGTGAATTGGTTTTGTGATCATGTTTGTCAAAACCAATGCAGCCAGACAGCAGATGATCAGACAGACACCCGTAGTAATCTGCATTAACCTTACCATATTGGTGATTGGTTCCATGATCTCACCTTTATCTGCAGACATCACAACAATCTTGTGGTCAGATGTCAGTGCATATGCAGCATATTTGACTGTTCCGTTAAAATTATAGGTTACAACCGCATCCTGTGGGATATTGCCTGATTGAAGCTGGCTCACAACGCCCTTTACAACCTCATTTTCCACAGATTTTCCAATTTTATCTGCAGTCGGATGATAAAGCATCGTGCCGTCAGAATCTACAAGATATCCATAGGCAGACGACACACCCTCCATGCGCATATCCTGCATGACAGCTGCACACTGGGTGGAAAAATCTACCTCTGCCGGAATCTTGTCCAATGTTTTTGCCGCTGATTCCGTAAGGCTCAAAATAAATTTCTCGTTGACATTGCTGACTGTCGCCGAAGCCCTTACATTTGCGATTGAAATACACGCCATAAGCGATAAAGCCACCATCACAACCACCATTAGCATGATCTTCGCTGCGATGGAATGGATAAATGATACTTTTTCTTTTGTTTCCATGACTATAACACTCCTTCTTATTTTCTGGTCTGTGTAACATCAACACTACGTTTGTAATAGTTATGTTAACTTCTTTACAGACACAATGATAAGACATTTGGCAAGGCTTTTTCAAGAATATTTTACAGCCATTTTTATAAATTACCGACAAAAAATGCCCTGAAAACATAATCGTCCTCAGGGCTTTTCAAAATCAGATTTTATTATGCGTTCATCTGTGCTGCAACTTCAGCTGCAAAGTCTTCCTGTTTCTTTTCGATTCCTTCACCAGTCTCGAAACGAACAAATCTCTTAACGCTTACAGGTGTACCAACTGCTTTGGAAACTTCGTCTAAATATTTAGCAACAGTCTGTTTTCCATCTTCAGCTTTTACATAAACCTGATCTACTAAGCAGATTTCTTTTAATTCTTTGCTTACACGTCCTTCGATCATACCATTGATCACTTTCTCCGGTTTCTGGGACTCTTTTGGATCGTTCATGATCTGAGCTAAGAGAATCTCTTTCTCATGTGCGATATATTCTTCGCTGATCTCATCTCTGGAAACATATTTTGGATTTAAAGCTGCAATCTGCATTGCAAGGTTTGTTAAAGCTTCTTTTACAGCATCGTTTACAACTGCTGTTTCAGCCTCAACGATAACACCGATTCTACCGCCACCGTGTACGTAAGATACAACACATCCGTTTGTAGCAACAACTTTCTCAAATCTACGGATTTTAAGGTTCTCACCGATCACTGCAACTTTCTCTACTAAAGCATCTTTTACAGTCTTAGATGGATCCTCATTCCATTTTTCTTCCATGAATGCATCCATATCAGCTGCATCAGACTCAACAGCCTGCTCTGCAACAGCTTTTACGAACTGCTGGAATGTCTCGTTTTTAGCAACAAAGTCTGTCTCAGAGTTAACTTCGACAACAGCTGCTGTCTTGTCATCTTTTACAACTACTGTACAAAGACCTTCTGCAGCAATTCTGCTTGCTTTCTTCTCAGCTTTTGCCTGTCCATTTTTTCTTAAGTACTCAACAGCCTCGTCCATATTTCCGTCTGTCTCGCCTAAAGCTTTTTTACAATCCATCATTCCTGCGCCTGTTAATTCACGCAGTTCTTTTACCATAGCTGCTGTAATAGCCATTTTCGTATCCTCCAATATGAATAAATGTTTTTAAAAAATATGCTGTCTGGTTAACCAGACAGCATATTGTAGGTCCTTCTTATGCTTCTGCTTCTTCTGCAACAGCAGCTTCTTCAGCTACTTCTTCTAAAGCTTCTGCACCCTGATTTGCTTCAATAACAGCGTCTGCCATTTTAGAAACGATTAATTTTACGGCTCTGATAGCATCATCGTTACCAGGAATTACATAATCTAATTCTTCTGGATCGCAGTTTGTATCAGCAATACCGATCAGTGTAATTCCTAATGTATGAGCTTCCTGAACACAGATTCTCTCTTTCTTAGGATCTACGATAAAGATAGCATCTGGGATTTTCTTCATTTCCTTGATACCACCAAGGTTTTTCTCTAATTTCTCCCATTCTTTCTTAAGAGCGATAACTTCTTTCTTAGGTAATACTTCGAAAGTACCATCAGCTGCCATTGTCTCAATCTCTTTTAATCTTGCGATACGGCTCTGGATAGTCTTGAAGTTTGTTAACATACCACCTAACCATCTCTCGTTTACATAGAACATTCCACAACGCTCTGCTTCAGATTTGATAGCATCCTGAGCCTGTTTCTTTGTTCCTACGAAAAGGATTGTACCACCTTCAGCAGCGATATCAGACATAGCTTTGTAAGCTTCATCTACTTTACCTACAGATTTCTGTAAGTCGATGATATAGATACCATTTCTCTCTGTGTAGATGTATGGAGCCATTTTAGGATTCCATCTTCTTGTCTGATGTCCGAAATGAACACCTGCTTCTAATAACTGTTTCATTGAAATAACACTCATTTTTTTACCTCCATGGTTTTGTTTTCTTCCATGTGTATCATTCTTGCAGACAACCAAATCTGGCACCGGTCTGTAAGTCAGCACATGTGATTTTTCCCGGAAGATTCTTTTCTTCCAAGTTGAGCCTTGTAGATTATAGCACAGGCTTTTCCTGTATGCAAGCATTTTTTTCTATTGAGGACCAAGTTTTAAAATCTGATAGATTTCCTCATAATCTAATCCATAAGGAATGGAGTAACTTCCCACACTGATGGAAGATGCAAAGCCCTTCTGTCCAAGGAACTTGCGGAATGCCTCCGCATCGTCCACAACTCCGTTTGCCTGAAGATTTTCACAGACAATTCTGCACACATCTCCTCTGTTTACAACCAATGTATACGGCGCTGCATTCACGGCTGTGTTGTTTTCCTCATTTGCCTCTGATGATACTTCTGTTGCCACTTCTGTATCTGTCATCTCTGATTCCGGATTCTCTGTTTCATCTGCAGTCACCGGTTCTTCTGTATTTGCAGCAGCCTCTGTCGTCTGTTCCTCAATTTGTGCAGCTTCCGTTTCAGGAACTGCTGTCACTTCCGTGCTCTCTGTTGTCTCAGTGTCCTGCAACGGTTCTTCATCCTCCGGCATAACCATTCCAAGCTGTTTTGCTCTTGCAATGATATCCGCATCTGACATTGTAGGTTTATGCAGTGCAAATGCAATCATCAGAAGAATCGTTGTGACAATAATTCCAATGCCAAGACCTCTTAAATAATATTTTAATTTCACAGATTTTCGTCCCCTTTATACAATTCGATCACTAAATTCACTTCGCCAAGGCCACGTCCCAATTGTTTTGCAATCTCGACTTTGCTCAGTCCCTGTTCATAAAGTTTTAAAATCATATCATTTGACATGCCCTGTGCATCCGCTGTTTCCGGTTTTCCGTTTTCTGTTCAGGTTCCTGAATTTCTTGGAAACGATTCACCTGAACTTCAGGTTCCGGCTGCACATCTATCGTCTCTGTCATCGGTTGTACAACTGCATTCTGCTTCATTACAGGTTGTTGCACAACATGGGATTCTGCAACTGGTTTCCTGATTGAAGTGCCTGCTTTCGCGGACAGATTTTCCTGTAAATTTCGGATATCTGCAGCCAGACGCTGTAAATCTCCTGTCATAGATGTCATCTCGGTATGTTTGTCATTTAACATACTGTAAAGAAACATGATCTCATCATGTGTTTTCTTCATGGATTCCATAACCGTTTCAGAGTACTCATGAATCTGCATGATCTGTTCATTAGACTCTTTCTCCATGGCACGCTCTGCCTGTTCACCCGCTTCTTCGATTTTCTGTTCGATCACTTCATCCATCTGTGTACCGGCATTATTCACTTCACGTTCAATAATCTTTTTAATTCATCTTCACTTAATTCTGCGATCTTATTCAACTCTGAAGAAGATAATTTTTCGCTGATGAAAAAACTTCCAATCATAAAAACACATCCAACCAGAAGTAAGATAATTTCAATCATCGTCATGTTTCTGCTCCTTATACCTTGATATCAAATTCGGAAGTCTGTCCCTTCAAATAAACATTGTCAGCCTTTTGCTGCTTCTTGTCTTTTTTCTTCCGTTCTTCCTTTTCATAATGCCCATTTCCCTTTTCTTTGGCATCATAACGATAACCGGCATTCTCTTTTTCCCGGGCATGAACCACCTGATGGAGATTCTGCTCCACTTTTTTCATTTCCTGTGAAAAAATCGTCTGCTGTTCCACCACAGGTCTGTTGTCTTCATTCTGTTTTAAAGTACTCACGTCCTGCGTGCGTTGTATCATTCCGTTAAAATCAACTGGTCTGATGGACATAATGATCACCTCTACTCTCTGTCTATGAGAATTCCAAGATAATTTCCAAGCTTTTTGCGCATTTTCAAAAGAGCCTTCGTATGAAGCTGGGAAATTCTCGATTCCGATACTTCAAGAATGCTGCTGATCTCCTTTAATGTCAGATCTTCATAATAATATAAAAGAATTACCTTACGTTCCTTCTCTGTCAGGACTTCAAGGGATTCTTCCAGTTTCTGTTTCAGTTCTTCTTCCTCAACCTTATCTTCCGGCTGGATAAAATGGGAATTTCTCCGTGCATCCATGACCGGTTCCGCACCCTGCTCCAGATACTCGTTTAAGGAGACGATATTCGTGACTTTAAGCTGTGACTGCCATGTGGTAAGTTCGTCTTCTGAAAGTCCTAATTCCTGTGCGATCTCCTCGTCAGAAGCATTTTTTCCGGTACGCATTTCAACCTGTTTGATCGCCTCATCAATCTTTTTCTGTTTCTGTCTGACAGTTCTTGGAATCCAGTCCATTTTACGGATCTGATCTAATATCGTTCCACGAATCCGCAGACTCGCATATGTCTCAAACTTAACCTCTTTTCCGAGATCAAATTTATCGATCGCATCGATCAAACCAAAGATACCATAACTTACAAGATCATCATATTCCACATTATATCCGAGATACATGCTCAATCTTCCGGCAACAAGCTTGACAAGCGGCGAATATTCTATTATTAGTTTTTCTCTCAACTCCGGTGTCTTTTTTTTCTGATATTCTTCCCAGAGTTTCTCTCTATCTACCGTTTTCATATGAAGCCCCCAGGTTCAAGTTATTCACTCTTCTTCTCCCCGTCCGAGTCTGACTGTTCCTGTGTCTGTTCTTCTCCGGACTCTTCCTGGTTTTCTTCAGGTTCATCCATTTCTTTAAAGTTTTTATCAAGAACCAGTTTCACAATGCATCCTAATAAATAAAAAATAATTAAAACCGCAAGCAATGTCTTGATAAAAACATCCGTTTCCATATGCTGTACAATTCCAATGATGCATGTGACAAACCCTGCAAGCAGCATCACGACTGCCGGTATGCCTTTTGTTTTCATAATCTCTCCACTAAAAACGTTTTTCACGATTTTTTAAATAGTTTTAATTGGCTTTCCTACTGATTTTATCAGAAATTCTCCGGTGTCACAATGTAACTCGACCGTGCGTCCATAGTTTAATCCGGTGTCTTCGGCAACCAGCCGGATTCCTTTTTCTTTTAAAATCTTCTTTGCTGCTTCTGCATTTCTCGCACCGATATTTCCGACATCTGATAAACCACTGACCTCAAACATCTTCGCACCGCCAGCAATCTTGGCAACAAGCCTTGTCTTACTTGCCCCTGCAGCAATGACTTTTTTTAATAATTCTTCAATTCCTGTATCTGCGAATTTTGCCTTATTTGAATTGTTGCTCACTTTTGTGCTGTCCGGAAGCATATAATGAACCATGCCGCCAATCTTTGTAACCGGATCATAGAGCGTCAGTCCGATACAGGAACCAAGTCCAAGTGTTGTGAGTCCGTCAGGAGCCTTGCATACATTCAAATCCGCCATTCCAACCTTAATGATATTCCCCATACAAACTCCTTACAGTGACAACCCAAGTGCTGATAATATTTTGTAATAAGATTCCTGTTCCGGCATCAGAATAAAATAGCCTCTGATCGCTACATCTGCACAGATCTCTGTCTCGATCAATAATGCCCGGTCACCAACCAGACCAAACTCAATGGCCGGAACACTTAGAATAGCAGCCGCCATATCGACACAGATATACGGAACAGATGGTAAAATCGTTAAATTTGTCATGGAAGCCAGTGCTGAAAGGTAGGACGCTGTAATAATATTCCCCACCTCTTTCAATGCTGAAAGTTCCATTTCATCAAAAACTTCCATCTGCTCATGAACCACATTTTCCTTCATTAAAAGCTTATCCGCAAGATAATGTCCGGATTCTAAATCCAGCAGGAACATCATGCTTCCATCAATATCATGCGATACCTCAAGAAAAATACCGATCACCGTCTCTTCTTCCGGTCCGATCGCACTTCCTAATTTTCCTACGTCCATCAATTTTACATTTGGGACTTTCATGTCAATGCGGGTGCCGACCATATTTGCGATTGCGGTCGCTGCGTTACCGGAGCCGACATTTCCGATCTCCTTGAGCACGTCCACGTACATATCATTAACTTCATCCAACGTATACTTTGTCATTTATTTTCTCCATCTGTTTCTGCATAATAAACACAGTGAGACCTTGTAAGAAAGGTCTCACTTTATGGAATTACGCATTTTCTTTTTCTTCTACAATCGAACTGATCTCAAATAAAGATATCAGTTCGTCCCCATGTTTGCCAACACCATTGATAAACATGGCTTTTCCGTCCTTGCTTCCGCTTGTCTTATCAATCTCATCGGTGCATAAAGTAACAACCTCTTTTACTTCATCTACAATGATTCCGATCGTTCCTTTTTCCTCAAGCTTTAAAATAATGATCCTGCTGGCATTTGTGATGACATCATCATCCAGATTCATTTTTTTTACGCACACTCATAACAGGCACGATCTCCCCACGAAGATTGATGACCCCTTTAAAGTATGTCTGAATCTTTGGAACACGTGTGATTTTCTGCATACGCACAATATTGTCAATATAGCTGATATCAATTCCGTACTGTTCGCTGCCGATTTTTACAACAATATACTGTTTTGCATCATTTTCAGCGATATCTATATTTTTCTCCATATTCGTCTCCTCCATTACATCAATGTATTAACGTCAAGGATTAATGCAACTTCACCATCGCCAAGAATGGTTGCGCCACTGATAATCTTATTGTTGTTGATATACTTTCCAAGAGATTTGATAACGATCTCCTGCTGTCCGATCAGATTATCTACAACAAGACCTGCGAGGCTGTCGCCTTTCTTAACGATAACAACCGTAAGATTCTCCGGTTCTTCCTGTTTTTCTTCCATATCCAGTACCTGATCAAGACGGATCAGTGGGATAACGGCACCACGGAGATGGATCACCTCCTGAGCCTGAACATATTTGATCTCATTTACCGGGATACTTTCAATATTTGAAATGGATCCAAGTGCGATCGCATATTTTTCATCACGGATCTCAACCATTAATGCCTGGATGATTGCAAGTGTCAGCGGCAGACGGACAATGAAAGTTGTTCCTTCTCCAAGCTGTGTGCGGACTTCAACGTCACCACCAAGTGCTTCGATGTTAGATTTTACAACATCAAGACCAACACCACGTCCGGAGATGTCAGTAATCTTCTTTGCCATAGAGAAACTTGGAAGGAATAAGATATTGATGATCTCTTTCTGGCTCATATTCTCCGCCTGTTCTGCTGTAATGACACCGCGTTCAACAGCTTTGTCCCTTACCGCTGCAACATCAATACCATTACCATCATCTCCCACTTCAATGATAACGTTATTGCCTTCCTGAAAAGCTTTTAGGAAGATAGAACCAACTTCCGGTTTTCCTCTCTCTACACGGGTTGCATTGTCTTCCAGACCATGATCTGCTGAGTTACGGAGTAAGTGCTGTAATGGATCACCGATCTGATCGACTACAGTTCTGTCTAACTCTGTATCTTCACCAGTCATATACAGCTCCATTTTCTTTCCTAACTTACGGGAAAGATCACGGATCATACGAGGGAACTTATTTACAACGCTCTCGATAGGTACCATCCGGACTTTCATAACAGACTCATGAAGATTCGTTGTGATACGCTCTAAGTATTCAATCTGTTCATGGAACGACTGATTCTGATACTCACCACTCTCGTTAGAGCTGATGGAGACCAGACTGTTCTTTGCAATAATAAGCTCTGACACCTGATTCATCAAAGCATCCAGTTTTTCAATATCTACACGGACAGTTCTTCCGGTTACCGGTTTTGCATTGGTCTGTTTCTTGGCATTTGCAGCCGGTGCCTTCTTCTCAGCCGCCTTTGGAGCTTCTGCAGGTGCTTCCTTCTGTTCCGCTGTCGCTTCTTTTGCCTGCTGTTCTTCCTGTGCTTCTGCCTCTTTTACATATTCATCAAGATGGATCTCTTCCGCATCTACTTTTTCAATCTCAGAAACAGCCTTTGCTACTGCTACGATCTTGTCCTCAGATTCTTCCGAGGCAAGGAAAAAGCTGAACTCAAACTCAAACTTCTCGTCTTCGATATCCTGTGAGCTTGGACGGTATACCAGAATCTGTCCAAAATCTTCCACAGCCTTAAATACAAGGAATGCACGGGCTGCCTTCAAAAGACAGTCTTTCTGGATATGAACTGTCATGACGTAAATATGCTGTCCATTTGACTCCGCTTCACGGATTGCCTTCTTCTCGTCATTTGTCAGTTCGATTTTTTCCTGTCCTGCTTTTTCTTCCTGAGTGGATTCAGGTGCTGCTTCTTTTGCTTCAGAAGTCTCAGTATTCCCTGTTTCTTCCGCACCCTCTGTTTTTGCAATAAAATCATTTAATTCTTTGATGATAACTTCGTTATCTTCTGTTCCCTCATCGGAGGTACTCTTAATATTGTCAACATAACCTTCAAGTGCATCCAGACATTTGAACAAGAGATCGATCATCCCACTTGTGACTTTTATGTGATCGCTCCGCACTTCCTGAAACACATTTTCCATATCATGTGTCAGATGCTGCATTCTCTTAAATCCCATGGTACCTGCCATACCCTTTAAAGAGTGTGCCGCACGGAACACTTCATTGATCGTATCTTTATTGTCCGGTTCTTTTTCAAGGACCATGATACAATCGCTTAATGTCTGCAGATGTTCTTCTGATTCATCAATAAATATTTCCAGATACTGGCTTACATCCATGTTAATTTACCCCCACATTCTTTGTGATTGAATTTGCTACTTCTGTCAGCGGAACGACTTCATTTACAAGTCCCGTCTCCGCAATTGCTTTCGGCATGCCATAGACAACACATGTCTTCGCATCCTGTGCAATCGTATAAATTGGTTTTACTTTTGATAATTCCAGGATTCCATTGGTTCCATCAGCACCCATTCCTGTAAGCACAACGCACACTACCTGATCATATCCACATGTCCTCAAAGAATCATATGTGATATTTGCGCATGGTTTCAATCCGCCGATCGGTGGCATATCGTTATATACGATCTTATGTGAGCCATCCGGACACTTCTTTACTTCCATGTGTTTTCCGCCCGGCGCAATGTAAACAGTTCCTTTTTTCAGGATTTCTCCATTCTCGGCTTCCTTTACATTGATCTTACTGATCTCATCCAGACGGTTTGCCATGGAATTCGTAAATCCGGCAGGCATATGCTGCACAAGAACCATTGGGGCATCCAGATTGGCCGGCAGATAAGGAATGACACTCTGCAAAGCTTTTGGTCCACCGGTAGAACATGCAAGTGCAACAATTTTATTCTTAAACCTTGTTTCTGCCGATGCATTGCGTTTCTGAACAGCACTGACAGCTGCCACTGCAGGTCTGCGTTCTGTAAGGCTGATCCGTTCTGTCTTTAAAACGGCATTTAAAATACCTAAGATTTCTTTCCGGAACGCATCCCCTTTTGCCTCAATGATATTTGTTGGTTTTGTCACAAAATCAACTGCTCCACGCTCCATCGCAAGGATCGTCACATCCGCATCCCGTGTTGTCATGGTACTGACCATGATCACATTTGTCTTAATGCGTTCTTTCTGCAGGCGCTCTAAAAGTTCCAGACCGCCCATCCTTGGCATATTGACATCAAGGATCACGCCATCATAACGGTTGACCTTCAGCTTTTCGTATGCTTCCAGCCCATCGCGGCACACATCTGTTACCTGAAATGTATCATCGGAATTGATTATATCACATATAACCCTTCTCATGAGTGCAGAATCATCAACAACAAGAATATTTTTTTTCATAATCATTACCTTTTATCCTTTTGACGTGTTAATCGTTCCTCTTCAAAAATATATCGGATAATATCCTCTCGTACTCTGTCGTCTTTGATCATAAACTTGACACGGGAAACATATTTCTTTTCCGTTACCTGTTCCTTCTTCTCGCAGGAAATAACAGAACCAACAATATGGAATTCCTGATTCATTCTTTCATTTGCGAGATGTGCTACCGCAAGGATATGATCTCCACTCTTTAACTCCGTATCTGAATTAAAGCGGATGCCTCCACCGCTGATGTCAACGATCGTACCTGTCCGTATCTTGTCATTAAAATGTTCATCGCGCAATTGGGCAAAAATCTCTTCCACTGTTGCAAGATCTGCCTGCTCTTCCGTCAGTTCGAAAAACTTAAAATCAATGGAACACTCATATCGGTAAAATTCCCTGCGCTGGAACTTTTCCAGACGTGTTTTAAGTTCTACTTCCAGTGTATAAATATTATCCCGCTTGAAGCGCTCTACGATCTGTCCGATACTTTTATATAAGAATCCTCCGGAATAAAAAACAAATTCCAAACGTACATCCAGAGGAAGAAGAATCAGTTTTGTTCCCTCTGTAGGCATTGAAATCTCAAGATTGCCACGCTTATTTATATCAAGAACCTGGCTCTTGTAAACTTTAACCGTATCGCCAGTCCGCTCCTCATTTTCAACCTGTTGTAATAACCTGATATCGATCTTGTCACCAGGCTTTATCAAATCTGTAAATGCCATATAGCTCCTCTCCTTATGAAAGGTTAAATAATTTTGTCAGAAATTGTCTGAAAGCATTTTGTTCCGAAGAATCCTGCTTTCCGCCAGACACTAAATACTGTGCCAGTTCCTCAAACCGTTTTGAAGACCTTGCATTCGGCGACACGATGGAAACCGGTTTTTGTATCCGCACCGCTTTCTCTAACATCGCATCCTGTGGGATGATCCCAATATAATGGACAGAGCCATCCAGAAACTGTTTTACAACCGATTCCAGTTTGTCAAAAACCATCTTTCCCTCACCAAAGGAAGCAACACGGTTCGTCAGTACATGGATCACCGATTCATTCTTATCGTATTTCGGATTGCGGTAAAGCATCTTCAATAGCGAATATGCATCCGTAAGTGAGCTTGGTTCCGGTGTAGTCACCAGTAAAATCTCAGGACTTGACGCCACAAACTCCATGACACTGTCTGAAATTCCTGCGCCTGTATCAACGATCACAATATCTGCGATCACAGAAAGCTTTTCCACTGACTTTACCAGATAACTGATCTGATCCAGTGTCAGATTACTCAGTCCCATAATACCGGAGCCGCCGGAAATAAAGCCAACCCCCTCCGGTCCATCCGTAATGATGTCCTCGATTTCTTTGTCATGATAGATCAGATCGTTCAGGCTATACTGGGGAATTGTTCCAAACATCACTTCCACGTTTGCAAGTCCGATATCTGCATCAAAAATGATCGTTTTCAACCCCATCCGCTGAAACTGGACTGCAAGATTTACGGCAATGTTGGATTTTCCCACACCGCCCTTTCCACTTGTGACAGTGATGATCCTGGCGGGCTTCTTTGTTCTCTGATTCTGTTTTTTGATCACATTGCGCAGTTCTTCTGCCTGATCCATCTGTTACTTTCCTCCAAGCAGTTGTTTTACCACCATCTGGGTATTAAATACTTCCAGATCATCCGGAACGCTCTGTCCATTTGTCATATAAGACAGATCTGCCCCTGAATATAAGCGGATATTTAATATATTGCCAAATGAAGTGGTTTCATCTAATTTTGTAAAAATAATCTTATATTCTGCAATTTCCCTATAAATGTCAACAATCTCCATAAGATCCTTATACTTCGTTGTAGCACTTAAAACAAGGTAAACTTCCTTTTCATATTTTAGGTCAAGACCATTGACCAGTTTCTTAATATCTTCACGCTGTTCCTCATTCTTATGGGAAAAACCTGCAGTATCCACAAATACAAGGTCGTATTCAGCCAGTGTCTCCAAAGACTGATTGAGTTCTTCCGCAGAGTAAATGATCTTCACCGGTGCATCTAAAATATTGGCGTAAATCTTTAACTGTTCTGCCGCTGCGATCCGGTAAGTATCTGCTGTCAGCATAGCAACCTTTTTGTCATGCTCCACCTTGTACTTTGCTGCGATCTTGGCGATCGTGGTTGTTTTGCCTACTCCTGTAGGTCCTACAAAAAATATAACATGCGGCTTCTTTCCTGACAAGTCAATGCAATTTGGCTCTCCAAGTTTTAAGATCATCTTCTGGTAAACATTGGAAAGAATAATATCAACATTGCTTCCGCTGTTTGTAACCTTCTCAGCTTCATCGAGAATCTGATTGACATACTTTTCATTTACATCATTGTTCAGCATGGTACGGTAGAGCATCTTCATAAACTTGAAATTTTCAAGATTTTTTGGAGATGCCTTAGGAGTCACCGGCATTTCTGCCTCCCTTGCTCCATCTTCACTGAGCTTTTTTTCCAAAATATTGGAAAGGTTTTCCAATTTCTTTTCAATATCACTTTCGCTCTTATTCACCACAACTTCTTTTTCTGGTGTTACCGGACGCTGATAGGAAGGCGCTGGCTCAACAGTTTTTTCTGCCGGAAGCGGAATACTGATCTTCTCATCTGCGGCAAGATTAATATTTTCAATCTTTTTCTGCTGCATTGCTGCCATCTGGACAGCATTTAAAAACTGCTCCTTTTCCTCGATCGCTGCAGTGACTTCAAAGGTAGAGCCCTTAAAAAAATTAAAAAGCCCCTTTGGTTTGATTTCTTTTACATTCATCACAACAGCTCCGGCTCCAAGCTCCTGTCTTGCCTTCTCTGTTGCCTCTTCCTGTGTTTTTCCCTGGAATTTTTTTATTGTCATTTATGCTGTCACCATCCCTACTGATTGTAATTCAATATTCGATTCCACTTCATTGTATGAAACAACGATCAGATCTTTGAAATAATCTTCTGTCAGTTTCTTAAAATACATACGGACAATCGGTGAAGTGATAACGATCGGAGTTTTTCCCATATTTTCAAGCTTTGCAGCCTCCTGCTCCAAAGATGCCATAATGGCCTTGGTGCGTTCAGGGTCTAAGGTTAAATACGCTCCCTGCTCTGTCTGTTTGACTGACGACATAATCTCCTGCTCGATCTTCGGATCTAAAGTGATTACACTGGTTGTCTCGTTTGCCGGGAAGAATTTATTTGAGATTGCCCTCTTCAGACTCTGGCGGACATATTCTGTCAGGACATCCGTGTCTCTTGTCACAGCGGCATGATCTGCAAGTGTTTCAAAAATAGTCAAAAGATCTCGGATGGAAATTCCCTCGCTCAATAAATTCTGTAATACTTTCTGTACTTCACCAAGACCAAGCAATTTTGGTATGAGTTCGTCCACAAGAACCGGATTGCTCTCTTTCAGATTGTTGACCAGATTCTGTACATCCTGCCTTGTCAAAAGCTCCGCAATATGGTTCCGGATCACCTCTGTCAGGTGTGTAGCAATAATGGATGGCGGATCGACAACGGTATATCCAAGGCTTTCCGCTCTCTCCCTCTGGCTCTCTGTGATCCAGATCGCAGGCAGATGGAAGGATGGCTCAAAGGTCGGAATACCAGTGATCTCTTCCTCTACATACCCTGGATTCATCGCCATATAATGGTCAAAAAGGATCTCTCCCTCTGTCACCTGGATACCCTTGATCTTAATAATATACTGGTTCGGATTCAGCTGGATATTATCACGCAGACGGATGATCGGCACAACCGTACCAAGTTCCAAGGCGATCTGTCTACGGATCATGACAACACGGTCAAGAAGGTCGCCACCCTGATTGACATCTGCCAATGGAATAATACCATATCCAAACTCCAGTTCGATCGGATCTACCTGGAGCAGTGAAACAACATTTTCCGGTTTGCGTATCTCCTCTGCCTCCGTCTCTGCCTCACTCACTTCCTCCTCAATGCTCTCCACACGGATCTGTTTATCCATCATACGTCCGGAAATGATGAACACAAGACCAAGACCGACAAAGAGATACCATGTCAAAGGTGTCGTGATTCCCAAAAATGCAAGCGTTGCACCAACCAGATAAAGCACCTTCGGAATGCCAAAAAGCTGGCTTACCAGAACAGTTCCAAAATCTGCTTCCTTGGAAGCTTTCGTTACCAGAATACCGGTTGACAGAGAAATCAGAAGCGATGGGATCTGGGAACAAAGTCCGTCACCGATGGTGAGGATACCATATTGCTGGATCGCTTCTGCAAAGCTTAATCCCTGACTCATCACGCCCATGACCGTACCACCGATCAGGTTGATAAATGTAATGATAAGACCTGCCGTTGCATCTCCCTTAACATACTTTGTAGCACCATCCATGGAACCAAAGAAAGCGGATTCTTCCTGAATCTTATTTCTGCGCTCCCTTGCTTCCTTCTCTGTGATCGCTCCGGTGTTTAAGTCAGCGTCGATCGCCATCTGTTTACCCGGCATTGCATCCAGTGTGAAACGTGCTGTTACCTCTGCAACTCGCTCAGAACCTTTATTAATAACTACAAACTGGATAATAATGAGTACAATGAATATGATTGCACCAATGACAAGATCACCGCCACCTACGAACTGGCCAAACGTTGTGACAACATTACCAGGTGCTCCTGTTGAAAGGATCAGTCTGGTAGACGACACGTTCAGTGAAATTCTAAAAATAGTCGTGAACAGTAAAAGAGTCGGGAAGAAAGACATATCCAGTACTTCCTTCACGAATAATGTATTAAACAGTATAATTAACGCGATAGAAATATTGATCGCGATCATCACATCCAACAAGGTGGAACTGATTGGAACAATGAAAAAAATAACGGCCGCAAGTAAATATAACGCTACGCCAATGTCCGCTTTTTTCATGCCTTTTCCTCCTTAGTCACTCTCAAATTATTTTTCTCTCATATTGTAAACCATTGCGAGGATCTCGGCAACTGCCTGATACAGTTCCGGTGGAATTTCCTGTCCGATATCCACGTTTGCATACAGCATCCGCGCAAGTGGTTTGTTTTCCACAATCTCAATATGATGTTCTCTGGCAGCCTCTTTGATTTTCTGTGCCAGATAATCTTCTCCCTTTGCAAGAACAACCGGTGCCTTTGATGTCTCAGCATCATACTTGATCGCAACTGCAAAGTGAGTCGGGTTCGTGATGACAACGTCCGCTTTTGGAACATCCTGCATCATACGTCTTCTGGAAGCCTCACGCATACGCTGTCTCTGTCTGCCTTTGATTTCCGGATTACCCTCTGTATTTTTAAACTCGTCCTTCACTTCCTGTTTGGTCATCTTCATATCTTCATTAAAACGATACTTCTGATAAATAAAATCTGCCAGACCGATCACTAAATAGACGAGACTGATTTTCAGACCAGCATTGATGATCACCGTTCCGCAAAGCATGATCGCCTGCATCAGTGGGATCTCATATAGGATAAAAATGTCCTGTGCATGACCTCTGATCGAGGTATATGCCACATAGACGATAACAAAAATTTTAAGAATAGATTTGACCAGTTCAAAAATAGAATCTTTTGAAAAAATTCTTTTAAATCCATTGATTGGATTAAATTTATCGAATTTGGGCTGCAACGGTTTCCCTGTCACTTTCCACCCAACCTGGATCACACTGATCAGCGCCGTCACAACAAATCCAAATGCAAAAAAGGGAACACAGACGATCAGAATCTGTATCAGTGCATCGGACATAAGCGCTGCGACTGACTTTTCCGTCACATCAACGGCATTCTCCCTTACAATATCCGGTATCCTGCCGTAGATATCCACAAAACTATTCATGAGTCTGTTACCCACAAATGAAACAAAAATTTTCAGGACAAGAAATAAAATGATCAGGTCAAATGCCGCCGTAAGTTCTTTACTTTTTACGACTTTGCCATCCTCTCTTGCCTCCCTCAGTTTCTTTGCTGTCGCCGGTTCTGTTTTTTCACCACCGGGTCCGTCCTTTGCAAACCACTGAAGATCCCATTCCATGATCAAATGTAACTGTTTCTGCTGTTCCAAGTCAATACATTCCTTCTATAAAAAGTACCATCAATTTTTTCATTTCCGTAAAAATGAAATTTGCCACACTTGGCAGCAATGATACGGTCAGAAAAAGTACAACAAATCCAACCATAATCTTCATCTGCATACCTACCGCAAACATATTCATCTGCGGTGAAACCTTCGCCATGATACCAAGGATACAGTTTAAGATCATGATACATGCAAATACCGGCAAAATGATACGAAATGCTATCACAAACATGTCTCCCATATAAGTTGTCATGGATCTCATCAGATGCTCCCAGTCAAACACCTGTCCATTGACCGGTATGACTGTAAATGCATCCACAAAGGCCCGTAATATATAATGATGCATGTCGGTTACCACAAGCAGCATCAGTATAAAATAATTATACAGATTTCCAGTTAATGTTACCTGCGCGTTGTTGATCGGATCAAATTCGGTTGCCATTGACAGACCGATATCCATATCAATGATATTACCCGCAAATAAAATAATGGAATTACAAACGTTTGCAGCAAGTCCGATCAGCAACCCTGTAATTCCCTCTTTCAAAACAATGACTGCATATCCTATAAGCCCGGTATATTCAACCTGTGAAACATCTGCAAACCCAGACACCAGAAGTGCGATCATCGCAGAAAGCCCTATCTTCACCTGATTCGGCACATTCGACATCCCATAAAAAGGTGCAATGTATACAAAGCAGGATACGCGAACAAGTATTAAGATAAAAATTTCAAAATTTTCCAATGAAAATGAATACTGCACCATATGTCAAACCTATCCAAGATAAATACTGAAGTTCGACCATAAGGTCGTCACAAATTCCGACAGCTGATTCAGAATCCACGAACCACATACCATCAATCCAATAAATACTGCCACAATCTTTGGTACAAATGTAAGTGTCTGCTCCTGAATCGAAGTGACTGTCTGAAAAATACTGATAATCAAACCAACCACCAGCGAAATTATCAAAACCGGGGCACTACAGATAATAATATAATAAATTGCATCTTTTGCGATATCAAGAACCTGTCCCTCTGTTATCATATCTCATCACCTCAGATTCCACTAATAAAACGTTTTTACAAGGCTTCCGATCACTAAATCCCATCCGTCTGCCAGAATAAAAAGCAATATTTTAAATGGCAGGGAGATCGTTGTCGGAGGCAGCATCATCATACCCATGGACATCAGCACGGATGCTACGACCATATCAATTACGATAAACGGAATATAAATCACGAAACCGATAATAAATGCAGCTCTCAATTCACTTAAGATAAATGCCGGGATCAGAGTCGTCATCGGAACATCATCATAACTGTCATAGGTTTCATCTGAAATATCCACAAACAGCTTTAAATCTTTTTCCTGCGTCTGACCGTACATGAATTCCCTGATTGGTCCCTGTGCGACGGTAAATGCCTCTTCCGTCGTAATCTCACCCTTGTCAAGAGGCTGGATCGCCTCTGTATTGATCTGCTGGAATGTCGGCCACATAATGAAAAATGTCAAAAATAAAGCCAACGCGATCAATACCTGATTAGGTGGTGCGGTCTGCGTTCCAATTGCGGTACGCAGAAAATGTAATACAATGATAATTCTTGTATAAGAAGTCAGCATGATCAGTATCGATGGTGCCAGTGATAAAATTGTCAATACCAAAAGCATCTTCACCGGTGCCGACAATGATCCGCCATCATTGTTGTATGAAATTGTCAATCCATTTGTACTGTCTTCTGCTGCTCTGGTGACACCACCCTCTGAATTGTCACCATCAAATGTTGTGATACTGTCCGGATCCATGGAAGCTGCATACACAGTTGTTCCACCCGCTGACCATGAAAGCGTCAGAACAAGTACCACCATTGCCACAATTAGTGACACCATACAATATGTCTTTTTCACTCTTGTCATAATCAAAACCTATTTCTTAGGAAAATGTTCCTTCACCCGGTTCAATACCTCACGGAAATTCTCCTGTGCAGCCTTCCCATCCATCGGAAATCTGTTTTGTGCCGCAGAGAGATCCGGTACTTCGCTTAATTGTTCTTCTGTAAGCTGTGTGAGCAGTGTCACATCATCTTTTCCAACAGCTACAACAAGGTAAACCTCACCTGCTTTTACAATTGCAATAAACTTATTATTTCCAACACGTATTGATTCCACAATCTGCAGATTTTTGTTTGCAAAATTTGTTTTCTGATAATTACCGATCCACTTTGTTGTGAAATAGGTGATCGCCAGCACAAAGAGAAAAATGATCAATACGCCCAACAGCTGGATAAAACTGCCTAATGCAGAACTGAGTAATATCATATTAACCTACAACTTTTTTTACTGCTTCAAGAACACGCTCTGCCTGGAATGGTTTGACGATAAAGTCTTTTGCTCCTGCCTGGATTGCTTCGATAACCATAGCCTGCTGTCCCATTGCAGAACACATAATAATTTTAGCTCCTGGATCTAATGCTTTGATCTTCTTTAATGCTTCAATACCATCCATCTCAGGCATTGTGATATCCATTAATACAAGATCTGGTTTTGCTTCTGGATATTTTTCTACTGCTTTCTGTCCGTTTTCTGCCTCTGCAGCAATCTCATAACCATTCTTTGTTAAGATATCCTTAATCATCATTCTCATAAATGCTGCGTCATCGCAAATCATTACTTTAGCCATATTATTTGTTTCTCCTCTTCTTTCCTATCTTATTTCACAATTTCAGTGATTCTCACACCAAAACTTTCTTCAATTACTACGACTTCACCCTTGGCAACGTATTTTCCGTTTACCAGAATATCTATTGGTTCACCGGCAATTCGATTCAACTCGATAATCGTACCAGGTGCGAAATCCAAAATCTCATGGATCGACTTTGTTGTTCTTCCAAGTTCTACTGTCACTTCAAGTGGAACATCCATGATCAATCCGATGTTCTCTGCTCCTGCAACCTGTGCAATACTTGGATTAAAAGCCTGAAACTGTGCCGGCTGTACATTTACCGGCTGTGCATACATTTGATTCATATTCGGTGCCATCATTGGCTGTCCCATCATCGGCTGCCCCATCATTGGCTGTCCCATAACCTGCTGACCTCCCATCGGCTGTTCCATCTGAGGCTGTGGTGCAGCTGGCTGTGCACTCACTGCTTTTTCTGCCTCGTTCGATGTGGAATTGGTATCCGCTTCCATATTCTTTGTAATGCTTGCGCACATCTCCTTCGCAAAAGAAACCGGATACAACTGCATGATCTCACTGTCTACCAGATCTCCAATCTCCATCTTAAATGAAATCTTAACAAACGAACCGGATAAAAAATCTGCGATTGATCCCTCATCAATATTATCATGAAGATCCACAAGATCTGCAACTGGCGGACTGATATCGATGGTCTTATTCAGCATAGAGGAAAGAGAGGTCGCTGCGGAACCCATCATCTGATTCATCGCTTCGCTGATTGCACTTAAATGTAACTCTCCAAGTTCTCCATCTGTATTAGTACCATCACCACCCATCATCAGGTCTGTAATGACTTTTACATCATGTTCTTTTAAAACAAGAATATTACTTCCATCCAAACCAACTGTATATGCAATTCGGATAAATACACACGGTTTTTCATATGCATCACAGATGTCACTCCATGTTGCAAAAGATACAACCGGCGTTGAAATATCTACTTTACGATTTACAAGGGAAAACAATGTTGTTGCCGCTGTTCCCATGCTGATGTTACCAATTTCGCCAATCGCGTCTTTCTCAGCATCTGTCAGCAAATCATTTTTATTTGCATCATCCGGGTTATTCAGCAAAGCACTGATTTCTTCCTGTGACAAAACACCATCCATTACTACTGCTCCTCTCTTACCACTGATGTAACTCTTACTGCATAATTATCGCCGACAGCTCCCGGCAGAGCAGTAAATTTTTTTATATTACCGACAAAAATATTCAGATCCTGATTCACACCCGAATCCAGCCGGATAATATCTCCAACCTGAAGATTTACAAAATCGTCCACGGAAATAGTACTGTTTCCCAAAACCGCTTTTACAGGAATCTTCGCTTTTGAGATCAAAGCTTCGATCGCATCTGTATACTGCTTATCGTCATGTTCCTGAAGATTGGAATACCAGAACTTCGTATTCAGCTTGTCCATGACACTTTCCAATGTCAGATACGGAAGACAGATATTCATAAGACCTTCCACATCGCCAATCTTGATATGTAATGTCACAAGTGCGATCATCTCGGTCGGCGAAATAATCTGCGCAAACTGTGAGTTTGTCTCAATCCGTTCAAGCCGCGGTGAAATCTCACAGACACTCGACCAAGGCTCCGGCAAAAGACTTACACATACATTATAGATTCTCTCCAGAATCAAAAGTTCAATCTCGGAGAAATCTCTTGGCTTATCTAACGGAGTTCCCAATCCACCGAGCATTCGGTCAACAATTGCATACCCCAGATTGTCTGCAAGTTCTATAATAATACTGCCACTCAAAGGCGATACATTCACCAATCCGAGTAAAACCGGATTTGACAGTGCATTCGTGAATTCAGAATAGGTAACCGCCTCTGAATTCATCACTTCCACCTGTACTGTTTTTCTCAAATAAACAGGTAAGTTCGTCGAAAGAAGTCTTCCATAATGTTCAAAAATGATTTCCAACGTACGCAAATGCTCTTTTGAGAACTTTGCCGGACGGGTAAAATCATAATTTTTCACTTGTTTTTCGTCTTTTTCTTTCATGTCCTCAGCATCAAGCTCTCCATTGCTCAATGCCTGCAGAAGACTATCTATCTCATTTTGAGATAAGACTTCACCCATTCTCTTTCACCACCTAGCATTCTAATTTACTGCGTATTTACACTGGAGAAACTTACCCCAACGATAAAGTCAGAACCGAACATCTCCTGCAGATCTTCCAGGATAGCATCTTTAACGCTCTGCTCGTCCTCCCGGAACTGTTCCATTGTATATCCGGAAACAATCGTGTTGATATCATTTTTGATCAATGTTTCCTTCGCTTTCAATCCTTCTGTACCTATGCTCTTGTATCCGTCACTCTTTGTATTCAGCGACAAACCGATAGAAAATACAGCCACATGGTCTTTTCCATCACCGCTTGGACTTAAGTTGACGGTAAAGCTGGCTTCAATATCATAAACTTCAATATCTTCCACCGGAACTGCTGCGGTATCTTTGCTGCTTCCATCTTCCAGCTCCAGATCAATTGCTGATGCGATCTTATCGATCAGCTGATTTGATTTTCTCGTCTGAGGAATGATCGTAAACGCAAGAATTGCAGTCAAAACGAGATTCACCAGAACTAATGCAAGGATAATTACTGTCATCAGATTCTTTTTCATTGTTTGTGCCTTTCTTCTGTTAATTAATTTATTTCGGAATAATATGAATTATATATCTTTATCTCAACACGTCTGTTGCGCGCCCTTCCCTCCGGTGTGGAATTATCTGCAATCGGAACGTATTCGCCTCTTCCGGATGACTTGATATGTGACGGATCGATCGTTGTGATATTGCGCATATAATCTGCCACATATAATGCCCTGTACATTGACAGCACATCGTTATTTTCATATTTTGAAGAATGCGTGAACGGAATATTATCCGTGTGTCCCTCTATCTCTATCATGTTCTGCTGATAACTCTGAAGAATCTTTCCAATCTTATCCATCAAAGGATAGGCTTCTGACTTGATCTCAGATTTTCCGGAATCAAACAGCACTGCACCATTTAAATTCAACAGCACATATTCCGCATTAAAATCGATTTCCACCTGATCCTGTATGCCATATTGTGCTACAAGATCCTGCACCTGCTCTGCCATCTGTTCTGACTCGGCAAGCGCTTCTTCTTTATACTCTTCCGCAACATCTGAACTTTCTGATGTATCATCTGTCGTCTGCGTATTTGCCATCTGATTATAATAGATGTCATACATCTGTAACTGGCTCACGCCGGAAGAAACCATCTCACCATCTCCGATGGAAGCTCCACCACTCGGCAGAATACTAAAGCTGCTCTGCAAAGATGCAATCACCATCTCAAACTTCTCAGCATCCACTGTTGACATAGAAAACAGTAAAACGAAAAAGCAAAGAAGTAAATTCATAAGATCACTAAACGTCGCCATCCATGCCGGAGCGCCTGCCGGTGCTTCTTCTGTCTTCTTTCTTGCCACTATGCTTCACCTCCGGCTGCTTCATCACCTTCTCCGAGACTTCCTGCTGCCTGTGGTGTCAGGAATGATTTCAGCTTTTCTTCAATGACACGCGGATTTTCACCTGCCTGAATGGAAAGCAATCCTTCCACGATCATTTCTTTTATTGCAACTTCTCTCTCATTATTCACCTTAAGCTTTGACGCAGTTGGATTACAAAGCCAGTTGGCGATCAATGAACCATATAATGTAGTGACCAGGGCAACCGACATAGCCGGTCCGATACTCGATGCATCTTCCAGATTCTTAAGCATGTTAATAAGACCGATCAGCGTACCGATCATACCCCATGCAGGACCTAATTCTGCCCATTTCTCCCAGAATGCGATTACTTTCTTATGTCTTTCTTCCATACAGGACAGGCTTGTCTCCATGATGCCACGCACCAGTTCCGGATCCGTACCATCCACAACAAGCATTACGCCCTTTTTCATAAAATCGTCTTCAATATCATTGGCTGCTTCCTCTAATGCGAGCAATCCTTCTTTTCTTGCCACATTAGAGAGATCAATGATCTTTTTGATCGTCTCTGCCGGATCTTCTGCCTTTTCCTTGAAGGTAAGTGTAATACCCTTCAGTCCGTTAATGAAATCCGGTAACTTGTGTGCTGCCAGTACACCGGAGATAGAACCTCCGACTGTTATGATGATAGACGCCGAATCAACCATGTTTTTCAAAGCTTCAAATCCACCATTACTGAAAACACCGAATACAAACATTACTGCGCCGAGTATTATACCGGCTAAAGATGCGATATCCATATCTTCCACCTGCCATCCTTGTTAATATATTTAAAATTTAATTTTCATTTTCTGCTTCAAATCCAGTTTCCATAATTTCCCGCTTATATGATTTTACTAAACTTTTTATCTGTTGTCTACTTTCTTTTACAATTATTTTTCGTCCTGTCGTGAAAGTGATCACGGTATCCGGTGTTTCTTCGACAAGTTCGATCAGATCCGCATTCACCAAAATCTGTGTACCATTTAATCTTGTCACTTCGATCATAGTGTTCATCCTTTCCTTATTGTTAACAGACAATGAAAACAATGAAACAACGTTTAGTATACCATATCTTGTTGTAGTATGGAACATATTTACTAAATAATCGTTACTTTTTTTATACTATTTCTATTCAAGGAGGAATCTGTAACGTTTTATAGATTCCTCCATTCAGTTTATATTATCGTTTTAAGTTTACAAGTTCCTCTAATAATGTATCGGAGGTTGTAATAACACGGGAGTTTGCCTGGAATCCACGCTGTGTCGTGATCATGGATGTAAACTCTGAGGAAAGATCTACGTTCGACATTTCCAGCTCGCCGGTTGTCATGGAAGAACCGTCTGCGGAAATCTCCACACCGATTCCATCGAACTCACCGGAGTTTAAGGTTGTGCGGTAGCAGCTCTCTCCGACTTTCTCAAGACCGGATGCGTTAGAGAACTGTGCAACTGCGATCTGTCCTAGCAGCTCTGTGTTACCATTGTCATATGTACCGTAGATACGTCCGCTTGTATCAATGAAAATACCTGTCATGGCACCAAGCTTACGTCCTTTTCCGGTTGTACCGTCCACTGCTCCGGCATCTGCGCCGATCGTGGACTTACCACCGTTCTCATAGTTTAAGCACTGTGAGAAGTCCACGGTGATATTCTGGAAGTTTCCGTTGGTGTTGATCAGACCGGAAGAGAGTGCTGCCATGTTCAGCATTACAGATGGATTTTCCCCACCAATAGACTTAAACTTACCTGAACTCGTATCAAATTCCAGATCGTAAGAAGTCTGCTCTCCCGTCAGGGTCGCATGCCCGGTTTGCGCATCAAAAGCCAACTGATAGTTATTTGTATTATTTTTGACATTATTGGCAATGGTTGTTGTGATACCGGAAAAGATATCCGTGATGCTTACCTTATTTGTCGGATTTCCCTGCTCCTCAAATACCGTAGAATCTGTTGCTGACGGCTTAAATTTTTTACCAGTTGAATCTTCATATGTCTGATCTGCATCATTGTATTTATAATCTTTTGACAGGCTGTACTGTCCAAGTGTTGCATTTGCATCATAATTACCAAAAATCTGTGCGATCTGCTGTTTATTAAGATCTGCGATAATATTCTTATTATTGCTGTCCAAAACAGATGTCAGTTCAACAGTATATTTTCCATCTGTTCCAGTAGACTTGATTGCAAACTTCGCAGTATACTGATAACCAAGGTTATCGTAGAAGTTTAAGTTCATTACCCTGCCGGCATCATTTTTAACATCTGTATCATTCTCATCCAGCACACCGGCGATGGTTGCCTGTGTGGTTGCCTCCGGTGCAGAAGTCAGGTTCTTCTCCTGCATGATACGGAGTGCCGAAACAGTGTCCTTGCGGATCTCACCTGTTGTCTCGTCAACCTGCCATCCCATAACCGTATAGCCTGTTGAGGACATACACAAGTTACCGGAACCGTCTACGTAGAAAGAACCGGAACGGGTAAATACGTTCTCAGAACCATTGTTTACAATAAAGAAGTTCGTCGAGTTTTTATCAGTCAGACGGATATCAAATGGATTTCCGGTTGTCTCAGACGCACCTGCAGAAGTGATGCTGACTTTGGTTGCTGCCGCAGTTGTACCGAGACCGATCTGCTTTGCATTGACACCGCCGGTACCGGTTGTTGCATTTGCTCCGGATGCATTCGAAGTGGTCTGATATAAGATATCACTGAATGTTACGGAAGAAGATTTAAAAGCTACTGTGTTGACGTTGGCGATATTATTACCGATCACGTCCATTCTTGTCTGATGTGTCTTTAAACCTGACACAGCAGAGTACATTGATCTCATCATAATGAAATGACCTCCTAAAGTTCTTTTGGCGCAGGGTGTCTGGTTTCTTCTGTCAGTCAGAAACCGATTGCTCCCCTAAGGTCCAGCTATATGATCACTGCGCCATCAATATTGGTATAAATGTTGTCATCGGATTCCGTGCGGTCCATTGCTGTCACAACTGTTTTGTTTGGGACATTTACAATGAATGCCAGAGAATCAACGATTACGAGTGACTCCCGAATTCCCTTTTCACTTGCTTTTTTGAACTCCACTCTCCAGCCGTTCGCTCTGTTCTTTTGACAGATTTGATTTTTCTGTTCTCCAGTCTCATGGAGGCATGTTTGAAAATTTCAGTTCCAAGCTCTCAGAAACATCCTGTTTCTGTTTTAAAATTTCCTCAAAGGACAATCCCGATGCATTGACTGTGGAATTTCCTTTTCCAGTACCAAGATAACGGTCCGTGATCTGTTCAATCGAAGTGAATTGGTTATTAATTTTATTCATAACCCCATCTCCTGTTACTCTGTCCTGTCTGAACTGTTATCGGTTGTATCTCCTGATCCTGCACTTCCTGTTTCTTCTGTTTTGTCTGTACTATCAGATTTGTCTGTGCTATCCGTCTTGTCTGTACTGTCAGCTTTGTCTGTACTGTCCGTCTTGCCTGTGCTGTCAGCTTTGTCTGTACTGTCCGTCTTGCCTGTGCTGTCAGTCTTGTCTGTTCCCTCCGCTTTGTCAGATTTGTCTGTTTTGTCAGATCCATCTGCACGATTCGTTTGCCTTGATCAGTTCTTTTAATCTTGCCTCAAGTTCTTCAAACTTCTTCCAGGAATCTTTGGAAACGAATTTCTTCTGGTAATCGTTCAGTCCATCATACATCTTACGGATGCTCTCAATATCATCTTTGTTTGCAAGCGAGATTGAATTTTTGGATGGCAGTAATGAAATTGCGGATTTAATTGTCTCTGCAAGTGTCACTGCTTCCATATAAGTTGCGTCTGCAACAGTATCCAGATCCTTCAGGTTGTAAAGTCCATCATTGACAGAAAGAAATGTTTCTCCGTTTTTGTGAAGTACATAATCACAGGTTCCTGCGATATAGCTTGTCTCTCCTGTTGTAGATGAAGTCACTTTCATGATGACATACTTGCCAACCAGATCATTTGCCGAAGAGGCCTCGATCGTACTCTGCACACTAAGCTGTGACTCCAACTGTGAGAAGGTCGCAAGCTGTGCAATATACTCGGTATTACTTGTCGGTTCCAACGGATCCTGATACTGCATCTCTGCGCATAAAATCTGTAAGAACTGGTCATAACCAAGCTCGTTGGTCTTTTTATCTTTCTCGGACGATTTTGTTGATGTACTGCCTGTACCGGTAGTCTCATCTATAAATTTTCCATCTTTTACCTGCTGAATTAACGCCATTGTCTCTCTCCTTTCTCAAAACTTATGCAGTGTAATCTACACTGTTTCCCTGTTCTGCCATCATTTTGGCTGCCAGAGTTTCTTCTTCCGACATCACGCCGGATAATTCACTTAAATCATTCAGATTTAATCTGCGGGTTCTGCCTTTTTCTTTTTCCTGCTGCTCGCCCTGCTGTTTTTCACCTTCTGCATTCTGCTCAAGGTTTTTCTCAAACTCATGGCTTGCAACGGTCACTTCAACAGCATCCACTTTCACACCAGCCTGCTCTAAATTCTGTCTGAGTTCTACGGTCTGGGCTTCTAATGCCTCTTTTACCACTGCATTCTGTGTCATGATCTTTGCTGTTACTGCGCCTTCCTGCTCGGTAACCTTAAGAATGATCTTTCCGAGGTTCTGCGGGTTTAGCTGTAACTCCATGCTCGTCTTATCTTCTGTCAGGATCACTCTTGCGGACTCTACGATCTGATCGATCACATCCTGTGTATTTACACTCTGCGGTAATGGTTCTACTGTCTCAACATTAGCAAATTCCTGTACCACATGACTCTGTGGTGTGATAACCGCCCCGTCTGCAGTATGGGCTGTCTCATTTGTAAAACGGAACCTGCCGGGTGTATCAGAAGAATTGTTCTGATCTGTGGAATCCTCTGCCGCATTTTCGGATGTCATCCTATTCTGTACAGTTTCCTGTTCCGGAATATCTTCCGTTACCTCAGAAGACTGTGTATCCTGCGCAGGTGCATTTTCTGCTGCTTTTGTCTGTCTTCCATCCTCTACCGCAAATTTCTGTGTTGATGCACTGGTATCCTCTGTGGCTGTCTGATCTGTAACAACTGCCTCATCCACAGATGCTTCTGTTTCCTGTCCGGTAACAGCATCTGACGATCCGGCATTATCGTCCATCACTTTGGCAACTGCGCTCTGAAACTCTTCCAGACTCATGTCAAGTGCATTTAAAATATCTTTTCCAATGTCATTGACACTCTGCAGTACATTTACAAACTGTTCACTGCACAAAAGCTGTGGTACGCTATCTGCTCCGGTAAGTTCTGCCACAAGATTTGCAAGATTATTCTGATTCAGCAGATCCTGGAACTGTAAGCCAAGGGTCTGCATTGCTGCTTCAATCGCTTCATCGGACACGCCAAGCTCCTCTTTCAGAACTTCTTTTACATCTTCTGTAAACTGTTCGAACTGCTCTTTGACAACATCCTCAGATGTGACCTGTTTTATCTCTGATGCGATCGTATTATCCTTGTACTGATACTTCTGATAATCATCTGCCGCTTTCACAGTGTCCTTACTGCCATTTGCTGCTGTCTTTACTGTTTCGTTGTGGTCAATCCCTGCATAAGATGCTGTCTGACGGTTTCCGGACTGTTTCATCATAGAACCAAAATCTACTTTTCCAGTGGTGATCCGGGTATTGCTTTCTGTCCCCTGCACAGACTGTGTGCTTTGGTTAAACATTTTTCCTAATTCAGAAATTGTTGTACCAGCCATATGCTTCCTCCTTTCTTCTTTTATCGTCTTACTGTCTGGCAGTATGCACTGCCCGGAAAAGATCCTCAGATCTCTCCCTCTATTCTGAAGGCTCCATGATCTCAGTTACTTTTGCTGCCGTATCTGAGTTCATCTTACCGAGAATATCTCCTCTGGACTGTGTGTCCATATTGGATAATATATCTGCTACCAATTGAAGGTTGTCTGTCATTGTATCAAAAATAGCTGCCGCCTCTTTCGGCTTCATGCTGGAATAAGTCTTCACATAATCATCCATCTGTTCATCCGTCAGAGTCTGTTCTACCACCTGTTTATAAAGCACTTCCGCATTTGCCGCATCAATGCTCTCATAATACTCTTTGTAATTACTTATATCGGGAGCATCTTCCGAAAAGACAACATCCTCATACCATTTTTCTTTTTCCTTCTCAAAATCTGCCTCATTCTGCTTATAGGTATCCAGCTCTTTCGCCTTCTCCTCTAACTGTGCAATATAATCTGCATCAGAATTTGCACTGTTCTGGGCATCTGCAAGCTCAATCTCAAGCTCTTTGATCCGGTTGATCGCATCATCCAGATTTGTGTATGCATACTGGCTGTCTTCCGTGGAAACCTCCTCTGTGACAGAATCCGGCAAAATCTTATTCAGATAAGGAACATCTTTGATCACAGGAGCTAAGACTCCTGAGCCAAATCCTCCCACATCCAGCTTAATCAGCATTGCAAAGATGGCAAGCCAGATCAGAATGATAATAATCGTGACAAAGAAAACAAGGATTTTTCCTCCAACGGTTTCCTCATCTCCATCCAGATCATCTGGATTTTTCTGTTTTCTCTTCTTTTTTCCAGCTTTTTTGCCGCCTTTAACTGTTTTTTATCTAAAACTTCATTTTCCTGCTGTAATTCTTCCTGCTGCTTTTGTTCTGCCATAATCTCGTCCATGCCTTTCTCGTATATTGCCCTGTCAAAATTACCGGGTTTCTGTCATCCCCTCATGATAGGTGTAACTTACAAGCTCATCAATTTCTTTATTCTCTGCATATTGCATTTCCTGTTTAAAAACTTCAAACGCCTGCTCTTTCAGTCTCTCATGCGTCTTTCTTTCCATCATGACTTCATTGAGTTTCAACCGGGCAGCCTCTACATTTTTTTCTGCGACATGCACATTCATCATCTGGCTGCGCTGCATCGTTTTCATGGTATCTACTGCCCGCTTGCATTCTTTGATCTTAGGTACATCAATGGTTCCATTCACCAAATTTCTCGCCTCGGCTTTCCATAACCTGCCTTGCGTATCATGATCTGCTGGAGTTTTCCCTGTTCATCCATGAGTTTTGCATTTGCAACTCCATATGCAATCTTCGCCTGGCCTTCCATTTTTCTTTTATATCTAATATGCTTTGCATCCGATATGCAAATTTTTGCCATATCCTATCAACCTCTAATCATTAAAAAGTGCACGCAGCAGATCGATCTCCTGTTCAAACTGGAATTTTTCGTCGGTCTTCTGCATCAGGAAATCATTTACAGCATCGATTTTCTGGATGGCATAATCGATATTCCTGTTAGAACCGCTCTTATAGGCTCCAATATTGATCAGATCTTCTGCCTCATTGTATGTGGCAAGTACATTTTTTAACCTGCCTGCCAGTTCTTTATGTTCCGGCGTTGCAATGGAACTCATAACCCTGGAAATACTCTGTAAAATATCAATGGCCGGATAGTGGTTTTTATGTCCCAGTTTTCTGGACAGCATGATATGACCATCCAAAATGCTTCGGGCTGTATCTGTGATCGGTTCATTAAAATCATCACCATCTACCAGCACCGTATATAATCCGGTGATTGATCCTTTATCTGAAGTTCCTGCACGCTCTAACAGTTTTGGCATCTCCGAATATACACTCGGCGGATATCCTCTGGTTACAGGCGGTTCTCCGGATGCAAGTCCGATCTCGCGCTGTGCCATGGAAAAACGTGTCAGGGAATCCATCATCAGAAGCACATCTTTTCCCTGATCCCTGAAATACTCTGCAATGGATGTCGCCGTCATTGCTGCCTTCTTACGGATCAATGCCGGTTTGTCAGAAGTCGCCACAACGACAATGGAACGTTTCATACCCTCTTCTCCAAGATCCCGTTCCACAAATTCGCGCACCTCACGGCCACGCTCACCGATCAGGGCAATGACATTGATATCTGCCTTTGTATTTCTTGCAAACATACCAAGCAGTGTACTCTTTCCGACACCGGAACCTGCAAAAATTCCGATACGCTGTCCTTTTCCGACTGTGATCAATCCATCGACCGCTTTCACGCCGAGAGGAAGCACCTCACTGATGATCTTTCTTGACATCGGATCCGGAGGCTGTGCATCGACCGGATATTCATACGGTGTTTCTAATTTGTCAATGTCCGTTGGACGTCCAATTCCGTCTAAGGTGTGCCCTAAAAGTTCATTTCCTACAGAAACAGATAAAGGATGCCCCGTATTTTCAACGATACATCCTACTCCTATCCCCTCTACGCTCTCATAAGGCATCAAAAGCAGTCTTTTATCCCTGAAACCCACAACCTCAGCCATTACCACGGTGCCAGCATTTTCATCAATGATAATTCTGCACAAGTCATTCAGTTTTGCATCCGGACCAACGGATTCAATGGTCAATCCAACAATTTTAACAACTTTTCCAAGCCGTTTAAAATATGTATTCTCCGCCAGTCGTAAATACTTGTTATACCTGCTGTCCACTTTCAACCATCCTTATAAGCATAGTGATTTTATATCTTTAATAAGATTTTCGAGCTGCACACCAAGGCTGCAGTCGAATACTCCTGAGTCTGTCTCGATCACACAGGAATTTCCATCCATGGAGGAATCTGCGACAATCTCGATCTCGATCCCGGCTCCCACTCGTTCCAGGATTTCTTCTTTATGATTCTCCAAAAACATTACATTGCTGTTAGCAACCTTGATGCGGAATTTTTTATCTCCCTCGATATTTAAAATTGCATCATCGATGAGATACATCAGAATGTGTTTTTTATGGTCAAACTGTATATGGAATACTTTGTTAAAAACCTCAAGGATCACATCTACCAGATCCTTTTCCATATTTTGTTGTTTCTCCCTGAATTCATTCTGAAGCGTTTCCTGTTTGCTCTGATATTCGTTCTGTAACTCTTCACGCTGCGTTGCCAGTTCACTCTCCAGGCTCTGTCTTCCCTCCTGATATCCGGTATTTTTTGCATTCTCCCGGATATCTTCAGCTTCCTGATTCGCCTGATTTAAAATTGCTTGTGCCTGCGCCTGTGCTTCCGCCAGAATTTTTTCAGCTTCTTTTTTTGCTTCAGCGACATGGTCGATCTCCTCCACATAATCTGTGTCAGGACCGACAATTCCTGCTGAGAAGCCATTCTCATCCGTTGTTTTTTGTTCCCTGCGCTTAAGCTCTGCCATCTTCTCTAAACGTTTTTCTACAATATCATCTGAGTTAATGACACGTTTATTATTCGGCTCGTTGTGCACGAAATATTGTTTGTAAAGATTAGGCAATAATCTCGTCACCTCCGCCTCTTGAAATTACGATCTCACCTGCATCTTCAAGTTTTCGGATCACACTGACAATCTTCTGCTGTGCCTCCTCAACATCCTTCATACGCACAGGTCCCATAAATTCCATATCCTCTTTGATCATGGCTGCAAGACGTTTTGACAGGTTGTTAAAGATCGCATTCTGAACATCTTCGTTTGCACCTTTCAATGCCACGCCAAGATCTGAGTTTTCAACATCACGAAGGACTCGCTGGATAGCTCTGTCATCGAGAAGAAGGATATCCTCAAATACGAACATCTTCTTACGGATTTCATCTGCAAGCTCAGGTTCTTCAATTTCAAGAGATTCCATAATATGCTTCTCTGTAGAACGGTCTACCGTATTTAAGATATTCACGATCGCATCGACACCTCCGACAATCGTGTAATCCTGGTTGACCAGAGAAGAAAGTCTTCTTTCTAACACTCGCTCCACCTCTTTGATCACATCCGGTGATGTACGATCCATCATTGCGATCCTCTTTGCAACATCCGCCTGTTTCTCCGGTGGAAGTGCTCCTAAAACCATCGCCGCCTGCGATGCTGTCAGATAAGATAAAATCATCGCGATCGTCTGTGGATGCTCATCCTGGATAAAGTTCAAAAGCTGACTCGGATCTGTCTTCCGCACGAACTCGAATGGGCGAACCTGTAAGGAAGCAGTCAGCTTGGAGATAACCTCCTGTGCTTTTTCCTGTCCAAGAGCCTTGTCAAGAAGCTCTTTTGCATAACCGATACCACCCTCTGCGATATACTGCTGTGCCAGACACACCTGATAAAACTCATTTAAAATATCTTCTTTTACCTGTGGAGACACGCTTCTTGTATTTGCGATCTCCAGTGTAAGTTCCTCAATCTCTTCTTCTTTCAGATGTTTAAAAATATCTGCGGAACGTTCAGGTCCTAATGTAATCAGCAGGATTGCGGCTTTCTGAACGCCATTGTAATCTGCAGTTGCCATATTCTACTCCCACTCCTCATTCAGCCAGTTTCTAAGTAAGGAAGCTGCCGCTTCCGGATTTTCTTCTACGAATTTTTCTATCAGGACTCTTGTCTCTGATTTTTCATTGAATCCGATATCCTGTAATGTATCTGCAGATTCTTTGGTGGATTCAAGCAGAGACTCCACGGAAAGTTCCGGCTCCGGCTCGACTGCTTTCTCTTTTCTTGTGCTGCGGAATACTACATAACCTAACAGTGCAAAAATCAATACTGCAAGGATGATCTGCAGATAATCCGATATGGTCCGTGTACTTCCTTTGCTGTACTGGAACATCGGCTGATCATATGCAATGATCGTGATATTGCTCACCGGTACGCCTGTTGCATTGGAGATCAGCGTATAAAGATCCTGGTCTACTTCCGCCTTTACAGGTTCACTGTTTGCAACAACATACTCATCAAAGGTCATGTCACCGAGCGTTCCGGAAGCACGCAGTGTATCCTCATCATAGATCACATAGTTCGTTGCGACTGCAGATATGGATGAGCCGTCATAATTAACAGTTCCAACTGCCGGTGTTGTTGTTGTGATCTTCTCGTTATTCTGGTAGTTTGTATTCGTCTCAGACACACTGGAACTTGTGTAATCATTATCTTCCATCACATAAGTCGTATCGTCATCATTGGAATCTGTTCCCGGTGTTGCCGCTGCTCCACCGACTGCATTCGATTCATATTCACTCTTTGAGCCAACCATACCATTGGTCTGTCCATCCGGCGCATAATATTCGTGTGTGGATTCTGTGGTCTGGTCAAAATTCATCGCAAGATTCAGACCGACTTCTACATTGTCAAACAGTGATGATCCTACAAGGACATCTTTCACCTGGCCTTTTACCTGATTTTCGGCTTTGGTCTTTAAAGACAACTGGTTGTTGGCATTTCCTGTCACAGACGTATCATCCTGACCAGAGAAAAGAACATTTGAACTATTATCGAGGATGAGCACATTGGATGTGTCATCATTTCCAACATTTGTTGCAAGATATTTTGCAAGTCCGGCTGCCTGTTCATCATCCATTGTTCCATTGAGTGTCAGGATCGCTGTCACATATGCCTGTTCGCCCTTGGAGAGGATCGTTCCATCTTCGTCCGGCAGATCCAGTGTCACTGCCGCTGCATCTACATTCGATAATGTCTCAAGCTTCTCAGCATAATACTCTTCGAGATATAATTTGTACTTTTTGGTCTTGTCTGCCTCAGTGGAACTGAAACCTCCATCAAACACGTCGCTTAGCTTCGTGCCGCTGGTTGGAATATCATTTGTTCCAAGAACAATGGAAGCATTTGCGTAATCTTTCTCATTTACCTGAAAGGCAAGCCCATCTGCGGAGAGTTCATAAGAAATATTCTCGGAGTCGAGAATGTTCTTGACCTGTCCCGATTCTGCCGTCGTCGCGCAGGTAACTAATGTTACCATTTTCGGTTTGGAAACGACTGCCGCAAGAATTGCAAGAGCCACAAGCACAACTGCCACAATGCTGATCAACAGTGTCTTTTGTTTTGTATTGAATTTTTTCCACCATTCTAGGATTCTGTCTAAAACCTTTTGTACCTGTTCCGGCATTTTCATCTACCCTCGTTCACTAAATTTGCATATTCATAATTTCTTTGTATGCATCGATCATTTTATCTCTCACTGCCACCGTATACTGGATCGCAGTAAGTGCTTTGGTCTGTGCCGTTGACAGATCATGTGTGTTCTCTGACTGTCCCAATGCAAAACGGATCACCTCTGACTGTGCGTTGTTCTGCAGGTTGTTTGTCTCTGAAACCATATTCATCGCAGATGAAAGGACAGAACTGAACGAATCATCGTCTGTCGTGACCAGCCTGTTCTGCTGTGCGATCTGATTCAGATAATCTGAACTGATATTTGTCAATGAACTGATATCCATATGTCATACCACCTTACTTATCTTTTATCTTTACTTATTTTCCAATGGAGAGTCCGCTCTGTGCAATTGATTTTGCAGCCTCGAATGCTGTTGTGTTTGCCTCATACGCACGGGATGCATCAATAAGGTTCGTCATCTCTGTGACCGTATTCACATTCGGATAAGAAACATAACCATTCTCATCCGCATCCGGATTGGACGGATCATACTCCATGATAAAATCAGTCTCTGTGTCCTCTTTGACAGAAGATACTTTCACACCATTTCCGACAAACTTAGATCTGGCATTCTGATAATACCTTGAGAAAGAAGTCACTTCCTTCTCTGCAAAAGTAACTATTTTTCTTCGGTATGGAGTTCCATCTTCTGTTCTTGTCGTATTTACATTTGCAATATTCTCTGCAATGGTATCCATACGGAAACGCTCCGCAGTCATTCCCGAAGCACTGATATCAAACGCCTGAAATAAAGCCATTTTTATCCTCCTGTAATCCTGCTCTTATTTTACTTTAAAACTGCCTGCATTCTCGTAAAATCAGAGGTGATGCTGTTCGTAAGTGCCTGATAACGGATCGTCTCCGATGCCAGTTCCACATTCTCGGTATCCGGATCCACGTTGTTCCGGTCCAGACGGTAAGAATAATTTGATGAGTCTGTATGGGTAGATACATTCAGACCGGAAAGATCCGCATTTAAGGAACGGATTTTCTTGTCCAGCGTTGTGTATTTGGAGTGGCCTAATTCTCTCTGAAGTACAGACTCAAAATCCACTTCCTGTCTCTTATATCCCGGCGTATCTGTGTTCGCAAGATTATTCATAATCGCAGTCTCACGAAGCCAGCTTGCATCCGCCGCTTTATCCAACACATTGATATAGTCAAATGCGTTCGTAGTAATCATGACACATTCCCCTTCCAATTTACATAATTCAACAGTAACCTAGTTTTATTATAAAGAATAAATCCAAAAACACAAGTCTTTTTTTACCATTTTTGACATATCTTGTAGATTTTTGACTTTTAGGCACAATATGGTGTTTTGTTTTTTCAATCTGTGTTCCCGTTTTCCATGACAGATCCTGCTTAATGTGAAAAAAGGACTCTATAGCAAGCTATAAAATCCCTTTTTTCACGTAAATCCCTTTATTTTATGTTATTTTCTTTCTTGATCTGTTCCAGTTCATCAAAGACAACGTCATTCAGAACTTTGATATAGGTTCCCTTCATGCCGGAAGATCTTGATTCGATCACTCCTGCACTCTCAAACTTGCGGAGTGCATTGACGATCACAGATCTTGTGATTCCTACACGGTCTGCGATCTTACTTGCAACAAGAATTCCCTCTTTGCCATCCATCTCCTCAAAAATATGGGTGATGGCTTCCAGTTCTGAAAAAGAAAGCGTGCTGATCGCAGATTTTACGATCTGGACTTTTCTTGTCTCCTCAGCGTTCTCTTCATTTACCGAACGCATCATCTCAAGTCCTACCACGGTTGTCCCATATTCGCTCAAAATAATATCATCAATATCATACGGATCATTCTCCCGGTACACAAACAGTGTTCCGAGCCGCTCTCCAGCAATGTCGATCGGTGTTATGATCGCAGTATATTTCTTAATGTCATTCACAAATCCCAACGTCTCGAGATTGACATTCTCTTTTGTGGACAGGATTCCAAGTAAACGTTCATTCAGCAATGGATCGATAAATCCGCCGACCTCATCCACGATCAGCTCCCGGATCTCTTCCACACCATCCGTCAGACCGGTTCCTAACACTTTTCCCTTTTTACTGATCACAAGAATGTTAGAGTTTAAAATATCCTTAAGCACATCACAGATATCATTAAATACCACTTTTGACGAATTGTTGTTATGCAGCAATTTATTGATTTTTCTTGTTTTATCTAACAATTGAACGCTCATTTGACAGCCTCCCATAAGTTTTTGCTGGTTTTTTATGACATTTTGTATTTTAGCACATTTATTCAGAAAATTCAATATATTCAAATTATTCCTGATTTTTTCTTTCTTCTCTGTCACATAACCGCACTGCTCGTCTGCGCAGACGATTTTGCTGCCTTTCATAACCATGTAGCCGCCGCATTTCGGGCATTTCTCTTCTACCGGACGTGACCAGCTCATAAAGTCGCATTCCGGGTTATTCTCACAGCCGTAATACTTTCTGCCCTTCTTGGTCTTTTTCAGCACAATCTCTTTGCCGCATTTCGGACATTTGACGCCGATTTTTTCCAGATAAGGTTTTGTGTTGCGGCATTCCGGGAATCCAGGGCAGGCAAGGAACTTACCATGCGGTCCATATTTCACAACCATATTTCTGCCACAGACATCGCAGACCACGTCGGTCACTTCATCCTCAATTTTGACCTTCTCAAGATCTTTTTCCGCAGCCTCGACTGCTTTTTCAAGATCCGGATAAAAGTTCTCTATAACCGTTTTCCAGTTAACAGTTCCCTCGCCGACACTGTCGAGCAGGCTCTCCATGTTTGCCGTGAAATGTTCATCCACGATAGACGGGAAAGATTCCTTCATGATCTGATTTACCACTTCGCCGAGTTCTGTCACGTAAATGTTCTTATTTTCCTTTACAATATAGCGTCTTGCAAGAATCGTTGTAATGGTCGGGGAATAGGTACTCGGACGTCCGATTCCAAGTTCCTCTAATGTCTTGACCAGAGACGCCTCTGTATAGTGTGCCGGCGGCTGGGTAAAATGCTGTTTTTCATCAAGCTTTTCCAAAGAAAGCTCCGTACTCTCATCGATCGACTTCAGCAGCACATTATTTTCTGCCTTTTCGTCATCCTCACTGGTGTACACAGACATAAATCCATCAAATGTGATCTTGGATGCCGATACTGTAAACCGGTAATTTCCGGCACCGATCTTCACGTTGGTCGTCTCATATACCGCAGATGCCATACGGCTTGCTGCAAAACGTTTCCAGATCAGCTGATACAGGCGAAACTGATCTCTGGAAAGGGAATCTTTGACCATTGCCGGTGTACGATTGATATCGGATGGACGGATGGCCTCATGTGCATCCTGGATCTTTGCGCCGGACTTTTTGGCAGTTGTCTGTGTTGCAAGATAATTTTCACCGTAATTTTTTCCGATGTACTCATGTGCCTGTGCATCTGCTTCCTCGGAAATGCGGACAGAGTCTGTACGCAGGTAAGTGATGAGACCGACCGTTCCCTGCCCCTTCACATCCACACCTTCATAGAGCTGCTGGGCGATTCTCATCGTCTTTGAGATTGGGAAGTTCAGCGCTTTGGATGCCTCCTGCTGCAGAGTACTGGTCGTAAATGGAAGCGGTGCTTTTTTCACACGCTCGCCCTTTTTTACCTCGATCACTTTAAATGTCTCTTTGGAGATTTCTGCCATCACGCGGTCCATCTCCTCCCTCGAAGAGATATTCATCTTGCTCTCGCTGTCTCCGTAGAACTTTGCAAGTAAAGGCTTTTTCTCACCTGCGATCTTTAATTCTGCGTCAAGTGTCCAGTATTCTTCCGGAATAAAAGCGTTGATCTCCTCCTCGCGGTCACAGATGATGCGAAGTGCAACCGACTGCACACGTCCGGCACTTAAGCCACGTTTTACTTTTGCCCAGAGCAGCGGACTGATCTTATAACCAACCATACGGTCTAAGATACGTCTCGCCTGCTGCGCATTCACAAGGTTCATGTCAATGTCTCTCGGCTGTTTCAAAGACGCTTTCACCGCACTCTGCGTAATCTCATTGAAACTGATTCGGTTGACATCTTTGCCTTCCAGTTTTAATGCCTTGCTAAGATGCCAGGAAATCGCTTCACCCTCACGGTCCGGGTCAGTTGCGAGATACACTTTATCTGCTTTTTTCACTTCTTTGCGAAGATTTGCAAGGATATCTCCTTTTCCTCGGATAGTAATGTACTTCGGTTCAAAATCATGTTCCACATCAACCCCAAGCTGACTCTTTGGGAGATCGCGCACATGTCCGTTTGATGCTGCAACCTCATAATTTTTTCCCAGAAATTTTTTAATTGTCTTCACCTTTGCCGGTGATTCCACGATAACCAGGTACTTAGCCATTCAACTGTCTCCTTACTTTCAGATTTTGCGTATATAATAATTTTTAAAAGATTCCGTGATAAAGTCCTTCTGAATCAGTCTCTGCAGGATATCTGCCATCTGAGGCATTGCAAATCCTGTCTTTTTCAAAAGTTCTTCCATACTTTTCGGTCGTAAACTCAAACAAGCATACACCAAGCTTTCATCTTTTTCAAGTAATAATTTGTTAAAATTTTCTTGAGTTGTGTCATTACACGCATACAATTCAAGATCTTTTACAAAATCTTCTACGCTGTTTATAATGCCCGCCCCCTGCCGGATCAGGTTATTGCAGCCCATGCTTAAGGAATCTGTCACACGCCCCGGAACTGCATAAATATCCTTTCCCTGTTCTAACGCAAAATCTGCCGTAATCAGGGAACCACTCCGCTCTTTTGCCTCCACGATCACGACTACATCAGAGAGGGCTGATATGATCCGGTTTCTTGCAGGAAACAATTGTGCAATCGGCTCAGTCTCCGGCGGATACTCAGAGATAATCCCTCCATGTGAAAGAATATCCTCATATAATTTCTGATTCGTCCGCGGGTAACAGATGTTTACGCCACACCCCAGCACCGCATAGGTGTTTCCTCCCGCTTTTAATGCCCCGATATGTCCGTAAGCATCAATTCCTCTTGCCATGCCGCTTAAAACCTCTGCCCCGCAAAACGCCAGTTTTTCACCGATCTGTTCTGCCATTTTCTTTCCGTATTCCGAGCACATTCTCGCCCCGACGACCGCCACTCTTCTTTTTGAGAAATCAGGCATTTTCCCTTTGATGTATAAACTGTATGGTGCATCCACGATATTCCTGAGCTGCTTAGGATATGACTCCATCTCGCAGGATAAAAAAGAGATCCCGCTTTCTCCCAGCGCAGCATATTTTTCTTCCAGATTCCAGTTTTTCTTCCGATCAGTGATCGCATGCACCTGGCGGTCAGACAGCCCGGAGAGCTTTTCTAACTGCTCTTTTTTCAGAAAATAAATTTCTTCCGCAGAACCTGCCTGTCCCAAAAGGCGGTGGATCGTCTTACAGCCGACTCCCGGAATATTTGAAAGCCAGTACTGATATTTCATAACGAATCCCTCCAGAATCTTTTATCAATATTGCGATAGCAGACTGCCTCATTCAAATGCGCATCCAGAATGTTTTCAGTGCCGTCCATATCTGCCAGTGTCCGCGCAACCTTTAAGATTTTATGATAAGACCGGGCAGTCAGATTTAACTGTTTGTAAATTTTCTTCATATATTTTCCCTGATCTTTCGACAGAGCACAGTATTCTGCAATCCGTGCAGCCGGAATCTGGCTGTTAAACTGAAAATCTTCTTTCTGATAACGTTTTTTCTGGATCGCATGCACTTCAATCACACGTTCCCGGATTGTATCGGAACATTCCTCTTTTTTCGTTCCGTTCAGCTCTTCAAATTTAATCTGCGGAGTCTCCACACAGATGTCAATGCGGTCTAAGAGCGGCTGACTGATACGGTTGATATAGCGTTCAATGGAAGCAGCCGTGCATCTGCATTTCTGCATATCGGGATAATAACCGCATTTGCAGGGATTCATGGCAGCCACAAGGATAAAATCAGCCGGATATTCATACGTGCCGTTCACGCGCACTAAACGCACTTCCTTTTCCTCCATCGGCTGTCTTAAGATCTCAATAGTATTTTGCTTAAATTCCGGCAATTCATCCAAAAATAAAACGCCCTTGTGTGCCAGAGAGATTTCTCCCGGCTTTGGGATCAGTCCACCACCCACTAATCCCTGCGTCGTGATCGTATGATGTGGACAACGGAACGGACGTTCCTCCATTAATTGTTCCCGTAATTGAAACTGTCCGGATACACTGTAAATTTTCGAAAGTTCCATCTGCTCTTTTTCATCAAGCGGCGGAAGGATCGTCGGTATCCGCATTGCCGTCATGGTCTTACCTGCACCGGGTGGTCCTATCATCAGCAGATTGTGCATACCGCTCACTGCCACCTCACAGGCTCTCTTTACAAAATGCTGTCCCTGGATATCCGAAAAATCCAGCATCCGGATCGTTTTTGCCACTGCTTTTCCTATTTCTTTTTCAATGTATGTGCCCCCGTTTAAAATATGTATCATTTCTGCAATACTCTGCACCGCAAAAATTTCTATCTCTTTTACAAGCTGCGCCTCTGTATGATTCTCCGCCGGTACGATACAGCGTGTGACGCCGCGTTCCTTTGCCTCTGCCACCATAGGCAGTATTCCATTGACGGGCTTTACCTCCCCGCTCAAGCTGATCTCACCCACGACCATCGTGTCCTTTAACGCTTCCTCCGGCACAATGCCAATGGCACAAAGCACTGCGGCAACAACCGGAAGGTCGAAGCCTGATCCGGTCTTTCTGATATTGGCAGGGATAAAATTGATCGTGATACGTTTTGGCGGCAGAATATACCCTGTATTTTTCAGTGCTGTGCGCACACGCTCTTTGGATTCTTTTACCTCAGGCGAAAGTGACCCGACCATCTCAAAAAGCGGCATGCCATCTGAGACATCCGCCTCCACATAGACCGGGATGCTCTTGATCCCCTGGATGATCGAGGTTGTTACTAAACTATACAAATACCCTTCCTTTCCCTCGTTTTCTGCATCAAAAATAAATGTATTCGAAAATACTCTGTGGATACCGCAGGGAATCCTGCAATGATTCTGATAAAAAAAGATTCCGACATCCGGCAGAAGCCCTCATACATCTGCCAGATGCAGTTTTAGTATAGCACATTTTCCAGATTTTACAATATTTCTTCTATATTATAATACACCTAAAATGCCTGCCTGAGTTTTTCGATCGCCCTCTTTTCGATCCTCGAAACATAGGATCTGGAAATCCCAAGTTTTCTTGCGATCTCCCTCTGTGTCATTGTCTTTTTCCCATAGAGTCCGTAACGGTTTATGATAATAAACAATTCCCTTCCGGACAATGTCTGCGGAATAATTTCATTCAGCCGTCTGACTTTGCGATCCTGTTCCAGCAATTCCACAACATCCTCGTCCTCGCTGACCACAACATCCAAAAGCTGGATCTGGTTCCCCTCTTTATCAGTTCCAATCGGCTCATACAGGGAAACTTCTTTCGACGTTTTCTTTTTTGCCCGGAAATGCATTAATAGTTCATTGTCAATACACCTTGCCGCATAGGTCGCAAGCCTGCTCCCATAATCCTCTTTGTATGTTTCCACTGCCTTGATCAGTCCAATGGTTCCGATGGAAATCAGATCCTCCATCTCATCCTCCGGGTTCTGGTATTTTTTTGCCACATGGGCAACCAGCCGCATATTGCGCTCGATCAGCTCGTTTCTCGCCTCAAGGTCACCATTTTTCATTTTCTTCAGACATTCGCTTTCCTGTTCCATCGTCAACGGAGATAAAAATGTTTTCAAAACGCACCTTAAAAGCTTTCTTGATACATCTTATGTTTAGGGCAAGTTCTCCGTGCTTTTCCTCTTTTAATTTTTCATGCTTTTCGCTATAATCGTTTTATGGTCTTAGGAAAGGAACGATTATGACACGTGATTTAGAATATAACATAACCGCACAGGACAATGGTGTGACCATCTCTGACTATCTGAAAAAGCAGGGTTTTTCCCATGCCGTGACCGTGCAGTTGAAAAAGATTCCGGAAAGTATTCTTTTAAATGGCAAATGGGAATATATGAGTACCAGGCTTAACGACGGGGATTGTCTTTTTATCCATTTTGAGGAAACGGAAGGCTCTGAAAATATTGTTGCCACCAATCTCCCTCTCTCCATCTGTTATGAAGATGAGGACATTTTAGTGGTAAACAAACCAGCCGATATGCCAATCCATCCTTCCATGAACAATTATGACAACACACTCGCCAACGCTGTCTGCCATTATTACCAGACACAGGGCATTCCTTATACGTTCCGCTGTGTCAACCGCTTAGACCGGGACACCACCGGGCTCACCATCCTTGCCAAACATCTCATCAGTTCCGCAATATTAAACAGCGAGGTGTCAGTCCGGGGCATAAGCAGGGAATATCTTGCCATTGTGAAAGGTTTCACAGAGGATGAGGGGACGGTCAACGCTCCGATCGGGCGGAAAGAAGGTTCCACGATAGAACGGCAGATCGATGTGCTTCACGGCGAAACTGCCATCACGCATTATAAAAGACTTGCCTATCAAGACGGTCTTTCCCTGATCTCCCTGAAATTAGAGACCGGACGTACCCATCAGATCCGCGTCCATATGAAATCCATCGGGCATCCATTGATCGGTGATTTTTTATACAATCCTGATTTTACAAAGATAAACAGACAGGCTCTGCACTCTTACCGGCTTCGTTTCACCCACCCGGTCACAAAGAAACCGCTGGTGTTCACTGCTCCTTTGCCGGAAGATATGCAGGCTCTTTTTCCTGAAATGATATTATGATTCTTTTTCTAACTGTTCTTTCAATTGCAGTAACGGTTCTTTCTCATACGGGATTTTATGGGAGAGAACCTCTTCACGGATAAAGCGGTTCGTTGCTTTTTCACCTTTTATCGCTAGCATTTCCAACAGAAGTTCTAACAATGCCCTCGTATCATCATGGAGCACATGAAATTGCCGTCCGTTCATATAATATGCTAAAGCACTGTCGTCCCGGTACTTTTCTTTCTGATAGTTCTTCGATGCCGCTACGCGGTCTATATACATTTCCACCACATAATTGACTGGCATCTTCATGCCACAGAGACCTTTGTGTTCCCCTTTATGCGGTCCTTCTTTATCCGGTATTCCATAATCAATCCAGTACTCTAAATGGTGTTTGTTCCTGCCCTTGTGATGCAGCCATGCGGAAGAATAACCAACCGCCTCACGCTCTGCATTGTTCGGGCTCATATTGCCCTGATAGTATTTACATCCTACGATAAACTCGGTCGGACTGTATTTTGAAAGATCGTGAAGCAGTCCCTGCCTGATCAGTCCAACCTGAAAGCACCCTCTCATCACAAGTATTTTATGATGGTTGATCGTGCAAAAATGTTTCCAAATATTCATTTCCCTGACTTCCTATTTTCCAAGTAATAAAACGACAGACTGCGGTCTGACCGTGATCCTGTGCTGGTTTTCCGCCAGTTTTTCCTCTGGCAGGAAAGCATGTTCCTGTTCTGCGGTGTCCATGACTACATACCATTTCTTCTTCCCGGCAAGTTTCGGCAGGGCAAGTTCATTCACTCCGGTATGGAAATTATAGCCAATATAGACCATATCATCCGGCTCACCAGCATCATTCACGGCATAATCCCCACAGTACATCACACCAAATGCCCCCTTTTCTTCCGGGAGTCCTGCTGCCCAGGCATTATCTGAATGATAGGACAGATCCGGACAGCCTTTATGCTGATAATCGTTCAGATGCATCGGTTCCGCTTTACGTATCACCGGATGCGCCTTACGGAATATTGCAAGTTTTTGTACAAACTTCTGCAGCGCCTCCATGCCTGCACTCTTCTTCCAATTGATCCACCCGGTTTTGTTATCCTGGCAATATGCATTATTATTGCCCTGCTGGGAATTTAGTGCTTCATCCCCTGCGAGAAGCAACGGCACTCCCTGCGCAAAGAAAACCATGGACAACGCCATATACAAGTGTTTTCTTCGGAGTTCCTTCACATATTTTCTTGAAGTCTTTCCCTCCGTGCCACAATTGATACTGAAATTATAATTTGAACCGTCCGCATTTTCTTCTCCATTCGCCTCATTGTGTTTCTCACAATAGGAAAAAAGATCTGCCAGCGTAAAACCATTATTGTTTGCCATAAAATTAACAAAACCGACTGTTTTGTTCTGTTTCTTCTGCTGATTGCCAAACTCAAAAAGGCTGCCACCCTGATGATTTAACAATTTTCTTCCTGTATAAAGATACTCGTCATTGTATACAAACAGATGCGGATAGTTTTCCTTCTCCTTCCACAACTGCTCCGGGATATACTGATAAAAGATCTTGCTTCTCCGCAGGAACAAATCCTGGGCGATTGCAGTGATCGGCACATTCTCCCCGATCAGATGAAAACCATCTACACGAAATTCCGTTGCCCAGTAACGAAGTGCATCCATGATCAGGTTCTGATTCTCCTCCTGCTCAAAATACATCTCCATCACGCACTCCATCTGATTCTGATGCAGTGCATCGATCAGATGTTTCAATTCCCGTGTCACATTCTTGCTACAGCCATAAGAGGCTTTCGGAGCAAAATAGAATCCTTTTGTATACCCCCAGTAATTGACTTTTAATTTTTCTTTGTCTGTCCCGGAACCGGCTTCCTTTTCCGGTATGCTGCCCTGTGGTATATACCCTGGAAGTTTTTGTTTCTTTGGAATCTCAATCTCCTCAAACTCATAGACCGGCATCAGCTCCACCGTCGTCACGCCTAACGCTTTCAGATAGGGAATCCGCTCCTCCACTGCCGCAAATGTTCCACGCATTTTTCCCTTTTTCCCGGAATCCATGGAAAATCCCCTGACATGAAGCTTGTACATGACCATTTCGTTTTTCGGGATCTCCGGGCAGCACGCGCTCTGCCATTCATATTCTTTTTCTTCAAAACTGCCACAGACTAAGAAGTCACATTCTGCTCTTCTCGCATCATCCCACTTTTCTCTTCCAGCAATCTTCGATGCATAGGGATCCGGCACTATCTCTCCATTGATCTCATAATTATATAATAAATGATCTGCCTTCAACCCATGTATGTAAACAGATCTGACTGCCCCTCTGCAAAATGCAGCCGGAGCCTCCACCCTGCCGGCGACCTTTAAGGATCTGTCATATAATATGACTTCACACACATCTTCTTTTTCTCCTGCAAAAGTAAAAATGACACCATCTTTTACGCTCTGCAATCCAAATCTCAAATAATTACCTTCTGTCACCGTATAGTTCATTCTGTCACCAGCCTTGTATTTTTTTTCAAAAAAATGTTACGACATATAATATTATTATACCTTTAACCGATAATTTTGTATAGAAGAATGTTTTTTTGCATTTCATGAATTTTTTATCTACACAACAGGAAAAATTTATGCTAGAATTTTAATGCTAAATATAGGACGGAAAGGTGCTTTATGAAAATCGTTTCAATTAATAACCTGAAACCGGGCATGGTCATCAGTGAAGATGTCTTTTCCTATCATGGGCAATGTCTTGCAAAACAGAATACTCCTGTTACATTGCAGCTGATCGAACACTTAAAGTTCTATCAGATTGCTTCTGTCAGCATTTTCCCTGAAAATCATGGTGACCGCAATTCAAGCACCATGACTGCACAACGTTTGGAAACTTATTCCCAACGTATCCGCAGAAGCCCGGAATTTCAAAGATTTAAAACAGATTATACCAAGAAAGTTTCCTTTATGAAGGAAAATATCAATAATTTTATCGCAAATGACGAGGATCTCAATGTAGATCAGCTTCTGGATGAAACTCTGACGCTCTTTGGAGAAAACAGTACTACGATCTCCATGTTCGATATGCTGCACAATATGAGACAGATCGATGATTCCACCTATGCGCACAGTGTCAACGTCGCACTGATCTGCCGTCTGATCGGCAAATGGAAGAATTTTTCCGAGAAGGATATGGACACTCTGACACTCTGCGGTCTGCTGCATGATATCGGGAAATCCAAAATTCCAAATGAGATCATTGGAAAACCCGGAAAGCTTACAGATTCCGAATACGAAGAGATCAAGAAACACCCGGTGATCGGCTACAATATGGTCAAAAACCTTAACATCGATCAGCGTGTCAAAAATGCCGTTCTCTTACACCATGAACGATTTGATGGCAAAGGATACCCTTTAGGACTTACCGGCAGCGAGATTGATGATTTCACATCCATCGTATCCATTGCAGATGTCTACGATGCCATGACAGCCAACCGCTGTTACCGAGATGGGCTGTGCCCGTTTGAAGTGATCGCAATATTTGAAAAAGAGGGATTGACACAATTTAATCCAAAATATATCTTGACTTTTCTCGATCATATTGCTAATACTTATATCAATAATGAAGTATTGTTAAGTGACGGATCTTCGGGAAAGATCGTTCTGATCAACAAGAAGCTTACACGCCCGACCATCCAGCTTGACAATGGTAACTTCGTTAATCTGGAGAGTCGTCTGGATCTGTATGTCCAGGCTATTATCTAATAATATGAATGAAAGAGGTGCCCAATGGCAGAGAAAAACAAGTTCAACAACTTAGACGATGAAGACATGTTCGTAACACTTGACTTAGATGACGGCAGTTCCATGGAATGCCAGATTCTTACCATCTTTGAGGCAGATGGCCGCGATTATATCGCACTTCTTCCTGTAGATGAGGACGAGCAGCCAAATGAGGACGGCGAAGTATTTATCTACCGCTATTCTGAGGATGCAGAAGGAAATCCTTCCCTGGAGAATATTGAGGATGACGAGGAGTACGAAGTCGTATCTGACCGCTTCGATGAACTGCTTGACGAGGCAGAATTTGAAGATTTAGATGATTAAGGAAAAAGAACTGATGCGCTTTGAAAATGCACATCAGTTCTTTTTTTGTATAATTTTATTTTTTCTGTGATTCTCTTATGAATCTGGAAATGTCTGTATTTTTGTGATTCAACTGTTCAATGGAATAGAGATGCAGCTTCTTTTTTGCGCGCGTCATTCCCACATAGAACATCCGCCGCTCCTCCTCCACTTCATTGTCAAGCACAGCCTTTTTATAAGGCATAATTCCTTCATTCACATCGATAATGTAGACATTGTCATATTCTAAGCCTTTTGAACTGTGTAGTGTGGCAAGTGCAACGCTCTCCGGGTTCTGATTCTGCTGTCTATAAATCTTTTCCAGTTCCGCCGTATAGTTTTCGATATGCTCAAACCAGTCATTATAAGTGTCGAATCCCTTCGCACTGTTCTGTAACTCCTCAAGTACCTCATAGAGATCCTCCACATTCATTCTGCGGTAATCTGCATACTCCACACAGAATTCATCATAGCCAATCCCACGGCGGATATAATTGATCGCCGCATAAGGGCTCATGGTTGAGAGCATTTTAATATCGTACTCCAGCCGCTGGATGCGCTCTGCCACCCACGGTTTATCCTCGTAAAACCACTCCCAGACATCAAACGCTACCGTTTCTTCGTCCAGAGAGTCCCTGCTGATATAGCGTTTCGGGCGGTTCATGATTTTTAAGAAATCTTTCCGGTAACGGCTTCCCATCGCAATTTTCATGTATGCAATGATATCCTTCGCAATCCAGTGTTCATAAAGATTTGGAACATTATCCTTCATACGGAATGGAATGTTGTATTCCAGCAGCTTTTCCATCAGCATCTGCGGCTGCGTATTCGTCCGGAAAAGAATGGCAAAATCTTCGTATCTGCCGCCTCTGTCCATATGCGCCTGTATATCCCAGATAATTTTGGCGATTTCTTCCCTCTGGCTTTTAAACACTGCATACTCAACCGGTTCTCCTGCCTCCTGGTTCGCCTGAATCTTCTTTTGGAAACGTTCCTTATTACATCCGATCAGACGGAGTGATGCCTCCACGATCTCTTTTTGTGAACGGTAATTGGTATCCAGTAAAATCTGCTCTGCCTCCGGATAATCGTCTTTAAAATGCAGCATAAGCTCCGGTCTTGCCCCACGGAAACGATAGATGGACTGGTCATCATCTCCCACGACAAACAGATTATTTTCCGGTGCTGCAAGCATTTTAACAATATCAAACTGTATCTTGTTAATGTCCTGAAACTCATCAATAAGGATGTACTGAAACTTTCTCTGCCATGCCGATAAAATATCTTTTCGCTCCCTGAAAAGCTCATAAGTATAAACGAGCATATCATCGAAATCGATCAGTTTATGCTGATGCAGATATTCATGATATTCTCCATAAATTCTTCGAAATATATTTTCAGCACAGTTCGTGGAATAGTAATGTTCGATGGAGACTCCTGTATTTTTTACCATACTGATCTCTCCAAGAATGGATGATACAAATTCCGTTTCATCCTCATACTCAAGACGGTGTTTTTGGACAAGTTCACGCATAAGCGCATACTTTTGTTCTTCCCGGACGATATTATTTGCATTGTAATTGTATGCATGCTTTAAAATGCTAAAATAGACGGCGTGGAATGTTCCAAATGTGACCGGATACGAACCGTTTCCCATCAGACTTAAGAAACGGGTCTTCATTTCCAATGCTGCCGCTTTTGTAAAAGTAATCACTAAAATATTGGACGGATTCACATGATATTTTGTGATCAGGTTTTTTGTCCGCTCCGTAATGACCGCTGTCTTTCCGGAGCCTGGACCTGCCAGGGTAAGGCACGGACCGTTAAAATGTCCGATTGCCTTCACCTGGGAATCATTGTATCTTTTTTCCATAAATACCCTTTTATTTGCTGAGTAATTCAATACCTTTTTTGATACGTGCAATGGATTCTTCTTTTCCAAGAATCTCCATTAATTCGGTTGCACCGCCCGGTGTCATCTGTTTTCCGGAGACAGCGGTACGGATTGGCCACATAACGTATCCGTTCTTGACACCCTTTTCTACAACATACTCACAGAGCATTGCATAAAGTGCGTCGTTGCTATAGTCCTCCTGCGCCTCTAATCTTGGCAGAACTTCCGTTAAAACTTCTAAAGATGTCTCTGCATTTGTCTTCATCTTCTTGTGTGTATACATTGCAACATCGTACTCTGGTAATTTTTCGAAGAAATCAATATGTTCTGCAATATCCGGAAACACTTCGATTCTTGTTTTTACCATAGCTGCGATCTTTTTAAAGTCAAGGTCTTTCGTAATAACTGCCTTGATATATGGAAGTGCTCTCTCATAGAACTTGTCAAAATCCATTGCCTTAATGTATTCACCATTCATCCATTTTAACTTGGTGTAGTCAAATACTGCCGGTGATTTGCTGATTCTGTGGTAATCGAATTCTTTGATCAGTTCATCTAAGGTAAAGATCTCGCGGTTATCTTCCGGGCTCCATCCTAAAAGTGCAATATAATTGACAACTGCTTCTGTCAGGAATCCCTGCTCGATCAGATCTTCAAAAGAGGAATGTCCGCTTCTCTTAGACAGCTTCTTGTGGTTCTCGTCTGTGATCAGTGGCAGATGGATATAAACAGGTGATTTCCAGCCAAATGCATCGTATAATCTCTGATATTTTGGAGAGGAAGAAAGGTACTCATTTCCTCTTACTACATGCGTAATATTCATAGTATGATCATCAACAACGTTGGCAAAGTTGTAAGTTGGATATCCGTCTGATTTGATCAGGATCATATCGTCAAGCTCTGCGTTCTCCACTGTAATGTCTCCGTATAATTCGTCATGAAAAGTCGTAGTTCCTTCATTTGGGATATTCTGACGGATCACAAATGGTTTGCCGGCAGCAAGGTTTGCCTCCACTTCCTCCTTGGTTAAAGAAAGGCAGTGTTTGTCATAGATCATGATCTCTTTTCCCTCTACAACCTCTGTCTTTAAAGTAGAAAGGCGTTCTTTATCACAGAAACAGTAATAAGCCTCACCCTTTTCTACTAATTCTTTTGCGTATTTCATGTAGATTCCGGTTTTCATACGCTCACTCTGGACGTATGGTCCATAACCGCCATCCTTATCCGGACCTTCATCATGGACTAAGCCTGTCTCAGCCAATGTACGGTAAATGATATCTACCGCGCCCTCCACAAAACGTTCCTGATCGGTATCCTCAATACGAAGCATAAAATCTCCGCCTTCATGCTTTGCAATTAAAAACTCATATAATGCAGAACGTAAATTTCCAACATGCATTCTACCTGTTGGGCTTGGTGCAAATCTTGTTCTAACTTTACTCATAAATCTCCTCTTTCTGGTTTTTGATAAAACCTTACGTTTTCTATCCAATAGACTGACTCGTTTTCATCCGTTCTATTGTCCTGTAAAAAATAGCCTGCAGCTATTTTTAGTCGCTACAGGCTATTATATAATATATTTTTCATTCTGACAAGGCATGGTTTACATTCCATCGCCGTCATTTTTTTCACATTTTCTGCAGTTTTTCCCTGCACAGCCACTGCATCCAATGCAGCTGCCTCTCTTCTTCTGTCTGTGCATCCAGCAAAAAGCGAGCACCAGCCAGAGTAAGATCACACCAAGGACGATATAATCTCCAATTTTCATTACAATAATAATCCTCCGACCTGATAAACAAGCAATGCGACTACCCATGCAACCAGACATTGTAAAACGACTACCAAAGCTGCCTTTAATCCACTTCCCATCTCACGTTTTACCGCTGCAATTGCCGCCACGCAAGGTGTATACAATAAGGTAAATACCAAAAAGCTCACAACAGACACACCGGAAAACATATCGCTTAATACGGCACTCAGGTTCGATGTTGCAGTTCCTGTGAGGACACTCAATGTACTGACTACCGCTTCTTTTGCAGTAAATCCGGTGATGAGTGCGGTAGATACTCTCCAGTCAGAGAACCCAAGCGGTGCAAAAACAGGTGCGATCCATCTTCCTACCAATGCAAGCAGACTGTTGCTGCTGTCTGCCACAACGTTCAATCTGGTGTCAAAGGTCTGTAAGAACCAGATAATGATCGTTGCCACAAAAATAACGGTAAACGCTCTCTGGATAAAATCTTTTGCCTTATCCCACATCAACTGGAATACACTCTTTGCGGAAGGAAAACGGTAATTCGGAAGTTCCATCACAAACGGGATCGGATTTCCACGAAATGCCGTATGGTTCAGCACAAGCGCCGAAATAATTCCAACTATGATTCCGGCAGCATAGAGAAGGATCATTACAAGTGCTTCTTTTCCCGGGAAAAATGCTGCGGCAAACACGGTATAAATTGGTATCTTTGCGGAACAGCTCATAAACGGAGTCAGCATGATCGTCATATTTCTGTCACGCTCGGATGACAATGTTCTTGTCGCCATAACTGCCGGGACAGTACATCCAAATCCGATCAGCATTGGCACAAAACTTCTGCCGGACAAACCAATTTTTCTTAACGGTTTATCCATGACAAATGCAACTCGCGCCATATAACCGGAATCTTCCAGAATAGACAGGAAGAAAAACAATACTACGATAATCGGGAGGAAACTCAACACACTTCCCACACCTGCAAACACACCATCGATCAGAAGGCTGTGTACCACCGGATTCATTCCGTAAGCAGTCAGTGCCCTGTCACACATTGCAGTAAACGCATCGATTCCCATTGTTAACAGATCACTTAAAAATGATCCGATCACGTTAAAGGTCAGCCAGAAAATTGCAAACATGATCAGTAAAAACATCGGGATTGCAAGGTATTTATCTGTTAAAACCCTGTCAATCTTCATACTTCTGATATGTTCCTTACTCTCATGACATTTCTTGACCGTCTTATTACATACTTTTTCGATAAAGGTGTATCTCATATCTGCCAAAGCAGCATTCCGGTCTAATCCACAGTCTTTTTCCATCTCTTCGATACTGTGTTCCATCATTTCTAGCTCATTCTGGGAAAGCTCTAACTTATTGATAATATCCTCGTCATTCTCCACAATCTTTGTCGCTGCAAATCGCGGAGACATGCCAATATTAGCTGCATGGTCCTCCACCTGATGCGATACTGCGTGGATACAACGGTGCACAGGTCCCTGCTCGCAGAAATCCATGACCTTTGGAAGAATCTTTTTCTTACCGACCTCGACAGTGGCTTTGATCAGATCTTCGATTCCCTCATCCTTTGCTGCACTGATCGGGATCACCGGGATTCCAAGTTCCTCCGACATTTGCCTGTAATCAATAGATCCACCATTTCCTCTGACCTCGTCCATCATATTCAAAGCCAGAACCATTGGAATATGCATCTCTAAAAGCTGCAGCGTCAGATAGAGATTTCTCTCGATATTGGTGGCGTCCACAATATTGATAATACCGTCCGGTTTCTCATTCAGGATAAAATCTCTTGTCACGATCTCCTCATTGGTATATGGGCGGATTGAATAAATTCCCGGCAGATCCACAACGGAACAATTCTTTACCGAGCGGATCTCACCTATTTTCTGATCTACTGTCACTCCCGGAAAATTTCCCACATGCTGGTTAGATCCGGTTAACTGGTTAAATAAAGTCGTCTTACCGCAATTCTGATTGCCTGCTAATGCAAATATCATTCTTTTGTTTCCTCCATAGACACCTCAATCTTTTTTGCATCTTCCTTACGGATCGTCAGTTCATAATTGCGGAGTCTTATCTCGATCGGATCTCCCATCGGAGCTATTTTTTTACAACAACTTTTGTCTTTGGGATCAGACCCATATCCAGAAAACGGCAGCGAAGCGCTCCCTCTCCCCCAACTGTCGTAATGACTGCCTCTGTTTCAAGTGGTAAATTGTCTAACGTCATTTTATCCTCCGTAATAAACAGGAACTCTCACTGGATCTTCCTGTATAATTATTGATAATTTTTTCAGTTAATATCTCCTAACTGTCCTTAGTTTAATGCTCAAATTTTCCTATGTCAATGCAGCTTACAAAGTTTTTGATAATTTTTCTCATTTTTGTCATTTCCTACAAAAATGGAATTTTTTGCAGTCCTATTATGCACACTTTTCAATTTTAGAACATAAAGTATTGAGAAAGAATAAGAAAGGCAACAGAATCTATGAGAAACTGTAATGCACAAAACAGAATGAATCCTGTCTGTCCAAACGAATCAAACCGCGATATGAGTCCGGAATTTGTCGTTGCAATGGCATACGTTCCATGGCAGCAGTTTGGACCGTTATATGATATTGAAAAAGGGCTTATGGTGGGAACCATTTTCCCTGAATTAGATAAACCATTCCTTGGAAGGAGGGCTTTTCGAAGATGACGAACCAAATGAACCAGATGAACCGCCAACAGCTTTTTAACCTCATTAATACCGTAAGCTTCGCTGTTGACGACCTTCTTCTTTTTTTAGACACCCATCCGGATGATGTGGAAGCGATCAAAGCATTCCATCATTACTCGGATATCAGACGCAACGCTCTGCAGGCCTACTCTGACCAATATGGTCCGCTGACCATCGACACTGCAGATCCATGCAGTCACTGGAATTGGGCAACAGAACCATGGCCATGGGAAGGAGGATGTAAATAATGTGGAATTATGAAAAACGACTGCAGTACCCGATCAATATCACAACACCAAATGCCAAAATTGCACAGATCATTATGTCCCAGTATGGCGGACCAGACGGTGAAATGGGAGCATCCATGCGTTACCTCTCCCAGAGATACAGCATGCCGGACAGACGTGTATGTGGCGTGCTTACGGATATTGGAACGGAAGAATTAGCGCATCTGGAAATGGTCGCATCCATCGTCCGGCAGCTCACCAAAGGTTTAAGTGCAGAAGAGCTTGAAGCTGCCGGATTTGCACCATATTATGTCGACCATACCGGTGGTATCTGGCCACAGGCGGCGGGCGGTATTCCTTTTAACGCCTGCGAATTTCAGTCCAAAGGTGATGCCCTTACCGATCTTTTTGAAGATATGGCGGCAGAACAGAAAGCGCGCACCACGTATGACAATATTTTGAGGCTCGTCAAAGACCCTGATGTATGTGATCCGATCCGTTTCTTAAGGGAGCGTGAGGTCGTCCACTTCCAGCGTTTCGGTGAAGCCCTGCGCATTATTCAGGATGACCTCGACAGCAAGAATTTCTATGCATTCAACCCGGAGTTTGATATACCAAACTGTCCTCGCAATTAGATAACCTTAACTGTTCCACCAGCTTTTGCATTGCACTGACTGGCGCAGACCAAAAAGCAGAAAGACTGTCACACAAAATCTGCTCTCATCGAGTTCTTTGTATGACAGTCTTTTTTATATACACTATTTATTCATGCCGATCGAATACTCACAGTACATATTCGATCATGTATGTCTTATTCGAACTTTGCAACCTGAAGCTTGCGGATCAGTTCACGCAGATTCTCAGCCTCACTGCTCATCTCCTGACTGGCAGCCGCACATTCCTCGGATGTTGCGGAATTCGTCTGTACAACGTCATTGATCTGCTCGATTCCTTCATTGATCTGATGGATTGCTGTTGTCTGCGTCTCTAATGTATCCGCAATATTTCCAACCTGCTCTGTGATCGTTCTGGAATTATCGGCTACGTCTTCTAACTGTGTTGCTGTCTGATCTGCAATGACCATACCTTTTTCTACTGCTTTGACAGAAGTCTCGATCAGAACTGCTGACTCTTTTGCTGCCTGTGCACTCTGGTCGGCAAGTACTGTTACCTGATCTGCTACCACCGCAAATCCTTTTCCGGCTTCGCCGGCTCTGGCTGCCTCGATAGAAGCATTTAACGCAAGCAGATTTGTCTGGGATGCAATCTCATTGATCGTTGCGATAATCTTATCAATTTCTTTGGAAGCCTCGTTGATCTCGTTCATAGAATCAACCATCTCATGCATCTTACCGTTGCTTTCTAAGATTGCATTTCCAAGTTCTCCTACTTTTCCACTGATCTCTTTTGCAGACTGGGCGTTCTGTGCCACCTGATCTGCCACGTTTGTAACAGTTGCAGTCAGTTCTTCCACAACTGCTGCCTGATTGGTAGCGCCCTCAGCAAGATCATTGGAGCTTGCAGCCACCTGTTCTGCTCCTTCGGACACCTCATTGGATGCACTCTGGATGCCCTTGACTGTCTCAGCCATGCTCTTTTCAAATGCCATAAAGGAATCTAAGATTCCTATAAAATCTCCCTTCCATTCCACTTCCGGCTGCACATCAAAATTGCCCTCCGAGAACAATTTCATTGCACGTCCGATATCATCCACATAAGATCCAAGTATGCGGATAGATTTACGCATACTATGTGCAAGTTTTCCAATCTCATCCTCAGAACGATATTCTAATGTACTGTGCAAATTACCCTCTGTGAGTTCCTTTGCAACATCCTCGATCGCATGCAGTGGTTCGAGAATCGAATCAACCACGACATTACTTATTTTCTTCACAAAAAGAATTGCAAATATCACACTTAAGATGATCACCAGAATTCCTGCCACTGTCATGCAGCCTGTAAAGATCACCGCCTGATGGCTTGCCTTGTCAGTCACTGCATCTAACTTTTTCCCAATAGCGACTGCATTGTCTAATGCCGGCGTACATTGGTTAATAATAGCATCCGCAGCTTCCTCTGTCTGTCCACTCATGATCTGTTCCATAATGGAATAGCCGATATTTCCCCAATCAGAAAGTGCGGATGCATATTCCTGATAGAGCTCGTCCGATATGATTCCTGTTGCCTTTAGTGCCTTCAGTTCTGAATCCACCTCAGCAAGCTGTGTTTCTACCTGTTGCTGATAACTGTCGTAAGTTGATGTGTCACTGTTTAATGCCATCTCACGGATATTTCTCGCCGCAGAATTGACATCGATCCTGCAGATTTTCACTGCAACATCTGCACGTTCTACATTTTCCACATAACGCAGCATATTCCCCATTAATAAACCTATAACAATAAGAGAAAGCACACCGGATACTATCATCCTCAAAATGACTCTTCCGTATCCGTAAATGAGTCTTTCTTTCAGCTGCATTTTTTCAAGTTTCTTCTTCATCCTGTGTACCCTTAATGGTATAACTGCCATTATTTTTCCCTTCGTAATTTATTTTTTTAAATATTTTATCACTTTTCCAGAAAATAACAATCCATTCTTTAAAATTTATTATTTTTAATTTTTTCAACTGAACATCTCATCTTAGCGGTCATACCGGTTTTTCATCACGGCCGGCTTAACCGGTCAACAGAATCGAGTATATCCTGGATCTGAGGTCTCATCTCCGGCATTTCTTCCATAAACTTTGCCACTTCCGTGCGCTGTTCTTTTAAGATACCGGCATTGTATTCCATCCGGCTTCGAAGCTTCTGTCTGCGCATCACAAGATTATGGGTGATCTCCACCATCTCCTTGTGGTCGATCAGTGCAGCTGCCTGCGGAATCCATACCCGTGAATCATATAAACGATATGCGGAGAGTTCCCGGATCATACGGTTGTTAAAATAATCAATATCATCACTGTTCTGTTCAAACTTCTCTTTCTGTTTGACCGCATCCATATAGCATTCCCAGATATATTCCAGTTCTTTTCCATTGCGGACATGATATTTTTCACATGCATAATCCACTGCATTTGTCATATTGACATATTTGATCTTCACTTTATTCAAAAGAGTGATCGCCTTATCCGCATTTGCCTTTGCTCTCCGGCTCTCGGTCCTGTCATTCATCATTTTCAGATACGGAAGGCAGATGCCCAGTACTGCTATAAAAATAAGGATCATCCAGATGAGTCTCATATCTGTCCCCAGTATGATCTGCGTGATCAGAAGAATCAATGCCGCAGTCACAGACAGTCCTGCTGCCACATACATGAACTTCTGCATTTTTACCCTGTCATGGGAAAGGATCTCCTGATATAACTGCCATTCTCCCTTCTCACGCTCCAGGTATTTCATGTCACGCCTGATAGTCTCCAGATAAGCCTCGTTGGACTGAAGGCGTTTGATCGCATTTGGAATATCACTCTCCTCCTGCTGCATCTGTGCAAACTGCACATCTGCAATTTTTTCTCGGAATGCATCAGTTCATATCGTGTTTTATTTAAAGCAACAATATTGGATGCGATATCTGTGATCGGCTTTTTTCTTCCTCTGTCAGCCCTTCCAGAGTCTGGATATCATTCAGATAAGAAGTGACCACTTTGTATTCTGCCTTTTCATCCTCGATCTCTTTCGTTGTCTCGATCATCTGCTCCAGACGTTCAATGACATAATGCTCCACTTTATGTGGATTCTCCCTGTCCTTTTCATTCAGAATGCCTTCATTCAGTTCATCAAATTTATTTTCCAGTGTCTTTTCTTTTTTCTTCTTTTGAAAAAAAACATATGCTCATCCCTTATAATCTACAACTTTTTTTATACGCTTCTGACCATTTCCTGATCTGTTCCATAAGCGGTTTATTCTCCTCCAGCTGTCCCTGTGCATCTTTTATGAGACGTTCGGCCTCACTTTGCTTTTTTAGAATATCCTCACTTTTTAAAACAGAATTCCATTGGTCTGACATACTCTTAAACGCTTCGTCCGAAACATGAAATTCTTCCTTGTATTTTTTTAAAATATCTGTTTTTTTTGCCAGACGGCAGGCTGCCATACACGCAGCCAGTGACTCTCTGTTCTGGTTCAGCCGGTATGCATTCAGAAAATTCGCCGCAGCCTCGTCAAATAAAAATAACTCTGCACAGGCAGTTCCAAGATTGTGCCTGATATTGCCCTCTAAGACCGGATTTTTTTTGCACTCCTCCTCCATTCCAAGCAGTTTCCGGTATTCATGGATCGCTTTCACATACTTTTCACTCTCCATGTAACGGTCTGCCCGGATCTTCGAACATTCAAATACAGATTTATTCTGCATATCCAGCAGCACAGAACGGATATGGCGTATCGTGTCTTCTGAACAGTATCCGCAGCTTCTTAAGATCAGTTCCGTAAAATCAGAAAGACTCCCATTTCCGAGCAAAACACTGCGCAGCGACTGTGCCAGATCTTTTTCATCAAGTTCCTGCCCGATCCAGAGACAGAGTTCCTCACTCATAAAATCTGCCTCGATCAGATACAGATGGTTTTCAATATAATAGCAGAGTTCCTCCAGCGAATATACATTGAGTGAGATATTATCAATATAGTATGGCATAGCAGCAATTGGATGGCTGCATAAAATCAATTCTCCCATCTTCCCACTCCCTCTTTACAATGACATTGTATATTCCCATGTCAGATCCGAGCTCTTCACAATCTCGCCAAACCCAAGATCACGGATTTTAATCTTTACCCTGGAATCAGAAACCGGTTTTGCACTGATCCGGAGTCTTGTAGTTTTCGGCTTGCGTTCCGGCAGATCCGATAATTCCAGCTTTTCTATCCTTGCATCCCTGCTGTGTGGCAGCTGAAGCCAGAAATCAATCTCCTTATCTCCATCCAGCAGCACCTCACAGTCTCCGGAAGCTTCATACCAGTTGTCTCCCGCATTGATCAAAGACAAAAATTCCCATTTCCCACGATTTTTCACTTTCAGGCTGACATTCACTTTCATTTCATTGTCGCCCATATAGACATACGGCCATGGATTTTTCTGTTCACGGACGATCGCCGCATAGCAGGCTCCCTTGGAATAAAGGTTCTTACCTATAAATGCCCTCCGTCCCTTACACATGTAGGAAAGAGACATTTTCATCCAGTCACCGTCAAATCCATCTCCGACAAGATACACAGAGGAACAGATATGTCCATGAAAACTGTCAAGCAGGATCTTATAAAATGACTCATCTTTATGGATTCCGTCTAATGCATGTACTTCCTCTGTGATCGTTACCATCTGTGGCACTGTTCTTGTATCACGGACGGTAGCACAGCATCTCACTTCATCTCCACGGCAGTCAAACAAAAAATATCATGCAGCCATAACTCCTGCTTCTGGTTGTATACAAAATAATAAAAACTTTCTTTTCTGTCCTGTAAAATCAATTGACTGCGTCCTAATCCGAGATCTTCTGCCACCTTTCCGAACAGCTCCGTCAGTTCTCTTGACAGGGCTTCCACTGTGATCACCAGGCAGTCCGGCAGTCCCGGATTTCCCAGACGGCTCGCTAAAAGAAGCAGTTTCTTGATATAGAGCGCAAAAAGTTCCTCTGCCTCATACACGATGTTTTCCACAGTTACCTGTTCTTTGCAAGTGCATTGTCAAGCAGATGGCCGATCACATCTTCATTCTGGATCAATGCCATCTTTTTTGCCTCCTCACCGATAAACCACTGTCCGATCCCCCGCTTTTTGATCAACGCCACCGGGATCTGGTAAATCTCACTTCCTGCGATCGTACTCAGTGTTTCCGGCTCTCTCATGCCGGCTTTGTAATAACTGATGACGGCATTCCTGTCGTCCATATCGATTCCAATATAATAACACTGCTGCGTCATCTTATGTGCCGTCCTTTCCAATATTTTTATAGCAATTTAAAAAGCTTCTTTACGGTATCGTCCATGCTTACATACTTTCGCATGCTCTCTGAAAGCATTGTCTCATCCTGCATGGCATAAGCAAACATAATATTGTTGATCACATCATACCGGCTCTGGTCTTTATCCCCATACATATTCTGGTTTGAAATCTGCCGGCTTTCCACCACTTTCCACTCCCCATGAAGCTTCTCTGAAATATAATAGGACACGGATTCCCCAAACAACAGCACAAACGCCTTCACATAAATACCGTCATAAACCTCCGGGATCTCTTCCTTATGGTATTCCCCACCGTTTACACTATAGTTTAACAGCACATGCTGGTCTGCCTTTGTATGATATTCCACAAAAAACTTATCATACAGATGATATTTTCTGATCATTGTCTCCCCGAACTTTTTGTAGAAAGCAAAATATAAATTTCTTCCGGTATACTTCATCAAAAGTTCGTCTGCTATTTTTTGGTCAGCTGCATCTGGTGCAGAAATTTCAGACAATTGCTTTAACAGACCGAGCAGACATGCATCATTTAATGTCTGCCCCGCAAGATAGCGCTCCCTGATCTGTGAAAATACATGTTCCGGTATCATCATATCATTCACCAGATAATAATGGGAAAAATAAGAAAGGTACGCCATGCAGACTAATTCCCTGCCACCACCGGCAAGATAACTGTCATAAATCCGTTCGATCTCATCCACATAATCTGTCGAATAAAGCATCTGCGTGATAATACGCTCCTCCAGATCAAAGGTATCGATCTCAAATTCTCTGGCAGCTTTCCAGATAGCAGCCATCTGCTTGGTTGGTCCCTGAAAAAATTTGCACAGATAAATCAGGATCACATCATTATATTTTTCATGTAAAAAACAGTTCTGTGCCATTCCGAGCAGATAATCATTCTCCTCAAATGAATGTTCCGTGATCTCATAACTGCACAATTCCACTCCTGCCCTGCTTCCAAGTCTGTCATATCCATAGTGGTGTACCAGCTGAAATGCCCGTTCAAACTGATGTGTCTCTATGAGCATCTCCTCTATATAACACTGATTTTCCAGCGTCATATTACGGATATCCACTTCATTCAGATATGGTTCTATCACAAGCATTTCGCCTTTTTTCTGATAAAAGCGGATGATCTCCGGAATCAGATAAGCTTTATATTCATCACTGACACGCTCCGACTGTGTCAGCATACGAAAATATCTTCCGTCTTCCACCGCAAAATCGCCACATCCCCTTTTGCCATCGAAATAATACAAGAGATATGACAATTCCTCCGGTGCAAGCTCCATACATTTTTCCAGATAATTTTCCGGGTGAAGTAATGCCTCATCCTGATAATCATCGGTATAACAATTTCCCTCGGTATCGCAGAGAATGACTGTGTAATCTTTGGAATATGCCTTAAAATATCCGCATCCGTTCGTCAGTGTAACAACCTGTGGTGCTTTTAACTGCCAGTGCAGGATGTATGCCTTTGCAATCCCATGGTTCTCACAGCATAATTTATGTACAAATAAAACTTCTGCCGCTTTGTGCGCCAGTTCCTCATTCAGGATGCTGACAGGAAGAATCTCCTGGTATAGAATCGCCAGATTGTCATCCATATGTCCGGCTTCCATCTGTGCAAGCGCAAACTGTTCCATATTTCTGCGGTATTTATGGTATACATCCGGCTGTTTTCCTTTGCTGCGATGATATTCACATATAAGACCGCCATATAACGGTAGGAAAGACCACTGTTATACTGAAAATATAATTGGATCATCTTTGGGATCGCAGTCACCTCATTCGGATCCATAGAGATCAAAAACGCCTCGTACAGATTCGTGATACGGATTTCACTGTCAATTCCACGCTCATACCAGACATGATATTTTGGTGCAAACTGCTGTCCACGGATCAGATAAGTGCATATCGCTGCGACCATCTCCTCTGAAGGATCTGCCTCATAACATTTCTCCAGAACCGGATACCATTTTTTCTGATATTCCCTCTGTTCCGGCAACAGATTGCGCACCTGCAATGCAATATCTTTCGAGATCACATCCTGTTTTGCTGCCCACCTTAAAATCTTTAATGTAAAATCGTTTAACCCCGATAAAAGATATGTATCCTGCCAGATCAGATAATATGCTTCCAGATACAGATATGGGCTGTGAAAGCCTCGTCCGATCCACTGCTCAATCGCCTTGAATCTTCTGGAACTATTGCGGTAAAACTCGTCTTTTACAAATAAAAGAATCCAAAACAACATGGAATCATCCGGATAATGATGAAAAATCTGCTCGATCTCCTCCGTCAGACGATCCACATAAGACTCTTCGCGTTCCATCAGTGTACATAGATACAGATAGTATCCCCAGACCGGTGTTGTCCGGTCAAGACATTCCCGTTTGTAGTCTGTTAAAATCCAGCTTGCCTCCTGCTTCTGCCGGTTGATCAAAAGTGCCTGCGCCTTCATTAGGCGATGCATTGGTTCTTCCGGCTCTAAAATTGCCAGATGATCCAACAGTTCCACAGAACTTTTTGCCCATACTCCGGTAACGATCCGTTTCAACCGGTAATCAATATAAAGCTGCATAAGTTCTGTCCGCGCCTGTCCGGCTTCCCTATGTTCAGAAACCTCCCGCTCTTCCTCTCTCTCCTTACTGGAAGCGGTAACGGTATAAAGAAAAGACTGATCCGGGAGTTCAAAACACAGTCTCCCAAAATTCTTACCGGCATGCATTGCATCTGCATCGATATAATACTCGTAAAAGCAGGTACTTCCGATAAAGTCATTTTCTGTGATGATCTGTTTTCCCGGAATCAAAAAGTCTGCATCTGAAGAAACGTGGATACGGACAGCACCCCATTGTGGTTTCTGGATCTCTAACTGCTCTTTCCGCTGTTCCTGCACACCATAAAAACTTTTCTCAGTCTCTTCGAACGTGACCTCCACTTTCTTCTTATGATGGGAAGCGATCAGAAATGTTTCCACGATCAATGCAGCTTGCGGCTGCATTCTCAGTCCCTCATAGAGAATACGGTCTTTATCTTCCCTGATCAGGTTTTTGAAATTGCTGGAATAAAATAAACGGTATGCCTCATCATAATTTTCCTTCGCAAGCCTGCAAAAGTCATCCAGATTCTTGATTTTTCCAAAGGAAGAATCCGCATACAACCTGGAAATGGACACAACAAAAGAAAGGTTATATTCCCCCTGGTTACATACGATAAAAAACTCGCCTTTCTGAATATCCCCTTCTATCAGCCCCTCACTGTGAAACTGATACCGAATACGCACTTCTTCCCCCTCAAACTGAGGTGTAAGACATTCCATACGCGGATTGGAAGAATAAATGATGCCACGCATTTTTACCTGATTCGTGCTCGTAATGACAAAACTGCCTGTTTCATCCTTTCCTTCCAATACCTCTAACTCTATCTTCTCCGTAGACAGAGATAGTTTCGGACCATTGTTATCGAATTTTCCATTTGCAAGCTGTTGTATCCTTTTCCGCAATCCGACACCTGCTCCTATCTATTTTTATTGCTTTTTTTTAAGCAATGACTATAATAAATTATAAACTAATTTGGAGGAGTAATCAATGATAAAACACAAAGACCACTTCCATGGAAGTGATTTAGAGAAAATAGAAGAAATCTATGGAATCAAAAAGAGGAAATTGTAAGCTTTTCGGCAAATGTCAATCCGCTTGGCGTATCCCCTTTGCTGCGGACAACCTTAGCAGACAAGATCGATGCCATTACCACTTATCCGGACAGGGAATACACCTCCCTGCGCAAATGCATTGCCGCATACTGTGGCACTGATCATGAAAATGTGATCGTTGGAAACGGTTCTACCGAGCTGATCTCCCTTTTCATCCAGATTGAGCATCCGAAGAAGGCAATGATCATCGGCCCTACTTATTCCGAGTACGAACGTGAGATTTCTCTTGGTGGTGGAACAACCCTTTATTATCCACTCCGGGAAAAAGACGATTTCAGACTGGATGTAAATGATTTCATCTCACACCTGAATGAGAATATCGACCTTTTAGTCATCTGCAATCCAAACAACCCGACATCATCCTGCATCACAAGTGCCGATATGCGCCATATTTTAGATGCCTGCAAAGAATACGATATTTATGTCATGGTCGATGAAACGTATGTGGAATTTGCAGAAAACATGGAAGAGATCGATTCCGTACCGCTGACAAACTATTACAATAACATTGTCATTCTGCGCGGAACCTCGAAGTTTTTCGCAGCACCGGGACTCCGCCTTGGCTATGCCATCACCGGAAACCGGGATCTCATCAAGGCAATCAACACACGAAAGAATCCATGGACGATCAACTCGCTTGCAGTTGTTGCCGGGGAAACAATGTTTTCCGATACTGCCTATATCAAAGAGACAAAGGATCTGATCACAAAGGAACGTGCCCGTATGTATCAGGCATTTTGTGAAAGTCCTGACTACAAGGTGTACAAACCAAGTGGGAATTTTATGTTAGTCCGTATCCTCCGCAATGATCTTACATCGCAGGAACTGTTTGACCGCGCGATCCGTGAGAAAATGATGATCCGTGACTGTTCCACCTTCCCATTCTTAGATAATAAGTACATTCGTTTCTGTATCATGAATCCGGAAGATAACGACAGATTGCTGCATTGTCTTTTAAATAACGAATAAGCTTAACGTTCCGCCAGAAGCTGCTTGATCTTGTCCTGCTCGATCTCCTGCTGCATCTGGCGGACTTTTGCGTCCTGCTGCAATGCAACTAAGATTCTCCGTATATCCTCCGGTGAAAACATTGCAATCGCTTTTGACAGATCTTCGATATTGTCCCTGTTCACTTTCAGGCAGCCTCCATTCTCTAACTGCACTGTAATGACATTCTTTTCATCACTCATGTCGCCAAGTGTGATCGCATTATTCTCATAATCACAGAAAAATGACACGCCATTATAAGTGATCACTCCATCCTCCGCCAGATAAGAGTATGGAGCAATGTCCTCACCATCTAAATGCTTCTGTATGGTTAATTTCTCCGCCTGTGGCTTTTTATACTGCTCTGCCATTTTCATTTTCTCATAAAACTGCTGGATTTCCTTTTCCTTATCGCGTTTTTCAAACCGCTCTTTCTGCTCCTGCTTTACCTCGGTCAGATATTCATCCATTTTCTGAATGATTTTTTTCCATTCATCCTCCGTAAAAGAATTGCCGCAAATTGTTGTAGAATCCTGCGATTGTCCGTTCTGTAACCGATTCTGGATTTCTGTTTTTCGTTTCTGCAACTCTGCAATTGCCTGTATTCTGGTTGTCTTTGTTACATTTGCCATACTCATAACTCTCCTCCACACCCATGTCAAACTCTGCTGTTTTTACAATATGATGTATTTCCGATATGCACTTTAAATCTGATTTTCTTTTATCAATGCCAAAAGGACGACATATGATTCTTTTCTCTCTCAAATCATATGCCGTCCTGGTCATTTTTCTCTTACATCCAATGTACTATTATATATATCGTATGGTTTTGTGAATTCTTAAGTCTCTACTCTAATAATTCCGGAATCTTTTTGGAACATGCAACTGCTAACGCTCCCGGTCCAATGTGACAGGATACACTTAAGGATAACGGATTCAGCACAATCTCCATACCCGGGAATTCTGCCTCGACCTCTTTTTTGAACGCTTCCGCATCTTCCAGATTATGTGTATAAGCCATCTCCAGATATATATTCTTTCCTTCCGGATCATTGAAACGATGGTCAAAGTCATTGCGCATGGCATCGATCATCATTTTCTTTGCCTGTTTTACCGTTCTTGCCTTTGCAAAAGAATCCAGCTTCTCACCCTGGATCTGAAGTACCGGTTTTAATTTTAATAAAGTTCCAAGTGCTGCAGCAGCCGGAGTGATCCGTCCGCCTTTTTTCAGATAGTACAGTGTGTCTACCATAATATAAATGGAGGACTCCATCTTCTCACGCTCAAGGATCTCTTTGATTGCCTCTGCGCTGTATCCTTTCTCTGCAAGTTCCTTTGCGTCTAATACAGACTGTCTCTGTGTGACTGAAATTCTCTGATTATTGACAACCTGCACTCTGCCGTCATAATCCTGTGAAAGCATGATAGCCGTCTCGCAGGAACCACTGAGCCCGGAGGACATTGGAATATGCACGATCTCATCATAATCCTGCAGCAAAGCATCCCATGTGTCCGTCACATTTCCGACAAGAGGCATGGAAGTGGAAATATTGGCATCTTCAGAAAGCTTCTGATAAAAATCTTCCTGTGTCAGATCAATATCTTCATAATAGGTCTGGTCATTAATAAAAAATGGCATTGGCATAACCGTTACGCCATATTCTTTTGCTTCACTCTGTGTAATTCCACTGTTACTGTCTGTTACAATTGCTACTTTGCTCATCCTGGCCTTTTCCTCCTATAATGTTTCAGAGCGCTCTTTGATGTTCTTTTTAAAATTAATTACTTCATGCTCATACTCTTCATTCATAAATTCAGAATGGATCATAAAATCTGCAGACGCACGGTTATTTGCAATTGGAATATCATAAACCTGTGCAATACGGAGCAATGCTTTCACATCCGGGTCATGTGGCTGTGCTGTCAATGGATCAGAGAAGAATACCACAAAATCAATTCTTCCTTCCACGATTTTTGCACCGATCTGCTGGTCTCCGCCAAGAGGACCACTGTTGTATCCTTTCACAGGAAGTCCGGTCTTATCTGTGATCATTCTTGCAGTTGTTCCGGTTCCACA
>NZ_ACFY01000041.1 GCF_000174195.1 Roseburia inulinivorans DSM 16841 | reverse complement strand
ACGAACTAAGTGGTTGGATTTTCTTTCTCGTCTTTTACTACAAGGTTTACGGAATCAATTCCACTCACATTGACATTGCGATTTACTTTTGCGTCATAGGTATCCGCTTTTACGATATCTGCAAGGTCAATGCCGGTAGCTTCTTTCATACTCTCAAAAAGCTTTGCCATGACTGCCGGAACATTTCCTGCAACCTGCTCAACACCATTGTTGCCACCATCGCCACCGATAATCGTAATTTTGTCGATCTGACCTAATGGCTCTGCAATCTTTGCAGCAACATCCGGAAGAACTTTGATCATCATCTCGGCTACAGCTGCTTTGTTGTATTTTGCATATGCTTCTGCCTTTTTCTCCATCGCTTCTGCTTCCGCAACACCCTTTGCCTGAATGGCTGCTGCTTCTGCTTCACCTACTGCACGGATACCTTCAGCTTCCTGCTCTTTTGCAAAGCGGTCTGCTTCCGCCTGCGCTTTTCTTGCTTCTGCCTGACGCTGTGCCTCAAACTGTTTTGCCTCGGCTTCTTTCTGTCTCTGATAGAGAGCCGCATCAGCTTTCTGCTGTGCTGCATATTTGTCTGCTTCCGCCTGCTTCTTAACTTCTGCCTCAAGAGCCTGCTCTTTAACTGCAACCTCTTTCTGTTTTAACTCAATCTCACGTTCCTGTTTTGCAATATCTGCGTTGGCAGTTGTTACCTCAATAGTCTTACGCTGCTCCTCTTTCTGGATTTCGTAAGCGGCATCTGCCATAGCTTTTTTCGTATCTGCTTCCTGCTGTAACTCGGAACGCTTGATTGCAAGTTCATTCTGTTTTTTTGCGATCTCCGTCTGAGCTGCAACTGCTGCATCATTGGATTCTTTGTCTGCTGCTGCCTGCGCAACTTTGATATCTCTTTCACTTTCTGCTCTGGCAATTGCTGCTGCCTTTTTAATTTTTACGATATTATCAATACCCAGGTTCTCGATAACTTCATTTCCATCTACGAAGTTCTGTACGTTAAAGCTGATAATATCCAGTCCCATAGCTGCAAGGTCAGGTTCCGCATTCTCTTTTACAAGAGTTGCAAACTTCTGTCGATCCGAAACCATCTCCTCCAGCTTCATCTTTCCTACGATCTCACGCACATTACCTTCGAGAACTTCTCTTGCCACACCTGCAATGTATTCTGTGTTCTTATTCAGGAAGTTTTCTGCTGCAAGTCTTAACTTTTCAGGTTCATTACTGATTTTAACGTTAACCGTTGCGTCTACATTAATGTTAATGTAATCTGCTGTCGGCACTGCATTGCTGGTTTTGACATCAATTGGGATCAGTCGAAGATTCAACTTATCAAGACGTTCAAAAAACGGAATGCGGATGGCTGCTTTTCCGATTACGATTTTTGATTTTTTCTTAATACCGGAAATAATAAATGCCATATCCGGTGGTGCCTTCACATAGCCGACGGCTAAAAAAATGACAATGAGTGCAATCACCACAATTGCGATAATTGCAGAAGCTGGAATCAATTCTAACATCTTAATCCTCCTTGTTTGCGAAGCAAATCCCATTTTACAAAGTAAAATTTGTTCCCCTGAACGAGGAGAGGATTTAGCCTCCTTGTTTTAACATTTGTATGATATTTTTTATTATAAATGACTTAATGTTAGAATCCTATACATTTAACCTTAAAGATTTCTTAATTTTTCATCCTATCACAGATACCCATATTTTTTCCGTTTTGTCCACTGATAATAAACCGACACAAAAACTGCCAGAAATTCCGCAACCGGAATTGCGAGCCAGACACCGGTAAGTCCAAGAATATTGGGCAGAATCATCAGTGACAGGATAATAAATACACACGTTCTGCCAAACGAAATAATGGCTGACGTTTTTCCATCGGATAAGGCTGTAAACAACGAAGACGAAAAAATATTAAATCCGCTGAACAAAAACGACAATGCAAAAATACGCAGCCCCTCAGATGCCATGACATAAGTTTCCCCGCGGTCTTGAACAAAAATGGATGCAATGCCATCCGAGAGAAGCCATGAGAAGAAGGCAATAACTACCGAGGATGCAATCACAAAGCAATTACATATTTTGTAAAGACTTTTCAACTGGTCACGGTTTTTCGCTCCATACTGAAAACCGATGACAGGCGCAACACCGATGGAGAATCCAAGGTAGAGCGAGTTAAACAGAAACTGAGCATACAAAATAATTGTGATGGCAGCAACTCCGTTTTCTCCTGCAATGCGCATTAAAATAATGTTGAATAAATACGTGATGATCGCATTTGCCAGATTGCTGACCATCTCTGAAGAACCATTAAAACAAGACTGTTTTAAGGTTGCCCCATGAAAATGGAACGGCACAAAATGCAATTCACCCTTGAAAAAGAAAAAGTATACGGTTCCTACAACGGCAGGAATCATCTGTCCAATTCCGGTTGCAATCGCAGCTCCTTCAATTTCCATACCGCAGACCGCAAGAAAAAAATAATCAAAAAAAGCATTCGCAAGCCCGGCGATCACAGTAAGCACCAGACCAAGACGCGGTTTTCCTGCTGTGACAAAAAAGGATTGGTACAACGACTGTAACATACATGCCGGAGCAAACAATACAAGATAGATCAGATAGGCATTACAGTAATCTAAAATACGTTCACTGGAACCTAAAAACAGACTGATCTGATTATGAAAAAGTAATGTGGCGATCATCAAAAGTACACTGAGCGCCACTCCGACTGCAGTGAGAAACGAGAAGTCCTCCATGGCCTCTTCTTTTTTCCCCTCCCCAAGTTTTTTACTGACAACGGCACTTCCTCCTGTCGCAAACATGATTCCGACTGCCAGTAAAAGATTGAAAACCGGATATACAATATTTGCCGCAGAGAGTGCCTCACTGCCAAGATATCTTGAAATAAAAATTCCATCCACAATCGTATAACACGACATAAACATCATCATAACCATGGATGGTAATGCAAATTTTAACAATGAAATCGGTGTAAATTTCTGACTGATTGACTGTGACATACAAAATCCTTTCGTAAAATTCTATTCATATTAAGTAATCTTAATCTGTATCATTATGGTACGCATCCAAATAATCATTGGCATTTCAGCGCACAAATGCTATCATAAACTATATGGTAACAATATAGTCAAGTGCAAATTTTAAAACGTTTCCATCCTCAATGACACAGTACTTTTTAAGCTTTATCATTGTTAATCTGGACATAAGGAGATACCGTATGGATCACAACAAATACATGACTACAGGCGAGTTTGCAAGGCGCATGGGTGTGACAAAAAATACCTTGTTTCATTATGATAATATCGGTTTATTTTTACCGGAAATTGTGGATACCAACGATTACCGCTATTATTCCATTTACCAGATGGAAGTATTTGACACAATTATCATTTTGAAAGAGATGGGCATGCCGTTAAATGAAATCAAAGAATTTATGGATCATCGAAGCCCGGAAAGCCTGATGGAACTTTTTGAAAAAGAGGATAAAAAAATCACAGAACAGATCAAACGATTAAAATACCAGCAACAGTTTATCCGTGGCAGAAAAGAAAAAATGAAGGGAATCTGGAGCATTGACTTTGAGCACGTTTTCCGAAAGCAATTTCCGAACCGCTACTATATTTATGAGGAAATCCGAGATGAAACGGATGCAGGAATCCTGAAAAAGACGAATGAATTTATCACTGAATTCGAGCGCAGAAATTATCAGATGGATTATGAGATCGGCTATATCCAGAATGAGAACGATATTCTGTCCGGTGTTTATGACAATTACACAAATGCGGTCATCCTTCCATTTAAAAAGCCAAAAGGTATGGACTATCAGATACTCAAAGCCGGTGAATATCTGACGGGCTACCATAAAGGCCATTGGAATACGATCGGGGCCGCGTATGAACGACTGCTGGAATATGCCAGATGTAGGCAGATAAAAATAGATCACATTTTTTTAGAAACATATGCCGTCAATAATCTGATGGCAGAATCGATTGAAGATTATGTGACGGAAATTGGTGTCAGAATCATTTCTTAAATGTAAAAGCAGGGCATCCCCTGCTTTTATTAATCCTTATATAAGATCTTCTCTAATTCTGCTGTCGTCTTAAGATAGTAATCACAGTATTTTTGCATATACTCCCGCACGACCGGAATCTGGTTATCCGACCAGCCAGCACAGGCAAACGGAACGCCGCACGCCTTTGCCATGTCATAGCCGGGTTTTAAATCATCCACCATGAGAAGTTCCTCCGGCTTTAAATTCAGAATACGCATGGTTTCCTGCAATGCATAGGGATGCGGCTTTCTTTTCCCCTCCGGACATGCCCAGTCGAAAATAAGTTCCGGCGTCGGCAGTCCTGCCGCCTCGTAATCTCTCAAAATCGTCTTTCGCATGGAATGGGAAGACACACAGATTTTGCCACCATTTTCCACGTAAGTATGCAGTATCTCCGGCAAGCCCTCATAGACAGCCGGGATTGTCACTGCCGCCGCACGTTCCCACTCTGCCTCCTGATACCTGATCTCCTCCGGCGTATAGTGCAAAATGTCCGCGCACATCTCATAAAATCCCGGATCAAAATTATACTCCACAAACTGTTCATAGCTCATAGTCGTGCCACGCAGATCTTTCAGTGACCGCAAAAATGCCGGGAAATTAATCTCCGGTGTACTTTTTACAACCGTGTCATCGTGATCTAACACAAGGCATTTGACTCTTAGTTCCCATTGCTTCTTCTCAGACATTTTTAATCGTTCCTTTTCAATGATTTCTGAGTTTTCCCGCCAGATAGAGCAGTACATCTTTACGTGTGACAATTCCAATAAAAATGCCATTGTCATCTACTACAGGAACAAAGTTCTGGTTCGTGATCTTCTCAAATAAATCTTCCATGGATTCCGAGATTTTTACTGCCTCGTTGTCTCTTCGCCTCTTTACATCTGTAATTCGGATTTTTTCCATGCGATGGACATCCGGAAAATCTTTTTCCTTCATCTCCCACAGCAGATCCCCCTCCGTGATCGTACCGATATATTTTCCATCAAGCGCCAGCAGTGGAATCGCACTGTAACCGTGATACTCTAACTTTTCTACGACCTGTCGTAAAGTATCATCCTCCTCCACATGTGCCACCTCTTCTTTTGGTGTCAGAAAAAATAATATATTCATCTTTTGCACCCTCTCCTGTTCTTCTCTCTTGCACTCATTATATCATGAAGCAAAGCTTCATGATCAACATTCGTCGCTCGCCGAACGCATGAATGCGTTCTTCTCACTTGCACTCATTGTATCATCAAGTACTTATACACACCAGTGAAAAGAATATGAATTTTTTATTCCTTGACAAATTTGTTCTTTTTGTATAATCTATTTTTAAAAGGTCTAATTTTAGACTTATTGTAAATAATAACCAAAAGTAAATCAATTTTTCGTAGGAGTGTATCAGTCTATGTTTCCTTCTGAATTATTAACTGCAAATAAAAAAATCATGCATGTATACGAATCTTTTTGCACGCCTCTCTGCAGGAAGTACCAGCTGAACCAGAGCGATCTGGATCTGATTTTATTTATCGCTAACAACCCAATGTATAACACCGCAAAGGATGTCTGTGAAACCCGTGGGATTAAAAAAGGCATTGTCTCGGTGACAACGGAAAGACTCGCTCAAAGTGGCTATCTGATAAGAGAAAACGACCGTCATGACCGAAGGATCCAACGGTTATGCCTCACGGAAAAATGCCAGCCTATTATAGCGGATGGTCGAGAAATGCAGACGCATTTTTTCACCTCTGTCACTGCCGGACTGACGGACACAGAATTAAAACTTTACCATGAATTATCAGAAAAAATCCGCAATCAGGTGATCAAATTAGAAAAGGAGTTGTAAAATTATGATAACATTTATCGTATGTCTGCTCGCCGGACTTGGCGCAGGCCTTGGCACCGGCTTTGCCGGAATGAGCGCAGCGGCTGTAATCAGCCCGATGCTCATTGCTTTTTTACATATGGACGCCTACCAGGCAATCGGTATCGCACTTGCCAGCGATGTCCTCGCGAGCGCAGTTTCCGCTTATACCTATGGAAAAAATAAGAATCTGGATATTAAAAACGGACTTGTGATGATGTTCACCGTCATGATCTTTACCTTTGTTGCAAGTTATCTGGCAAGCTTTATCCCAAGCACGACCATGGGCGGTTTTTCCACATTTATGACAATGTTACTCGGTATTAAATTCATCGTAAAACCCGTTATGACAACCAAAGAAACGATGGCTGCCACCGATCCCAAAAAACGGATCATCCAATCCATCATCTGCGGAACTGTCATCGGATGCATCTGCGGCTTTGTCGGTGCCGGAGGCGGAATGATGATGCTTTTGATCCTGACATCCGTTCTGGGCTACGAATTGAAAACGGCAGTCGGAACCAGTGTTTTCATTATGACTTTCACCGCCCTGACTGGAGCACTCAGCCATTTTGCGATCGGAGGCACTCCTGATTTGGTTGTCCTTATTCTCTGCATAGTCAGCACTCTGATTTTTGCCAGAGTTGCCGCTGTTCTTGCGAATAAAGCACCGGCAAAATTGTTAAATCAGGCGACTGGTGTGATCTTAGTGATCCTCGGTGCTGCGATCATTGCTGTGCAGTATGTTTTCTAAAATAACTGCAAAATGCCAGCCCAGTCAATATTGGGACTGGCATTTTCTGTTCCACATTAAGCTCTGCCTGATAGCTTTAAACAAATTATTTATTCATCAGATCAACATAATGCTGTGCATTATGCCGGTTATCTTCCACTTCCTCTGCCGTGAGCTGGCGTACTACTTTTGCCGGATTTCCGAATGCCATGGAATTGTCTGGGATGACCATTTTCCCGGTGACAAGTGCACCAGCTCCGATGATGCAGTTCTTTCCTACAACAGCACCACTTAGCAGAATACTTCCCATTCCCACAACGGTATTATCTCCAACCGTACAACCATGGACTACCGCATTATGTCCGATGGACACACCTTTTCCGATGTGGATGGAATGTCCTTCATCCGTATGCAGTGTGCTGTTATCCTGCACATTGGAATTGTCATCGATAAAAATGCTTCCCGTATCACCACGCACCACTGCATTATACCAGATTCCAACGTTCTCCCCTAATGTTACATCCCCGACAACATGTGCGCCCGGGGCAAGAAAAATATGTATTTTCTGATTATCTGATTCTGATTTTTTCGATTCCATATTTTTTCCTCCCTGCTTTTCCATAACAATTAATTTTTCAATGCCGTAATTGGCACTACATAATGAAAACATGTTTCCGGAACTATTAATTCCCATATATTCATGATTTATTTTATTCCAATCCGACTGATTTTACAAATCTAATCCAACAAATTTTTTTCAATCCAATAGATTTTATAATTTTAATCCGATTGATTTTTAAATCCCAATCCGACAGATTTATGGTTTTCTACCAGATTCATTTTAGATTTCATTTAAAAATGTTGTACACAAAATGGCTTTGTTTTACCTTCTCGTTTACATCGCTCCAACTTCTGCTGTGCTATCTGAATTGCCTTTTCTTCATCACCGAATTTACAGAGTTTTCCATACATTCTGGCGCTCTTTGCCTTCGAGTTGAGCCATTCTTCTGTTACTCCTTCCTTGTCAATGCAAAAACCATAATTATGTGCATTTGCGGCAAGCCACGTATATACCTCATCATTTGAGCTCTTTGATTTATCAGCATTAATATCAACTGCAATGCCTAATTGGTGTTCACTTGTTCCGGGCAAAGCTACCCATTCCTTAGCAGTTCTTTCTGCTCTTGACTGTGAATATCCTTCATTTATATAAGCCTTTATCTTATCATCTAATATTTTCTGCTGTTCTTCATAAGTTCGATAACCTTCCCAAACAACCGGATATATTCCATCTTTCCTTGCTGCATCAAACATTTCTTGTAAATACGGATATATCCTGCTATCCACCTTTTGACCATTCGATAATTCCTCGCAACTTATTTTTTTTATCTCTTTTCTTTGCCATATTGTTATTTATGCCTTCATCCTTCTTGACCAGCTCTTTATAGCGAATGGCATACATAGAATACCAATCAAGACAGGAATAGTAATAAGTAGATATGGTGACCAGATAAGCTTCCCTAAAATACGAAAAGTATTAGTTCTGAAAATATCTGTTGAACTTCCTACCAATGGTATTAAATCCAATGCTTTTTGCATTTCATAAGGAAGATATTCTGCAATCATCATTGGTCCATATACAACAGCCAGACTAAGCAGTAAGGTAAGTACATTATTTTTTACAGCCGCTGATATAAACATAACAATTCCGGCAAAACCTATTGCTCCAAGCAGTACAAAAGCATATTCATAAATTTCTGCCTGCAGCATATTCATAGGTGCAACAGCAATCAGCTTGATATTCTGAATCGGCATATTCCATCCGGCAGTTCCCATAAAAAACAACTGTGATATAACGCTTGAAACAGCAAGTAATGCAAATAACTCCACTGTAAACGCTAAACCAGTAAGAATTTTGGCAAGAGCTATTTTCCCCCAACCATTTCGAGTCGTCAATACTAGTGTGCTTGTATTATCATGCCATTCGCCCGCAAATAAAGAGGATAAAACAATACCGAGAAACAAAGCCATCACAACTCCCAGATCCGCAACCATACTACCAAGAAGCGTTGACCAGCCTTCTACCCACTCATAACGAAATGGTTTTTCTACCTTTCTCTCTATCTGATGTAAAAACTCTTTTTCAGCTCCTACCTGACCACTGACCTCCAAAAACTCATCAAGCACCTGCTGTCTTCTTTCATAGAAGCCTGTTAACTTATCCGGATCAACATAGCTTATCATCGTTTTATAATTACTGGTATCTCGAAGCTCCGGATACAATGTTCCGAGCCAACTATTAACTATCTGCCAGTCTGTCTTTTCCAGTTCTTCCTCCATACCATCAGCTTCCATTTGCTGATAATTACTTACTATTTTCTGCAAGGTTTCATCCGTCAATTCTCCACCAAATGAAAGTGCATATTCCTGACTATCCTTTATTACTGTATATCCATCAAAATTATTGCCAAAAGCACTTGTATAGTCATCTGAACTGCCAAAACCGAACCATTGAAACGAAAGTATGCTTCCAAAAATTACACAATAAACAAAACACAACAACACACATATTTTAACAATTTTCTTTCGCCATAACTTTTTATGCTCTAACCAAAATAGTTCCATTCTATTTCACTCCTTCCTCTGTGGAAAAATAAAATAAATAAAGATCTTCCAATGTAGCTTCACAAGGAACCGCTCGCTCACTAGGCATATTGTCTGAAATAATACGCAATATAATTTCTTTTCCTTCGTGCCGTAAATTAGCAACCGTTGTTTTTGTCTGCCATTGTCTAGCTTCTTGTGGAGAAACAGAAAGCTCCCAAACCTTACCATTTGCCTTGTGAATCAACTCAGGAACCGTACCCTGCAATACAAATTTTCCTTTTTTCATCAATAGCACTTCATCTGCTATTGCTTCTATATCCGATACAATATGTGTGGAAAGAATTACAATTTTATCGCCTGCATACTCTGAGAGCAGATTACGAAAACGGACACGCTCTTTCGGATCAAGTCCTGCAGTCGGCTCATCCAAAATCAAAATTTTCGGATTATTAAGCAACGCCTGTGCAATTCCTACTCTTTGTTTCATACCACCAGAAAAAGTTTTTACTTTTTTGTTTGCCACATGGCTTAAATCAACCACTTCCAACAATTCAGTCACACGTTTTTTTGCAACATTCTTCGGTATTCCTTTCAGTGCTGCAATATACATTAAGAACTCCACCGCAGTATAATTTGGATAATATCCAAAATCCTGTGGTAAATAACCCAACACATTCCGGTAATCTGCCCCCATCGAAGTTATTTCTTTTCCATCCAGCAATACCTCCCCTGAGGTTGACTCCAAAACAGCACATAGCATACGCATCAATGTTGTTTTACCTGCACCGTTAGCCCCCAAAAGACCATATACTCCCGGCTTTAAGGTTGCACTAACACAATCTACCGCTATTTTCCTGCCATACTGTTTTGTTAAACGATCAAGCGACAATTCCATACATTTTTCCTTCCTTTCTCATCTCTGCAATATAATGAATTTCATTTATAAAGAACATAGCAAAAATCAAAAATGTAACAATCCACACCCCCACTGCTGATGTTTCATATAACCATGGCAATATTCTTGCTGACATACCCCAACAAATGCAGGAACCCAGCATTACAATCGCACATATCTGTAAACTCTGTTTCTTTTGCAAACGGATCAAACGTAGCAACGCAACCATACACACTAAGTACGGAACCAGGCAGTATAGAACCATCTGTCCAATCTCTTTATAAGAATTTTGCAAATAAACTTCCATACACAAAAGAATTGTTATACACACCAAATTAGCAGCCCCAGCCAAAACTAGCTTTGCTAACGTGATTTGGGCACCAGAAGCTCTTGTTACCGCTTCAATCTCGCTCATTCCATAATACTGGCTTTTAAAAATTGCTGGCATGACAGCCAATACAAACAGCGGCATAAAAATTGGTATATTCTTTGGCACGTCTGCAATGCTGGCAATTGTTAAACAAACTATAAATAACGTTACTGCCTGCAAACCAAATATTGGAATACCTTCAAAGCGAAATACATCTGAAAGATAGTGAAAGAAACCTGTCCTCGGTTCTGCCCTAGTCACTTCCTGTTCTCGTACAATTTCAGTGCAAAGCTTAATCGTTTCCTCTAATCTTTTAGGCTGTACTTCCTCTCCTAAAGATTGCTGTAAATAGCCCTTCAAATTTTTATCTTTCATTTTCCTGCTCCTTTCTCATAATTTTTAAAGCATTACGAACCCTGCTTTGTGCTGTTCGCATATTGCATCCCATCACTTTTGCAATCTCTCCAAAACTAAGTTGTTCTCCAAAGCGTAGAATGACTGCTTCCATTTGTTCTGATGATAAAAAATTCAAAAAATAGCTTATCTCTGCCCTATCCTCTAGCCGAACTATGTCGTTATACTCATGCACTATATTTTCTTCATCTTCTATTGGAGAAAACTCAACCTTCCTACTTTCATCAATACATAAATGGTTTGCAATCGTGTATAGATAAGCCTTAAATTTCTTTTTCCCTTTATATCCGGATAAATTCTTAAACAACTTCAAAAATGTTTCCTGAGTCAGGTCTTCTGCTTTTTCCAGATTAGAGCAATGCCACCTACAGTAACGTAAAATAGATGTATAATAGCGTTTTATCAATTCTTCTGCTGCATTTTCATTTCCAAGTAGAATCTGTTCCACTAATTCGTCATCACTCAACACGCATCAGACTCCTTTCCATTGAATATCTATCTATATATAATAACGGGTTATGCACTTAAAATGATTAAAAGATTCCTCATTTTTTCTTAAAACGAATGAAACTATTAAACCAATATTTTATCTCAACTCCTTTCAAAAATATCAAATAAATCAAACACTACCTTTTCCTCCGCTTAGAGTAATACTTCCCACACAATCCCGCACTGGCAACTCTGTTTACCCATTATGTATCAACGGTTGCTTCTTCAGCATCGCCTTCTGCGTCCTCCATAGAAGCGTTTATTCCTAATGAAAATGGAGATTTAATGCAATATTGCAAATGCACCAATGATTTTGTGAATGCAATCATCGATGACTATTTCAATTCTTTTAAAATACGCAAGGATTTAACAGAAGGTCTGGTTTATGAATGGACAAACTCTATGGAGCAGATACATGATAGGTATTCCGATGAAGAAATCATTACACCTACGGAACCTACATGAACGGCAATTTTAATACATGCATAGGAAAACTCAAAATGAAACACCTGCCCCACGATGGCAGACACACCTTTGCTTCACTCATGGACAGCGCCGGAGCAAATGACGTATGTATCAAATTGATTATGGGACACAGTATGAAAAACGACACCACCAAGGGAACGTACACCCATAAGACTTTAGAAGAACTTCTTACAGAAGTGAACAAGATATAAAACAATAAATCGAGACTGATTGCTGGATACACTTATGATGTTTCTTATTATTAACATTACACTCATATTCAGCTTGAATCATCTTGAAAAACACCGGATGAAATGCTTCAAAAAATCATCCAAAATCAGTAAAAACGAGTGTATACCACCTGTATATCACTTGTGTACCACGTGTATATAACGACCTCAAAATAACGTAAATTATCTTCTATTTATGAATATTCTGACAATTCTTTTGTCATTTCAATACATA
>NZ_ACFY01000042.1 GCF_000174195.1 Roseburia inulinivorans DSM 16841 | reverse complement strand
GCATAATCCGTTATCCTTGACATAAACCAACCTCCTTGTCTGTCTACATTTTATGTATTGTAAATTAACAATGTCTACTCATGTATATGCTGCTCACAGCTTTTCTCAATGAAATTAATATTATCTGAAATATATATTATGTCTTTTAATCTTTACTTAATTTTAACATTAGAAAAAAAAGGTTTTCAATACTCATTGCAGAAAATCACGATATAAGCAAAAATCAACAGAGCAGAAAGTAAAAAAACTTTGTCTATTCTTATTCCCTCAATTTGAATACCGAAACCATACCGCTAAGTGTTGTAGCCTGTGCCGTAAGTTCTTCACTTGTTGCTGATGTTTCCTCTGCTGCTACCGAATTATTCTGAACTACCTCGGCAATTCTTTCTGCTGTCTGCTCTACCTGATCCATGCTATCTGCCTGTTCAATGGAGATTTCTTTCATCTTCCTTGCACTGCCGGCAATCGTCTGTATGCCATCCACAACTTCTTTTAATGAAGCGGAAGCTTTCTCGGCATACATATTTCCATCCCCAACTTCGTGAATAGCAGCTTCAATAAGTGCTTTTTAATCTACTGCCGATTTTGCACTCTGCTCTGCCAGATTTCTGATCTGGTCTGCGACAACAGCAAATCCTTTTCCTGCTTCTCCGGCTCTTGCTGCTTCAATGGAAGCATTTAAGGAAAGAAGATTTGTCTGGCTGGCTATATCCTCAATCTGTACGATAATCTCACCTATCTTTTCCATAACATAAATTGCAGATTCTGTGGTTCAATTCACAGCGTAAATTGGGCATGTATAAGCGTCCTCTCACAAGTCATTCATAACGTAAATGAAAGAAAAACGGTATGAACAAATATTATTTTCTTCGTGAGCTATGGAGATAGGATTCTAACAATCTTGGGAAGCCACTGCTTCTCAAGATTGTTGCTTAGAAGCCTATCGGAATGTCCAGCGAACAGAAACATAATATTTCGTTTATACCGTTTTTCTTTTTCATTAACATATAAAATTCACGACTTGTGAGAGGACGCTTATATCTGCCCTTCACACCCTATAAAAGCACCACGGAATCTGCGACACTACGCCAATTAAACTCCGGTTATGCTTCCAGTTTCAAAATGTAAATGCAGTTCGGTTTGTCAACCTTGATCGGTTTTCCTTCCCAGATAGAGTATTTCTTCTCGTAGTCCACTGCATAAAATGCAATATCATTGGATGCATTATTCAGAGTCAGATAATGTTTTTCATCCGGGAAGATTGCAAGCATCTTAGGGAAATCGCTGCAGACTCTCGTCTGGAATGTGACGGAAAGAGTTCCCTCTTTTGGATCGATCGCATAGCAGATAACAGAGTTTACACCAGAATTACTTACATATAAATACTTTCCGCTCTTGGAAACTTCCATACCGGATGCTGCGCAGACATCATCATCTTTTGGTCCCATCGTGGTGATCGTCTGGATTTTTTCAAATACAGGCATATCATCCACAATCTTATAACTGTACACTTCTACCTGATTCAGCAATTCGTACAGAATATATGCAAATCTGCCGTCTCTGGAGAAACGGATCATACGAGGAGCTGACTCCAGTGGTCCACGGATAATATCAACCAGCTCTAATTTTCCGTATTCATAATCGACACGGTAAATTTTTACCTGATCCAGTCCGTTATCAACTGCACAGAGGAACTTCTGATCCGGTGTCAATTTTACACAGTCTACATGTGGGATAAAATTACGCTGTGCAATACTTCTTCCCATTCCCTTGTGGAAAATACCATCTGCGATATCGCCAATGCTTCCATCTTCATTCAAATGCATCATCGTAACACGTCCATCATGATGTCCGCCTACAAAAAGATAACGGTTCTCATCATCCACTTCGACATAACAGCCTCTCATACCACCAATCCACTGTTCGTTGATTGGTTCAAGATCTCCGTCTTTTAAAACTTTGAAAGCTTCCACACCTTCATCTGCAATAGAATAAAGGAATTTTCTGTTCTTGGATACAACAAGATCAGATGGATTATTGATTGGAACGACTTTGCGTTCCGTCATATATCCTTTCGTTACATCAACATCATAAATATGAATTCCTACACTGTTCTCATGGGTATAGGTGCCCACATATGCTACATATTTTTCCTGTGCCATACTCGTAACCATTCCTTTCCAGTCCGTTTATTGTGATTCAGCTCCATATAAACTGCTGAACTGTCACTCTCGTCTACTCTTTTCTGCGTAAAATATCATACATTTCCAATGGATGTCCCAGATCAATATATAATACCTGCTTTGGATGTGGCGCAGATTCCATTTCATTGCCCTCTTCATCCACAATGCGTTTTACCGTAACTTCAATATTCTCTCCATCCGGCTTCATCACTTCAATCTGCTCACCAACGGAAAACTTATTACGCTGTTCAATACGATATAGCCCTTCTTCATTTGTTTCGCCCACAATACCGAGGTATGTGTATTCTTTCAAGTAAGTATTGTTATCGTAAATCTGCGCTTCATCCGATGGCTTTCCATAAAAGAAACCGGTGGTAAACTGGCGGTAAGTGCAGTTTGAGATCTGGTCTAAATACCATGGCATATTTTGCTGATAAAGCTCCGGTGATTTCTTATAATCATCGATTGCCTTACGATATGTTCTTGCCACAGTCGCAACATAGAGTGCTGTCTTCATTCTACCCTCTATTTTAAAACTGTCAATACCTGCATCAAAAAGATCTGGAATATGTTCGATCATGCAGAGATCTTTTGAGTTAAAAATATAGGTTCCACGCTCATTTTCATATACCGGCATATATTCATTTGGTCTGGTCTCTTCCACGATGGAATACTTCCATCTGCACGGATGTGTACATGCTCCCTGATTTGCATCTCTTCCGGTAAAATAATTGGAAAGCAGGCAGCGTCCTGAATAGGAAATACACATTGCGCCATGGATAAATGTCTCGATCTCAAGATCATCCGGGATATGTTCCCGGATCTCTTTGATCTCTGCGATCGATAACTCTCTTGCAGAGACGACACGTTTTGCTCCAAGTCCATACCAGAACAGATAAGTTGCATAGTTTGTGTTATTCGCCTGTGTGCTGACATGACGCTCAATCTCAGGACAGACCTCTTTTGCGATCTGAAATACACCAGGATCCGCAATAATCAGCGCATCCGGTTTTATTTCCCTTAACTCTTTGAAATATTCCCGCACACCCTCAAGATCGTCGTTGTGTGCCAGAATATTTGCGGTGACATAAACTTTTACATCATGCGCATGTGCAAATTCAATTCCCTCTTTCATTTCTTCCATGGAAAAATTCTTTGCTTTTGCACGGAGTCCAAACGCCTCGCCACCAATATATACTGCATCTGCGCCGTAAATAACAGCTATTTTTAATACTTCAAGGCTGCTTGCCGGTATTAAAAGTTCCGGTCTTCTCATTCCTTTTGTATCCTTCCTTTCCTATTTCTTCACACTCACGGTAATTCCATCTCCGATCGGCAGCACCGAAGTTACCAGCTCGTCGGAATGCGTCAGTTCGTACAGATATTCCCTCATTCTCTTATAAATCGTACGGTTTCTTCTCGTCACAATAAAATGGGATTCGATAATATCTCCGTCCTGCAAAACATTGTCTGATACCAGAATTCCTTCCGGTTTTAACAATCTTAAGATTTCCGGCATAAAATGGATATACTGCCCTTTTGCGGCATCCATAAAAATAAAATCAAACGGTTCCCGCAATTCTTTTAAGATATCTGCTGCATCCCCCTCTAAGAGGGTGATCTGTTTTTCTTTTCCTGCCCGCACAAAATTTTCTTTTGCAATGGGAATTCTTTTTTCATAATTCTCAATTGTGGTGATTTCACATGGGATTGGATTGTATTCAGCCATTAAAATTGCTGAAAATCCAACTGCTGTTCCAACTTCAAGGATTCTTGCGGGTCTTTTTATCGATAAGATCAGTTTCAGAAAGCTCTGCATTTCCTTGCGCACGATCGGCACATAAGTTTCCAGTGCCTCACGTTCTATCTCATCTAAAATTTCTGTATTCCCGGTATCCAGGGAATTGATATATGTTACCAGTCTCTCGTCAACGATCACTTCTATTCCTCTCCTGTGACTGTATCTGCATCTTTCTGTGTATCGGTTGTCTCTTCAGTTGTCTCTTCGGTAGTGCCTGTGACCGTCTCCGTGTCGTCTGTAGAACTCTGCTCCGGTTCTGCTGCCATAAGCACCATCATATCTCTCGCTGTCATGGACGTATTCAATGTGTAGACACCGGAATGAAGCCTGCCGGAGTAGGCAGACACTTTTAACTGTACAAAAAAGAGCTTTGCATTCTCCACAAGACCTTTTTCTTTCAGTTCCTTTGCGATGTCCATGTCTGACATGTCGTCTGAGATCTGGACGATAACATCCCTGCCCGGCTCTGCATCGACAGGTGCCTCTGTAAATACACGATAGCCAAAATCATAGCAATATGTTCCAATTTTCACAAATCCGATCAATACCAGCAAAATGACAAGTATTGAAAAACTAATGCTGACAAAACGAAAAACTACTTTGTTCAAATTCATCTCTTCCCTCATGATTCCTCAAAGCCAACTTCAAATTCCAGTCCCTCGATCAAAGTCCAGTTGATCTGCTGCATAATTTTGCAGAGTGCATTTTCTGCTGCAAGATACTCTGACACCATAGGATTCTTCCGAAACTCCCGGTACTCATTCTCCATGCGGTCTGTCTCTTCATACAGATCCACAGTTCCCTGACTGTTCTGCAGCAGATAATTTTTCTTACGAAATTCTGTGATCTGGCTTTCCAGTTTTGGAAAGCCATGTACCTTTTCCTTAATTGCCTGATATCGGATGAATTCCTCACTGTTTCTGATCGCAGTCATTAATCCATCCATAGCATCTTCTATCTGACTCATATCTGCTCCCAAGCTGCTTTTTTCAAGTGCTTTATACTTCCATAATAATTGGCATGATCATCGGACGTCTCTTTGTCTCTTTCCATACAAAATCACTGAGAGAATCTTTGATCTCTGTCTTGATCTTGCCCCAGTCTGTGATGCCTTTATCCATGCAGTACTGCATTCTCTCATCCAGTACCTGCTTTGCTTCCTCCATGAGTGTCTCTGCACCGCGGACATAAACAAATCCACGGGATACGATATCAGGTCCTGCAAGCACCTGTCCGGAGCCGCCTTCCAATGTCAATACAACAATGATAATACCATCTTCTGCAAGATGCTGTCTGTCTCTCAATACGATATTACCGACATCTCCGACGCCAAGTCCATCTACCATGATCGCTCCGGTATGGACTTTTCCGGTCACTGCCGCGCTCTCCTCGTCGAGTTCTAATACGTCGCCGGAAGATAAGATAAAGATATTGTCCTTGTCAATTCCAAGTTCCTCTGCCACTCTCGCCTGTGCGATCAGATGACGGTATTCTCCATGCACCGGAATCGCATATTTCGGTCTCACCAGAGAGTAGATCAACTTAATCTCCTCCTGACACGCATGACCGGATACATGTACATCCTGGAAAATAACCTTTGCACCTTTCATGGACAGTTCATTGATAATATTGGAAACTGCCTTCTCATTTCCAGGGATTGGGTTGGAACTTAACACGATCGTATCATTTGGCTTGATCGTCACTTTGCGGTGAATGCCGGATGCCATTCTCGACAGTGCCGCCATGGACTCTCCCTGACTTCCGGTTGTAATAATGACAGTCTGTTCATCCGGATAATTTTTTAACTGTTCAATATCGATCAGTGTGTTATCCGGGATATTAATATATCCAAGTTCGCTTGCAGTGCCGATAATATTTACCATACTACGGCCTTCCACGATCACTTTTCTTCCATTCTTATACGCTGCATTGATGATCTGCTGCACACGGTCTACATTCGATGCAAAAGTTGCAATAATGATCCTTGAATTCTTATTATCATCAAAAATGGCATCGATCGTTCTGCCAACAGTCTTCTCTGACATGGTAAATCCCGGTCTCTCTGCATTTGTACTGTCGCACATTAATGCAAGAACTCCTTTTTTACCGATCTCACCAAATCTCTGAAGATCGATCGCATCTCCAAATACCGGTGTGTAATCTACTTTAAAGTCTCCGGTATGCACAACAATTCCTGCCGGTGAATAAATAGCAAGTGCTGCGGCATCCTGAATACTGTGGTTTGTCTTGATAAATTCCACACGGAAACAACCAAGGTTGATATGCTGTCCGTATTTTACAACTTTACGTTTTACTTTTGTGAGCATATTGTGCTCTTTTAATTTGTGTTCGATAATACCATTGGTAAGTTTTGTTGCATAAATCGGTGCATTTACCTCTTTTAATACATAAGGGATCGCACCGATATGATCCTCATGACCATGTGTGATAAAGAATCCCTTTACTTTATCAATGTTGTCTTTCAAATAGGTAATATCCGGGATTACAAGATCGATTCCATACATGTCGTCTTCCGGGAATGACAATCCGCAATCCACAACAATAATACTGTCCTCATACTCAAAAGCTGTAATATTCATTCCGATCTGCTCTAATCCGCCAAGTGGAATGATCTTAAGTTTTGAGGAATGTTCATTCTGTTTCAAGTCTTTTCCTCCATCTTTATTTTTTCCGCTCTTTTTCACTTTTACAGTCTCTGCAGACGCACTTTTTGTTTTCTTCTCTGCTCTGGCTTTCTTTTCAGCCTTTCCGCCTTTTTCTTCTTTCCCTGCTGCCTCGTCTGTTTTCTTCTTTGTGGCTGTTGCATTCTTTCGTGCCGGTCTGCGTGCAGGTTTCTTCTCTGCCGCAGCATTTTCTATTGTCTCTGTGATCTCTTTACGATTCTCTTCCGCAGTAAGATTTTCTGTTATATTTTCCTGTTTCTTCAAAATTCCAATTCCATTTCTTAATTTACTAATATTCAATATCTGCATCGTCAATTAATTCCGCAAACACTTTACCAAGAGCTGCAAGTTCGTTGTCATCTTCCACCATCTCGTAGACAACATCATCATTTTCATCTGCAATCTCTTTTAAAATATATGCTTCACTGTCTCCATCCTCTTCTTCTGTTACAAAAAGAAATTTTTTTCCATTGATCTGTGTCTCTTCCAACACATAAAATTCAATTTTCTCTTTTGTGTCCGGATCTGTAAAAATAACTTTTTCCATCTTTCTTCCTTTCTTATATTTTTCTGGTCTGCTGTCGTCATTGGGATTACTTTCTATGGACCTTATTTTTCTTCCGGATGCATTGCAAGATAGTCAAGATAGCCCTGCAGGATAAAAACAGCCGCAATCTCGTCCACAAACTTTTTGCGGTCTTCCCTGCGGATTCCTGATTCCATCATATGCTTATCTGCTGATACGGTCGTCAGCCTCTCATCCCACAGAATCACATTAAGTCCGGTACGACGCTCCAGCATTTCTTTGAATTCTTTTGTTTTTTCGCAGCGCTCACCCTCTGTATTATTCATGTTCTTAGGATAACCCAAAACGATGCGCTCTACGTTATATTCTTTGATAATTTCCTCAATTCTTGCCAGAGACTGGCGCAGTTTATTAGGGGACTGTCTTCTGACGATTTCCAGTCCCTGCGCAGTAAATAAAAGCTCATCGCTGACTGCCACACCGACAGTCTTTGAGCCATAGTCTAAACCTAATATTCTCATTCAAAATCTCCATGCCTCTGCCCTTCACCCGGACAGACTTTTCCTGTAAGGCATATATTAATCTGTACTTATCCAATTCTTCTTAAGTACCTTAATTCCAATGATTATTCTTAATATATGCTTTCAATACTTCTTCTACTAATTCGTCACGCTCTACTTTCATGATCAGACTTCTTGCATTATTATGACTGGTGATATAAGTAGGATCACCTGACATAATATATCCAACAATCTGATTCAGTGGATTGTATCCCTTCTCGCTCAGTGCACGATACACAATTGCAAGTACATCCTTTACCTGCAGTTCCGGCTCCTTCTCCACTCTGAAATATTGCGTATTATTGATGTTCTGCATATTTGTCACGCCCTTATACTCTTCTTTACTCTATGGTAAGAAAGTAATCCGTAATTATTCAGTGCCTTCATAATTACAGTAATCCTCTAGCTTATTCTAATATAGTTTGTCCTAAAATTCAACCATAAGATAGATATCATCTGTCAATCTGCCCCGGATCGTTCCTTTCACAAACTGATTCGAAAGGTCAGCTGCCGACTTCACAGCGATCTTTACATACTCTTTTGTGTATCCGGTAAAATATGTTTCACCTTCAAATTCATAAGCCTCTTCCATCAGAGCTGTCACCTGTTTTCCGACATAGTATTCCCGGAATTCTTCAGACATTTTCTTCTCTAACGCCAGAAGGATATTGCTCCGCTCTTTTTTCACCGGTTCCGGAACCTGATGTTCCATCACAGCTGCCTTTGTTCCTTCTCTCTTAGAATATTGGAAGATATGCATTTCATAAAAATGGATACGTTTTAAATATTCTTTTGTAACCGCAAATTCTTCCTCTGTCTCTCCCGGAAAACCTACGATCACATCTGTCGTGATGGCAGGATGGTCAAAATATTTTCTCAGGATCTGACATCCCTCTTCATATTCCCTTGTATCATATCTGCGGTTCATGCGCTGCAGTGTGGCATCGCATCCGCTCTGTAAGGAAAGATGGAAATGCGGACAGATCTTTGGCAGTCCTGCAAGTGCCGCCGCAAATCCATCCGTCACGATTCTCGGTTCTAAGCTTCCAAGCCTTATCCGCTCAATCCCATCGACATTATGCACTTCCCGGATCAGATGGAGCAGATTGTCACCGGTATCCACACCGTAGGAACTCAAGTGGATCCCCGTGAGGACGATCTCCCTGAATCCATGTTCCGCAAGGCGTTTCACTTCCCGGATCACATCTTCAGAATTTCTGCTCCGCACTCTTCCTCTTGCAAAAGGAATGATACAGTAGCTGCAGAACTGGTTGCATCCGTCCTGCACCTTGATAAAAGCTCTGGTGTGCTCTGCGGTGCGCTCTAAGAACATTTCCTCATATTCCTGCTTCTCATGATTGATATCGATCACATTCCCACACTTTCCGTGGTCATTTTCATATGCTTCGAGCATGGCAAGCAATTCATGTTTTTTGTTATTTCCGATCACGATATCCACCGTATCATCAAGCAGTGCCTCTGCCTCTTTTGTCTGCACATAACATCCGGCGCCTACAACGATTGCATCCGGGTTCATCTTTTTCGCCTTATGCAGCATCTGTCTTGACTTGCGGTCTGCCATATTGGTAACGGAACAGGTATTGACCACATAGACATCCGCATATTCTGTGAATGGGACAATCTCATAACCTGCATTTTCTAATATCTGCTGCATTGCCTCTGTTTCATATGCATTTACCTTGCATCCCAAATTGTGCAGTGCGGCTTTCTTATTTATTTTCATTCGATACTCCTATTTTGTGTTGACTTTTCCATAAAAAACCATTACTATAAAGTTAACTTTGATAGTTAATTAAGGAGGTTTTTTATCATGAAAACAGTACAGATTTCTTTAAACTCCATTGACAAAGTAAAATCTTTTGTTAATGCAATCACCCAGTTCGAATTTGATTTCGATTTAATCTCCGGAAGATATGTGATCGATGCAAAATCCATTATGGGTATTTTCAGTTTAGATTTATCCAAACCAATTGATTTAGCAATTCATGCTGAAAGCAATATGGATGAAATCATGGAAGTATTAAAACCATATTTAGTTTAATCATTTCCGAAGATTTGAGCCACAGAAGATACGTTCTGTGGCTTTTTCTTTTTGCAGCAGACAGTTCCTTTTTCTGATACTGCCTGCTTTTTTGTTTTATCCCTCAATGTGGATCACTTCTACCGTATCAATGGCTTCCTGCATTAATGCATCAATCTTTTCGCTTAACTTTCTCTCATCATTATGGATCACATTTAAGTTCGGTTTTGTCACCGGATGTTTTGCCACAAAAATGGTACAGCAGTCTTCGTATGGAAGAATGGATGTCTCATATGCATCGATTTTTTCAGAGATCGTGACGATCTCCTGCTTGTCAAATCCAATGAGCGGACGATAGACCGGCATCGTACATACCTCATTCGTTGCTGCAAGGGACTGCATCGTCTGGCTTGCCACCTGTCCGATACTCTCTCCGGTGATAAGACCGAGACATTTATTCTCTTTTGCAAAATGCTCTGCAAGTTTCATCATGTAACGGCGCATGATGATCGTCAATTCCTCATGCGGACACTGCTCGTAGATATAAAGCTGGATATCCGTAAAGTTCACAACGTGCAGATTGATCGGTCCTGAATATTTTGCAACAATTTTTGCAAGGTCAACGACTTTTTGTTTTGCACGCTCTGAAGTATATGGCGGCGCATGGAAATAAGTAGCATCGATCGTAACACCGCGTTTTGCGATCATATATCCAGCCACCGGACTGTCGATCCCGCCGGATAAAAGCAGCATTGCTTTGCCGTTCGTTCCGACCGGCATTCCACCCGGTCCCGGAATAATCGTTGAGTATACGTTAATTTTTGCACGGATCTCAATATTAAATACCACCTGTGGATGATGCACATCTACTTTTGTCTCCGGGTAAGCATCTAAAATCTTCTGGCCCATGGCTGCATTGATCTCCATGGACTCCATCGGATAATTCTTTCTTGCGCGGCGGGCATTTACTTTAAATGTAAAATGTTTGTCCGGGTACACCTTATCAATGTATGCAATGACTTCCTCTGCAAGTTTGTCAAATCCTTCGTCTTCCAACAATACAACCGGGCAGATCCCGACGATACCAAACACACATTTTAATGCTTCCACAACCTCATCATAATCATAGTCGCTCAACGTATCGACATAAATTCTTCCCTGCTCTTTCCGGACAAGAAATTCTCCTTCTGCCTTTTTCAATGCATGGTTGATCTGGCTTACCAATGCATCTTCAAATAAATATCTGTTTTTTCCTTTGATCGCGATCTCCGCATATTTGATCAAAAATGATTTATACATATTTTCTCCTTTTTCATGTCTTTTGTTACTTTTCCACAATTCATTTTACACTTTCATGAGTTTCGCAATTGCCGGACTACTTTCTCGTATAACGGCGGAGCTTTGGCACAACCTCGTTCATGACTTCCAAGGCATAATCGATCTCTTCCTCTGTGGTATGCACAGAAAAGCTGAACCGGATCGTTGAATCCAGCAGACTGCCCTTAAGTCCGATGTTTGTCAATGTATGGCTCACGGATGGTTTGTTCGAGGAACATGCGCTTCCCGCTGACACATAAATCTTTCTGTCCTCTAATGTGTGGAGCATAACCTCACTGCGCACGCCGTCAATACTCACACTGACGATCTGTGGTGCGGAATCACGTCCTGTCTTTCCGTTGACAGACACACCTTCTATTTTTAAAACGCCTTCCACAAAACGCTGTTTGATCTGATAAAGGTGGTCAATTTTTTCCTCAAAGTTTTCATAAATCTCTTCGGCAGCCTCACCTAACGCAGCAACACCCGGTACGTTCTCGGTTCCGGAGCGCATGCCCTTCTGCTGCCCGCCACCGTAAATCAGCGGTTTTACCTTCGTCTTATCTTTGATGAACAGAAATCCTGTTCCTTTCGGCGCATGGATTTTATGTCCGCTGACAGAAAGCATATCAATCCCCAGTTTTTTCGGAAAAATACGGTACTTTCCATATGCCTGGATCGCATCCACATGTACCAATGTATTCGGATTTTTTTCTTTGATCACCTTGATTGCTTCTTCGATTGGTTCCACTGCTCCGATCTCATTGTTGACCATCATCATAGAGACGAGGATCGTGTCCTCACATACCGCCTCCCGCAGTTCGTCGAGTGAAATGATACCATCTGCATCCACTTTCAGATATGTCACTCGAAAGCCAAGTTCCTCTAAATATCCTGTAACTGCTGAAACAGACGCATGCTCTATTGATGTCGTGATAATATGATTTCCGGCTCTTTTATTTGCCAGTGCTGCTCCGATCAGTGCAGTATTGTTTGATTCCGTTCCTCCGGATGTGAAAAGGATTTCTTTCTCATCCACCTTTAACGTCTTTGCGATCTTTTTCTTAGCCTCTTTGATATAGTTCTCTGCTTCCACACCTTTCATATGAAGTGAGGATGGATTTCCGTAATCTTCCATCAGAACTTTCACCATCAAATCTTTTGCACGTTCACTGCAACGGGTCGTTGCAGAATTATCCAAATAAACTTCTGTCAAATTTGTTTCCATAATTATCCTTCTTTATCTATGCAGCATCACTCTTCTACTCATCCCTGCCATCGGTCTGACTCTCTAACTGATATCCCAAAATCGCAAGGGCTACGATTCCTGCCGTCTCTGTTCTAAGGATCCGTCTGCCAAGTGAGATCAGCTGCATTTCATCTCTGACCATTTCAATCTCTTCCGGCGCAAATCCGCCCTCCGGTCCGATAAACACTGCGATACTTTCGCCTTTTTTTATCTGTTCCATTGCAGCCTTCGTCCCTGCCATTCCATGCTCGTTTTCATAGGGAACCAGTTTCACATCCAGTTTCTTGGCATATGCCACAGCTTCTTTGTACGACATCGGCATCTTCACTTCCGGGATCAGACTTCTCTTTGACTGTTTTGCTGCGCTCTCTGCGATCGCCTGCCAGCGCGTCACCTTTGATTTTGCCTTTTTGTCATCTAACTTTACCACACAGTTTTTCATGGCAACCGGTATGACCTCATAAACGCCAAGTTCCACAGTTTTCTGAATGATCCATTCCATCTTGTCATTCTTCGGAAGCCCCTGAAACAGATAAATCCTGCATGGCAGTTCTGTGCTTTCCGCCTCTTTTTCCAGAATATCCGCACGAACAAAGCTTTCTGTAATATCAGATATACTGCAAAAATAGTTTTTGTCCGTTTCTGGTGCACACACGGATTTTCTCTCCCGGTTTCATCCGCAGCACATTTTTAATATGGTTGACATCGCTGCCTTCAATTGTCACAAAATCTTCTGCTGCATTTTCATCTTCTATAAAAAACTGATACATGTCTTTTCCTAATTCTTTCTTGCTGTAATGTTCACCCATTCGCCCTGATGATTGATCTCTACAACTTCCAGACCGGCTTTCTCAATTGCCTCTTTCACATCATTCTCTTTAAAATCGATGATTCCTGATGTGATAAAATATCCACCTTTTTTTAAACGCGCCGGGATCACCGGTGCCATTGGAATGATCACGTCTGCCAGGATGTTGGCAACAACGATATCAAATTCTTCCGTTCCGGCTTTTTCCTGAAGTTCTGTATCATCGATCAGATTTCCAACATAAAATGTTCCCAGTTTCTGATCGAGATGATTTACTTCCATATTGTCGTGTGTGGAAGTCATGCAGTCCGGGTCAAGGTCTGTTCCGACTACCTCTGATGCCCCTAATTTCAGTGCCACGATCGATAAAATACCGCTTCCGCAGCCAACATCAAGAACCTTTGGTGTCTTTACCTGCGGCGTATATGTTTCATTTCCACGAATATATTTCAGTAACTGCCGGATGCAGAGCTGTGTCGTCTCATGCTTGCCTGTTCCAAAAGAGACACCCGGATCGATCTCGATCAAAAACTTGTCCCTGTCTTCTTCCTTCAGTTCTTCCCATGTTGGTTTGATCAGGATATCTTCAATATAGAAAGAGCTGAAAAACTTCTTCCAGTTGTTGATCCAGTCAAGATCCTCTGTCTGGTCGGATGTGATCTTTCCGGTTCCCATATCTACCACATTCCGCATCTCCTCGATGGTTGTCTTGACCTGTTTTAACAGTTCAGTGTCATCCTGTCCGTTGTCTTCCAGATAAAAACTGACATAGCTGATCCCCTCATCCGGTGGAAGTTCCGGCAGAAAATCAATGAACATCTCTGCCTGATCTTCTTTTGTCAGCGGCACATTATCCTCAATCTGCACACCTTCAATGCCAAGATCCATAAGTGCAGAGCTTAAGTAATCTTCTGCCGCAGTCGTTGTCTCAATGGTATATTTATTCCATTTCATGTTTTATATATGCTCCTTTTTGCTTATTTTCCGTTCAGATCATAAAAAGCCATTAGATATACTACCACAAAGCCATTCAGGTTGCAAACAATTCCTTTTACTGCTGTTTTTTTGCAAGCTTGTCCAAAACTTCATATAAGATCTGCGCATCGATCGGTTTTGCAATATGTCCGTTCATTCCCGCATTTAAGGCTGCACTGACATCCTCCTCAAAAGAATTTGCAGTCATGGCATAAATTGCGATCGTTCCGGCATCCTCTCTCTCTGACTTCCGGATTGTGCGTGCCGCTTCATAACCATTCATCACCGGCATGTGAATATCCATAAGAATTGCCATGTAAGTACCTGGCTTTGCCTTCTCAAACAACTCGACGGCTTCCTTGCCGTTATGTGCACAATCCACATCCATATGTACCATTGCAAGCAGTTCTGTTGCCACCTCTTCATTAAATGCGGTGTCTTCCGCAAGCAATACTTTTTTCCCGGCAAAATCATATACCGCCTGTTCTTCCTGTACCACGGACAAATCGTTTTCCACCGGCCGCTCCGTTATTTCCGGTTCTGCAGCCTGTTCGAATTCAAATGGAATAGACACAACAAATGTCGTTCCCTCTCCTTTTTTCGATTTCACGGAAATGGAGCCTGACATCAGTTCCACGAAATTTTTTGCAATGGACAGCCCCAGTCCGCTTCCTCCGTGTTTCTGCGCAGTTGTCGCACTCTCCTGCTCGAACGGCTGGAACAGCCGCGTCTGCATCTCCTCCGACATGCCCTCCCCGGTATCTTCCACAAGGAAATTAAAGTATGCTTTCTCCTCCTTCACATAGAGTTCCTTCACTTTGATCGTGATTTTCCCACCGGACGACGTGAATTTGTAAGCATTGGAAACCAGATTCAGCAAAATCTGGTTCACACGAAGTCCATCCCCGATCAGATATGTATGCGTCACCTCTTCGTCCTGTACCTCAAACACTATCCCTTTCTGTCTACACTGCGGTTCATAAATCGTGCAGACAGACATTAAGATCTCATGAAGATCAAACGGTTCCTTTGCAATTTTCATCTTTTTATTCTCGATAGACGACATGTCTAAAATATCATTGATAATATTTAACAGCACCTTGGACGACACATCGATTTTATCGAGATAGTCCTCTATCTTCTTCGGATCATCCTCATAGTGTTTTGCGATCTCCGTCAGTCCTACGATTGCATTCATCGGTGTCCGTATCTCGTGGCTCATTCTTGCAAGAAAATCACTCTTTGCCTGATTTGCCCGGTTTGCCTGATCGACTGCCTCTAAAAGCTGTTCATTCTTCTCCGCAATCTTTAAATAGCTTTTTCGTCTCGCCTCCTGCCAGAAAATCATAAACAGAATACTCGCCACCAGCAAAATAAAGATGACAATAAGCGGATAGCGGAACTTATACAGCACATCCGTCCAGGTAAGCTGATACCCATTCGCCACTGTATGGCTGATCGTGATCTGGGATACTTCCTGAGAGGAAATCTGCGTAATGCATTTATTGATAATGCTCATCAGAATTTTATTTTCATCACTGTTTTTTCCAACAATCCCCATCGGTTCTTCCTTAGACAGGTTAGGCAGTACCGTCAATCCCTCATACCGCGGTTTCTGCAGCAGCGGTGTCACCACGTTGACATTCTGTGCCATAAAGTCGCACTCTCCGCTGTTCAGAAGTTCCATACATTCCTCTGTCGTAGTGCATTTTACAATCTCAAACTCCGGATAATTTGCCTGGATATAATTTTCCAGTGCCGCATAACTCTTCGTGATTGCAAGAATATACTTATTCTCTGCATCTCCGGGTGTATAGTTCATCCCCTGCCTGCAGACAAGCGCCACTTCCCCTGTGTATATGACATCTGATACCAGATAATCAGATTTTGTGAATGCAGGATTTTCGACTACGACACCAGCCACCAGATCTGCCGGATGTTTTTCAAGATAATCTATCACACGCTGACCACTTTCCAGCATCGTGTACTGCAGATTCAGGCCGCTGCTCTCCCGGATCCGACTCACAAGATCAACAATGATCCCTTCGATTTCTCCGTCGTCATTTTCCATTGAAAACGGTGGTCTGTTATTGATAAACGCTATATTCACCTGTTTTTGTGCCCTAATATATTCAATTTCTTCTCTTGTAAATGCAAGCCCCATGGCAGAAGTATCTCCATAATACTTCTGGTACAGTTCACTTAAAAATGTCGGATAATCCGCTGTGATCTCTCCAAGCGCATAATCGGCATCCTCCATTACCTTTTGCTTCTGCTTTCCTGCCATCAGATAAAATGGCTGTGCTCCAAACCGGCAGATAATCTTATAATCGTCCATCCCGACAAGCGATCCCTGTACGACTGCATCCACAGCACCTTCCTCCAATGCCTGAAAACATTCTTCTGTCGTCATGTATTCTTTCAACTCAAACGAAAAATCATTCTTTTGAGCATATTCTTTCAGATCATCATTCTGAAAACTTTCTTTCAGTCCTGCCACCCGGATGCCATTAAAAGCCTCATAATCATTGTAATAATACCTGTCATCATCCATTCTTGCATAAAGAACACAGGCTTCTGTTCCCGCCCAGTACTTCGAAAGCAGGAATCTCTCCTCACGTTCCGGTGTTTTCTGCGCCTGGCAGATCATATCAATCTCACCTGACTCCAGTTTTTTCAGGACATTGTCCCATGTGTCATACACATATTCGTACTTCCATCCGGTATACTCAGCGATCTTATCCAGCAATTCCACGCCATATCCTGTATACTCCCCATTTTCGTCCAGATCGATAAACCCGCCATAATCAATATATCCAATACGGATTGTTTCTTTGGAATCAATATTTTTTCCATATACCACAAATGGTATTGCACTGAAAAATGCCATCACAAAAATGATGATCCCATGTCTGATCTTCTTCCATTCCTTTTTCCCCATCGTTTTCTCCCTGTCTGATGTTCCATCGTTTTTTATCGTTTCCGTACCTGTGTCTTAGATTCTATATCGATTATAGCGAATTATACACCAGAAATAAAGCAA
>NZ_ACFY01000043.1 GCF_000174195.1 Roseburia inulinivorans DSM 16841 | reverse complement strand
GTCATTTTTCCTCTATGGAATTACTATACAACACCGCAGAAACCTGAAATTCTCCTTTTTCATGCTGGGTAAACAGTTCCCCATCATAATCAGCCAGTGCCTGTTCTACCGAGGCAAGACCAATTCCGTGACAGCCGGTATCCTTCTTTGTGGTAAGGTATCGTCCGCTGTTGTCTTTTTTTAATTTCTCTGGACTACCATTTTTTATACAAATCTGGAGCATTTCTTTTATATAAGTAGCTTCCAGCATGATATATCTCTGTTCCTGCGGCAGCTTCCTACAGGCCTCCAGTGCATTTTCCAGCAGATTTCCGAAGATAATGGCAAGGTGTCCGCTCTGGAACGGCAGTACGGACGGAATAAATACCCTTGCCTCAAACTGGATGCCGTCCTTCTGGGCAAGGGCATACTTATGGTTCACAAGGGAATCCACCACGATGTTTCCGGTGTGGGAGATTTCGTCTGCGCCGGTTCCGATACCATCATCCAGCATCTTCTGTATGTAATCACTGGCTTCTTTTGTCTGTCCGGCATTTACCATGCCAAGAATCCCCGATAAGTGGTTCTTCATATCATGCCGCATCCGCCGCAGTTCCAGATAATAACCCTCCCGTTCCTCTGCCTGATGGCTGCATAAATCTAACTGCTGTTCATACAGCCGGTTCCGGGACTGAAGCTCCGCTGCCTGTCCCATCCGGTCATACACCGTAAAAATCACGTAATTGACAAGCAGGAGAAGTATGCCCGCAGCCACCGAGAAAAAAGAATATTCCGTATGAAATGCTGCCATGTGAAGGATATGGTGCATCATATAAATGCTGCTCGCCGGTACCAAAAGAATTATGATGAAATAACGCAGCGGGATTTCCGCATACTGTTTTTTCTTTGCGTAACGGCCAAGCAGTACTGAAAGCAGAAGCATACACATCTTGGATGCGAAGCTTCCGGCATCATTAATGACGCTTTCATCTGTTCCAATTGCCTCTAAGACCAGCAGCACAATGACCTCTACCAGCATCCATGCCGTACAGATAAGAAGGGTGCTGATACAGCGTCTTTTCAGGCTCTCTTTTCTGGTAACGGTACTGATCATAAATACCATAAAGATATTCCAGACCAGAAGAAACTGCGGAGGGAACAGGAGTTCAAACCCTGTTGCCACAAGGAAAGCATAGTATAAAAACCAGCTGATTATGCCTGCAGGCTTTCTGTTTCCTGGACCGAAAAGGGTCGTTATGTATCTCTGTATAATCAGAAGCTGCAGTGCCGGAAGCAGAAAGCCCGATATAACGGAAAGATATCCCCTCATTCAATAACCGCCTTTCCCGCTGCCATTGTGCAGAGCTGTCGGCGCACTTCCTTCTGTCGGTCCTCACTGATTTTCAGTTCCATCTCTTTCCCATTCATACTGATTGTTATGTTAAAAAAATTCATTTTTGTTATATAATCGTAATTCACAAGGAAGGACTGGTGGATACGGAGGAAATATTTCCGACTATTTGCGAGTTCCTTCTCTACGTTATTCAGTTTTCCATAAAAATATG
>NZ_ACFY01000044.1 GCF_000174195.1 Roseburia inulinivorans DSM 16841 | reverse complement strand
GGCTGCGGTGCTTCAGTCTTTGCAAAGTCCGCGTCCCTTATCCGCTTGCTGATACGTTTCTTTTTCCCGGTGGCGGCGTTTACCTCGACAGCCCCCTCGCGGGTCATTTTCTGCGTGACTTTCTCACGCGCTCGATACTGTTTTATTTTTCTGTCCCTCCAATCCGCGCCCTTGCAAGGGCGCAATACTCGGCGTTTATCTCAATGCCTATATAATGCCTGTCAAGCTGCCTTGCGGCTGCTCCCGTCGTGCCGCTGCCGAAAAAGGGGTCAAGCACAACGCCGCCTTTCGGACAGCCCGCCTTGATACAGGTTTCGGCAAGTTTTGGCGGGAACGCGGCGAAATGCCCGCCCTTGTAGGGTACGGTATTGATAAGCCACACGTCCCGCCTGTTCCGCATGGTCGGCATGAGGGCTTCGTCGTAGTAGCTGCCGCTTCTCGCCCGGTTAAGCCCCTGTACTTTCCCCTGTCCGGGTACTTCGTCCGCATATTTCTGTCCCGCGCTGCGCCCGGTGCGGTACCGCGCCGCCGTTGTGGGGGCTAACGGCTCGGCTATGGCGGCTGCGTCATAGAAATATTTCTTTGACTTCGTAAGCAGAAAGATATGTTCATAGCAGCGGGTAGGGCGGTCTTTCACGCTCTCCGGCATGGGGTTTTCTTTCTGCCAGATAATGTCGCTCCGTAAATACCACCCGTCAGCGCGTAGGGCAAAAGCTAAAAGCCAAGGGATACCGATTAAGTCCTTTTGTTTGCAGCCGGAAACGCGGTTGTTTTTTGCAATCTGCTGTCCGTTTCTGCCTTTCGGGTTCTTCGGGTCTGCATGGTAGCCCTTGTTCCCTGTGCCGCAGTAGGTGTCCGCGATATTCAGCCAGAGCGTACCGTCAGAACGCAGTACCCGGCGCAGCTCGCGGAAAACCTCGGTCAGCCTGTCAATGTACTGCTCCGGCGTGTCCTCCCGCCCAATCTGCATATCAAGCCCATAATCCCTAAGCGCATAGTAGGGCGGGCTTGTGACGCAACAGTGTACGCTTTCCTCTGGAAGCTCCCGCAAGGCATAGAGCGCGTCCCGGTTGATGATGGTGTCAGTTTTCAGCCCGTTCATGCTTCGCCCACTTCCTCCGGCTTCGTCGTCATTACCCGGTAAAGCTCGGTGTCTTTCGGGAAGCGGTCTACAAAGGGCAGCACCACGTTCCCGTAGAAGATAAGCCCCTCGCCCGCTTCGGTGTGGGTGACATATTTCATCTGCTGCGGGGAGATGTTGAGCTGCTTCGCAAGGATAGCCCGGTCGCCCGCCGCCTGATTGAGCATGAGGACAAAATCAGAGTTTTCAAAGATATTCTCCACTTCGCGGGAAGCAAGCAAATCCTTGACATTCTGCGTAATGGCTGTGGGTATGCCGCCCCATTTTCTGAAACGCTTCCAGATTTCAACGGAATAGGCGGCGGTCTGTTCCTCTTTCAAGAGAAGATGAAATTCGTCCATAAAATACCGGGTGGATTTCCTTTCTGCCCGGTTGACGGTGACGCGGTTCCATACCTGGTCCTGCACAATGAGCATACCTAACTTTTTGAGCTGCTTCCCAAGCTGCTTGATGTCAAAGCAGACAAGGCGGTTGTTCAGCTCCACGTTGGTACGGTGGTTGAATACGTTAAGGCTCCCGGAAACATACAGCTCCAACGCCGCCGCAATACGCGCCGCTTCCGGCTCCGGCTGCTTCAAAAGCTCGTTGTAGAGGTCGCCCAAGATAGGCATTTTCTCCGGGTCGGGGTCTGCAAGGAAAGGGCGGTACACGTTCCTAACGGCGCGGTCAATGACGGTCTTATCGACGGGCTGCAAGCCCTCCTTGCCGCCTATGACAAGCTCGCAGAGGGAGAGGATAAAGTCGGATTTCAGCGCAAGGGGGCTGTCGTCCTCGCTGTAATTGAGGTTAATATCCATAGGGTTCACATACTGGGGCTTCCCGTCAATGCCCTTGCCCGTAGGGGATAAGCGTATCACTTGCCCGTCAAGCCGCTGCACAAGGGAAAAATACTCTGCTTCCGGGTCGCAGATAATTATGTCGTCGTCGGTAATGAGGAAAGCGTTTGTCATTTCCCGTTTGGCGGCAAAGGATTTCCCGCTTCCCGGCGTACCCAAGATTAAGCCGTTGGGGTTCTTTAGCTGCTTGCGGTCGCAGAGTATCATGTTGTTACTAAGGGCGTTTAAGCCGTAGTACAAAGCCGCGCCCGTCTGGAAAAGCTCCTGTGTGATAAAGGGGATAAAGATAGCGGTGCTTGACGTGGTAAGCCCTCTTTGAATGGGGATAAGGTTCTCCCCAAGCGGTACAGAGGACATAAGCCCCGCTTCCTGTTGGTAGTCAAGGCGGGTTAAGGCGCAGTTGTTCTTCTGTGCAATGCCCGCCGCCGCGAATACGTCATTTTCCAGTTTCCGCTTCGTGTCCGCCATGTTCACCACAAGGAACGTCAAGAGGAACATTCTTTCATTCCGGCTCTGCAAGTCCTGTAAGAGATTCTTCGCTTCGCTGCCGAAAGTGGCAAGGTCGGACGGTATAATATCCATGTCATAACCGCTGCGTACCGCTTTCTTCTGTTCCTCGATTTTCATTTTGTCAAGGTCGGTAATCTTGCGCTTGATTGTCTTTATGGCTTCGGTCTGGTCGATACTGTGGATATGCAGATTGACGATAACGCCCGTTTCCAAGTCCAGAATGTCAGATAAGATACGGTCGTTTAATTCCGGCGCAAGGATTTCAAGGAATGAAACCGCGCCGATTTTGCGCCCCATGCGGAAATAACGCCCCTCGCCAAAACGGAAAGAGGACGGGGCGATAAAGTCCTTTGTGGAAAGCCCGGACGGGGCAAGCCATGAAAAATCAAAGGCAAACTGCCCGCCCTCCGGGTGGAAAATGCCATGCAGCATTTTAAGGCGTTCATAGCCTGTCATGGGGCGGGCAGACACGCCCAAGAGCTTAAAGTTGTTGAGTACGTCCGTTTCGATACGGGCAAGGCGGGATTTCGCCGCGCCCAGACTGTCGGCTTCAATGGCAAAGGTGATATATTTTGCTTTGACAAGCCCGTTGTTGCCCTTTGCAAGCTGGTTTTTCAGCATATCCCGGTATTCTGTGCGGATAGAATTGAAAGCGTCCTCCTGTGCCGGGATATTGACCGCCTTTTCCGCTTCGCCGCGCTGCGTCCCTTGATTGATGAAAGAAAGCTGCACCGAAACGGAAGCGTCAAAGTAGTTGAGGAAGTCGCACCAGTTCTCAAAAATGGCGGTCTTGTCGTCTGCCTGTGCAAGCTGATAGTTAATATCTTCAAAGGCGACGGTCTTTGAGTATTTCCGTCCCGTAACCTTGCAGATACCGTCCGGGTACATCTGGATATAGGGGATTGTCTGCTGCGCGGTGTGGGCTTTCCCGTCGCCCTTTGCCTGTCTGATGATTTCCGCAATCTGCTTTTTCTCGGCGCGGGTGAGCTTGCGGGGCGGGTTAGGCTTTGTGCTTCCCGCCGCGCTGTTTCTTCGTGTTTCCTTTTGCAATCGCTGATACCTCCTTTTCAAGTTTTCTCTGCCGTTCTAAGACGGAATAAAAGTTGTCTGTCCTGTATGGTCGTTCTTTGGGGGCTATGAATTTTGTCCGTATGATGTTCTTCACCACCACTTCAAGGGGCTGTCCATGCTTCTCATACATGGCAAAGAGGAAACAGGGCAGCATGACGGCAATCATAGCCATAGACGCAAGGCTTGTGCCTGTGCTGTCTTTGAGCAGAAAGAAAAGCGGCAAGCCGAACAGGAGAGCCGCCGCAAAACATACAATCTGCCGTTTGGTAAGGTTGAAAGCTACTTTTGTCTTGACTTTGGATAAGTCTTTGGGTACGGGTACATACGCCAAGTGAAAACCTCCTTTCTCTGGGTTTGGTGTTGCTGTAATTTTCCATAAGGGTAATCAAGGCAAAGGTCAATCTATGCCCTTTGCCCGCCCGTATTATATGGGGGTTATCCGCGTCAAGGTCGGGTCGTATTTTCGCCGCTTCGCTCTGAAAATCTCCACCCTGCCCTTGACACGCCGCTAATGCGCGGAGAATATCGACTTCGCCAGTGCGCCGGATTTGAACAGGGAGAAACAGAGGATAACGGTATAGGCTGCAAGGGAGAATATCGCGCTGTGCAGATTGTCCGCTATTATCATGTTGTTTACCAGAACCGCGTAAATGCCGACGCATATCATAATGAGGAAGCCTTGAAAACCGATAGCGAACAGGGATTTTAGGTAGTTGTTTCCTATCTGCCCCCATTCCCGGTTCGTCATAGTTGCAAACGGGATAGGCGATACCGAACAGTAAAGGTAAATTTCTATCATGCGCCCGTAGAGGATAACGGTTATCAGTACGGACATGATTTTCATGCACAAGCTCACAAGGCTTGTTTCCATGACAAGTAAGAGCAGTTCGGGGATTTCCATAGCGTCAAGCCCGCTCTGCATGGAAGCAAGGGCGGCGGCAACATCAATCTCTGTGCTGCCGCCGATTACCCCCGCCGCGCCGGAAACAACGTGCTGCGCCATATCGAACACCGCCATAGTAATGTCAAAGGTGTGCGTCACAAGGTAGACTGCCACAAACGCCTTGAACACCCACTTGAAGAACATGGAAGTGTCAACGTCGTGCATATTGTTCTTTTCCGTTACCATGCTGATAAGCTCATAGCATAGGACGTAGGTAATGACAAGCCCCGCAATGGGTACGATTACATTTTCACTAAGGGTCTGTATCATGGAGAATATATTTGCGTTCCACCCTTGCGGGGTCTGCCCTACCTCTGCGGCGATAGTGCCGACTTTTTCGTTTACGTCCCCGAACATAGTTGACAGATTACCGTTTATGGCTCCTATGAGGATTTCCTTTATCCATTCGTTAATCGCGTCAAGTATGCTCTGCATAAGCCTTTACCCGCGCTTCTTAACCGAACAAGCCGGAAAGCAGCGGTACAAGGGTCATGCCGATAAGGGCAACGCCGCCGCCCGCCATAAGCTGCTTCATGCCCTGGCTCTTTGCTTATGTGTGATAAAGAAGTAATAGAAGTGTAAAAAATTTTGCCGTTCCTATCCGGCACATGAGGTATGTCGGATAGGTCGGGCGGTTAGGTGTCGGGCAGTTCTACCTTGCCGACAAAAGAATAATAGATTTCGATTTCCTGTCTGCGTAACTTGCCCCGGCGTTTCCCGTCAAGGGCAACGCTTTCATGGACAACGATTTTCTCCACAAACTCCCGCAGCAGAGTAGGGGTAAGTTCTTCAATGGTAGTGTGCCTGCGTACCACATTCATAAACTTTTCAGCGTTTGCGGTGGCTTCCTGCGCTTTGGAAAGTTCTTCCCGCAGTCTGGCGGCACGTTCTTTCAGTTCTTTCTGCTCGGCTTCATAGTCTGCCGACAGCTCTGTGAAACGCTCGTCCGATATGCGCCCGGTTACGCTGTCCTCATACAGCCGCTTGAAGATAGCAGATAACTCGGCTATGCGTTTCTCGGCGGCTTCCAGCTCCTTTTTCTTGGCGGCGTTCCTGCGTCTGTCCCCGTCCTCATTCTGCTCGATTAAAAGCTTCATAAACCGGGCTTCATGCTTTGCCGCATAGCTGGTAACTTTCCGCAGATTGGAGAGTACGCCAGCGGTCAAGAGGTCAGTGCGGATAAAGTGCGCTGTGCAGTCGGCGGTGCGTTTCTTGTAGCTTCCGCAGATATAACAGTCCTGCTTGCGCTTGTCCGTCTGGTATCGCTGCTGGTACATGACGCTGCCGCAGTCGGCACAAAAGAGTATGCCGGAGAACAAGCCCACTTCGTCATAACGGTTGGGGCGTTTGCGCTGCTTGCGTAACTCCTGCACCCGTTCCCACGTTTCCCGGTCAATGATAGGCTCATGGTGGTTCTCAAAAACCGCCTGCTTTTCCGGGGGATTTTCTATGCTGTGTTTCAGCTTGTAGGACGGCTTCTCGGTCTTAAAGTTTACCAGACAGCCCGTATATTCCCGGTTTTCCAGCAGATGAACCACGGTATTGGTCGCCCACTTGCACTCATAGCCGGGGTGGTAGCGGCGGGTGCTGCCCGTCCTGCGGTATTCCAGCGTCCCCGGCGTGGGGATTTGCTGCTCGGTCAGCATACGGGCTATCTTGGTCGGACCGTTCCCGGCAAGGCAAAGGCTGTAAATCTGCCGTACCACCGGGGCGGCTTCCTCGTCAATGATAAAGTTTTCGTCCTCGTCCATGAGGTAGCCATAGACGGGCTTGCTTGTGATGGGCTTTCCGCTCATGCCCTTAGAGCGTTTTACTGCCTTGATTTTCTTGCTCGTATCTCTCACCAGCCATTCGTTAAAAATGTTCCGCAGCGGGGCAAAATCATTTTCCCCCTGTGCGCTGTCCACTCCGTCATTGATAGCGATGAAGCGGACACCTTTCTGTGGGAAAATCATTTCTGTGTACATTCCCACCTGTAAGTAGTTTCGCCCTAACCTCGACATATCCTTGACGATAACTGTCCCGACTTTCCCTGCTTCAATGTCTGCAAGCATGGCTTGAAATCCGGGTCTTTGAAAGTTCGCACCGGAATAACCGTCGTCGGTGTACCAGCGCAGATTAGAAAATCCATTCTGTTTGGCATAGGTTTCCAAAATCCTCTTTTGGTTGGAAATGGAATTGCTCTCGCCTTGCAGCTCGTCCTCATGGGACAGTCTTGGGTAAAGGGCGGTAATGAGTTGCTGGGTGGTCTGTCTTAACATAAATTCCTCCGTTTCCGACAGCCAGCCCCACTATTCCGTACCTTGATTGTACCACATGGGGCGGCTGTCTGTATAGCGGCAAAAGCGTCAAATCTGCTTCTTTACGGTCGGTAAAAATGACGGTTTTTCAATCAGGCTTATCACAGGTCAAATATCCGGCGGCGGCTTCTGCTTCCAGCACTTTCATCATCTTGTCAGCGGCGGTGTCGGTCGCCCCCTCCTTGAAAAAGCCAGACACCACAAGGATTGTGTTGCCTATCCTCGTTTCGGTCACGCAGTCCGGGCGGCGGGCAGGGCGTTTGTTTCTCTGGGTGTCGGTCATAGGCAAATCTCCTTTCCGGCAAGCAGCCGTTTCAGCTGTTCCATTTTTCCCTGTGCGGCGGCTTTCCTCAAATTCTCCCCGGTAAAGCAGAGAGGGGAACACATTTCAAGCAGGCGGTCATAAATCCGGGCGTGGGCGGTGTCCTCCGGGTGCTGCAATTCCTCCAGCGTGAGGTTGGTCGTCACAATCAGCGGCTTCCTGCTCCGGTAGCGGCTGTCAATCACATTGTAGACCTGTTCCAGACCGTATTCTGTGCCACGCTCCATTCCAAAATCGTCAATGATGAGCAGGGGGAAGCTGCAAAGGCGGGAAATATATTCGTTCCTGCCCGCAAAGCTGGCGGCAAGGTCGTTTAATATTGCTGCAAAGTTTGTCATGCACACCGGGACTTCCTGCTCCATGAGGGCGTTTGCAATACACCCGGCAAAATAGCTTTTCCCAGTGCCTACCCTGCCCCACAAGAGCAGCCCGTAGTTCCCGTCCTTTATCTGTTCCCAGCGTGCCACATATCCGGCGGCGTTCTTCATCTGCGGGCAGCTGCCGTTATCGTTGGCAAATGTCCAGTCCTGCATGGTCTTGTCTGTAAAGCCCTGCCGTTTCAGCCGTTCCACCGTTTCAAGGTGGCTGCGCCGCTTCTCGGCGGCTTCCCGTTCCTTACGGGCTGCCCGCTGGCAGTCGCACTCTGACGGGTGGCGGTCACGCCCGAAAAAGGTCTTGCCCTCCGGGAAATAGGCTTCTTTGGGTTTCCGGCATTTGCCGCAGTATAAAAGCCCGTCCTCCCCGGTGTAATCCTCCGGCTCGGCTGTGGTGTCGGTCATAGGCAGTATGGTGTTGTGGATTGTATCGGTCATAGGCTTTCTCCCTCCTTGAATGAATAGTCCGGTATGCCTTTCTTTGGCTTCTCTTTGGCAGCGTCCTCCTGCGCCCACTTGTAAATGGTGGCTGCATGGCTCTGGTACTGCTTCCCGGTGGAAGCGATGTGGCAGGAAAGGCGGTCAAGGTAATACTCCCACTTGCCGGGGAAGTCCTGTTCCAGCTCCAAAAGTTCTGTGTCAGAAAGAAATACATTTTTATATCTGCCATAAGCGGCGGGGGGCTGCCCCTCACTCGCTCCTTTTGTTTGGCTCTCTATTAGGTTGTTTATATTAGTTTGGTTAGGGGACGGTTTTCCGACCGTCATAAGGTCAGTTTTCCGGCTGTCAGTTGGTCGGTTTCCCGCCCTTATGAGGGGCGGTTTTCCGTCCGTCAGTTGGTCGGAAAACTGTACCACTGGGATAGGCGGCACTTTCACATACAGACGGTTGGCGGCAGAAAAGCCCGTCCGTCTGCGTTCCAGCAGCCCGGCAGCGTCCAGTTCGTTCAGTGCGCCCTTTATGGTGGTGCAGCCTTTATCCAGCATTTCCGCTATCTCTGCTATGGGGTAGACAATGTATGTCCGTCCCTCGCTGTCCTGCCAGCCGTTCTTCTGCGAAAGGGTGGAACGGTCTAACAGCAGCGCATATAACTCTCTTGCGGTGTGGGATAGGTCTGTTTCCAGCAGGAAACGGGGGTAAGGCAGGTAAGCGGGCAGCTCCGTTCCTGCGGTCATATAATCAGCGATAGGGTTCACCTCCTTGTGGTGTCTGTCTGTGGGTTCTGTTACGCTTTTAGGGGGCGTTTTTAAGGGAAAAGGATAAATGTATCACGCACCCTTTGACACCCTCCAAAAAAGCCTTGATTTATGCGGGTTTGAAATGCCCTAAAGCGTGACATTTCTCCCTTTGTTTCCGCTTCCGTTTGGCGGCGTTTATCCGCTTCATGCGTCCGGCGCAGTCCGGGCAGTATTTCCCCCGGTTGGATTTTGGGAAGAAGAACGCCCCGCAGACAGCGCAGCGTTTCCGGCTTCCCCGGCGCAAGAGGGCGGCTTCCAGTGCTTCATCAAGGGGCAGGACAGCGGCGGTAAACCAGCGGCAGAGCAGCGAATAGCTGATACTCTGTACACACACGCAAGGCTCGCCGTCCTCCAACAGCAGGCAGTTCCCGCTGTCATAGTTGCAGCACTCATGCACAAGGCGGCGGGCTGCCCGGTACTGGCGGTAGTCCATGCGGGGGATATTACCGTTCATGGCTCTGCTCCTTTCTGCGCTGCGGCTCGCTCCGGCGTAAAATCTGGTCGATATTGCCCTTGACAGTCTGCAAGCGGCGGTACTCCTCCCGTTTTGCCCGGTAATCGTTGTAGCCGCTGTTTTTCTCTTTGATAAGGCTTTCAATCTCTGCTTGCAGGGATTTATAGCTCGGCAGCTTGGAAATGCCGTTCTCCCTGAAATAGCGGGCGGCTGCGTCTGCTATGATAAAGTCACTTTCATGCTTCTGACGGTAGGCTGCTTTTGCTTTGGCGTTTTTCTGCTGTTTCAGCCCGTCCCGGACAGGGCGGGTCTTGGAATAGGCAAGCACCTGCCGTTGCAGCTCCTTTTTCCCGTTCAGCGTCTTTTCCACCTGCTTCAACCACGCAAGGCTTTCCTGCATGGCGGCATAGGCGGCAGAACAGGCTTCGTCCAGTTCCTCCGGGGAGGAAAAGCCGTACTGCTGATAGGCGGTAACGGTAGCTGCCATTTGCTTTAGGTTGTGCTTTGCCGCCCAGCGGTCATAGCCCACGCCCTTGCCCTCGGCTCGCTTGGCTTCCCGGTCAACCATGCGCTGCAAGGTGTTGTCTGCCGGGGTGGTTTTTGCAGCTTTTTCCCCTTGTAACGGCTTTTTAACTGCGGCAGGGTATTCGGGTATGGCTTTGGTCTGTTCGGCAGCTCTGTGGGCGTTCTGCGTGAGCAGGGCAAGGACAGCAGCCTTGTCAAAATCGTCCCCCAGCTTTCGGGCTGTGATAGGCTTTGTCCTGTCCGGCGTGAGGTAGGAAAGCCGCCCCCGGCTCTCCTTGACGGTCACACCCTCCCGCAGCAAAAGGGAAGAAAACTCGTCAAAGCTGCCAGCTTGGGAAAGTGCCTGCCGTATCGTCCGGCGCAGCTTCGCCTTGTCCGTTTCAAACTTGGTGGGCTTGGTCGGCTGTCCGGCGGCTTCTCTGGCGGCGTTCTCTTTGTCAAGGGCAAGCTGCCCTTTCTTTGCCGCCCAGTATTCCCGTTCGGTTATCCGTTCCTTGCTGCCGTTCAAGAGGTCGATTTGGTAAAGCCCCTCCCGGTGGCACATTTCCATGACTTCGCTCTTGAAATATTCCATAGCGGCGTTGGTGCAGCGGTGCTTGCAGCCCTCCAGCGTGTCGGCTGGTCTGTCCATGTAGGGCAGAAGCGGGACTTCGTAAATCCGCAGGGAGTTGATGACGATATGCACATGGATATTCCCGCTGTGGTTATGCCCGTCCGGGTGGGTGCAGATTAGGGCTTGGTGTCCGGGGAAATGCTCCTTGCAGAACTGCTCGCCCAGCTCCTGCGCCCGGTCTACGGTCAAGCCGTTGTCTGTCCCGTCCCGTGGGTCAAAGCTGATGATATAGTGGTGGCTTTTCACATCTTCCCGTTTTTGGTTTTTCTCATAGCGGAGATTGGCTCGCATACAGGCAACAGCGAAATCCTCGCCCCCGCAGTTGAGGGAAGAAATGCGGTAATCCTCCCTCGGTATCAGCCGCCCGTTTTCATCAAGGGTGGCTTTCATGGTAAACTCGTCATGCTCAAATGTGAGATAGGCTTCCGCTGCGCCATAGTCGGCGTTTTTAGAGCTGATATGTTTGAATGTTGCCAACAGCGTCACCCACTTTCTGCAAGACTTCAAACTTTAGGGCAGCAAGGTCGGAAACCGCCGCCCGTACCTCCCCGGCAAGCTGCGGATAGGGACTGTGCCACTCGTTCAGCGTCCGGGCTATCTGGTTTAAGTTGCCGCCGATCCTCCCGTATTCGGCGGTCAGCTTCCCGACAGCGGCAAGCAGCTCGTCATTGATGGGGGAAACGGTTATGATGGGGCGTATGGCTGCCCCGGTTATGGCTTGCCGGATAAACTCGGCTTGGCTCATGTGGTAAGCAGAAAGCCGCTGGGCAAACTCGGCGTATTCTTCCTCGGTCATGCGTGTTTTGACTACCCGGCTGCGGTGCGGCGTGTTGTATCGTTTCATAGGTGGTTGACCTCCTTTCTGTGCGTGGTGTCCTCTCACTAATAGGAGAAAAACAGGGTGTGAAGCGGAACTGTTTTTGAAAAATCCGAAAAATATTTTGAGGGGTTTTTCAGCGGCGCAAGCCGCATAAGCAGGGTTTGGGGAAGGCACTCCCCAACAAGATTCCCGCAGGGGCAAAATGAGCGATAAGCGAATTTTGGCACCTCGGTAGAATCTTGCTCTAAGAAACTGCCGGCCTGCCGTTCACTTGCTACTGCCACTTTTTCAGAAAATCTATAACCAGCTTTTTTTATAAAAGGCTGCGGGCTGGCGTTTTTCCCTTACTCCCTACAAACCACAAAAGAGCAGAATGGACGGACTTTCCGGCAAGAACTTTTCCGGCGGCTCGGTCTTTCCCGACAATAAGGCGTTTCGGAAGCTGCGTTTTGCCCGCTGTCTGAAAAAAATGGCAGCCTTTTTTGGTTTCACTGTCTAATACGGAACTTTTGGAAATTTGCCAAAAATGGACGCAAAAAAAGCAGCAAATCTTTTTCGGATTTACTGCTTCATGTGCCGCTGCGGTGCGGCGGGATGGATATTCAGTTGAAATAAAAGAGGATGGTGGTACTTTAGTCTATCGACTCTTTACTAACTATTAGGTAATCTTGAAAGATTTTCCTTGAATTTATCTAAAGAATGTTCATTGTTTCCCGCAAAAATAAGTGGAATTGTATATTCATATGATATGCCATTTTCATAGTCCGATAATTGTATTTTTATAGTATCATCCCTCTCATCTTTAGGTGCTATATATATGAATGAATTTTTATTTATATCAGATATTTTCCCTTTTTCAGAAGAAACAGTATAACCCCAGTCTGTTAAATTTGTCTTTATTGTAACTTCTGTTTCTGTTTCTTTTCTAGTCTGCAATGCTGTTTTATCGATTTGGATATCAAAAGGAGTCGAACCTAACAATTCACTGTTTATATTTACAAGTTCTTCTCCATTTGTTTTAGAAATATTAGATTCATCTTCATAATTTTGTTGAGATTCATCTTTTGGTGTTTCTCTGTTACATCCTAATAAAAAGCATAAAATAATTAGTACTAATACAGAAAGTTGTTTTTTTTGCATTTATTTCTCCTTTCATATTATCAAAGAAAGCACTGAGAGTACTTTCAAGAAATTATGAAATATTCTCAATGCTTTCTATTTTTTGATTATAAACTTGCCGGTAATGATACTATGTTAATTTATCTCTTTCGCGTAACCTTTGTTGCAATATACACATGCACCATTCACCCATTTGTGAGACATTTCAATCGTCTCAACTTCATAAATGCTTACTTCTCCACAAATTAAACATTGTTTGTAATTATATACATGACGTGTCGCACATTTATCCCAGTCATCATATATACCAGGCATTTCATCTTCATATCCATAGTACTGGGGAGAACCCCAACTATGAGTATGAGCGGCAAATACAGTCATTGGAGCAGCTACAATTCCAGCTACTACTGAAAGTGCTAAAATAGATTTTCTTAAATTCATAAGTTCCTCCCTTTCCTTAAAAATACATAGCTCTTTGTTACATTGTCATTTTAACATAATAATTGGTAAAATGCAATAATTTATTTTCTATTTACGAGAAAATACTGTGCATATTATCTTATTTAGGAATAGTTAAGGCGGCTACCTAAATCTTTTTATTACTTTACCGCACATGAGCATTTGCGCCCGGATTGTCATTGCCGTAGCCCTCCATCAGATTGATTACGCCCCAGATACCAAGCCCGGCTCCAAGTGCTACAACAAGGGTCTGCAAAACGTCTACTGCGCTATTGAAAAATGCCATAAATATATCCTTTCTGCCGCGTCTGCGGCTGTCCGGCAAGCGGACAAAAGGCGGTCAGCGTATGGTCGCCGCCGCACAAAAAAACCGCCCTCTGGTAAAGGCGGCTGTCCCCGCGCTGCGTAAGTTCTGCGGCGCGGCGGTATTCAGTTGTAAGGGGTGCGGCTCCTGCCGCTGTGTACTGCGCCGGAAAGTGGGGGCGCGTATCATGTAGCCGGTATGGATAGATGTGATTGCTTCAATCGCTCCTTTCTGTGTTCCGCTGTGCTGCCGGACGTTTTTTTCAGACTTGCGGGAAGTGAATAGCTTGCGTAGCAAGGTGTTCGCTTCCCGCAAGTTCACAAAGGGGTAGCTGCCGCAAGGCAGCGTAGGGGAAGTGTAGCTTCCCCTGTCCCCCGGCGGTCTGCCATGCTGTCACTGTTGCGGGATAAGCCCCCGGCGCGTGACATACTCCGTTGCAAAACGGCGGTGTTCCGCTTCCTTTTCCCGCCAATACTCCCATAATGCAGCGTCGGCGGCTTCCGCAACATTCATTAAAAACCGTTCAAGCTGCTTTTGTTTTTCCTCTGCGCTACGTTTCCTCATGGTCTGCGTCCTCCTGTAAGTCTGCCGCGTCAAGCTCGTAATAGTCAAAAACCTCGTCGGGCTTGACAATGGCGGGGCGGCGTTTAAGGTGCTTTTCCATGTCAAAGGCGTTCTTCGGGTCTGCGTCGGACAGGTACTTGTATTTCGGGTGCTTCGTTATGTCGAATTTGTCCGAAAAGAACGGGCGCACCCCGCGTAGCTGCAAGATACATTTCCCTCCGTCCATGACTGCAATTTCATCTTCCGTCATAAGCTGCTTTCCCAATTTCTGATAGTTCAGCCCATGCGAAAGCTCCCGCCCCCTTGTTTCGGACGTGTTAAAGCTGTCTATCGTTTCTTTTCCTAAAATTTCCGATATTTCTTTAAGGGTGGTTTTCTCCTTGCCGCCCAAGAAAAGCGTGGTGTCGCAGTTGCCGACTATGGTATCGGCGTTGTCTTTGTAAATGGCTTTTAGCTGTGACTGGCTCTGCAAGATGATTGACGCGGATATTTCCCGGCTCCGTATCGTTGCAATGAGCTTTTCAAACTTTGGTATCTGCCCGATATTCGCAAATTCATCAAGTAAGCACCTAACATGGACGGGAAGCCGCCCGCCGTATTCATCATCTGCCTTGTCACAAAGCAAGTTGAATAGCTGTGTGTAAAGGATTGAAACGACAAAGTTAAAAGTGTCGTCGGTGTCGCTGATGATGACGAAAAGGGCGGTCTTTCTGTCGCCTATGGTGTCAAGCTCCATTTCGTCGGTTTCCATAAGCTCCCGCAGCTCCTTAATGTCGAATGGGGCTAACCTCGCGCCGCATGAGATAAGTATGCTTTTTGCGGTCTTGCCCGCCGCAAGTTTGTATTTTTTGTACTGCTTGACTGCAAAATGTTCCGGGTCTTTTTCTTCCAGACGTTCAAACATGAGGTCAACCGGGTTCTGGAAATCCTCGTCGTCCTCGCGGGCTTCCGACGCATTTATCATCTCAAGCAGCGTCGTGAAGTTCTTCTCGTCCTCCGGGGCTTCATACCAGATGTAGCCGATTAGCGCGGTGTAGTAGAGCTTTTCCGCTTTCACCCAGAAATCCTCGCCGGATTTTTCCCCGTCGCCTTTGGTGTTGGCGATAATGGTATTGACTAACTTCAAAATGTCCTTTTCGCTCCGCAGATAGGCAAAGGGATTGTATTTCATGGATTTTTTGAAGTTAATCGTATTTAGCACTTTGATACGGTATTTGTACCGCTGTAACATTTTCCCGGTTTCCAAAATCAGTGTTCCTTTCGGGTCAGTGACGATATACGACGTTGGAAAATCCTTTGACGTACATTGCATGAGCGACGGTTTCACAAAGAACCGGGTCTTGCCGCTGCCGGAACCGCCGATTACAAGGATATTTTTGTTTCTTGCGTATTTCGGCTGCTTCGGGCGGCTGTTCATGGTGAGCCGTTCCGTCTGCGTTAAGGGGATATTGTTCTCAAATACCGGGTCGGTGTACGGCTTTATGTCGTCAGCCCCGCCCCAACGCGCCGAACCGTATTCTGTCCCGCGGCGGTATTTCTTCGCGTTCTTGCCTTTGGTGTAGATAATCAGCCGGACAATGACCGCCCCCGCAATGCCTAAAGCTAAGTCTGCCGGGTGGAAGCTCGGCGCGATACTGGAAAAGGCGGCGGTAAAACCGTCCCCAAGATGTAGCAGCTTTGCGCTTGCGTCCGCGCCGGGGGAGAGCCGGACAGCCGCGCCCACTTTATCAAAGAGCCAGACAAAGAGCAGATACGGGAGATTTAGGATAAGCAGCTTCTTGATTTCCGGCTTCATAGCGATACCTCCCTGTCCTTGTTCTTGACCTTTGCCCGTTCCGCGTTTCTGCCCTGTGCAGCTTCTTTGAGGGTAGAGAGCAGCTTTCGGATTGAGGGCTTTTTCTCCTGTGTCAGCTTTTTTGCGGAAAATTCCTTAAAGGCTGCGGTCAGTACGTCCGCGTCCCGCCCCTTGAAGAAAACCAGATAGCGGGGCGGGCTTTCCGTCGCGTCCTTTTTCAGCGCAAAGTCGATACCGTACTTTTTCGCCGTACTCTCAAAGGCTTTGATATTGCCCTCGGTAATCTCAATGTTGGAAACGCCCGCGTTCTGCTTCATAAGCTGCTTTAAGCTCTGCTTGCCCTGTGGCGGTTTTGCAAGCTGCTTTTTGCCCTTTGACAGTATGGCTTTCATTGCCTTTTGGAGCGTCTGCGCGGTCAGCTTCCCGGTCTTGATGTAAAGGGCTATGGTCTTTTCGTTTACTTCGTCCTGCAATTTGTCGCGTCCTCCTTTCGCGTTTCTTTATGGGGCGGCGGTCAGATACGCACCCGCAGCCCGTTCAAGTCCTCGGCTCTGATACCCACAAGATACCAGTTGTCGCCGTACTCAATCCGGGTCGGCTTCCACTTGCCCCGCACGAATACGTCAAAGCACTCGCCGCAATGCAAGCCCCCGTAGTAGCTGTTTAAGTCAAAGCGGATGTCGTAACGGTCGGTGCGCTCGTCAAATACCAATGCTCCTGTCATTTTCTGTGCCATAATAAAATCCTCCTTTTGTGGTTGTGGGTGGTTACAGGCTTTCGCCCTCATTGCATGAATAATAGTCCGGGTCGCCGTACTGCGGCTTTTTCGGTGACAGTGCGCCGCTTGCCATGTCATGGGCGACAAGGGAAGTGTAGTAGTTGCCGATTGTGGACGGGGCGTTGAAAAGGGCGGCTTTCAGATATTGCTTGATGTTGCGGATTTTGGTTGTGTTCTCCCGCATACAGTCAAGCACAAAGCGGATATGCTCGCCGTCTAGTTTCATAAACTTTGACTTCACAAGCTCTGCCGGGTAGTCGTCCCCCGCAATCCGTACCCGCTTTCTGGCGGTGCATACGGTTTCAAGCATGAGGTCTACAATCTCGTCCAGCCTGTCACTGTCAAACTTCATGTCCTGTTTGAGAATGTGGTAGTCGATATTGTCCTTGATGATTTCCCGGTATATATCAACTGCGCTCTGTGCTGCCGCTTCCGTTCCTTTCCGTTCCGGCGGCGCAGCCGCTTCTCTGCAAGGAGAGGGGTTAGGGGAAAGGATAGGAATGGAATGGGTACTTGATAAATCTGTATTTGATTTTTCTTTTTTTGGTAAGTCAGTTCTTTGTATATCTTTATTTAATTGCGTTGGATTTTCCAACGTAGGTTTTTCCAATGTTGGTTTTTCCTGCATTGGATTATCCAATGTTGGATTTTCCAATGTAGGTAAATCCGGCGTAGGCGGCTGCGGCTGCTCGAATATCACATAGTCCGCGCCCCGCAAGCGTCCTTTCTCGTCGCGCTCCCTTGAACGGACGATATACCCGGCGCGTTCAAGTTCCTTAATGGCTTCGCGGATAGCGTCTATCTTCTCCCGGTTGATAAGGGATAAGCCTTTCAAGGTGTAGTCCCAATCTTCGGGGAGTGACAGCATTTGCGACAACAGCCCCTTTGCCTTTAGGGAAAGCTCCTTGTTGCGTAGGTGGTGGTTGCTCATTACGGTATAGCCCTTGTTTCGTTCCACTCTGAAAACTGCCATAGTTCATAGCTCCTTTGCTTTGGATTTGTTACGCAGTAGAAGCGCGGTTTCGGGGGATAAGGTATAAATCCCTTTCCGCGCCAGATACGCGCCCGGAAAACCGCTTGTAGCAAGGCTTTTTCTGCCCCTACTGCGTAACAAAGGGCATGAAAAAAGCGGCGTTCCTGTTCTCCCATGTAGAGAGTAAGAAACGCCGCTTCTGCGTCGTATTCAGTTTTTAGTACAATACCCTGCTTGTCCGTCGCTCGAAAAACCTTGATTTTCCAGTGTTTTCAAAAGTATCGTTATCTAACGTCAGCTTTTGAACGCCCGGATTTTCAGCGCATGATGGACGATGTGGAAGCCGGAAAAGTAAACTGCATTGTCACGAAAGACCTTTCCCGTTTCGGGCGGGAACATGTGATGATGGACTACTATCTGGAATTTCTGTTCCCGGAAAAACGGGTGCGCTACATCGCCGTTGCGGAGAATGAGGACACAGAGAAAGGGCTTTCCGATTTTGTCCCGTTCAAAAACCTGTTTAATGAATGGTTTGCGAAAGATACGAGCCGCAAGGTAAAGGCCGCTTTCAAAGCGAAGTTTGCCACAGGACAGCGTATCGGTGCCTATGCTCCCATCGGGTACAGGAAACACCCGGAAATCAAAAACAAGCTGATAATCGACGAGGAAACCCGCTGGATAGTGGAGAAGATTTTTGACCTTGCCATTCATGGCAGAGGGGCGGCCAGTATCACAAGAATACTGATTATGGAAAAGGTTCCCACACCGGGATTTATCAATTTCCAGCGTGACGGGACTTTTGCAAACATCTATGCGGGTGCGCCAGAGGAAAAAAGCTACGCATGGACGATAGCCCAGGTCAAGAGCATTATGAAAGACGAAACCTATATCGGCCATACCATCCACTACCGGGAAACAAACATTTCCTTTAAGAACAAGCGGAGGATACGCAAGCCCCAAAGTGAATGGGTGCGGGTAGAGAACACGCAGGAGCCGATTATCAGCGAACAGGTTTTCCGGCAGGTACAGGAGCAGATAGCAAACCGCCGCAGAAAGTGCAAGGATGGTACGACGCAGATTTTTTCCGGATTGGTAAAATGTGCGGATTGCGGCTGGTCGCTGTCCTATGGGGAGAACAGGCAGAACAGCAAGCCTTACGGCCATTATCATTGTAGCAAGTACGGACAGGGCACACGCCAATGCTCCATGCATTATATCCGCTATGATGTGCTTTACGCCTATGTCCTCTCCCGTCTGCAATACTGGTCGAGGCTGGTACAGCATGATGAAGAACGGCTTTTGAAGCGGCTGTTAAATGCCAATGACAAGGGACAGGCCGCCGCAAGAAAGAAGCAAGCCGCAGAGTTGAACAAAGCGGAGAAGCGGAAAGCCGAAGTCGATACCCTGTTTGCCCGGATGTATGAGGACTGGGCGGCGGGGCGTATCACAGAATACAACTTCTCTATGCTGTCCGGGAAGTACCAGAGCGAACAGGCTGAACTGGACACAAAGATTGAACAGCTTCAATCCGCTATCGCCACTGAAAGCCAGAACGCCGCAGACGCAGAAAAATGGATTGCCTTGATGAAAGAGTGCGTCAATCCAACAGAACTGACCGCCGAACTTTTGAATACGCTGATTGAAAAAATCGTTGTCCATGAAGCGGTCAAAGGTGAGGACGGAAGCCGGGAACAGGAGGTAGAAATCTTCTACCGCTTTATCGGCAAAATTGATTAAATGACACCAATATCTTTAACTATGTGATACCGGTTTGTCAGTTCCAGATTCCAGTATGCTGATTATTTTGGCGAATGAACTGGATACTACTGTAAGTGAATTACTTGGAGAACCTATAGCAGAATCGACTACCGATGATTTAAAGATTCTTTCTGAAAAATTGGAAGTTATTAATTTGCAGCTTGCAAAAAGAAGTATAACAAAGGTAAAAACGATTCGATGGATTCTTATTTCATTGTGTGCGGTTATAGTGGTAATATTTATCGCACTTGCATCTACGAATAGTTTTTATTTGGATTGGAATTACAATGATCCTGAGTTGGCAGTGGCAGGAACAATACTGCATGGGTTTGAATTCTTGTTTGTAAGACTCGCACCGATTGTTTTTTGGACTTCGGTGGTTGGAATTGTGGTGACATATAAGAAAAGATAAATTTCAGTTAGCAGGTTTGTTCGCCATGCCGACAGACTCACAAGCTGGCACTTGTTCGTTGTTGCGGCGTTCGCCGTATGCATCTGAACTCGAATATGTCTGCCTGTGAGCAAGCTCCCGTCAGCCAATTCGGTTCATCTGCGCATGGCTCATTGCTACGCGCAAAATCCCAATTTGAGGAGGTGAACACTTTGGATATTGAGAAAACCGAATCATATTACAATCAAATAAGAAATGAAGATTTATGTGATTGTGATTATTGTAG
>NZ_ACFY01000045.1 GCF_000174195.1 Roseburia inulinivorans DSM 16841 | reverse complement strand
TAAAAAAGTGTCTGCGACACTCTCAACTCCCCTAACCCCTCATTCATGAGGGGAAGGGGTTTTCTTATCTCCTTCTTTATTGTAAAATTCTATTATGAATATATTACAATCCATCTTTACCGATTATTATAAACACATCATTTACGAACTCCATCCTCGTCCTGCTGTCATTGAAAATGTTAACAAGATGATTCATTGTGGTGATTCTTCTCACGGTGGTGCCATGTATGGCTGTCCTCACTGTGGAAATCTTAAATTTGTTCCCTTTCGCTGTAAAAGTCGTTTTTGCCCTTCCTGCGGAAACAAATACAACCAGCTTCGTTCTTTTCATATGTCCTGTAAGCTTGTTTCTTGCGTTCATCGCCATTGTGTTTTCACTATCCCAGCGGAACTTCGCGTTTATTTTCTCGAAGACAGAACTCTCTTAGATTGTTTATTTCATTCTGTTCGTGATGTTGTCTTACGCATGTTTTCCAAAATGAATAAAACCGAAAACTTTACTCCTGGGCTTATCTGTGTTCTTCACACTTTTGGGCGTGATTTAAAATGGAATCCTCATATCCACGCTCTCATCTCAGAGGGTGGGGCTGGTAACATCACTCCTTGGCGTCCTGTCAAACACTTTGATTACAAATTCCTTCGTAATGCTTTTCGCAAAGTACTGCTTGAACGACTTACCTCCCGCATTGGTCCGGCTTTTCGCAAAGTCAAAAATGAAATGTACACGAAACACGCTGACGGCTTTTATGTCCGTGCAAAACCAAATCTTTGCACTCCTGATATCACCATTAAATACATCAGCCGATACCTCGGCAGACCTGTTATTGCCACATCGCGTATTGATACTTATGACGGTGAAAACGTAACCTTTCATTACACCAGACACGAAGACAATAAAACTGTTACTGAAACCATTCCTGCTTTGAACTTCATTCAAAAACTCATTGTCCATATCCCCGAAAAACATTTCAAAATGCTTCGCTACTATGGGATATATGCAAAACATCATAAGCAGGAAAAGAAGCTCCGTAAATGTATTTCTGCCGAAAAACAACGTTTCCTACGTTCTATTCAGGACTGGCGGCAATCCATTCTGCTCTCTTTCGGATACGACCCTCTCTGTTGTTCCGAGTGTGGTACTTCTATGTTGGTTTTAGAAGTTTACCACAAAAAAACTGCACTATTTGAACAATATCGAAAGGTTATGAAATATGGATAAATCCATGTTCATAATAATTCTTTCTCCATAGTCAGATAGTGCAGCTAACCTAAACCAAAACAAAAAACTTCATAAACAACGTCATGGCGAAGCCCCCTTCGCTCTTTTGCTATGTCATTTTTTATTTCCAGCCTATTATACACTATTTCTGACGATTTGAGAAATTTCCTATAAAG
>NZ_ACFY01000046.1 GCF_000174195.1 Roseburia inulinivorans DSM 16841 | reverse complement strand
TGTATCTTATGGATCATCAAGCACCTTCTTACCGTACTTTCGGCTACTTCATCAACGAAGTACTTGCTGATTCCATTGAAGAAATATTTCAAGATATAAACAAAAAAATCTTCGAGACAGAGCATGTAGATCTTCAACATCTATACATTGATGGATCCAAGTTTGAAGCAAATGCGAATAAATACTCCTGGGTATGGAAAAAAGCAACTGAAAAATCCAGATACCGTCTCTTTGGTAAGATAACTACACTCTTTGAGGAAATCAATGAGGAACTTTCATGTACAGGTATGAAACTTTGTATCAATAGTGAGTACGCACCAGAGTATCTGAAGGAAGCTGCTGAACAGTATGCAGAAGTCTGGCAGATTAATGAAGCAATGTTTGTTCATGGCAGGGGACATCGCAAAACTACACAACAACGTCATTATGAGAAACTCAAAGAGTATGCTGCTAAGTTGGAAGAATACGTGGAAAAAATCAAAATCTGTGGAGAAGATCGCAACAGTTACTCGAAAACAGACCATTCAGCCACTTTTATGCGAATCAAGACAGACTACATGGGCAATGACCAGTTGCTTCCAGCTTATAATGTACAGGTCGGT
>NZ_ACFY01000047.1 GCF_000174195.1 Roseburia inulinivorans DSM 16841 | reverse complement strand
AATCCAGAGCGTTGAGGCCGCAGAGCTGACAAGAAATATCCTCATTGACTGGATACCGATTTTTGAGGATAAACAGGTTGAGTATGACATCGATATTCCCGAACAGCCTGTCCGGGTAAGATTGGATATGGACAGCTATATGAGGATCATCAATAACCTTATTCAAAATGTAATCGCTCACAGCCATGCAGACAAAATCAAAATTGCCCTGTCAAAGAAGGAAAATAACATGGAGTTGCTGCTGGCGGATAATGGAGTGGGAATTGAGAAGGAAGATTTGAAACACATTTTTGAACGGCTCTATAAGTGTGACAAAGGACGGTCTGAAAAAGGAAGCGGTCTTGGTCTTTCTATTGTCCATCAGCTTGTAGAAAAGATGGGTGGGAGTATAACAGTTGAAAGTTTGCCGGGAAAAGGAACTGAATTTATGTTGCTTTTTCCTTTGGAGAGTTAAGCGGGTTCCCGTCTTTATGGCGGGAGCCTTTGTCATTTTACTGGATTTCAAATTGCAAGGTTAATGCAAGGTTGCGGCAAGGTTAATGCAAGGTTGGCATGATAGAATACCTTACAGAACAGGAGGTTTTGAATATGGATACAAATTATATCATTGAAACAAAAAATCTGACGAAGCAATACGGCTCACAAAAGAGTGTGGCTGACTTAAATATTCATGTGAAGCGTGGGAGAATTTACGGTCTGCTGGGCAGAAACGGAGCCGGAAAAACCACTACCATGAAAATGCTGTTGGGCTTAACGGAGCCGACTTCCGGGGAGGTCAAAATCTGGGGAAAGTCTTTGCAAGGGAATGAAAAGAAGTTGCTCCCCCGCATTGGCAGTCTAATTGAGTCCCCCGGCTTTTATCCCAATCTGACCGGCACAGAGAACCTGCGTATCTTTGCTACTCTGCGGGGCGTACCAAACAATCATGCTATCAAAGATGCTCTGGATCTGGTAGGACTGCCCTACAAAGATAAAAAGCTCTTTTCACAGTATTCTCTTGGCATGAAGCAGCGGCTTGCCATCGCCCTTGCCGTTATGCACGATCCGGAGCTTTTGATTTTGGATGAGCCGATCAACGGCCTCGACCCCATCGGTATTGCAGAAGTACGTTCCTTTATTCGTGAGCTTTGTGACGCGCGAGGAAAAACCATTTTGATTTCCAGTCACATTCTTTCGGAGATTTCCTTGCTGGCTGACGATATTGGAATTATCGACCACGGCGCATTGCTGGAAGAAGAAAGCCTTGCTGAGCTGGAGCAAAAAAGCAGTAAGCATATCCGGTTTACGCTCTCTGATACTGCACAGGCGGCAAGAATTTTGGAGCGCAATTTCCATGAAAACCATTTCTCCATACAGGACGACCACAATTTGCGCCTGCACAACCTTGATCTACCTGTGGGGAAAATTGTAACTGCCTTTGTAGAAAACGGATTGGAGGTATCAGAGGCGCATACCTGTGAAGAAAGTCTTGAGGATTATTTCAAGAGAGTAACAGGGGGTGAGGGAATTGCTTAAACTGGTTCAATGTGAGTTCGCGAAATTGAAGAGAAAAAAAATCATCCCACTTGTGTTTTTGTCCGCTTTTTTATTTCCTATTCCCATTACCTTTCTGATGGCAACACCGAGAATGTTGGAGAAGTACCCAAATAAATCAGTCCTTTTTGATGGATTGTTCAATATGGTTATGGGATATGGCGTTATTTTTCTCTTGCCGTGTATCATCGGTGTCATTGCAGCAATGCTGTTTTTTATGGAACGGGACAATGACACTTTCAAAAATTTACGCACAATCCCGGTAACAAGTACACAGATGATTATGGCAAAGATCATTGTGCTATTTATTTTTGGAGTTATCTTTTGCCTTGCTTCCATGCTTGCTACCATTGTTTGCGGCAGTTTCTCAATGGAAGTGCATGGTCTTACCTATAAACTACTTGTTGCAGTTGAACTTGGAATATTCATTACAGCGGGAACTTTGCCGATTATCGTACTTGTGGTCTTTTTCAGCAAAACATACATCTTCTCCATTCTGCTATGTGTGTTTTACAGTGTAGTGAGCCTTACCGTCGAAACATTGTTCGGAACATTGCCTAAATGGTTATGTTGGCTCATGCCTATCCCGCTTACAACGCTCTGGGGTGCGGGAGATATGGTGAAACATGGGTTTCCATTGAATGTAAATGCCTTGGAAGCAATTATTCCCTCAACCTTTCAGACGGTTATCATTCTTGGGATAATGGCTGTTGCATCAATCTCATTGATCGACTTCTTATACAAGAAAAGGGGGGAATAAAATGTATCGGATCATTAAAACAGAATTATGGAAGTTAAAGCGGTATCATATCATTTGGGCTGGTATTCTGCTAATGCTTCTTTCCGTTGGAATTACTCTTTTTGCTTCTACTGCATTAGATGGTACAGTTTGGACTTTCCCTCATTTGGTCGAACGCGTCATTCAAAATAATACGACAACCATTTTTCCTATGTGCATTACTCTGATTGCAGGATATATCATTGCTCGTGAAAAATCAGATGATACCTTAAAAAGCATTATGACAATACCTGTTTCCTACCCTGCGTTGATTGGCGGAAAACTGATTGTTTGCGGTTTCCTGTCCGTATTTTTGGGTATGGCAAGTACATTTTTTACTGTCGCTGCGGAATTACTTGTTGGCTTTCCGGGATTTTCGGTAACAGCCGTAATACAGGCTTTGATACAGATCACCCTTAATACCTTATTTTTGTATATAGCCGTAACTCCGATTATAGCCTTTACCGCCCGTATTCCTAACGGGCACATGATAGGTGTTATTCTTGCATTTGTCTATGGCTACGGGGGAATGTTCGCAGCCGGAAATATGTCCCTTGCAAATCTCTATCCGATTACAGCGAGTATGGGACTGATCCAGTACCGAAGCCATGATGCGGCTGTTCATTGGAATATAGGCTTATGCAGCCTAAGTATGATAGTCGTCTTATTGATTTCTGTGGCTATTGTAGTTACAACAAAAAATGTTTCATCCGCAAAAGTTGTTAAAAAGCCGAAAAAAACCGCCCTCAAAAAAGGCTGGTAAACAGGAGGACTTACACATGAAGAAAAAAATATTGATTGGGATTGGTGCCGGTGCTTTCGTGGCAATCTGTTTTGGTATTTTACTGCTTTCAGGTGCAGGCAGCACCTATTACTATTCACAGATCGACAACACCAAGATCGAGCAGACGGGATCTGCCGGAGGTGTAATTAACTTTGGGGGAAGCATGGACTACTCCTACACGCTGCGTTGTTATGACGAGGACGGAAACGAAAAGGACATTACCTTTGGAACATCGAGGGAATTGAAAGAGGACGCCTTTATTCGTCTGACGGTAATGCCCATTCGTGGAGTGCTGGAATGGGTTGAAGTTCAGTATGACGAGCTTCCCACAGCCGTACAAAAAGAATATACAGCACCGCAATAAAGAGAATAGATAATTGATTATCACCTAAAATATAGCTGCCGCACGACGGCAAAAGAAAAAAAGCCGTCGTACAGCAGACACATTTTCACGCGCCTATGAAATGGCGGCTTTGATTTTCAGAGCCGCCGTTTCTTTGCGTTTACACAAACCTATGACGACTTGCAGGGACACGGTAGCCGATTGGAGGTTAATTTACCGTGTCCTTCTTTTTATTTCGCAGTATCCATGACCTGCACCAGTTAAAAAAAGCGTAGCTCCCCCATCGGAGCAGTCCGGCTTTGAATGTGAAATTAAACAGTACATAACCGATAATATATTTTCATGCGCTTGTGCGGCCTTGTGTCGCGCAGGCGCATTTTGCTTTCCAGACTTCGAGACAAAGTGTCCCGAGGTGCGGTGCCGTTCTCCGCCGTTACTCCATTTCGTTTCCGACCAACCCCGAACAAACTGAAATGGAGGATTTTACGATGACTACTATCAATTTGAAAGATTTTTATTATTGGTACACGCAGGATCAGCTTATCGAAGTTTCTGACGAGGTGGCCGAGGTATTCAAGGCCGATGCCCGCTATGAAATGGCCTACCAGCGGCGGCTCTCCCGGCACAAGGCGCAGTATTCTCTGGACTGCGATGACGGGATTGAGTATTCCGCTTGCCTGCATGAGCCGACCCCGCAGGAGCTCCTTGAACGGATGGAAACCTTTCTTCGTCTGTGGAACGCTCTCAATTCTCTGCCGGAGATCCAAGGCCGTAGAATTGACGCACATATCATTCTTGGCAAGTCGATTAAGGAAATTGCCGAGGCCGAGGGCGTACATGAGGAGTCTATTCGCCAGTCGATCAAGCGTGGCCTTGAACGCATGAAAAAAATTTTTGATTTTTTCTTCTTAACCCACTTGGAATTGATGAAAAAATGTCTCGGTTTATGAGAGGAGGTTTTCTTCTTAACGCAAGGGAATAACGGCAACCCTGAGTAAGTACGGGGAGCCAGACGGTGGGTGCGCGGTGACATTTCCCTAAAGAGATTGAGCGAACAACACCAACACTGTAAATGGGCCCGGCCATCCCAAGGCCATGATCCGGCGCTGAACAGGTTGGCTGCCTGTTCCTCCGGGCTTGTCGCTTTGCTTGCGTTGAGAGCGCCGCACAGAAAATAACGATTGTCTTTGGACAGGCCAAGTAAATATGTGCGGCGCTCTCTAATATTCAAAAACTATAATAAACCTCGAGACAAAGTGTCCCAAGGTGGAGTAAGGCAACAGACCAGCATCCCGGCGGTGCTGGTCTGTTGCGTTTCCCCACCAAACAGAGGGAGGCGTTCTATCAATCTGCGAAGGAGGTTTACCGTGAAATTAACTACACAGGAACTTGAACAAATGAGAAGCGTTGACATTGGCGCGGTGGCTGCCGAGTCCCTGCCTGATGTGAGCGGTATGACCTTTGACAATGCGCTTTCCCGAAAGGAGCGCATCTCTCGATTTTTGCAGACTGTCAAAAATCCATACTGCTTTTGCATCGGTGGTGTTGGCGTGAAAATTGAATTTGCTGAAAGCGGGCCATCTCTCCAAGATAAGCTGACGGATTTCCTGCTGCGGCAAAGAAGCGGGCTGTAACTTCGGTTACAGCTCATTTTGCTTCTTCGAGACAAAGTGTCCCGAAGCGGAGGCATCCTTGTTGTCCTCCCCGGACAGAGTTATAATATAAGTGTAATGTGATAGGGAAGGAGGAACAATGGCACGAGCAAAAAACAGAGGGTATCAGCAGAGTTTCTCTCCCTCTTACACAATCCGCCGCTGGCGGCTGGGCATCTATATCCGGCTTTCAAAGGAAGATTTGAAAAAAGGAAAAGACGATAGCAACAGCGTAAAGAACCAGCGTGACCTACTGAACGATTTTTACCGACGCAACATTGACGAGTTTGAAAGTATCACGGAATATGTAGATGACGGACATACTGGAACGGACGCTAACCGTGAAGATTTTCAACGGCTCTTGGCGGATGTCGTGAGTGGTAAAATCAACTGCGTTATAGTAAAAGACCTGTCCCGCTTCGCACGAAATTATAGCGATGCCGGAAGTTTGATCGATAACCTGTTTGTTCAAATGGGTGTTCGCTTTATCAGCCTTGCTGAGAATGTGGACAGCTACAAGAACCCCGACAGCGTTTCAAATATCATCGTTCCCATTACAAACGTGATGAACGATAATTACTGCTATCAGACTTCCAAAAAGATCCGGCAGGTATTTGATTACAAACGGCGCAACGGCCAGTATATCGGAGCATTTGCTCCTTACGGCTATGTAAAGCACCCAAAGGACAAGCACAGGCTGATTGTTGATCCCGATGCTGCTGAAAATGTCAAACTCATTTTCACAATGCTTATTCAAGGGTCATCAAAACGTGCTATCGCGCTGTACCTGAACGAACACGGCGTACCGAGCCCCTCGGCTTACAAGGTACAAAAGGGCTTGCCTGTTTCGACAAGAGGGTATGACGATCCTATGTGGGGAGTCCGCATGATCCACTCCATTCTTACCAATCCGACCTACACCGGGGATTTAGCCCAAGGCCGAAGCCGGGTGAAAAGCTACAAGGTACACCAGATTGAAGCTGTTCCCCGCGAGGAATGGGTGGAAGTGGCTGGAACGCATGAGGCCATTATCGACTATGAAACTTTCGACAAGGTACAGGCTCTCTTACAGCGTGATACCCGTACTTCCCCGAAAGGCCGTGAGGTACATTTATTCAGCGGCTTTCTGAAATGTGCCGATTGCGGGCGGGCCATTACCCGATGCGTTGGCAAGAACAACAATGTATATTATTCTTGCTCAACCTACAAGAACCGTTCCCGGACAGCCTGCACCATGCACTCAATCAAGCATGAACGGCTGGAGGCTGCTGTTCTGTTCGCTGTACAGCATCAGGTACATTTGGCTGTTTCCTACTCGGAAATCGTCACGCAGATCAATTCCGCTCCAATCAAAAAAGCCAGTCTTACCGACTGGACGATCTGATAGCTGCAAAAGAGCGAGAACTGACAAAAATAACACGCTACAAGCAATCTCTTTATCAGGACTGGAAAGACGGTGAAATCACCCAGCAGGAATACCGGGATATGAAGGCAGACTATGAACGGCAGACTTCTGATATTTCCGCAGTGCTCACTCGTCTGAACGCTGAACGCGCAGAACTGGCAAACGGTGTAGACAACGAGCATCCTGCACTGGTAGCCTTTATGAAGTATCAGAACATTGAAGCCCTCAACCGTGAAATCTTGGTTGAGCTTGTGGACTATATCAAGGTCTATGAAAACGGTAATATCAGCGTGAAATTCAAATTTGCTGACGAGCTCCGCAAGATTGCCGAGTACATTGAAATCAACACTACGGAAGATACCGCAGTAGCGGGCTAACCCCCGCTACGAACCCCTTTGACAGTGTGTTTTCCTAATAGGCGCTAATCATATCCTATCTGTTACATGGAATTACTTTTGAACAATTTGAGGGTATCTCAGGTGTACTTGTAGTAGGAATTAGTATAAGTCTTTCAATGGGAGCAATATTTATTCCTATGGTTTATTTAGCGGGGGAAGATAAAACCATTGTGTTTCTTATCATATCTTTGATTTGTGCATTGGGTATTGTCACAATGCTTTTTAATATACCGTTGTTCGGACCATTTATTTTAATTGGTTGTTCTATATTGTTATTTATCGTGTCCTTTCCTTTGACTGTAGGTATTTTCAAGAAAAAGGAATATTAGGTGATAAAGCAACTATCAACACAGTCACAACCCTTTGTGGAGGAAAGATTACCATTTGCGGCGATACGGTTGTCCTCTATGACGAATTGCTTGCCGCCGCCTTCTCCCGTCTGCCTGTTCTGGAACGGGAAATGGTCTACCTATGGTAAAAACAAAAACTCAAAGCTATATCAGGCACTCGCAGACGCAGTCATGCGTGCAAACTTGGAAAAGCTGAAGGAGGGATTGAATATGTGTGAAGCATTAAAAGAATTGTTTGCGGACGATTTTAAGGAATCAGAATTGAAAGGCAGAAACGAAGGCAGAACCGAGGGTGCAGCTTCTAAAATTATAGAACTGGTTATTAAAAAGCATCAAAAAGGATACACCGCCGAAGACACAGCAGACATGTTAGAAGAACCTGTCTCCCGGATCCGGCAGATTTATGACGTCATAGAGAAAAGCTCACCGGATTATGACGCAGAGACAATATACAAACAGCTCTGTGAAAAAGAAGAG
>NZ_ACFY01000048.1 GCF_000174195.1 Roseburia inulinivorans DSM 16841 | reverse complement strand
GTTTCTGTTGATGAATTTTTTTTGCTTTTAGTAAGGGGGGATCATGTATGAAAGGTCTTTTTAAAAGCAATTTTCTTGCTGTATGGACAAATGCAAAAATTTTTTTGCTTTTTATGTTTGCAATGGGGATTGCCGTTATCATTATTCCGGACCAGACATGGCAAATGTATTTCATAATTATTGGAATTGTCGGATTAGCAGTAAATGCAGCTACCGTTATTGGAAATGAATTTTCCTCAAAATGGGGAAAATATAAACTTACTTTGCCAGTAAAGCGGATTGATATTGTAAAAAGTTTATATATAAATCAATTATTATGGATTATGATAGGAGTGCTTTTCGTTGGCATTATAATAGCCCTATGATTGTTTCCTATTAGGAACGCTGTAAATACAAGGCTTTTCGGAGCCTACGAACCACAAAAAATAATATTTGATCTATCACATTACACAAAAAGCCGTCCGGCGTTCAAATCGGGCGGCTTTTTTGCGTGGATAGACCGGAAGGAGGCGGAAAAATAATTACAGAAATTTAACCCGCAAAATTGTGCAACTTTCACGAAAAGGAGGATAGTGAATGGCAGATGAAAAATTGAACACAGGCCCCGGTGAGGAGAAGCTCCCGGAGGCTCCCGCTCCTGTTACGGTTGACGAGCCCCAGGCTCCGGCTCCCGAACAAACTGCCGCTCCCACACCCCAGCAGGAGGGGCCTGCCCAGCCCGAGCCCGGTGATGTGGTGGTGTCCTTTGACAAAATCAATGAGCTGATGAATGAAAAGCGGCAGACAGCCCGGGCCGAGGTAGAAAAAGAGGAGGCGGCAAAAGAGCCGAAGGAGAAAACGCAGGAGGAACCTCCCACCGCTGGGGATGATGAACCTAAAAAGGCCCGTCGGGGCCGTCCCCCAAAAGAGGAAAAAGCGGATCCTGCTGGCAAGGAGGCGGCGAAGCCCCGCAAGGGCCGCCCACCCAAGGCGGATAAGGCGGCCCCCGGCGAGGCCACGCCGACTAAGCGAGACAAATTGTCCCGAAGTGGGAAAAAGGCTGCGGAGGTTAAAGCTGCCCCGGAACCCGAAAAGGCCCCACCCGAAAATGCGGCTCCGGCCCCGGAACAGGCTCCGCCTGAGCCAGCCGCTCCGCCCCGTCCTGTGGAGGAAGGAAAGCTGGTCTATCTGAAGCTTTCCGAAATGCATCCGTTCCACACATTCCGCCCCCACCCGTTTAAGGTGCGGGACGATGCCAAAATGCAGGAAACGGTAGCGTCCATCAAGGCAAACGGCGTAATGGTTCCCGGTCTTGCCCGCCCGGAAAAGGATGGCAAGGGTTATGAAATTGTGGCAGGCCATCGCCGCCATCATGGTTGTGAGCTGGCCGGGCTGGAGGAAATGCCCTTTATCGTCCGGGAAATGACTGACCACGAGGCGGTACAGGCCATGAAGGACAGCAACAAGCAGAGGGATCAGACGCTCCCCAGCGAACTGGCCGCCCTGTTGGAACTGGAAGTGGAGGACATCAAGCACCAGGGCGGGCGGCTGAAAAATGTGGCCGAGGGCGATATTGGAAAACGCTCCGTTGAGATCGTGGGCGAGGCGCACGACATGAACTATAAAAAGGTCATGCGTTATCTGCGGCTGAACTCCCTTGTGCCGGAACTGCTGGACAAGGTGGACGATAAAAAAATGGGCTTTATGCCCGCTGTGGAGATTTCCTATATCCGCCCCAAAAACCAGCGGCTGATCGCTGTTTCCATTGACGGAGAACAGGCATCCCCCTCTCTGGCCCAGGCGAAAAAGCTCCGGGAGCTGGACAAGGACGGGAAACTCAATGGTGATGTCATTGATGGCATCTTATCAGAAAAGAAAAAGGAGGATCGAGGCGTGATTATTTCTACCGCTGAACTGGAAAAGTATTTTGGCAAGGAAGCCACTCCCGCCAAAATGAAGGAGCAGATCATGACTTTGCTGGACGAGTGGAAAGAGAAACAGCCGCCCGAACTGGCGAAGGCTCCGAAAAAAGATGGAGCAGGACAAGTAACCACTTCGAGACATTTTGTCCCGAGGGCCCTGCCCTCCGCATCATGGCTCTGGTGGTATATATCCCCCGTCGCCGCCTGTTTTTTCGTACAGCCGGGAGCGGGCTGTCAAGGGTGCATCGCACCGCCGTTTTACGGCGGCCTGCCCTTGACGGTCTGCCCCGGCTGTGCTATTTCCCCGGCAAGCGGCGGGGGTATATCCTCCAGAGCCGCCCCCTTTCCCATGATTGGGAAAGGGCGGGGGGATTGGGTTGAACTTTCTTATTAAAATATCGGAGGTATTGACTATGAAGCGTCCCCTTGCATACATTACCGCCGCATGGTTGAGCGGCGACAGTGAAAACGCAGAACAGGCCGCCCGCTACTGCCGGGCGGTTTATGAGGCAGGCTTTTCCCCAATCTGCCCGCCCCTTTATCTGCCCCTGTTTCTCAATGACGCAGTACCCGAGGAGCATAAAAGCGGCATCGACATGGGCCGTGACCTGCTCCGCCGCTCCCATGTGCTGGTGGTCTGCGGCCACACCATGACCGAGGCCATGAAAAATGATATTGCCGTGGCCCAGCGGCTGGGAATTACCGCCACCACCCTTGAGGGCATCCTGACCGTCAAGGGACAGGGCAAACGCTGATGGAGTCTGTTTTTGAGGCTTTCATTTCAAATCCTGCCCTTTACAGTGCGGGGCATCTGGTGGGGGAAACGCTGCATTTCCCCACCAACACGGAGGAGGTGCAGTCCCTCTTAAAGCGGATCGGCGTGGACGGGGTGCGCTGCCAGGAATACTTTATTATCTCCTTTGACAGCGACATTCTCGGCCTTTATGACTATCTGGGCGAGTATGAAAACATTGACGAGCTCAACCACCTGGCCCATCTGCTGAAGGAGCTCTCCCCATCAGAACGGGAAACGCTGGAGGCGGTTATGGACAGCGACCAGCATTGTGGCTCGGTGCAGGACTTGATCAACCTTACGCAAAATCTGGACTGCTACGACCTGCATCCCGGTGTGGACAATGAGGAAATGCTGGGCCGCCTTTATGTGGAGGATATGGAAAGTCTCGAAGTGCCGGACAATATAAAACCCTACTTTGACTTTGAAGCATACGGGCAGGACATTTCCATCAACGAAAACGGACACTTTGCACCGGGCGGCTATGTGACGAAGGTGAGTGACGATTTCCGGGAGGTCTACCACGGCCCCCAGGACATCCCCGCTGAACACAGGGTTTTTTGCTTACCCTCAGCTTTCGATCCGGGAGCAGATGGCCGCTTATCAAGAAATTATTGACGGTTCCTCAAAGGAGGGGTTCCGGCGGCTGGCTGAAAAACACCATGAGGAACGGTAACTGGACTTCGAGACAATTTGTCCCAAGGCGAAAGGAGGCGGTGTAACTGATTGATGAAGAAATTTCCCGGAGCTCCATAGCGATTTCTGTCCGGGCCAGCAAGCTGACAGCCCGGGGGCTGGCCTATGTGCTCCGGGCGGCTGGCCGCCAGATCGCCAAACGGCATAAGAAAGCCCAAAGGCCCCACGGCAGGCAGAGCGTGAAAAAGCTCATGGCCCACGGCGAAAATGTGAACAGCATCGAGGTGGAGGCCCCGAAGCTCTTTGACCGCATGGCCCGCCGTTTCAATGTGGACTATGCTTTTTACAAAACCGGGCCGGACAAATACCTGCTGTTTTTCAAGGCAGGACAGGCGGATGCAATTACCGCCTGTTTTGAGCGGTACTCCCGCAGGCTGTTGGAACAGTCAAAATCCAGCCGCATCCCCATCCGGGAACAACTCAAAAAAGCGGCGGAACAGCTTGTAAAGGAACCGCCCAAAACACAGGAACGGACAAAGGAGGTGGTTCGTGAAGAACGATAGCATCAAAAAATACCTTATTCCCAACATCCCGTATCTGTTTGTCCTGTGGGCCTTTCTCAAGCTGGGGACGGCCTACCGTCTGGCGGCGGGTGCGGATTTTGCTCATAAGCTCATGGGGCTGGGCCAGACCATTGGCCCGGCCTTTGCCGACTTTGCCCCGGGGCTTGCTCCCTTTGACTGGCTCGTTGGCATTGTGGGGGCTGTGGCGTTCCGGGTAATGGTCTATGTGAAAAGTAAAAACGCTAAAAAATTTCGGCGGGATGAGGAGTATGGATCAGCCCGTTGGGGCTGTCCGAAAGATATAGCCCCTTTCGTAGATCCAAAGTTTGAAAACAACATCATTCTGACCGGGACGGAGTTCCTTACCATGAATACCCGTCCGAAAAATCCGGCCAACGCCCGCAACCTCAATGCCTGTGTGATCGGTTCGTCCGGCTCCGGCAAAACCCGGTTCTGGCTTACCCCGCAGATTTTGCAGGCCAGCGCAGACAAAAACGGCGGATGCAGCTATGTGTGTGTCGATCCCAAAGGAGGCGTTCTCGGGCAGGTGGGCCACTTCCTGCAAAAGCGTGGGTATCGGATCAAGGTGTTCAATTCCATTGATTTCACAAAATCCATGCACTATAACCCGCTGGCGTACATCCGCAACGAGGCCGACATCCTTAAATTTGTGGACGCTCTCATTTCCAACACAAAAGGCGAAGGCAAGGAAGGCGATCCATTCTGGACAAAATCGGAAACCCTGCTTTACTGCGCCCTCATCGCCTATATCATTTTTGAGGGCCCCGCCGAGGATCGGAACATGAACACATTGGTTGACATGATTTCCGGGATGGAGGTCAAGGAGGATGACGAGGATTTTATGAACGCCGTGGACTATATGTTTGCGGGCCTGGAAAAACGAAAGCCGGATTGCTTTGCGGTCAAGCAGTATAAAAAGTACAAACTGGCCAGCGGCAAAACAGCAAAGTCGATCCTTATTTCCTGCGGTGCAAGGCTGGCTCCCTTTGACATCCCCCAGCTTAGGGAGGTCATGGCCTATGACGAGCTGGAGCTTGACCGCATCGGGGATCGAAAAACGGCGGTGTTCTTTATCATCTCGGACACTACGCAAACCTATAATTTCCTTGTGGCTCTGGCCTTTTCGCAGATGTTCAATCTGCTGTGCGAGAGGGCCGACAATGTTCACGGAGGCCGCCTGCCCCATCATGTACGGGTGCTGTGGGACGAGGCCGCCAACACAGGGCAGGTTCCCCAGCTTGAAAAGATCGTGGCTGTCATCCGTTCCCGTGAGATCAGCTTAACGCTGTTCTATCAGCAGTTGGCGCAGTGTAAGGCGATTTACGATAAACACGCCGAAACCATTTTGGGAAATATGGACAGCGTGATATTCCTCGGGGGCCGGGAGGCCAGCACCATCAAGGAAATATCCGAGAACTGGCTGGGTAAGGCTACAATCTCCATGCAGACCGACAGCCGCTCCCGTGGCCAGTCGGAAAGCTACAGCCAAAATAACCAGCGGCTGGGCCGGGAGCTGATGACACCCAGCGAACTGGCGACCATGCCCGGGGATAAGTGTATTTTACAGCTTCGGGGCCTGCCCCCGTTCTATTCCCCAAAATACGATTTGAAAAAGCACCCGAACTACCGATATACGGCTGAAGCCGACAAAAAGAAAAACGCCTTTGACCTTGACCGGCTCATTAACCGCCGCAGGCGGCCCGGGCCGGACGAGCTGTGTGAGGTGTATGCCGTGGCTGTGCCGGACGATGGGCTCACAAGCGAGGACGAGGACATCCTCAATTATGATGACATCGACGATCCGGACGCCTTTGCATAAATAGGGCTTTGGGACAAAGTGTCCCGAAGTATGTAACCTGCCGCCAGAAATGGCGGCTTTTTTCATGGCCGGGAATACCCCCCGGAGAAAAGGAGGCTCTATGCAGTTTTTCACTTCCGCTATTGATACTTTGCAGACTCTTGTTGTAGCCCTCGGCGCTGGACTTGGCGTGTGGGGCGTTGTCAATCTGCTGGAGGGCTATGGATCGGACAACCCAGGTTCCAAGAGCCAGGGCATGAAGCAGCTCATGGCTAATTAGATGTAATAAAAGCGGAGAAAGGAAAAGCACAATCCAGACGGAACCGGCGGTGTAGTCAAGAAATATTGTGGAAACGCAAGATTTCTGCTATAATGGGTATAAAACACTTGACGATGGAAAGAAAGGCGGGAAGCCTATGCACATTAGTTATCAGCCACTATGGAACACACTGAAAGAGCGTGGCATGAGGAAAGAGGATTTGCGGCTTGCCGCCGGTCTTACCACAAATATGATTGCCAACATGGGCAAGGGAAAGAATATCAGCATGGAAACGCTGGTTCGCATTTGTGAAGCCTTGAATTGTGGTATTATGAATGTGATTAAATTAGAACAGGACAATATCTAAAGCGATATAATTTTATATTTGATTCGATTTGCACAAAAAATTAAATTTTAATTGTGTATATTTTCTATTGTACCCAATGTAAATAAGTGCTATCATAAAATAAAACAAGTACATTTGAAACATTTTATGATTTGAGAGTGTGCTTGCAGGTTAGTAGCATATTGCCAATAACTGAATACAAAAAATGTAGGTTCTGGTCATTTTAGAAAGGAGCATTGTTTATGAAAAAATTTAGTAAAAGATTGTTTACCTCGTTGGTAGCGTTTTGTATGCTTTTTTCTGTGAGTGCGGTTCCTGCTTTTGCAGCGGAAACAACAACGGAAATAACGGATACTCAACAGCCGGTAGTCATTGGAGAATATGACGGATACTTAACCGATGTTATGATTTCCGATGGTGTCACCAAAAGAGCAGTCGCTAATGTTCGTATTAACTCTTATGCAACTTATGATGAGGATGATGGGATTCAAGTTCATGTGAAGTTGTATGTACCGTGGTATGAATCTCCAAAACCGGAGTTCACTGGTATGACTGGTACAGTTAATGTGCTTATGAACAAAAAATCCACCAATACGGCATTTGCAGAATTAGCCGACGGTGAAGAAACAATCGAAACTGATGTGGATACTGGAAGAACAGGTAATAGCGGAGATAAGGGAACGGTTTCTGTTTCTGGTGTTGCTACCGCTAATAATGCCTTGGCAGGCGGTGGAGCTTTCGCTATTTCTTACCCTGTGACACTTCCCTAATTAAATGCAAAACAGTTGTGAATTAAGGTTGGTAATAGGTAAAATGAAACGGTTATTGGCAATATGCGTATGTTTTTTTATGTGTGTAGGCTTATGTTCGTGTGATTCTTCCCAAACTCGGTCGGTATCATCATATAACTGGTCTTTAGAATTTATTACTGATTTAGATGGTAATATGTTATTCTCAGGTTCAGTGCATGATGACATACCAGTATTGGATTTGACATTGAGTTTTGAAGAAAAAAGTTTTATCTTAACAGATAACACTCATAAACAAGAATGGACAGGTACATATTCGCTTGAAAAGATTGACAATTCTTCTTCGAAACTCGGATTAACTTTTGAAAATTTAGAGGAGCCTGTTACAGGCGTATATGGAACAAGAGTTTATTCTGATGATTCAGAAAGCGCAACAATTACATTACAAACTGATGAAAATATCCTGTCTTTTGTTGGAGAAGATTCATAAATAAAAACAGCCGCTGTAGGAACAAAATCCTACAACGGCTGTTTTTATTTCCACGGCCTGCGCCGGAAGTTCATACCAGACTGTTTTATCAGCGGGGATTTCTTGAACAGCTTTTTCAAAAGGCTTCGTTCCTCTTGTGAGAGCCGCTTGTATTTGAGCCGGAACGCCTTGCAGAATATCTCCGTGAATTGCTGAACCCTGTCCCCCGGAGATTGCATGGCCTTTTGTACTTCCCGTATAAGTTCATCGGCAGGCGTGGTATCCGGCGCACTTTCGCTGTCATTTTCGTGCGCCTTGCGTATATCATGGAGAATGACGTCCCATGTTTTGTGCGTCACATGGCAGAAAAAATCTTCTTCCTCTATCTGACAGGCTTCCAACACTTTGATTGCCCGGTCTGCCGCAGCTTCGGGGTGTTCTTCCAGTACCATAGCCCGTAAAGCAGCCAGTGAGCTGTTTGTGTCATGGAAGTGCATGGTTGCTATCCCGTCCACATAGATTTCTGCGTCTGCCAGCAATTCCTTAAATTTTTCATGGGAGATAATCTCACACAGCAGCCGGTTATTGAAGCGTTCACTTTTCAGCAGTTCCACGACTTCATCACTCAAATGTAATTCTTCTATCGGGGTGTTTTCATATCTCCGATTATTGGTAAGGCCGAGCAGATAGTCAACCGACACCTGATAGAAGTCTGCCAGCTTCAACAGGCTGCCGTGGTTAATTTCCTTGTATTCGTCGTTGTCGTTTTCATAACTGCCGAGGGCTGATTTTGAAATGCCGGTTTCCTGTGCCAGTTCTTCCAGATTCAAGCCCCGTTCCACCCGTAAATCTTTCAGGCGTTCCTGTACGGAAATGCGGGTTTTCATAAACACATCGCTCCTTCCTGCGGCTGGCTGCCGCTGTTATTCCTTATTATACCATATACCGTTCCGAAATCGTGGAATTTTTCGATTTTGGGGCGGTTTTCCTATTTTATGGACATACGGGAAAGGGTTCAAAAATGAGCTATGATTAAGTCAGTTCATCGATGGATTATTTCCAATCGAATGACCGGCCTGATGGGATATGCTCCCCGGCGATGTAGCGCAACGACCTGCGGCAAGGAAATGGAGGAACCTTGACCGCAGCGAGCGTACCAACGGGAACGAAACGCCGCTGTGAGATTCAGGGGCAGGAACGACAGCAGGACAACCCGGCAGAACTGATACCAAAACGCTACCCAAACACGACAAATCGGCGGGGTGTAGTCTGCCCCGTCCGTAATACTATGGGGCATTTCAAAGCGGCTCTATGGCCGTATTTTCCTTGAAAATCGCCCCGAAACATGACACCAAAAACCTTTATCCGCCTGTTCCCGTTGTTACGGCTGAAATGGGCGGATTTTCTATGATAGGAGGCACTATGCCGAGAATGAGCAAGAAACGGAAGTTGGAGCTTTCCTTCTTCCTCAATGACCGGGGGCGTGTGGCCTACAACGACCTGTGCCGGAAGTGCCAGCATAAGTGCAAGCAGAGTTTCCGGGCTGTCGTGATAGACTGCCCCCATTACCTGTCAAAACGAGCCAAGCGAAAGGAGAAAATCAGTTAAATGGAATTTGAATTTATGAGCGCAGACACGGTTCTGCCGCCTTGTATGCCGCTACCCGCCGCAATGCTTCGGCTGCCGATCAGCAGCACAGCAAAAGTCATGTATGCCCGTCTGCTGAACACCACCCTTACGGCAGGGATAGAGGATAGCAACGGCATTTTGTTTGTCCGTTTTCCTATCATGGAATTAGCGGCAGCCCTCTCCCGCAGCCCCGTCACTGTGAAGCGTTCCCTGAAAGAATTGGAGGACATCGGGCTTATCCTGCGGGTGCGCCGGGGTGTGGGAGAACCAAACCGCATTTACACGCTGCTTCCCAAAGGAGGGCTGCCATGATAAATGAGAAGCTGGAAAAGCTGAATCAGGAGATTGCCAAAGGCGAAGCCAGACTGCGGCGGGCGCAGCATGAAGAAAAAATACTGGAACACCAGGTGAAGCAGCTTACCCGGAAGGAACGGACGCACCGGCTCTGTACCAGAGGAGCTATGCTGGAAAGTTTCCTTTTAAGGCCGGAAGTGCTGACAGACGAGGATGTGATGGACATTCTGAAACAGGCATTTTCTCAAAGTGGCATGAAGGAAATAGTTGCAGAAAGCGTGAAAGGGCGGGTAGCCGGGGAATCCCTTACGGAGTAAGGGCGCAACTATACACCGGTCAAGCCGGTGCGTTGCGCCCTGCCGGGGGCTTCCTGCGGAAAGCGGATGATTTTCAGCACCGTTGCGGCTGCTTCCAATCATCACAGGGGACGCTACACTTCCCCTGCGCTGGCTGCGCCAGCTACCCCTTTGTGGACTTGCCGCCCGGGAACACCTTGCGCTGCAAGCTGTTCCCGTCCAGCAAGTTTACAATTTATCTATTCCAAAACAGGACTGCCCGTAGTATAATAAAGCTAATGACGAACACTATCTAAGGAGATGGTTTTATGTATGGATTGATTGCTTTGAATTTCATCATACCCTTTGTTATGGTTTTTGTAGGATATATCTTAAAGAAGCACCCGGTAAAAGATATGACATCCGGTAACGGATACAATACGCCTACATCTCGGAAGTCACAAGAGCATTGGGATTATGCACAAAGCATAGCACCTAATATTTTTATTGGTATTGGCAAAACATTAGGTTTGGTAGAAATCGTTTTGTGTATATCCTTACTTCTTCTTAATATTTCTACACAGACTACCGTATTTGCAGGAGTAGTTGTTGGAATTATTTTTCTGATTTTTGGATTTTATAAAACAGAAACTGGAATTACAAGTAAATTTGCGAACAAAAACTTTTAAGCTATTAGACAGCTTTCCATCATCGAGCCAACCTGACCCGAACCTTCAAAACTGAATACTAATCGCCTACCAGCGACACCACTAAGCAGGAAATCAGAAACGGTTTCCTGCTTTTCTTTTGCCCAAAATCAACCACAGGAAGGAGGAACGCTATGCCCTGTCCACACCATGATATAAAAATAATCCAGCGCAGCAACCACCAGTCAGCCGTTGCGTCTGCCGCCTACCAGAGTGGGGAACGGCTGTTTTCCGAGTACGACCAGAAGCAGAAATACTATTCCCATAAAAGCGAGATTGTCCATACAGAAATCATGCTGCCGCCCCACGCCCCACCAGCGTATGCAGACCGCAATACTTTGTGGAACGCCGCCGAAGCTATCGAGAAGCAATGGAACTCCCAGCTTGCCCGGAGAATCGTGCTTGCCATACCGAGGGAAATCCCCCCGGAACAGCACGCCGACCTTATCCGGGACTACTGCCGGGAGTTTTTTGTTTCTAAAGGCATGATTGCCGATTTTGCCATCCACGACAAAGGGAATGGGAATCCCCACGCCCACATCCTGCTGACCATGCGGGCAATGGACGAAAACGGGAAATGGCTTCCCAAGAGCCGGAAGGTTTATGACCTTGACGAGAACGGCGAGCGTATCCGGCTCCCGTCCGGGAGCTGGAAAAGCCACAAGGAGGATACCGTGGACTGGAACGACCAGAAGTACGGAGAGATCTGGCGGCAGGGCTGGGCGGCTACCGCTAACCGCTATCTGGAAGCCAACGGACGCCCGGAGCGCCTTGACCTTCGTTCCTATGAACGGCAGGGGCTTGATAAAATCCCCACCGTCCATATGGGGCCAGCAGTCAGCCAGATGGAGAAACGAGGGATACAGACCAACATCGGCAACTTGAACCGGGACATCAAAGCCGCCAATTCCCTTATGCAATCTATCCGGCAGATGGTACGCCACCTGAAAGGCTGGATTGCAGACCTGAAGGAGAAAAAAGCCGCCCTGCTGGAAGCCTTGCAGGAATCGAAGGAACCCACCCTGCCGGAGCTGCTGGGGAAATATCTGGATTTGCGCCGGGAGGAACGTACAGGCTGGACAAGCAAAGGCCAGCTTACAGGCAGCGTTGCCGATTTCAACAAGGTTATGGAAGCTATCCGCTATCTGCGGGAAAAGGAGCTGTCCACTGTGCAGAGTTTGGACGCTTATCTGGATACCGTCAGCGGGCAGGCCGTTTCCATCCGGGCAGAGATGAAGCCGAAAGAACAGCGTATGAAAGAAATCAACACCCTGCTTTCCCATATCGCCAACTTTGAAGCCCATAAGCCGGTTCATGTGGAGTATGCTGCCATCCGGTTTAAGAAGCCACGGGAACAGTTTGCCGCCGCCCATCGGGACGAGCTGGACGCCTATAATGCCGCTATCCGTTATTTCAAGGTGCATTTGAAGGAGAAGAAGTACAGCATTAAAAAGCTGAATGAGGAACAGACACAGCTTGCCGGAGAAGTTGCCGGATATAAGGAACGGTTGTCCGCATTACAGGAGGATGTGAAGATTCTCCGGGATGTGCGTCACTGGCTCAATCAGGTTCTTCCGTCTGAACAGTACCGCCAGACCGCCGAGCCGGGAAAGAAACCGTCCATCCAGCAGGCAGTCAAAGGCCGGACGCAGCGTATCCGGGAAGAACAGGCCGAGAAACGGAAGCAGCCCCGCACAGAGAAAAAACAGGATATGGAACTTTAATAGGCGCTTGCTATTTTCTTTTTCGAGAATGACAGGCGCTTTTCTTATTTTCAGGAGGATTTATTTGAATGTATTTAAAGCTGTCAAGCAGTCTGTTACCACCCGGCAGGCTGCGGAGCATTTTGGAATCCGGGTGGGACGAAACGGGATGTGTGTCTGCCCCTTCCATGCTGATAAAAACCCCAGCATGAAGGTTGACCGGCGCTTTCACTGTTTCGGCTGTCAGGCAGACGGGGATGTGATTGACTTTGTTTCCCGTCTGGAAGCTGTCAGTCCGAAGGAAGCCGCCCTCATGCTGGCGCAGGAGTTCTCCATCCCCTATGAGGACAGGGAACCACCCGGCAGGAGAAAACCCAAACCCCGGCAGGAAACCCCGGAACAGCGGTTTTGCCGCATGGAGCGTTACTGCTTCCGGGTGCTGTCCGATTATTACCATCTTCTGCGCCGCTGGAAACGGGACTATGCCCCTAAGATGCCGGAAGAAGCATGGCACCCGCTTTTTGTGGAAGCCTTGCAGAAGCAATCCCATGTGGAATATCTGCTGGATGTGCTGCTCTCCCCGGATATGGAGGAACGGGCAGTCCTTATCGTTGACTATGGAAAGGAAGTGAGCAATCTTGAAAGACGAATGGCAGAGCTTGCCGCCCAAGATACGGCAGGCCGCAGAACAGACCATACAAGAAGCAGCCCCGCCCCGGAGCATTGAGGAAGTAAAGGCCATGCTGGAAAGCACCGAGAAAGGCAGCGTCCGCAACAGTATCCGCAACTGCCTGACCGTCTTTCAGAATGACCCGCTGCTTTCCGGGGCAATCGCAAAAAATCTGCTGACCGAGCGAGTGGACATTGTAAAGCCCATCGGCTACCACCGCATCGGCACCGCCATCACGGACACGGATATGAACTATCTGCTCCTGTATCTGGAAGAAACCTATGGGCTTACCAGTGAGAAAAAGATTACCGCCGCCATCGGGATTGTTGCCAATGAAAACGGCTACCACCCCGTCCGGGACTACCTGAACGGCCTTTCATGGGATGGGCAGGAGCGTATCCGCTATTGCCTGCGCCACTTTCTGGGAGCCGACACCGACCAGTACACCTATGAAGCCCTGCGGCTGTTCCTGCTGGGAGCCATCCACCGGGCATTTTGCCCCGGCTGTAAATTTGAAGTCATGCTCTGTCTGGTGGGCGGTCAGGGAGCCGGGAAATCCACCTTTTTCCGGCTGCTGGCAGTAAAAGACGAGTGGTTTTCCGATGATTTGCGGAAGCTGGATGATGATAACGTGTACCGCAAGCTGCAAGGCCACTGGATTATCGAGATGTCGGAGATGATTGCCACCGCCAATGCCAAGAGCATTGAGGAAATCAAGTCATTTTTAAGCCGACAGAAGGAGGTCTATAAAATCCCATACGAAACCCACCCGGAGGACAGGCTGCGGCAATGTGTGTTCGGCGGCACTTCCAATGCCCTTGACTTCCTGCCCCTTGACCGTTCCGGCAACCGGCGCTTCCTGCCGGTCATGGTGTACCCGGAACAGGCCGAGGTTCACATTTTGGAGGACGAAGCCGCTTCCAGAGCCTATCTTGCACAGGTCTGGGCAGAAGCCATGACGGTTTACCGCAGCGGGGATTTTAAGCTGTCTTTCAGCCCGGAAATGGTGCGCTATCTCAAAGAACACCAGCGGGATTTCATGCCGGAGGACACCAAGGCCGGGATGATACAGGCATACCTTGACCGCTATACCGGCGGCATGGTGTGTTCCAAGCAGCTTTTCAAGGAAGCCCTGAACCACCCCTTTGACGAGCCGAAGCAATGGGAAATCCGGGAAGTCAACGACATCATGAACCATTGCGTGACGGGCTGGAATTACTTTTCCAACCCCCGTGTGTTCCCGGAATACGGCAGGCAAAAGGGCTGGGAGCGTGAAACGAAAGCAACGGACATCAGCAACGGAGCTGAAAAAATCCCGGAAGGATTTGAGGAAGTCACGGAACAGATGGAGCTTCCCTTCTGAAAAATGCAGCCGGTTGCCGACCCTGTTGCACTCCCGTTGCCGAGCCGGTTGCCGGGAACCCCCCGTAACTGCGGGCTTTTCCCCTTATCAGCAACCAAAACAACAGAAAAATAAAAGAAAATAAAAATAAGAGCCAAACTGCCAGACAGAGATAGTTTTCAGGTTTTTTGAAGCCCGTTGCCGGACTTCGTTGCCGACCTTCTCCTTGTCTGGCTTATTCTATTATGGAGGATAACTGCCTATGGCAAAAACGAAAACAGAGATTCATGTTACCACAGTTTTTGACGGCGAACTGGACGCCACAGACGTCTTTGTGAGCCTGATTGCCCAAAAATATGGGCAGAATACCAGCAAAGAAAATCTTGCGAAAACACAAGATTTAGAGTATAATAAGGATGAGGTTCAGAAGAACCGTGTTCCGTCTGGATTGTGCGGGTAAACGGTTATGATGAACGGATATGAATATACAGACATGGACGCAATACTGGCAGGCAGCTTCCGGGCAGCCATCTATTGCAGGCTTTCCAAAGACGATGACCTTGACGGGGAGAGCGCCAGTATTGCCAACCAGCGGGATATGCTGGAAAAATACTGCGAAAAGCAGGGATGGGAGGTTGTGGCAGTCTATCAGGACGATGGCTACACGGGGCTGAACATGGAGCGCCCCGACCTGAAACGGATGCTCAAAGCCATCGAGCGCAGGCAGATAAACCTTGTCATAACGAAAGATTTATCGAGGTTGGGCAGAAATTATTTGCAGACCGGCACACTCATTGAGGACTTCTTTCCCCGCCACGGCGTCCGCTATATCGCCATGAATGACGGTATCGACACCATGCGGGAGAATAACGACATTGCGCCGTTCAAGAACATCCTCAACGAGATGTACAGCAAGGATATTTCCAAGAAGGTACATTCCTCTTACCTTCTGAAAGCCCAGCAAGGCCAGTTTACCGGCTGTATCGCCCCTTTCGGGTATCAGAAAGACCCGGAGGACAAAAACCATCTGCTGGTGGACGAGGAAACCGCCCCCATTGTCCGGCAAATCTTCCGCTGGGCGCTGGAAGGACACGGCCCGAACTTTATCCGGCGCAGGCTGGAAGAACAGAAGGTGCCTTGCCCTACATGGTGGAACCGGGAACGGGGCTTCCGCAATGTCCGCACTAAATGGGAAAAGAAAGACCCGGTAAACGGGCGGTATATGTGGGATTTTTCGGTAATCAAGGACATCCTGATGAATCCCGTCTATACCGGGGCTATCGCTTCCCAGAAGAAGGACTACCGCTTCAAAATCGGCACCATCGGGGAAAAAAAGCCGCAGGACTGGATTGTGGTGGAGGAACGGCATGAGCCGATTGTTGACCGCAAGAGCTTTGACATCGTGCAGGACAAGCTGAAATCCCGGCAGCGTTCCCGCCAGACCGGGGAAATCAGCCTGTTTGCGGGGCTTCTCAAATGTGGCGAGTGTGGGAAATCACTGACTATCCGCTACACCAACGACAAGCACCCGAAGCAGATTTATTCCTGTAAGACCTATAATGCCTATGGGAAACAGCACTGTACCCAGCACCGTGTGGAGTACGAAACCCTTTACCGCCTTGTGCTGAACAAAATCCGGGAATGTGCGAAGGCCGCCCTGATGGACGGGGAAGCTGTTGCCGGACGGCTTACCAACACCTGTGAAGCCGAGCAGAAAGGCCAGCGGGAAGCGTTGGAGCGTTCCCTGACGAAGCACGAGGAACGGATTGAGGTACTGGAAAAAATGGTGCTGCGGCTCTATGAGGACATGGTTGCCGGACGTATCAGCGAAGCAAACTTCAATCTCATGCTGGATAAGACGCAGAAGGAACAGGCTGAACTAAAGGAACGGGTTGAACAGGGGCGCAGGAAGCTGGCTGATGAAATCCGCCTTGCCGTGGACGCCAAGCAATGGGTGGACGCCATTCAGGAATACGCCGACATCACGGAGCTGGACGCTGCCACCCTCAACCGTCTGATTAAAGAAATCGTTGTCCATGAACACATCGACAGCGATAAGACACGACACATTTCTATTGAAATTCATTTTAATCTCAAACCCATCCCGGAGGTGGAACAGGTCACGGCCTGACCTGTTCCCGCCGGGGCGGTTCTAAAAAAATTCCATAAATTTCTTGACACGCCGCCGCCCGCCATCGAGCAGAGTTTTACACCTATTTTGGTATGAAACAGCTCATGGCTGGCGGCGGCATCATCCTTTTGGGAACCACGCTGATCCCCCTGCTGTCTGGCTTGTTCTAAGGAGGGCTTATGGATTTTCTCACCGACTGGCTCACGAACTGGCTGAAAGAGCTGTTGATCAGCGGTATCATGGGGAACCTCGAAGGGCTTTTTGATACCGTCAATGCCAAAGTCGGAGAGATTGCGGTACAGGTAGGGACTACCCCGGCGGCATGGAACGCCAGGGTTTTCTCCCTCATCCGCCAGCTTTCCGAAACGGTGATCCTGCCGATTGCCGGATTGGTGCTGACCTTTGTTGCCACCTACGAGCTGATACAGATGCTTTTGGAAAAGAACAATATGCACGAGTTTGATGTGGCGAATATCTACAAATGGGTATTCAAAACCGCTTGTGCCATCCTCATTCTTTCCAACACCTTTAATATTGTCATGGCGGTGTTCGATGTGTCGCAGAGCGTGATTGCGGTTGCGGCGGGGCTCATCCAAGGCTCCACCGACATTACGCCGGATATGCTGACGGAGCTGGAAATCACGCTGGAGGGCATGGACTTGGGGCCGCTCCTTGGCCTGTGGCTCCAGTCCTCTGTGATCGGGCTGACCATGCAGATCATGGGGATCATCATTTTCGTTCTGGTGTACGGAAGAATGATTGAAATATATTTAATGACCAGTTTAGCACCCCTGCCCGTTGCCACGCTTTCCAACCGGGAGCTGGGCGGCACAGGGCAGAACTACCTAAAATCCCTGTTCGCCGTAGGCTTTCAAGGGATGCTCATACTGGTCTGTGTTGCGATCTATGCGGTGCTTATTCAAGGCATCGCCACAGGCGGCGATCCGATTGGAGCGATATGGGGAACCGTGGGCTATACGGTTCTTCTGTGCTTCATGCTGTTTAAGACAGGCGGCATCGCCCAGCGCATCTTCGGGGCGCATTAAACGGACGGACTTCGGGACAAAGTGTCCCGAGGCCGGGAAAGGAGGAAACAATTTTGAGTAAGGATGTCATATTAACCCCGGAACAGATCGCCGCCGAGGAGCGGCGCTGGCTGTTTGATGCGCCGATTGCGGAGCTGGCCGAGGTAAAAGGCGTGACGGTGGACGAGGCAGTTAAGCTGCGGACGGACGCAATTTTGCAGGAGGCCGCTGTTCCCATCGAAGTTACGGTTCGCCCGATTGAGCCCCAAGGCAAGCTCATCGGCTTTGCCAGCGTCAACTATGGCGGTGTAGTGATCGACGATTTCAAGGTGGTGGATGGCAAGAACGGGATTTTCCTCGGGGCTCCCAGCAAACCCGATCCCACCAGCAGGACGGGCTACCGCTCCACGGTGCGGATCAATGACCGGGCCACCCAGGAGCGGCTCAATGCGGCGGGAGCCCAGGCGTACCATTCAGCGGTGGAAAAGCTCATCGCCCGGGCCGAGGCAGTCCGCCCCACCCCGATCAAGGAGCAGATGGCACAGGCCGCAAGGGAGGCTGGGAAGGAAAATGCCGCCCGAACCGCCCCGGCAAAGAAAAAGGAGGCCCGGAATGACAGGTGATGTGACCTCGAGACAAATTGTCCCGAAGTCTCCAGCCTGCCCGGAGGGGCTGTTTTTGATGGACGGGATTGAAGGGCTGCGCTCTTTGCCGAAGCACTCGGTTGATATGCTCCTTACCGATCCACCCTATGGCACTACCCGGAATTTTTGGGATGTGCCGCTCCCGCTCCCGGAGCTGTGGGAGGCGGTCAAGTGGGCTGTCAAACCGGATGGCGCAGTGCTGTTTTTCGCACAATGCCCCTATGATAAGGTGCTGGGGGCATCCAACCTCTCTATGCTCCGCTATGAATGGGTGTGGTACAAAAGCAGGTGTACTGGCTTTCTCAATGCAAGGCGGGCTCCCCTAAAGCGGACGGAAAACATTCTGGTGTTTTATCAAAAATTGCCCTATTACGATCCGCAGTTTGAACAGGGCAAGCCCTATAAGAAAATTTCCCGGACAGGGGACAACAGCCCCAACTATGGAAAATTCCTGCGTTCCAGCAGCGGATCAGAGGATGGCCTTCGTTTTCCCGGAAACCTGCTGGCCTTTTCTTCCGTACAGCGTACCGTCCACCCAACGCAGAAACCCGTGGAGCTGTGCGAGTATCTCATCAGAACCTATACCCGGCCCGGGGAGGTAGTGGCAGACATCTGCGCTGGCTCCGGCACGACTGCTGTGGCTGCCGTCAATACGGGCCGCCGCTTTGTATGCTTTGAAACCGCCCCGGCCTTTTACGCCCCAGCTACAGAACGCATCCGGCTGGCTACTGAGGCGGTCAAAGCCGGGCAGAAAGGAGTATGACTATCGGAAACTATTCTATCATTTACGCCGATCCCCCTTGGCAGTACCAGCGCAATAAAGTACAGGGGGCGGCAGAAAACCATTATCCCACAATGGGGATTGACGATCTGTGTGCGCTCCCGGTGGCTGATCTGGCCGCCCCGGACAGTGCACTTTTTTTGTGGGCGACTTTCCCCCAGCTCCCGGAGGCCCTGCGGCTCATAGAGGCGTGGGGCTTCCGCTATAAGTCTGTGGCCTTTGTCTGGCTGAAAAAGAATAAAAAGGCGGACAGTTGGTTTTATGGCCTTGGCTTCTGGACGAGGGGAAATGCAGAAATCTGCCTGCTAGCTACCAAGGGCCATCCCAAACGGCAGGCGGCAAATATCCATCAGTTTATCATTTCCCCGATTGAAGCCCACAGCAAAAAGCCGGACGAGGCCCGGGAAAAGATCGTGGCCCTTATGGGCGACCTGCCCCGGGTGGAGCTCTTTGCCAGACAGTCCCCGCCCGGCTGGGAGGTGTGGGGAAATGAAGTGAAAAGCACGATCCCGGACTTTGGGACAAAGTGTCCCGAGGTTAAAGGGGCCGGAAAGGAGGCTGATCCATGCCCTATGTGAATGTACCCAACGACCTGTCAAAAGTAAAAACCAAAATGGCCCTAAACCTTACCAAGCGCCAGCTCATCTGTTTTAGCTGTGCGGCGGCGGTAGGCATCCCGTCCTATCTGCTGGCCCGGGGCTCTATCGGCAATACCGGGGCCATGTTCCTTATGCTGGCCGTGATGCTCCCGGCGTTTCTTCTGGCCATGTATGAAAAAGACGGGCTCCCGGCGGAAAAGGTGCTGAAAAACATCATACGGGCCCGGTTTCTGCGGTCCGGAGTCAGGCCCTATCAGACACAAAACATTTACGCCCCCTTTGCCGAACGGGGCGCTGTGAGAAAGGAGGATGTGATTGCGAAAGGCAAATCCAACCAGCGGAAGAAAAACCGCAAAGGCTAAAAACCGGGCGGCCCTGTCCGCCCAGCAGACGATCCCCTATGTGGCGATGCATCCGGACGGGGTATGCAAGCTCCCCGGCGGGCTCTACACAAAGACCGTGGAATATGAGGACATCAATTATTCCGTGGCATCCACTGAGGATCAGACTGCAATCTTTGGCGGTTGGAGCTCATTTCTCAACTACTTTGACAGCTCCCTGCCGTTCCAGCTTTCCTTTATCAACCGCCGCTCCCACTCCCGGAGCCGCTATAAGGTAAACATTCCCCAGGCGGATGATGATTTTAACAGCGTCCGGGAGGAATTTACCGGGATGCTGAAAAACCAGATCGCCCGGTCTAACAACGGGATTGAACGCTCCAAGTACATTACTTTCGGCATCCCAGCCGGAGGGATCGTGGAGGCCCGGCCCCGTCTGGAGCGTGTGGAAGCCGATGTGATGGGCAACTTTAAGCGGCTGGGTGTTCCCTGTGAACCGATGGACGGACGGGCAAGGCTGGCCCTGCTTCACAGCCAGATGCATCCGGGCAACCGGGAACCGTTCCGCTTTTCATGGAAGGACATCCCGCAGACGGGGCTTGGCACCAAGGACTATATCGCCCCGGACAGCTTTGACTTCCGGCACTCCCGCCTGTTCCGGGTGGGCCAGTATTGGGGCGCTGTTTCCTACTTGCAGATTTTGGCGTCTGAGCTCTCGGATAAACTGCTGGCAGAAATGCTGGAGCTGGATGCGGAAATGACCGTAACCCTCCATATCCAGACGGTGGATCAGCTAAAGGCCATCAAAACCATCAAGGGAAAAATCTCCGACATCGGGAAAATGAAGGTGGAGGAACAGCGGAAGGCTGTCCGGGCCGGGTATGATCCCGACATTCTCCCGCCCGACCTCATTACCTTTTCCAAGGATGCGGCGGAGCTCCTTGCCGACCTCCAGTCCCGCAACGAAAGGATGTTCCTTTTGACTTTTACGGTAGTCAATATGGCCCCTACCCGCCAGCGGCTGGAAAATGATGTGTTTACCGTGGGCGGCATCGCACAGAAATACAACTGCGCCCTCAAGCGGCTGGACTGGCAACAGGAGCAGGGCTTTGTGTCCTCGCTGGCCCTCGGCTACAACGAAGTGGAGATCCAGCGTGGTATGACAACCAGCTCCACAGCAATTTTTATCCCCTTTATGACAAGGGAGCTGCGGATGGACGGGCAGGCCCTCTACTATGGCATGAACGCCCTTTCCCACAATGTCATTATGGCTGACCGCAAAAAGCTGAAGTCGGCCAACGGAATGTACCTCGGCTCTACAGGCTCGGGAAAATCCTTTGCGGCAAAGCGGGAACTGCTCAATGTCTTTCTGACCATCCCCCAGGATCGGATTATCATTGTCGATCCGATGGGCGAATATGCCCCGCTGGTTCGCAGGCTGGGCGGACAGGTGATCGAGATTGCCCCGGACAGCCACCACCACCTAAACCCGATGGATGTGGAGCTTAACATGGCCGCCGGGGAGAGCCCTCTTTCCATGAAGGCAGATTTCCTGCTTTCCCTGTGCGAGCTGGTGGTAGGCGGAAAGGAAGGCTTACAGCCCATCGAAAAGACAGTTGTTGACCGCTGTGTGCGGCTGGTGTACCGGGAACAGGCCCTTGGGCTTGATACGGGAAAAACCCCGCTTTTGCAGGACTTGTACGAGGAGCTCTTGAAACAGCCGGAGCCCGAGGCCCGGCGTGTGGCAACCGCCCTTGAGCTCTACTGCACCGGCTCCCTCAACCTGTTTAACCATCCCACGAATGTGAAAACCGACAGCCGGGTGGTGTGTATCGTGCTGAAAAACATGGGAGAAAACCTCCGCAAGATCGCCATGCACATCACAAATGAATTTGTGTCCCAGGCGGTAGATACCAACTTCCGGGAGGGCGTGGCGACATGGTGCTACTTCGATGAGTTCCATGTCCTGCTCCGTGATCCGCTGACCGCCAGCTATTTTGTGGCGGTGTGGAAAATGCTGAGAAAGAAAGGCTGCGTTCCCAGCGCCCTCACGCAGAATGTAAAAGACCTTCTGGCCAGCCGGGAGATTGAGAACATTCTGGATAACACCGATTTTATGATTTTGCTCTCGCAAGCTCAGAGCGACCGGGCGATTTTGGCAAGACAGCTCGGTATTTCCGAGCATCAGCTTTCCTACATTACCCACTCTAATTCCGGCGAGGGCCTGCTGTTTTACGGGAATGTGACCATCCCGTTTGTGGATCGGTTCCCGAAGGGGGAAATCTATGACCTCTTAACCACCCGACCGGAGGATATGAAGAATGAAGCGAAAACCGAATAAACCACGCCCGGAGTCCCAAACGCATACGGAACCCGGAGGCGGAGCTGCCGAGCCCGGTGGCCCTGCTTTTGGGGCTGGCTCTGAACAGGCGCCCGGGGCGGCTGGCACTTCGGGACAAAGTGTCCCAAAGTCAAAATTTCGGCAGAAAAGCCAGCAGGAACAGGCGGCGGCATCCAAGCTCCGCATGGAAAAGCGGGGCGAAAAACGGGAAGCCGCCCGGGAAAAGCTGGCAAAGCAGAAGCCGCCCAAACAAAAAGGCCCGATCCGTAAGGCGGCGGGGGCCGCCGGATGGGGCGTTCACGGCTTTGTGCATGGCAAGCTCTACGAGGTGGAGCAGGAAAATGTAGGAACGGAAGGGGCCCACCGTTCGGAACTTGCCGGGGAGGTTATCCTGCGGCATGGCTCCCGGTTTGTAAAGCGCAAAGTCCGGGAGCATCCGGCAAGGGCGGCCAGCCGGGCCGAGGCCAGGTATCAGAAAGCAGCGGCGGATTATCATTTCCACACCGCCGCACAGGAGCACCCGGAGCTTTCCCAAAACTATTTTACCCGGTACTGGCAGAAACAGCGGCTTAGAAGGCAATACCAGAAGCGGGCGAAGGAGGCCGCAAAACAGGGAGCCAAAGCCGCCGGGAAAACAGCCGCCGCCACGGAAAAGCTGACAGCCCGGGCCGCCGGGTTTGTGAAGCGCCATCCAGTCGGATGCCTGCTGGCTCTGGCCTGTGTCCTTGTGATCGTCCTGCTCCAGTCCTGTTCGTCCTCGCTGGTGTCCATCGGCAACGCCGGAGCCGGGGCGCTGGGGGCCACCACTTACCCCTCTGAGGATGAGGCGATTTTAGGGGCGGAGGCGGCTTATGCCGGGCTGGAGGCAGAACTGCAAACCTACCTTGATACCTACGAAAGCACCCACGATTATGACGAGTACCACTTCGATCTGGACGAGATCGAACACGATCCCTATGTGCTCATTTCCCTGCTGTCGGCGCTCCATGAGGGGGAATGGACGCTTTCACAGGTGGAGGGCTCCCTGCAAATGCTCTTTGACCGCCAGTATATTCTGACGGAGCGTGTGGAGGTGGAGACACGCTACGACAGCGACGATGAACCCTATTCGTGGTACATCTGCTATGTGACGCTGGAAAACAAAAACCTGTCCCACCTGCCTGTTTCCCTGTTGAGCGAAGAACAGATGTCCCGGTACTCCATCTATATGTCCACCCTCGGCAACCGTCCCGACCTGTTTCCCGACTCCCCCTATGTAGACAAATACATTACCAACCCGCCGGAGGGCTATGAGGTTCCGGGGGAATATCTGGACGATGAAACATTCGCCGCTATTTTCTCGGAGGCAGAGAAATACATCGGCTATCCCTATGTGTGGGGCGGCTCCAGCCCGTCTACATCCTTTGACTGCTCCGGCTATGTGTCATGGGTGATCAATCACTCCGGCTGGAATGTGGGTCGTCTTGGGGCGCAGGGGCTTTACAACATCTGCACTCCGACCAGCTCCCCAAGGCCCGGCAACCTTGTGTTTTTCAAGGGAACCTATGATACCCCGGGCGTGAGCCACTGTGGGATTTATGTAGGCGATGGGCGGATGCTCCACTGCGGAGATCCCATCGGATACGCAAACTTAAATACAAGCTACTGGCAGTCTCATTTTTACGCCTACGGGCGTTTACCATGATTGGAGGTCATTTATGGCAACAGCAAAAAGCATGAAAATCCAAGCCGAGATTGATAAGGTCAAGGCCAAAATCAGCGAACAGCAGGCCCGGCTCAGGGAGCTGGAGCAGAAAAAGCTGGAGGCGGAAAACAGCGAGATCGTGGACATCGTGCGTGGCATGAGCATCCCCCTTGCGGAACTGCCCCTGCTGTTTGAAAAGCTGAAAGGCGGCGGGGCTTTGGGACAAAGTGTCCCGAAGTCCGAGGATGAGGAAAAGGAGGAAAACTGAATATGAAACGGTTTCGAGTTTTGACAGCGGTGCTTTGTGCCGCTGTTTTGTTATGCGGCTTTAGCGTTCCCGCCTATGCCTACGCAGGCGGCGAGGGCGAGGACTACGGCGATCCCACAATGGAAACCCCGGCCCCGGAGCCGACTATTACGCCGGGCGAGGGCTTTTCCGAGGAGGGAAACCTTGTAACCCGTGATCTGCTCTATGACGAGCACACCAACAAGCAGTTTATTACCGTACAGACCAGCGGCGGCAATACCTTTTACATTGTCATTGATTATGACAAGCCTGTGGACGAGGAAGGTGAACAGTATGAAACCTACTTTTTCAGCGTTGTGGATGAGGGGGATCTGCTGGCCGCAGCCGAGGCCGCTGGCGTGGAACAGGCGGTCTGCTCCTGTCCGGAGAAATGTGCGGCGGGGACTGTGAATACAGACTGCCCGGTGTGCTCCGTCAATCTGGCAAAATGCGTAGGCGCAGAGCCGGAGCCCGAGCCTGCCCCAGAGCCGGAGCCGGAACCCGAGAAGCCGGGCAACGCCGGGATGATCCTTTTGGTGCTGGCTGTCATGGGCATCGGCGGCGGGGCCGCATGGTATTTCAAGATTTACTGTCCGAAACACCAGCAAGCTGACCAGCCCGAGGAGGACGATGGCGGGGAGTACCCGGACTATGACGAGTTTGAAGATGACGGCCCCCCGTGGGACGAGGAGGACGAAACCGAAGAAAAGGAGGAAATCAGATGAATTTTACCAACAGTCCCTTTGAACGAATGATGAAAGAAAAACCCCGTCCCCAGGCTCCCGCTGAGAACAGGCCGCCCAGGGGCTCCGCCTGTTATGGCTGCTGTTACTGGCGGGGGATCGCCTGTGTGTCCTGCTACAAGGAGCTTTTGAAGGCCGGGGCTGGCGGGAGGTGATGGATTGTCCCGTGAACTGACACGCAAGGAAAAGACAGCGATCCGCTCTCTTGTGGTAACATGGTGCGCTAACTATGACCGGGAATACGGATGCCTGCCGCTGGATAGCGATTGCTATATGCTGGGTAAATGCTGGACGGGATCATACTGCCGCTATTTCCGGGAGTCCGTCCTGCCCCTTGATCCGGCGCTGGAAGTGGCCCTTATGAGCGAGGGCCCAAGGCCGGATTTTAAGATATGCCCGGTATGCGGCGGGCCTGTTCCCCCGGACAGGCGGCAGGCGTACTGCTCGGCGGCCTGTGCAAAGAAAGCCCACCGCCGCCAGCAACGGGAATATATGCGGAAAAAGCGGGGTGCATCCGTTGACAATTAGGGCCTGTAAAACCCGCTTATAGCAAGGCTTTCCGGGGCCATTTCGTTGGCCTGCCGTATCATTCTACGGTCTGGCCCCGTTTGCCCCGATGCTGTCAACATCCATACAGCGGGACTTTGGGACACTTTGTCCCGAAGTACCCGCTTTCTGAGAGGAGGAATTATGCCGAAATATTACCCCATCAATGAGGAGGCCGCCCGGCGTGCCAAAAACGCCAACAGCTTTTCCGACTATGTTCCCGGCTCCGCCACCGCCGCTTACCGTGAAATGGTGGATCGGGCCTATACCCTCGGGAAACAGCAGAAAGGGCGTGTCGATCCCATGTACCACGAAAAGATTGACGGGCTCATAGACCGCTATGCCCGCAAGCTGGCGGAGAACATCAACCAGTGCAATCTCATAGATGCCCGTGTACCCTCGATCCTCATCGCCGGAGGCTCCAACTTCCCGGTGCGGAAAAAGGAAAAGCAGAACGCCGCCCGGGATAAGAATATGGGCGAATATATGCAGATCGAGGGCCTGCTGGATAAGGTGCGCTCAACAGGTATGGGCGGGATCAGCGCAGACGATGACCGGGCCGTGGAAAAGCTGGAGGCGAAGCTGGCAGGGCTGGAGGCCATGCAGGAGGAAATGAAAACCGTCAATGCCTACTACCGCAAGCATAAAACGCTGGAGGGCTGTCCCGTCCTGTCCGCCGAGGAAATTGGAAAGTTCCAGTCCTCTATGGCATCCGACTGGCGCAAAAATCCCGTACCCTATCCGTCCTATCTGCTTACCAACAACAACGCCAACATCCGCCGCACACGCCAGCGCATTGAGGATTTGAAAAGCCAGTCGGAATATGCGGGCTGGGCCTTTCCCGGGGGACGGGCGGAAATCAACGAAGGAGAAAACCGCTTGCAGCTCTTTTTTGAGGAAAAGCCATCGGAGGAACAGCGGCGGGAACTGAAAAGCAACGGTTTTAAGTGGGCTCCCAGCCAGGGAGCATGGCAGAGACAGCTTACGAAAAATGCCATATATGCGGCGGGCCGGATGGAATTTTTGCGCCCGGAGGATGGGCAGAGCCCTTACCAGCTCCAGCCCTTTGCCCGGAAAACGGAAAAGGATATGACACGATGAAGGAGGTGTATTTGTGGACAAAAATCAAGGCTATTCCATTTTGAAGGCTGTGATGCTGGAAAATGGCAGGGGCTTTGCGCTGGGGCATCATCCCACAGCTCCATCCCCCTATGTCACATGGGCCTGTTACGATGATAAGAACGGCCAGCGGCAGTATGAATGGGGACATTACGGCAACGATCTGGCCGCTATGGAACAGGATTTTTCAGACCGGGTAAAGGACTATCAGCGGCTTTACTATGTGGGGATCGTGCAGACCGAGGCCCCCGGCCTTTACAAATATTACTCTACCCAGCGGCCTGTGGACATCGGGACATTCCCCAAACCGCCCCACAATGCCCCGGATGAGATCGTCAACTATGACCGCCGCATCCCGGTGGAGGGCGGCGCATTTCTGGCATGGGGGCATCTGACTTATACAAGACCGCTGACCGAAAAGGAGGCGTCTGACTATGAGCTCCGTCCTGCCTCCGTCATTTCTGAATTATCCCGAAAAAAACGATGACAGGCCCCTCTCGATTGCCCAGCAGATGAAAGAGGCCGGAGCTCTGGCCGAAGCCAGCCAGGGCGATCCCATCCATAAGAAAAAGGCCCCCGACCGGGGCGACCGATAGGAGGATTTGTATGGAAGAAAGATATAACCCGATGAAAAGTGCGGAGATCGCCACCGAGCACAATTACAATATGCTGGACGGTGTTCTCAATAACCAGGCCCCACCCCCGGAGGAAAAGGAGCTGGATAAGGTTAAGGAACCGCCCCACAAGCGCCGGAGCCGGGAACGGGAGGAACGATGACAAAGAAACGCCGCCGCCCGATCCATCTCCATGTGATGGTGTCCGAGGAGGAGCAGGCCCTTATTCAACAACGCATGGCCGAGTCGGGCATCCGCAATATGGGGGCCTATATGCGGAAAATGGCCCTCAATGGCTATGTGCTCCATGTTGACCTCTCGCCCGTCCGGGAGTTGGTATCGCTCCAGCGGCGGTGCTCAAACAACCTCAATCAAGTGGCGATCCAGGCCAACACCTACGGCGGGATTTACCCCGAGGAGATCGCCGCTTTGCAACGGGACTATGCCGCCCTGTGGGGGCCGCTGTTCGATCTGCTGAAAAAGCTCTCCGCATTGGTGGAGCTCTGATCCTGCCGGGGAGTGGCGTATGCCGCTCCCCGGTTTTCACTACTTCGGGACAATTTGTCCCGAGGTGCTGAAAGCCGGAGGCATCCTTGTTGTCCCTCCCGGACAGAGGTATAATTATCATGTAAGGAACCATAAACCACACTTTTCAAGGAGGTATCAAGCGATGCGGATCATTCTGAAACTTTTAGCGGCCCCCTTTGTTCTGGCCCTCACGCTCCTTGTGGCAGTATTGAATTTTGCTTTTTCCTTTGCGTCATGGGTGTTCTGCGCCCTGTCCTTTCTCTGTCTGATCGGAGCCCTGTTTGCTTTAATCACGGGGGATCGCTGGGGCATACAGGGGCTTGTGATCGCCTTTGCTGTTTCGCCCTTCGGCCTGCCCGCTGTGGCGGAGTGGCTCATTGACAAGCTGGACAGTCTCAACTACTCGCTAAAGAGTTTTATCACAGGATAACGCTTTGGGACAATTTGTCCCGAAGCCCCCTGCGGCGGCTGGACGGACAGCCGCCGTTTTCTTTTGGAAGGAGGTGTGCTCACGGCTACAACTTATATCCGGCCCTACAAGGTGGCGGCTGGGAAAGGCGCTGTCCAGACAATGGAGGAACGCTTTAACTATGGGCTTAATCCGAAAAAGCTGGGAGCCCTGTCCTCATACCTCTGCGATCCGGCCACGGCTCCCGCTGAGTTTCTGCTGGTAAAGAGTCAGTACCAGGCGGAAATGGGCCGGGCCGTAGAGCGTGGAGCCCTGTTTTTTCAAATCCGGCAGGCGTTCCCACCCGGCGAAGTAACAGCAGAGGAGGCCAACCAGATCGGCTATGAAACAGCCATGCGCTGGACAAAGGGAAAGTATCAGTTTTTTGTCTGCACCCACACAGACAAGAGCCACCTCCACAATCACATTTATTTCAATTCAACGGCCTTTGACCGCTCCCGGAAGTTCCATAATTTTATCGGCTCCAGCTTTGCTCTGCGGCGGCTCTCTGACCGGGTGTGCGTTGAGCATGACCTCTCTGTGATCCAAAATCCAAAACAGCACAGCAAGGGCCGGTATCTCCATTATGGCCAGTGGATTGTGGAAAAGCCGCCCTCTGCAAAACAGCGGGTGCGGCTGGCCATCGTGGAGGCTCTGAAAAAACAGCCCGCCGATTTTCCGGCGTTTCTGAGGCTCATGGAGGAGACCGGCTTTCTGGTAAAGCATGGCCGTGGCGGTGTGATCTCCTTTCTTGCTCCCGGACAGGATAAGCCCACCCGCCTGCGGGCATCTACCCTCGGGGATGGTTTTGATCCCGAGGACATCCGGGCTATGATTGCCGGGGAGCGTCCGATCCCGGAGCTCCCGCAGGAGGCTCCGGCTCCTGCCCGGCGTGTTAATCTGATTATAGACATTCAAGAGCGCATGGCACAGGGCAAGGGCCCGGCCTATGAACGGTGGGCCAAGGTTTACAATCTGAAACAGATGGCTGCTGCGCTCCAGTACCTGCGGGAAAATGATTTGATGGACTATGAGGCGCTGGCGGCCAGTACAGAAAAGGCAGTAGAGCGTTTTCACACGCTGTCCGAGGAATTGCGGCAAACGGAGGCGGAGCTGGAAAAGACCTCCGGGCTCATGGCGGCTACTGTGGACTACGCAAAAACCCGGCCTGTGTTTGACGGTTACAAGGCGGCCCGGTACAGTAAAAAATATCTGTCGGAGCATGAGGCGGAGCTTGCCGCTTACCGGGCGGCCCGGGCCACTATGAATGAGCTTTTGGACGGTGCAAAATTGCCAAAGATGGCGGATATGAAAAAGTCCCGCCAGGAATTGGCGGGAAAGAAAAAAGCCCTCTATGCGGAATACCGCAAGGCCCAGGCGGATATGCGGCAGGCTGTGGCGGTCAAAGCGAACATAGATCATCTGCTCGGCGTGACAGACGGGCGGGAAAATAAGGCCCAGGAGCGATAGCGACAGGCCGCAGACAACAGGCGCATAGCGCCGGAACTTTGGGACAATTTGTCCCGAAGTCCAGCGGGTTTGGGGAGCTCCCCAACAAGCATTTTTGCGGGCCTGCGGCCAGCAAAAATTTCGGAGTGTGGCCACACCCGAATTGCTTGCCGAAACGCGCAACCCCGGAAGTGGCGCGAAAAAACGGAGGCGCGTGTTTCTCTTTACGCATCCTCCGTTTCCTTGGCCGCTTTCATCGCTTGGATTGTAGCTTCAACGATTTTCAATTCTCTTTCGTCCAAGGCGTTCAACATGGCATCAATCCGCTTCCTGCACTCGCTCCCGCTATTCTGGGACGGGTAAAAGTATTGATCCACCGATATATCAAACATTGTGACCATCTGATAAAAGGTGTTGAAGCTTGGATGCTGACCATCATTTTCATTATACATAATGGTACGCGGAGCGCGGTCAACAATATAGGCCAGTTGCTCCTGTGTCATACCGCTGGCTTCTCTTGCACGCTTGATGGCGAGCCCTATATCGTGAAAATCAAAGCGTCTTTCATCTCGTTCTATCTTCATAACATCACCTGATATGATTTTACATTTCATGTGATATTATTTGAACGACTGTGTATTTCATACTACTGACTATTTAATTTCACATTCTTTTCTTCCAAAACTTGTATTGTTCGAGTCGAAGAACTATAATATACTCTATGGAGGTGCAGAATGGATTATATGACACTAAAAGAGGCCGCCGAAAAATGGGGCGTGACACCTCGTAGAGTAAATTACTATTGTGCTGCCGGGCGTATTCCTGGTGCTGTAAAGATGGCAACTATCTGGCTAATTCCAAAAGATGCGGAAAAGCCGATTGACGGAAGGACAAAACAAGGAAAGGAGTTGCGCCATGAATAAAATCCTGATTATAGATGATGACAAAGAGCTGTGCACTTTGATTAAACGTAGCGTACAAGCAGAAAACATAGAAGCTGATTTTTGTAATACCGGAAAAGAGGGCTTACAAAAATTAAGAGAGCAGGAATACCAGCTTGTGGTGCTGGATGTGATGATGCCCGGCATGGACGGGTTTGAAACGCTGGAAGAAATTCGCAAGGAGTACAGCTTGCCGATTTTGATGTTCACATCTAAAAATGACAGCATTTCTAAAGTACGGGGCTTACGGGCCGGAGCGGACGATTATCTTACAAAACCGTTTGATATGGATGAACTGATTGCCCGTATTGCGTCTCTTATTCGCCGCTACACTCGCTTTAATCAGCAAGCTGGAGCCATACAAAAGCTAAATTTTTACGGATTGCAGATTGACCTTGAAAATCGTTCTGTTACTACATCAAACGGCACTTTTGAACTGCCCCCAAAGGAATTTGATTTGCTCCTGTACTGTGCAAAACATCAAGGGAAAATTTTGACCAAACAGCAGATTTATGAGGAAGTATGGGGCGAAGAATATTTCTATGATGACAGTAACATTATGGCGATTATCAGCCGACTTCGTAAAAAATTAGAAGTCAATCCTTCAAGCCCAAAGTATATACAAACGGTCAAAGGGATTGGCTACCGGTTTAATAAGGAGGTGTAGTCAGCATGGAAATTATCGTATCCTTGTCCATTGTGATTGCTGTTGTGGCTGTATTG
>NZ_ACFY01000049.1 GCF_000174195.1 Roseburia inulinivorans DSM 16841 | reverse complement strand
AATTGCCGAGAAACCTTCGGTGGCGCAGTCCATCGCAAAGGTAATCGGTGCAGATAAGAGAGAGGACGGATACCTGGAGGGCAAGAGATTGTGTTTAAAGATGGAAAACTTGTCTGAGACGCAGCGAAGTAAATAAAATGAATAATATAGGAAGTCAGTAGTGCGTGAATAAACTGCTGGCTTCTTTTTTGATAGATACAGTCACTCCCAGAGAGTGTGCAGGATAGTAAAGTAATAATATCAACATGACGATATAGAAAATGCAGGGAAGCATTGTATTTCAAAGAGTTTGAGATACAGTGCTTTTGTGTATTAACAGGGGTAAATGGTTTAATGCTTTTTTTTAATCGTATTTCGTGTTAAAAAATTGTATTTGGTGAAGAAATACCGTAATATTTTGTTTCATGTGATGTCTTTTATAGGTGAGATTTGAAACAGAATAAAGATTGAGCCGATATATAAATGAGAAAGAAGGTGAGTGCTATGCTGGAAATTGTTGTCTGTGATGACGATATAGCAGATCTTGAGTGTGCAGTGACTATGCTGCATAAGATTTTTACAAGTCAAAAGATTGCTTATCATATTGAGCAATTTGCGTCTGCAAATCAAATGCTTGAAAATATCAGCAACATTGATATCGGAATTTTAGATATTTCGATGGAAGAACTGAATGGTATTAAACTGGGGAGAAAATTAAAGGAAAAATTTCCGGATGTGAAATTAGTGTATATTACGAGTTATGAAGAATATTGTATGCAGGTCATTAACGAAGTTCATGCATTTTCATTTCTATGTAAACCATTGGAATATGATAAACTGGAATTGCAGATATTGGAACTTCTGAATCAACTGCCGGATACCGGAGCAGAAAAGGATTTTTATAAAGTGACG
>NZ_ACFY01000050.1 GCF_000174195.1 Roseburia inulinivorans DSM 16841 | reverse complement strand
AGATTTCTATACACTTTGTTGGCATGCAATTAACATAACCTGCGAAAATCCGTAACACCACCTACAGGCGGCAGTTCATACGTTAAACTCCGGTTTTACCTATCTGTACTCAACGATTTCTTCTAAGGGCTTTCTTGGTCTTTTAGCAGGAGATTCATCGGCAAAGCCAACCGCAACAATTCCTGTCAACTGGCTGTCTGTTCCGATAAAATCCATCAGCTCATTATAGGCAAAACAAGTATTGGCAATCCATAAGGTGCCCAATCCATATCCGGTTGCTGTCAGAATCATATTTTCAATTGCTGCACCTATGGACAGTGAATCGCAAATTTCAACGATTAGTTTTTCATTTTCAATACTTGCAAATGGCGTGTGCTGATTAGTATTAATAGAATATCCCATATCATAGGCTTTTTTACTCCTGTAACAGCCAATCAGCTATATCGTGAACTTCAATTCCTTCATAGCTATATTTCGGATGCCTGGTTCTGGCAATGATCATTTTCGGATAGGCATCTCGGATCTGAAGCAGAGGGGAACATTCTCTCTCAAATGTCTCCTGCCCGGAAATGTTATCACTTACTTGAATATAAATTTTTTCGCTGCCCCTCTGAGCAACAAAGTCAATTTCCTTTTTATAGAGTTTGCCGACATAGACATCGTATCCACGTCGAAGAAGTTCGATGCAAACGATATTCTCATAAACTCTGCCATAGTCCATATTTCTGCTTCCCAGAATTGCGTATCGAATACCGCTGTCACACAGATAAAATTTCTCAGAACTTTCGAGATATTTCCTGCCACGAATATCGTATCTCTTAATATCATAAAACACAAAGGCATTACACAAATACTTGATGTACCTGCCTACGGTCACATGATTGGTCGGGCTCTCATTTGCTGTCAGCAGCTGACTGATCTTATTAGGCGAAGTCAGATTGCTGATATTGTCCATCAAGAACTCGCTCAGACGCTGCAAAACCAAAGTGTCCGGCAGAGCATATTTCTGTACTAAGTCCCTTGTAACAATGGTTTCGTAGACTTCCTTTATATAGTTTGTTCTGTCTTTTTCAGTTCTATAAGCATAGGAACCTGCTAAACCGCCTTTGATGGAGTAATCATCAAAGAGTTTATCTTTATCACTGACATCATCGTAATATTGGCAATACTCCTGGAAGCTGAAAGGAAACACATGAATTTCAATATATCGTCCGGTAAACAACGTTGCCAAATCCGCACTCAACAGAAATGCGTTGGAGCCGGTTACATAAATGTCGTATTTTCCTTTAGAATACAGGCTATTGATTGCTAACTCAAACTTGGGACACATCTGAACCTCATCTACAAACAGATAGTTTGTTTTTCCTGCCTGATAATGTTCTTCCACATAGGCGTGTAAGGCATGGTATTCCCTGATTTCTTCATACGTCAAATCCATGAAGTCAATGAAGATGATATTGATATTTTCAAAATGGCTTTTCAGGTACTCAATATATGCCTGCATCAGCTTGGATTTGCCAGATCGACGAATACCTGTGATAATCTTGATGTCGGGAGTACCGTTCAGCTCAATGATTCTGTCGAGATATTTTGTTCTTGTGATTGTTTTCATATAGTCACCCACTTTCAAAAGTTGAAAAAAATTCATTTCTTGAAACTGCTTTGATATTTTTATTATACTGTCTATAAATAGTATATGCAAGATGCCGCTTTCAAAAACAACAAAAAATTTATTTTTCGAAAGTGGGTGTTATGCAAAGACAATCCTTCCCAAGTAATCAATTTACTTTCACAATAATATGAATTATTATATTAGCAAGAAGGAGAACGCAATATGACCCAATTTGAACAATTAGATTTATTGCTGAATGAATATGGAGAAATAATTCATGAGTAGAATACTTTTGTTGGAAGATGACACAATGATTGCTTCGGGAATTCTGTATGCACTTGAGACAGAAGGTTATGAAACAAATCATGCCACAGGTATAAAAGATGCCGGAAGTTTAATAGAACATTATAATTTTGACCTGGCAATTATAGATATGCAGCTCCCGGATGGAACTGGATTTGATGTAAGTGAGATATTCCAAAATACTGCTACATCTGTGATTTTCCTGACAGTTGTGGATGATGAAAATACAATTGTGAGGGCATTTGATGAAGGAGCAGAGGATTATATTGTAAAGCCTTTCAGAATCAGAGAACTTTTGGCGAGAGTCCGGCGCATTTTATCTGCCAATATCAAAAATGGAGAGAAGGACAACATAATCTATATGGGTCATGCAGCCATCCATACAGATGAGGCAAAAGTTTATGTGAATGATAAAATCATAGAACTTACAGCATTGGAATATCGGTTGCTGCTTATTTTTGCGAGTAATAAAGGAATCCTTTTGACAAGGCAGCAGATTCTTGACAAAATATGGGACGCAGACGGCAACTTTGTTGAGGATAATACACTTACCGTTTATGTGAAACGGCTGCGGGAGAAACTTGGAGAGGCAATACACATTGAGACTGTGAGAGGAATGGGATATCGTGTGGATTAAGAAAAAAGAGATAGAACAGTTGTCGGAGTTTGTGAAAGGCTATAGTTCCGGCGAGGAACTGGATATTCGAGTGAATAAGGAAGGCTCTTTTAACATATTAAAAAATGATATTTATGCTCTTGTGAACACGAAAAATGAACAGATAAAGGCAGTTGAGGCAGAAAGAGACAGTCTCTCTGATTATATGGCAGATATTTCCCATCAGTTAAAAACACCGATTACTTCCATGATGATTATGGCAGATTTACTGGAGGAGGCAGAGCCGGAAAAACAGGAAGAGTTCATTCATAACATTCAGGTTTCGCTAAACAAAATGGAGTGGCTTGTAGGGGCACTTCTTAAGATGGCAAAGCTTGATGCCCATGCAATTGATTTTATCAAAAATGACATCTACACGTCAGAACTCTTAGAGGCGGTAAAACCATCGGTGGCAATCCTTTTGGATATCCACAATCTGACCATAGAGCTGAAACAGGATTGCATCATACATTGTGATAAACGCTGGACCACAGAAGCACTCACAAACATTGTCAAAAATGCGATCGAATATTCACCGGATGGAAGTGTGATTGAGATTGACAGCGGAGAAAATCCCATGTATAGCTGGATTTCGGTCAGGGACAGCGGTATGGGAATGGACAAAACAGAGTATGCTGCTCTTTTTAAAAGGTTTGAAAACTCTACCAATGAAAATGGATTTGGAATCGGAATGCCGCTTGCACTCTCTATTCTGAAAGGACAGGGTGGCGACATTGATGTTGATTTTGGAGGCAGGGGAGAGGGAACGACTTTTATTTTAAAATTTTTCAAGTAATATCACTTATGCTGGAAGACCTGGAATTGTTTCTAAGTGACAAAATTGTCACAATAATAAATTCTTTTGTCACGGTACAGTCATTTTGCATTGCTAGGATGGTATTTAGGCTTTTGCGAAAACTTATTAAAACCTAAATTGAATTGTGAGAAATTGACAAAAGACATGAAAGACACTGGGGAGCCGCCGGCACTTAGAAGACTGATACAACGCTAGGTTGTGTCAGGCTTCTTAGTACCGCTGCGAGCGACACGTAGCGAGAGCGTGTCTTGAATGTTTTTGTTAATTTTGAACAATTTAAAGAAGATTATGAGGAGTTTCGCAATTGTCTATAAGATGGTATTTAAAACAAGGAGAAATGCAATGGCTGTTTTAGAAGTGAAGGAATTAACAAAGAAATATGGTGAAGGTGAATCGGAAGTGATTGCGCTTGATCATGTGTCTTTTTCGGTAGAAAGAGGAGAATTTGTTGCAATCATCGGAGCATCCGGTTCCGGGAAATCGACACTTATGAATATGATTGGCGGAATTGATCATCCGACAAGCGGTTCTATTATCATTGATGGAAATGAGATACAAGTAATGAGTGAGGATGAACTTGCAATTTTCCGCAGAAGAAATCTGGGAATTGTTTATCAGTTTTATAATCTGATACCCACTCTTACTGCGGAGGAAAATATTGCGCTGCCATGGAAATTAGATGGAAGAAAAGAGAATAAGGAACGGCTTTCTGAGATTGTGAATATGCTGGGTCTTGAGAAAAGGGCAAAACATCTGCCGGGACAAATGTCAGGAGGGCAGCAGCAAAGAGTATCCATAGGAAGGGCTCTTATAAACGAGCCGGCATTTATTCTTGCAGATGAGCCGACGGGAAATCTTGACAGTAAAACAAGCAGAGAGATTCTGGATATTTTGAAGTTTACCAATCAGAAATATAAGCAGACGATTCTTCTTGTCACACATGACGAAAAGATTGCACTGCAGGCGAACCGGATCATCACGATCGGAGATGGAAAAATCATAAAAGATGAGGTGATGAAGTAATGAAAATAACAGCACAACTCGCCTTAAGCCAGATGAAAGTGAATAAAAAAAGAACGATTGCAGGAATTTTTGCGATCGCACTTGCAACATCACTTATTACAACTGTAATGTGCTTTGTGACAAGTGCAAATAAGATGCTTACGGATTTCCTTGGTTCGGATTATGGAGAATATGGAGGAGCATACACTCTCATGCTTGCAATACCGGCACTGATTTTAGGTCTTCTTATTGCGGCAATGTCGATTACGGTAATATCCAATATATTTTCTGCTAGTGCCAATAAGAGGATTCAGGAGTTTGGTATTTTAAAATGTGTCGGTGCAACAGGCAGACAGATAAGGGCAAGTGTTGTCTATGAGAGTTTATGGCTTAGTCTGACAGCCATCCCGCTTGGACTTATTGCAGGAACTATACTAGGTTATATTAGTGTGAAATTTACAGGACATTTTATTTCCAATATCAATGATGCTGCAAAAGAAATTATTATGAGACCTTTTACCTTTTCACTGCCCTTTCATATATCTGTGTGGACATATTTGTTTGCAGGTGTATTTTCGTTTTGCATTGTATTATTCTCTGCATACAGACCAGCTAAAAAGGTTGGTAGATTTACTGCGATCCAGTGTGTAAAAGGGATTGGAGCAGGTACAGCTTTGAAAGAAATCCAGGTAAAAGACAGCGTTATCCAAAAAATATTTGGATGTGAGACTGCAATTGCCTATAAAAACATGAAAAGAAACAAATACGGCTATAGGGCAACGATACGTGCATTGTCACTTGGGATTTTACTTTTTCTGTTAACCGGAGGATTATCCGGTCAGGCAAAGGAATTCCAAGAATGGATGACACCAAAAATCAAAAGAAATGATGGTGGATTATTGTTCCAATTATGATACCGGGGTTAATGCGAAAACAGGGAAAGAAGAGAGAAAAATCAGCCGGCCTGTTACATCAGACCAATATAATGAAATTACACAAAAGCTGGAAAAGTACGGGATAGATGTATATGGTGTTGGAGCAGATGCTTTTACCTACAATGCGCTATTAGATAAAAATACATTAACAAAGGATATGCTGCAGGTTCCGAAATTTTCTGATGATAATGGGGAAACAAGGACAGAAATCGTGTCCGTTGATGAAAAACTCTATAAAAAACTCTGTGACAGGGCAGGCGCAGAATATGGAAGTATCCTTTTGCTGAACACTTACCAATATAATGACAATGGAGTGTATACGTCGATAAAACCTTTTAAAGATGATGTGACACAGATTTCCCTGATAAACGCAGCCAATGAGAAGAACACACTTACAATTGGAGGTATTTTAGAACAGTCCGATTTAAAGGAATATGGTTTTTGGGAAATGACACCATATCCGGTCAGAATTGTCGTACCTGATGCGGATGCGAGGAGTTTTGACTGGTTTAGTATGCCATCAGATGAAGATGATTATACAGAATATGCCAGAAGTGTCATGGATGAATATTTTCCGATTGTGGCAGAGGATTCTTATGCAGAGCAGGGATATACCGTGAGAATTGCCCGCACAGATGCTATGATTAAAATGCTCAATATAGCTATAGTTCTTGCTGAAATTGTGATGTATGGTTTTGTTATCCTGCTCATTCTCATGGGGTTTACAAGCGTAATTAGTACGCTGACGACAAATATCAGAATCAGAAGCCGTGAGTTTGCAGTGTTAAAGAGTGTTGGAATGACAAATAAATCACTTTGCAGGATGTTATATAGTGAAAGTATTTTTTGCGTTCTAAATGCACTTGTTCCGGGAGTGATACTTGGAATTGCAATTCCATTTTTAATTAATTTATCCATTCGGAAGGCTTTTCCGGTATTGTATCATATTCCGTGGACGGCATTATTTGGTGGTATATTTGTTTTGATAGGAATTGTGTTTTCTATCACACGAACTGAAATTCATAAGTTAAGAGATAAAAGTATTATTGATGAAATAAGAATGGATATTGTATAATGGCTAATGCCATTCGGGCATTAGTTTCAATGTTCATTCCTATTTTATGATTGTAAGTATCTTATTTTCTAATCATAGTATGACTGATTGCCATCCCCATAAAATTGGAAGCTGTTATTCTCCTATGGAGACACCGCTATCGTCTTTAAGGCCACAAATCGCAACTATACCATTATTTTTATAACTCACAATGAGAGTGGTATCCCCAATTTTCCAACATACTGTGCCGTCTTCACTGGTATCAGGTTTCCCCCATACCTCTCTAAGCTGGTCAATATGGTATCCAGGCAAAAGGCTATTAACATCAGCTTCACTCATTTCTGCGATTGCCGTCAGAGTGGGAAGATTGTCGTTGCTTTTGCGATTGTAGTACCCATAAAACCATGCCGATACGCATATCGCAAGAGCCAAAATGATTACAGTCATAACAGATAGCTTCTTTTTCATACAATCACGCTCCCTTCCTCAAGTTCTGATTTTATAAATTCATTACTAAACATAATTCTACCACAATCACACTTACAATCCTACGTTTTTCTTTTTCATTACATATAAAATTGCCTTGTGAACGGACATTTATATATGCACTTCAAAACCTAAGAAAGCACCATAAAATCTGCGACACTACGACCGCTAAACTCTGGCAGGACACAATTTTTTCACAAAAAATCTTCAAAAAACATCAGAAATACTGTTGACAAAAAAAATAGGATGGTGCTATGTTAGGTACATAGATATTAGCACTCCAATCAAATGAGTGCTAACAAATCTAAAAACACACAGATAATTGTTCAGTGACAAGCGTTGTTGGGCAATTATGATATTTCCAGAAGCAGGAGTGAGTGAATGGAAGAATTAGAATTAGACGAACGTAAAACGAAAATTTTAAATGCTATCATCCGCAACTATCTGGAAACAGGTGAACCGGTTGGTTCAAGAACCATTTCAAAGTATACAGACCTGAATTTAAGTTCAGCAACGATCCGAAATGAGATGGCAGACCTTGAGGAATTAGGATACATTTTACAGCCGCATACTTCGGCAGGACGGATTCCTTCCGATAAAGGTTACCGCTTCTATGTAGATCATCTGATGGAAGAGAAGAACCGGGAAGTGGATGACATGAAACAGTTTGTCATCGAACACACCGAGAAGATGGAACAGGTACTGCAGAAGGTTGCAAAAGTTCTGGCAGCCAATACCAACTATGCAACAATGGTATCAGCGCCGAGTTATCATCGGAACAAAGTGAAGTTCATCCAGCTCTCTAATGTGGATGAGGAACAGATCCTTGCAGTGATCGTCACAGAGGGCAACATGGTCAAGAATAAGATCATTCCGGTATCAGAACCGCTTGATAATGAGACAATGTTGAAGTTGAATATCCTGCTGAATTCGAATCTGAATGGTCTGGCATTAGAAGAGATCAATCTTGCGACCATCGCCAAGCTGAAAGGGCAGGCAGGTATCCACAGTGATATCGTCAGCAACGTGCTTGATACACTTGGTGAGACAATGGGTCAGGATGAGGATATTAAGATTTATACGAGTGGTACGACAAATCTTTTCAAATATCCGGAGTTATCTGATTCAGCGGAGAAAGCAAGTGAACTGATCTCCACATTTGAGGAGAAACAGCAGTTGGCAAGCCTTGTAACTGAAAACCTGTTGGATGAAGAGAATACAGGAATTCAGGTTTATATAGGGAATGAAAGCCCGATCCAGACGATGAAGGACTGCAGTGTTGTGACTGCAACTTATGAATTGGGCGAAGGTGTTCGGGGAACGATAGGAATTGTCGGACCGAAGCGGATGGATTATGAGAAAGTAATGGCGAATCTGAACACATTGAAAAAATCTCTGGATGGCATCTTAGATAAGCCAAAAGGAGAAGTATAGAAAGGTGGCTGGGAAATGCAGGAAGCGAAGAAAGAAGAAGTATTAGAAGAGGTTTTAGAGGATTTAGAAAAAGAGTCCCAGGCAGATCAGACAGAAGATTCCGTAAAAGAAGCTGAAACGACTGAGGATACAGCTTCTGAGACAGAAGAGAAAGACACAGAGGAAACGGCGGAAGAGACAGAAGGATCTTCCAAAGAGGATTCTGATGACAATAAAAAGGGATTCTTCAAGAAGAAAAAGATAAGAAAGATGAACAGATTGAAGATCTTACCGATCGTCTGAGACGCCAGATGGCAGAATTTGAGAATTTCCGCAAACGTACTGAGAAAGAAAAATCACAGATGTTTGATATGGGAGCAAAAACAATTGTTGAGAAAGTGCTTCCGGTGATCGATAATTTCGAGCGCGGACTTGCGGCTGTACCGGAAGACAAAAAGGAAGATGCATTTGTCGTTGGTATGGATAAGATTTACAAACAATTCCTTACAACATTAGAGGAGGCTGGTGTAAAACCAATCGAGGCAGTTGGACAGGAATTTGATCCAAATTTCCATAATGCAGTCATGCATGTGGAAGATGAAGAGCTTGGCGAAAATATAGTAGCGGAAGAACTTCAGAAAGGTTATATGTACAGAGACGCTGTGGTAAGACACAGCATGGTAAAGGTAGCTAATTAAAGGAGGAAATTATTATGAGTAAAATTATTGGTATTGACTTAGGAACAACAAACAGCTGTGTAGCAGTTATGGAAGGTGGAAAACCTACCGTTATCGCAAATCAGGAAGGTGCAAGAACAACACCATCTATCGTAGCATTTACAAAAACAGGAGAGAGATTAGTCGGTGAACCTGCAAAACGTCAGGCTGTTACAAACGCAGAAAAAACAATCTCTTCCATTAAGAGACATATGGGATCTGATTACAAAGTAGCAATTGATGATAAACAGTATTCTCCACAGCAGATCTCCGCAATGATCCTTCAGAAATTAAAAGCAGATGCAGAGGGATATTTAGGAGAGAAAGTTACAGAAGCGGTTATCACAGTACCAGCATACTTCAATGATGCCCAGCGTCAGGCAACAAAAGATGCCGGTAAGATCGCAGGACTTGATGTAAAACGTATCATCAACGAGCCAACAGCAGCAGCTTTAGCTTATGGTCTTGACAATGAGAAAGAACAGAAGATCATGGTATACGATTTAGGTGGTGGTACATTCGATGTTTCCATTATCGAGATCGGTGACGGAGTTATTGAAGTATTAGCTACAAACGGTGATACACATCTTGGTGGTGATGATTTTGATAACAAGATCACACAGTGGATGATCGATGAATTCAAGAAAGCAGAAGGTGTTGATTTATCTACAGATAAGATGGCACTTCAGAGATTAAAAGAAGCAGCAGAGAAGGCTAAGAAAGAGTTATCTTCTGCTACAACTACAAATATCAACTTACCATTCATCACAGCTACAGCAGAAGGTCCAAAACATTTCGATATGAACCTTACAAGAGCAAAATTTGATGAATTAACACATGACTTAGTTGAGAGAACTGCAATCCCGGTTCAGAACGCTATGAAAGATGCAGGACTTACAAACGCAGATCTTGGTCAGGTATTATTAGTTGGTGGTTCTACACGTATCCCGGCTGTTCAGGACAAAGTAAGACAGTTGACAGGCAAAGAGCCAAGCAAATCCTTAAACCCGGATGAGTGTGTTGCAATCGGTGCTTCTATCCAGGGTGGTAAATTAGCAGGAGATGCCGGTGCCGGTGAAATCTTACTTCTTGATGTAACACCATTATCATTATCTATCGAGACAATGGGTGGTATCGCTACAAGACTGATCGAGAGAAATACAACGATCCCTACCAAGAAGAGCCAGATCTTCTCTACAGCAGCAGATAACCAGACAGCCGTTGATATCAACGTTGTACAGGGTGAGAGACAGTTCGCAAGAGATAACAAATCCCTTGGACAGTTCCGTCTGGATGGTATCCCACCAGCACGTCGTGGTGTTCCACAGATCGAGGTTACATTTGATATCGATGCAAACGGTATTGTAAACGTTTCTGCAAAAGATTTAGGAACAGGAAAAGAGCAGCACATTACAATCACATCCGGATCTAACATGTCCGATGATGAGATCGATAAGGCTGTAAAAGAAGCAGCTGAGTTCGAAGCACAGGATAAGAAGAGAAAAGAAGCAATCGATGCAAGAAACGATGCAGATTCCTTCGTATTCCAGACACAGCAGGCATTGGATCAGGTTGGAGCAAACCTTGATGCAAATGATAAAGCTGAAGTAGAAGCTGACTTAAATGCAGTAAAATCTTTCTTGGACGCACATCAGAATGCAGAAGAGATGACAGACGCAGATGTTGCTGAATTAAAAGCAGCTCAGGAGAAACTGACACAGAGTGCACAGAAAGTATTTGCTAAGATGTATGAGCAGACACAGGCAGCACAGGGTGCCCAGGGAGCAGGTCCTGATATGGGAAACATGGGCGGCGCACAGACGAACAATGCCGGCGCAGCAGATGATGATGTTGTAGACGCTGATTTCAAAGAGGTCTAAAATATAATCAGCATATAAAAAGGGGTTTCCGGTTTTCCGGAAACCCTATATGCGGTAGAAGAGGAAAATATTTTAAAATTTTTGAAAACCGGAAATTGAATCATGCTTTAGACAGATAGCCGGTATGATAAATTTGTACATGATAACAAGGAGTTAAGCGTTATGGCAGAGAAAAGAGATTATTATGAAGTCCTTGGCGTTCCGAAGAATGCGAGTGACGCTGATATAAAAAAGGCATTCCGTACTCTTGCCAAGAAGTACCATCCGGATATGCATCCGGGTGATAAAGAATGTGAAGAAAAGTTCAAGGAAGCACAGGAAGCTTATGCAGTATTGAGTGATGCAGAAAAGCGTAAACAGTATGATCAGTTTGGTCATGCAGCATTCGATGGTACAGGCGGCGGTGCTGGCGGATTTGATTTTTCAGGCATGGATATGGGAGATATCTTTGGAGATATTTTCGGCGACTTCTTCGGTGGCGGTGGCGCCAGAAGAAGAGGCAATGATGGACCGATGAAAGGTGCGAATCTCCGTACCAGTGTAAGGATCACATTTGAAGAGGCTGTTTTCGGATGTGAGAAAGAAATTGAAATGGTTCTGAAGGATGAGTGTGCAACCTGCCATGGTACAGGTGCAAAACCGGGAACAAGCCCGGAAACATGTACCAAGTGCGGCGGCAAAGGAAAAGTTGTGTTTACACAGCAGTCCTTCTTTGGAACGGTGCAGAATGTCCAGACCTGTCCGGATTGTAATGGTACCGGTAAAGTAGTCAAAGACAAATGTCCGGATTGCCGTGGTACCGGATATATTGCAAGAAAGAGAAAAATCCAGGTAACGATTCCGGCCGGTATCGACAATGGACAGAGTGTCCGTATCCGTGAAAAAGGAGAGCCGGGTGTCAACGGTGGCCCAAGAGGAGATTTGTTAGTAGAAGTAGTTGTATCCAGACATCCAATCTTCCAGCGTCAGGATATGAATATTTATTCCACAGCTCCGGTTACGTTTGCGCAGGCTGCATTGGGCGGCGAGATCCGTATCAATACCGTTGACGGAGATGTGCTTTATGAAGTAAAACCAGGTACACAGACCGACACCAAGATCCGTCTGAAAGGAAAGGGAGTTCCATCCCTGAGAAATAAAGGGGTTCGTGGTGACCAGTATGTAACTTTGGTTGTCCAGACACCGACAGGTCTTAATAATGAGGCGAAAGAGGCGTTACGTCATTTTGATGAACTGACAGGTGCGTCCTTAAACCGAAGCAACGCCGGTGGTAACGGCACCCAGGAAAAGGGTAAGAAGAAAAAGGGATTCATGGATAAATTAAAAGAATCCTTTGATGATATCTAAAACAGATTCTAAAGATTAAAAGGATCATTTTAGTAAAATGAACAGATAATAGAAACCCGGTGTAAGATCTTTGCTGAGAGATTACACCGGGTTTGTTATTATGACAATAGAAAATACAATGTCTGTTTTGAAAACTCTATTCCGGATACACCAGATGTTTTTCATCAATATGGTAGAGCGTGTTTTCAAGATAGCGGTTGGCAAGATAATTTGCCATACCAAGGTTCATATCCAGATAATTGCCACAGTCTTTTGGACTTGCGCCAGGAACATCGCCCTTAAAATCGCGGATAAACTCAAACATTTCGATCATCAGGCCAACAATGTCCTTTGATTCATAATCACCTGCGAGAAGCAGATAAAATCCGGTACGGCATCCCATCGGACCAAAATAAATAGTTTTGGAACCGTAAACAGCATGGTTTCTTAAAAATGTTGCTGCAAGGTGTTCGATCGTATGCATCTCGGCGGTATTCATGACAGGCTCATCGTTTGGGGAAGTCATGCGCAGATCAAATGTGGTGATCACTTCTGCACCGACGGTATCTTTGCGGGATACATAAACGCCGGGTTCTAATTTGATATGGTCTATTGTAAAGCTTGCAATTTTTTCCATAAATAAAATCTCCTTTGTTTTTTCTAAAACAAACTTTAATGTAATTTTGCGGGACAGTCAAGGAAAAAAGCCACAATGTTACATAATAATATAAGAAAAAAATCAGTTCCCTGATAAATCGGAAAGGGAATCTTAACAATTGAGTCCAAAATACTTGTATTTCAATGAAAAATAATGTATATTTATGCAGACAATCAGAAAAAAAGAGGAGCGGATATTTATGATGAAGAAAAAAAGTAAAAACTGCTGCTTTGGCTTTTCGTTCTGACATTTGTGCTGACAGGAATTGCTGGATGCGGCACAAAGCAGAAGGATGATCAGGAAGCAGCATCCACGGAAACAGCCGGTGCGATCAGCGGTGTGGATGATATCGTTGGAAAAAGATTGGTGTCCAGCTTGGAACAACCGGTGATATTTATGTTTCCGATTATGAAAATGACGGATCAGGAACAACGGTGGAGCGTTACAACAAAGGCGCAGATGCAGTCCAGGCATTAAAACAGGGAAAGATTGACTGTGTTGTGATCGATGAACAGCCGGCGCTCGCATTTGTGGAGGAGAATCCGGGACTTAAAATTCTCGATGAAGAATTTACGCTGGAAGAATATGCGATCGTTATCGCAAAGGGAAACGATGATCTGCTGGAAAAGGTCAATACGGCATTAGAGGAATTAAGAAGCGAGGGAACGCTTGACCGGATTACAAAAAATTATATTGGAACAGATGCGGAAAAAGGAAATTATCCATACGAACCACAGGATGCGTCCCGTGGGAATGGAACACTGACGATGGGAACAAATGCTGAGTTCCCGCCATATGAGTATTATGAGAATAATGAAATCGTCGGTATAGATGTGGATATCATGCAGGCGATCGCTGATAAGCTCGGTATGGAATTGAAGATTGAAGATATGGCATTTGATTCTATTATTCCGGCTGTGTCTACGGGAAAGATAGATGTGGGCGCTGCCGGATTTACCGTGACAGAAGAACGAAAGAAGAATGTCAACTTTACAGATACATATGCAACTTCCAAGCAGGTGATCATTGTGCGTGATGGGAATGCAGTGACAGCAAAGAGTTCGTTTGGCGAAAAATTTTACCAGAACTTTATTCAGGATAACCGCTATGCATATATGTTAAAAGGTCTTGGCAATACATTGATCATTACAATTTTTGCGGTGATGATCGGTATTGTCTTAGGATTTTTAATTGCCATTGTCAGAACCAGCCATGACAGAAATGGCGGGCTTGGCATTCTGAATGCAGTCTGTAAAGCATATTTGACGATCATCCGCGGCACACCGGTCATGATCCAGTTATTGATTATCTATTATGTTATTTTCCAGAGTATTAACACGGGAAAAATCGTGGTAGCAGTGATCGCATTTGGTTTGAACTCAGCTGCTTATGTGGCAGAGATCGTGCGTTCCGGAATTATGGCAGTGGATATCGGACAGTTTGAAGCAGGACGAAGCTTAGGCCTTAATTACAGACAGACGATGACCACCATCATCCTGCCACAGGCAGTAAAGAACATTCTCCCTGCACTGTGTAACGAGTTTATCAGTTTATTGAAAGAGACGTCCATCAGTGGTTACATCGGTCTGATGGATCTGACAAAAGGTGGAGACATTATCCGAAGCGTTACGTATGAGGCATTTATGCCGTTGATCGCAGTTGCTGTCATTTATCTTCTGATGGTAGTCGGACTTAGCAAAGCTGTCGGTGTCTTAGAAAGGAAGTTGAGAAACAATGAGCGATAATACAAATACAACCAATTCTGCAGAGGTGATCTTAGAGATTCAGGATCTCTGCAAATCTTTTGGGGATCATGAAGTATTAAAAGGAATCTCCACGACCATCAGAAAAGGGGATGTCCTTGCATTGATCGGACCTTCCGGCTGTGGAAAATCGACATTTCTGCGATCCTTAAACCTGTTGGAGATCCCAACGAGCGGACACGTTCTGTTTGAGGGGACGGATATGACGGATAAGTCGGTGGATATTAACCATGTACGGGAAAAAATCGGAATGGTGTTCCAGCAGTTTAATCTGTTTCCAAACATGACTATTAAGGAAAACATTATGCTTGCCCCGGTAAAACTCAACAAAATGACCAAGGAAGAGGCAGAGAAAAAAGCGATGGAACTTTTGAAAAGAATCGGTCTGTCTGATAAGGCGGATGCCTATCCAAGCCAGCTTTCAGGTGGACAGAAACAGAGAATTGCCATTGTCCGTTCGCTTGCCATGAACCCGGATATTATTTTGTTTGATGAGCCGACTTCGGCATTGGACCCTGAGATGGTCGGCGAGGTTTTAAGCGTTATGAAAGAACTTGCAGAGGACGGTATGACCATGGTGGTTGTAACACATGAAATGGGATTTGCAAGAGAGGTTGCAAACCGTGTCATGTTCATCAATGACGGTGTCATTCAGGAAGAAAACACACCGCAGGAGATCTTTGAACATCCACAGAGTCCGAGATTGCAGGAATTTTTATCAAAAGTATTATGATCATGAAAGAAAAAGGCTGTGCGGCAGCC
>NZ_ACFY01000051.1 GCF_000174195.1 Roseburia inulinivorans DSM 16841 | reverse complement strand
ATGAATGACTTGTGAGAGGACGCTTATACATGCCCGGTCAACGTTATGGATTGCACCACAAAATCTGCGATTTACGTTATGGAACTCGCGGGGTATGGGATGAGTGCCTATAGGATCAAAACTCAATCTGCATTCTTGAAATAAATGAATTAGGTTTTTTTAATGAATTTTAACGGAATAAAATAGAATTGCATATGTGATTATGGTAGAATATGATATTAATGATTTTGTCAATCGGAATTTTTAGGAGAAAACGATGAAGAAATGGACAAAAATATTGTTGATAATAGTTATAGTTATTTTACTTTTGTTTGTGGGAATGTCCTATTTTATAGGGACGCAAGTTTTCATGGGGTCTACTCAATTGGTTACTTGTGAAGATACTTCAAAAGTGAAAGATAGTTTTTGGGAAAGATATAATATGGATTATGATGTTTTCTGCAGTACATATACTATAGAAAAAGTTGAAATCACTTCAACTTTTGATGAACATATGATACCGGCAGATTACATATATGCTCTTGGTGAAGAAGGAGATAAGAATAATCCAACAGTTATTTTAGTGCATGGTCTTGGTGGAAATCGTTATACCAATTATCCTTTAGCAGAAATGTTTTTGCAGAAAGGATATAATGTATTGACTTATGACCAGAGAAGTAGCAACGAAAATACAGCTCAATATACTACATTTGGATACTGGGAAAAATATGATTTGATTGATTACATTGATTATGTCTATAGCCATGCACCGGAGCAAGTGATAGGAATATGGGGTACATCGTTTGGTGGAGCAACTGCAGGATTAGCAATGGGAGATAAGGATGTTGAAAACAAAGTGGATTTTCTGATTCTAGATTGTCCGGTTAGTGATATGAAATGGATGGTAGAAGAAGAAATGAGAAAGATGGATATTGGATTGCCTATATCTTACATGACATTCTGTGGCAACATTATCAACAAAATGGAATTGGGATTTAGTTATGATGATGCAAATGTATGTGACAAAATTGCAGATATTGAAATTCCGGTTTTGGTAATAAACAGTGAAGCGGATACATTAACCCCACAGTTTATGGGACAAGAAATATATGATTCAATACAAAATGAAGAAATTAAAATGATTTGGACGGTAACTGATAGTGAACATACAGAAATATGGTTAGATCACAACCAAGAATATCGAGAAAAGGTTCAAGAATTATTGAATTTTACTAAATAATAGAAATAGGGAAAGTAAACTTTGAATTTGTCTGCGAAAAGCCCATAAATAAGCGGATGTTAATATGTATTGCTTGTGGCAACGGCTCTATTGAATATAGAATTGAGCTATCAAAAACAAGGAGGCAGAGATTATGCTAAATGAAAATATCAAAAGAATTAGAAAGTCAAAAGGGCTGTCGCAAGAAGAACTGGCAATTAAACTGAACGTAGTAAGACAGACAGTATCAAAATGGGAGAATGGGGTTTCACTTAGATAAAGATACCACACCATTCCCACGCTGACTTTTGCTCAACCGATACAGCCGGAGGGCTGGATAACAAGAAAAGGCGGTATGCGCCCCGTGGAGGGGTAGCGTACCGCCTTTCCTTGTGGGGGTTTCCAAAGGGGGCAACGCCCCCATTTGGCACACGACTTTGCGAAGCAAAGTGTAGTGTGTTATACGCTCTGTCGGCGTTGCCGTGAAAATGCCGTTGCCGCCAGGGAGGGCAAGGGCATTTGAAGCGGCAGGAAAACAGGGCTGTGCTTGTGTGGCGTGGAGCCGTAAGCGCAGGTCTGGTTTCAACAGCAGACAGGGCGTATATGAAAGCCCCCGTTCATCGTCCTACGCTCCGACTTGTGGACAAAGTGTCCCGAAGTTGTGGCTACACTCCCGGAAAAGTAACAGGACAGCGGGTAACCGTCAAGGCTGAAATGAACGGGTTTACACCCGGCCTTGACCGCCGCCCGCCGTCCCACTGAATGGGTGGACAAGGCGGTCAATCCCTCAAAGTGCTTGTCCGCGCTCTTTCTGATTTTGAGGTATTCAGTTTTTCAAAATTGAATAATCAAAATAAATTTTTTCGATTGAAAAATTTTATTTGTTATCATCTTCAATGCCATATTTTTTCTTTTGCCGAATCACATAATTACTGATTTTTTCATCATATAGTGGATACTGGTAATCCAACTGGCATGCCACTTCTGACGAAACCTCCCGGAACAATGCCATACATTGTTCAAAGGATTCCCACATATGGGGATAGGAATCCATATTATAAGTGGACATAAGTCGTTCCCACAATTCCTCTGGGGCATATTGCTTCATAAATTTATAGTTTTTTCCCAAACTGAAATGAAATCCCTGTTTGATACCAATCAGCCAGGAAATCATGCGAAGCAATTCTTTTCGTACTATATCATTCATATGGTCAATAGCAAAAAGAATTTCTTTGCGGCATAAGCCCTTTACTACATATGTTGTAGTATTCCAAAATTCATTACAGCAATCGTCAAACATTCTTTGAGTAGGCTTCTGCAAGTGGTAGTCTATATCCGTTGGTATTGGCGGCTTTACGATACGGTTGTCTTTATCCAACAGTAACTTTACCAGTTTATCCCATGTAAAATACTCGTCTATCAGTTCCAGCGGCAGCAAAGTTAAATCTATCTTAACATCATCAGTAAACAGCATTAAATATGAAAATCCCTTTTCTACAGCTGGAAATAATTCCATATCTTCCGGCTTTTGCAGAATCAACCTTTCACCAAATATATCTAGCCATTTATCATCACTTGTGAAGCTGTCCATATCCGTAACAAAAAAAGTAATATCAAAATCCTGAAAATCATCAGGCGGAATATTTGTATTTGTTCTAGATCCTTCCAAAGTAACCATGCGAATGCGTTTGTCTGTTTTTGCAAAATTCAAAACAATATCATAAACTTCCTTTTCTGATCTCATTTTTATCTCCTCCAATTATTGAAATAGGTGTGAAACCATTTTAGGGCTTTCCCGCCTTGATTACCCTTTAGCAAAGACGGGCGGGACTGTCAACGGCGGCGCATGAAATGCGCCGTTCATCTTGACCGTTGACTGGCTCGGCTGGCTTTGCTATTTTCTCGATGAAAAACAATTTATTCGTACTTATTTCCATCATTGTCATAGTAAACCACATGAATGGAATACTCTTTTTCTGGGTTTTTAATTGAGATAATATCCATATCATCTGTGCTGTATCTCAATGTATCTTGCACTTGTCCATTTATTGTATAAGTGATTTCGGCATACTCTGTTTTAGCACCATTAAACCAAATTAAATCATACCATTCTCCGTTTATTGCAACGCCACCAACAATAATCTCATCACTATTTCGGTTTGTTGATGTACTAAATTTGTAATCTCCATTTCCTGTTGGTTCAAAGATGGCAAGTGTAGATTTATTATCTGCACTATATGCTCCACTCACGATATAACCGCCAAGTTCCAGTTCTTTTGCAATAGTCCATTCATTCCCCTTTGAAATTGCGGTGTTCAGTATGCTTTCTCTGCTGGTAATGGTATCTCCTTTGGGAGTTAAACTAAAGAAATATAAAAAAGCGGCAGCAACGCAAATAACAGTCGCTGAAATTATCAGTAACCATTTTTTCATAACCAATACCTCCATATAATCTGATTTATTATTCTCTTACTTCCGTCCTCGCTGTGGCTTTGGATTTTTCAGCAAGTCCGACTTCTGTGCAATCTTTTTCAGCCACTTCTTTTCTTCCTCGGACAGCTTCTTATAATTCAGTTTGAGCCGCTTGCAGATAAACATCATAGCCGCCTGCTCCGGGTCGCTGTCCTCTTTAGCGGTTTCCTCGGCTGCCTGCAAAAAATCTTCCAGTGGGCTATCCTCCGGGACGCTGAAAAAATCGTACTTGTGGGCTTCCCGCAGGTCGAGGGCTATCTTGTTTATGTCCTGCTGTATCACATAGCGGCAAAAGCTGTCGTCGTCAATATGGGCGGCGATAAGCTGCCTTAACTGCGGGTCAGTCAAGCCGGGATTGTGTTGTTTCATAATCGTTGCACTCACGGCGTCCACAATGGCGTTTGCACTCTGTACCTGTTTTCCCGCCACGCCGTTCACATAGATTTCAAGGTCGGCCATGAGCCGGGGAAAATCCGGGTGGGTCGCCAGTTCACACAAAAGGGAATTGTCCACCCGCCCGCTTTTCAATAGTTCAATCATATCGTCGCTCAAACGCAGGTCTGCAAGATCGGCGTTTGGGTGATTTTTTGTTTGGGAACGGCCCAGCAGATAATCAACAGTCACTTCGTAAAACTTTGCTAACTCAATAAGGGCATAGTGGCTGATGTCTTTGAGATTGTCCCCCTCATAACTGCCTAAAGCAGATTTGGAGAGGTGCGTCTGTTCCGCAAGCTGTTCCAGCGTCAAGCCACGCTCCACACGCAGGTCTTTTAGTCGTTCTTGAATAGTTAGGGCCATACTCTCCCCCCTCTGTCCTCTGTTCTAAAATATCATCCAATCTTACCACGACTTTTTGATTTCTCTTAATAAAGCAACCGTAATATCTTTGGCAATACTTGATGCTTTTGCACAGTTTTTGTCAAAATTATCAACTCCGCTGTGTTTTTCAGTATCGGTCACACACCGAATGGCGATAAACGGTATGTCATTTGCATAGCAGACATGAGCGATACTGGCAGTTTCCATGTCAACCGTCAAGGGAGCAAATTCATCGTTTATTTTTTGCCGGCTCTCATCGGTTATAAACGATTCTCCCGTTACCATACGGCCCCAAACTACCTTTCCAGAAGTTGAAAGCTTGTCAACAGCAGACTTTGACATATCTATCAGCTTTGGGTCTGCCACAAAAAACACAGAATTCATCCACGGATGAAATTCCGTTAAAATGTCTGGCGCTACATCGTGGTAACAAACTTCTGTGGAGATAACTGTATCGAATATTTCAAGTTCTGGCTCCATACCGCCCGCTGTCCCTGAATTGATAATTATATCCACGCAAAATACATCTATCAAAAGCTGAGCGGCTATGGCGGCATTTACTTTGCACACGCCGGAAAACAGGGCGACAACTTCTACACTATCAATCTGTCCAGCATGGAATTTCAGCATAGCTTTTTCCGTTATCTTACAGTTGCTTATCAAGGGCAAAAATGGGGCGAGTTCTTCGTCACCCGCACATAAAATTCCGATTTTCATAGATTATTGTCCTCCTATGGCTTGAAAGCCAATTTTTATGTTTATTTTACCACAATTCCGAGAGCGTGGAAATAGGCAGTTTTCCGGGCGGATCTCCGACTTTATGGATATACGGGACGGACGGTCATTTAGGTGTAGACTTATTTTAGTTCATCGATGAACGGCACCTTGAAAACAGAATGACCGTCCGAAAAGGAATACCCCGGCTGGGGAAGCACTGCAAGGAGCCAGCTTCTGGACACTTTGTCCAGAGGTCACTTCGGGACAAGTTGTCCCGAAGTTGCGGGGAGCGTGCCAACGCCGGAACACGCCGCAGGAATGGGGCAGGAAACCTTTTCGGAGGAACGGCAACGGAAAGCAAAATGGAGGGAACGCATGAGAGATAACCCCTATAAAGACTTGCCGCCACTGGAACGCAGGCCGGACGGTTCTCTTTACCGCATGACACCGGCGCAGAGGAAACAGGCGGCCAGCCTGATACGCCGGGAGTGCTGTTGTTGTGAGGACGGCAACTGCATTGCCCTTGATGATGGGGACACCTGCACCTGCCCGCAGACGGTTTCTTTCTCGGTCTGCTGTAAGTGGTTCCGCTGGGCGGTCTTGCCGCTGGACGGGACGCTGGAAGCGGGGATTTTCCGGGATAAGGACTTGAAACGCTGTGAGGTCTGCGGCGGCGTGTTCGTCCCAAAATCCAACCGGGCAAAATACTGCCCCGGCTGTGCCGCCAGAGTTCACAGGCGGCAGAAAACAGAAAGTGAACGGAAAAGGAGGTCTGCTGTGGACAGTTAGGAGCGGAAAAAGCCTTGATTTATCAGGCTCCGCAAGCCCCAAACCGGGGCAGGTGGTATAAAGTATCGCCCGCCCCGGAAAACGGGCTTCTAACCGTCCACAAAACGCACTATGACAAATACCATCTATATCCATCAGCCGGAAAAGGCGTTCAGCTTCACCCGGCTCCCGAATTTCCTCTTTGAAGCCCCCACATTCAGGCCCCTGTCCAACGAGGCAAAGGTTCTGTACGCCTTTATCCTGCGCCGGACAGAGTTGTCCCGCAAGAATGGGTGGGCGGATGACTGCGGACGGATTTTCCTGTATTACCCTATCTGCGAAGTGGTTGACCTGCTCCACTGTGGGCGGCAGAAAGCGGTGAACACCCTGCGGGAACTGCAATACGCCGGACTGGTGGAGATCCAGAAGCAGGGCTGTGGAAAACCCAACCGCATTTTCCCAAAATCCTATGAAGCGGTTCCAAACACCGACTTCAAGAAATCCCGTTCTGGTACGCCGGAGGACTGAAAACCGTACCCTTGAAGTACGGAAATCAATCTTGAGAAGTACGAAAACCGGACGGTATATAGAAATACAAAGATTAAAATGATTTATTTATATCCATTCCATTCCTATCGTATCAGAGATAATTCCGGCGGGATTTTCCCTGTGGAAAACCCCGGATAGGAAAGGAATGGGGAAAGGAGCAGAATGGCACAACACGCAATTTTGCGGTTTGAGAAGCACAAGGGCAACCCGGCAAGGCCGCTGGAAGCCCATCACGAAAGACAGAAAGAACAATACGCCAGCAACCCCGACATTGACACAAGCCGGAGTAAATACAACTTCCATATCGTCAAGCCGGAGGGACGCTATTACCACTTCATTCAGAGCCGTATCGAGCAGGCCGGATGCCGGACAAGGAAAGACAGCACACGGTTTGTCGATACACTGGTAACTGCCAGCCCGGAGTTTTTCAAGGGGAAATCCCCAAAGGAGATACAGGCGTTTTTCCAGAGGGCGGCGGCTTTCCTCATTGGCCGGGTAGGACGGGAAAATATCGTGTCGGCGGTGGTACACATGGACGAGAAAACGCCCCACCTGCATTTGACCTTTGTTCCGCTGACAAAGGACAACCGCCTGTGTGCAAAGGAGATTATCGGCAACCGGGCAAACCTGACGAAGTGGCAGGACGATTTTCACGCCTATATGGTGGAGAAATATCCTGACTTGGAGCGTGGGGAAAGCGCCAGCAAGACAGGCCGGAAGCATATCCCCACCCGGCTTTTCAAACAGGCGGTTTCCCTCTCCAAACAGGCCAGAGCCATTGAAGCCGCCCTTGACGGCATTAACCCGCTGAACGCCGGAAAGAAAAAAGAGGAAGCCCTCTCCATGCTGAAAAAGTGGTTCCCGCAGATGGAGAACTTCTCCGGGCAGTTGAAAAAGTACAAGGTCACAATCAATGACCTGTTGGCGGAGAATGAGAAGTTGGAAGCAAGGGCAAAGGCCAGCGAAAAAGGAAAGATGAAAGATACGATGGAACGGGCAAAGCTGAAAAGCGAACTGGACAATTTACAGCGGCTGGTTGACCGTATCCCGCCGGATATACTGGCGGAACTGAAACGTCAGCAGCGGCACACGGTAAAGGAAAGGTGATAGATATAAGCAGAAATTTTCGCCGCCTTTGTGCGGCATTGTACCTTGAAAACTGAATATGGAGGACACTGGATGGCAAAAAGCGAAAGCGATATTTTTACACCCCGGACAGGGCAGGTCATACAAGCAGAGAACGGCACGCAGTATTTTGTATGTGGGAACAACCGTATAAAAATCTCCGAACACTTCGCCGCAGGCGGGAAGCCCCTCGGTGATCTGATTGTAGATGTGGTGCGGCATACCGCAGAAAAAGCCGCTTCAACCTGATAGCCCATCATTGATAACACGCCCACGCTTATGATATAATTGCCATAGAGCAAAAGTATTGTAAGCGTGGGTTGTTTCTTTAAGAAGGAGGATTTTTAACGGTGAAACAACCTTACAATACTACGATTTACAACACGGCGCTTTATATGAGATTAAGCCGGGACGATGAAAACTATGGTGACAGCGTAAGCATTGAAACACAGCGGACAATCCTGCAACAGTACGCAAAGGAACAGGGACTTCATGTAGTCGGTGAGTATGTGGACGATGGCTGGTCGGGGACGAACTTTGTTGAGGTAAGATAACGATACCTTTTTTGCAGAGGGTGTTATCTTACCTCTTTTTGATGTATGTTAGATAGCATAACTCTTTACGTCGGCTCCTATCTGTCTGAAATAGGAGATACTTTCAGTAGGCTTGTCGCCTGTATCAACTCTGCCGACAAAGCTATAAAAGATTTCGATTTTGCGGGTGTTCGTTTCCTTATCCAGTTCGTGAATAAGAATACGGTCAATAAATTCATGGACGTTTTCGTAGGTCAGTTCTTCAATCGCTGTGTATCTGCGTACCAGTGCGACAAACCTTTTTACGTCCGCGCTGCGCTCGGTGGCGTTGTCGATTTCCTGTGACAGCTCCGCAATCCTCCGGGTCAGCGTCTTTTTTTCTTCATCATAGCCGGAAGTCAGAAAAGCAAATTGTTCATCTGAAAGTTTCCCTAAAGCGTTGTCCTCGTAGAGCTTGCGGAATAAGATGTTCAGCTCGTTAATACGGTTCTGCGCCTTGTCAAGTTCTTTCCGCTGCTGTGTCAGCGTCTTTTGTACTGCCTTTGCGCTGCACTCGTTGGCGGTTTCGATAAACTCCTGTTCATGCTCTTTCACATAAGACGTTACTCGCTGCAAGTCTGCAAGGACAAGTTCTTTCAATACGCTTTTGCGGATATAATGCGTAGTGCAGAGCATATCATTTCTTGCCCGGTTGCGGTAGTTGCCGCAAGTGTAGGCGTGTTTCCGTTCAAGCGTCCCGGCTCCGCGTACTGCATACATTTTGTAGCCGCAGTCCCCACAAAAGAGCAGCCCGGAAAACAGGTCAATTTCATCAACCTTTGTCGGGCGTTGCCGGGTGGCAATCCGCTTCTGTGCAAGTTCAAAGGTTTCTTCATCAATCAAAGGTTCGTGAGTGTTGGGGAAGAAATACCTTTTTTTCCTCCGGGTTCTTTTTCGTCTTTTTCGACTTATAAGATACCTTGTAGGTTTTCCCGGTTATGGTATGCCCTAAATACTCTTTCCTTGTCAGAATGTCGTACAGTGTCTTATCCGGCCAGTTGTACCATGCGTTGAGCTGTGGGCGGGGGTGGCGTTTGCTCCCTGTCCTGCGGTAGCGCAGTTCCCCGACGGTCAATATCTCATTGTCCCGCAGCCAGTTCTGGATTTCACACATACGGTCGCCCCGTACATACATTGCAAAAATCTGTTTTACGACGTGTGCCGTTTCCGGGTCGGGTATCAGATGATTGCGGTTATCCGGGTCGATAAGGTAGCCGTAAGGAGCTTCGCCGTTGACGCGCTCGCCTTTCTGTGCCTTTGCCTGTTTGACAGCCCGGATTTTCTTTGAGGTGTCGCGGGCGTAAAACTCGTTGAACCAGTTCCGCAGAGGGGTAAACTCGTTATCTTCCCTCGCTGTGTCTACACCGTCGTTAATGGCAATGTAGCGCACTTCGTATTCGGGGAAAACAATCTCTATCAGTTCGCCGGTTTTCAGATAATTACGTCCCAGACGGGAAAGGTCTTTTGTTATGACGGTCGCCACGTTCCCGGCTTCAACCTCATGCAGCATGGCTTGAAGCCCCTCACGCTCAAAGCTCACGCCGGAAAATCCGTCGTCTACAAAAAAGCGTGTGTTGAAAAAGTGGTGTTCGTCAGCATACTTTTGTAAAATCAGTTTTTGGTTCTGTATGCTTTCGCTTTCCCCGGCTTGCATATCTTCCTGGCTCAATCTGCAATATAAAGCGGTAATCTTGTCTGTCTGTAACATTTTGTCCTCCTTTCCGACGACAGACAAGCATGGTATTTGTACTGTCTATATTATACCACATACCGCTGCCTGTGTCATGTATAAAATGTGAAGAAACGCCCTATTTCCGGGCGTTTGCGGGGTTCAGCTCCATGTCCTTGCGAATGAGCTTCTTTATCTTTTTATCCAGTGTGTCCGTTGCGCGTTCACTTGCGGACGAACATACAAGGTAAGTAACTTTTCCGATTTTATGCTCCGTTGTGGTAACGGGCGTCTGGTTTTGCGTCAAAGAAAATCCCCCTTTCTTTCGCAAACATATAATACAGTCTATGAATAGCAGCAAGTCCACTATTCAAGAAAACAAAGGCTTTAATCGGACGGTTATTAGCATAACCTCATGGGAATTTCACCCCGGCATGGTTCTCATGCAGCCCTACCCATTGCCTGCGACGCTCTTAACGCTCGGACTGTGGCTGTAAGGAAGTATCATTGTATATTTTGCGTGTCGTCGCCCGCAAGCCGCTACACTTGCTTTCCGGCGCGGTGTTGGTCGCTCGGCTGTCCGGGCGGGGATAACCTCACCCGGATAGCGTCATGGCGCACCCACCGTATGGCTCGGCGCAAAAGGAACGTATCCGATTTGCCCTATGCTGCGCCGCCGTTATCTTGCGCCGCTTTCTTTGTCAAGGTTCAGAATGGCTTTGCTGCCGCGTCAGCAGCGGAACGGAAAAGGGGGAGAGAGAAAGCGTCCCGCCGCTGCGGTTTATTCCTCTGCCTTAAAGGTGAGGACAGCCATCATCAGTTTTGCTTGCAGCCGTTCCCGAATGTCGTGGTCTACGCCAAAATAGACGTTCCCGCGCTCGTCGTACAGCTTCCGCATGGAGAGGCGGGCTATGTAGCCGCTGAAATGCTGCAAGACAATCTTCATAGCGTCCGGGTCGCCCTTTGTCGCTGCCAAAATGACAGGATAGGGAACAAGGGCTTTTTCCGGGTAGCCGGGTTCGTTACCATTCGTCCCATTCATCAGCATTTTCCTCCAGATATTTTTTTAGCAGCTCAAAAGAGCTTGTCCGCCTGTACTGTATCGTGCTTCTCGACGTATCGAACAGCTCCGCAATCTCGGTGTCGTTCATTCCCTCGAAATAGTACAGGAGTACGGCTTTGCGCTTTTCTTCCGGCAAAGTACGGATTGCTTCAAGAAGCAGCTTCGGCGTGATTTTCTTCCCGGCTCTTTCAAAGGCGATTTCCCCTTTGAAATATTCATCAAAGGTATGAAGCTGCCGCGCTTCTTCTAAGGTCAAGTCGGAAAAGGTAATCTCCCTTGCCTTATGCCTGTGCAGCTCTTTGTGAGCGTCACACGCTTCATTGTGCAGTACCGTATTACAAAACTTCTGGAAAGCGCACTGTTTTATAAACTCCCTGCGATTAGGTTCCACATTCTCACCCCCTTTCTCGTTGGAAAGTTGGTGGTGCTTCCCCCTTTTCGCGGGGCAATACTGCCTTTTGAAAAAAACGCCGAAGATTTTCGGATTTTTTTCAAAAAATTTTTTGAGCAGCAAAATACGCCTGTCCGAAAAGCCCGGACAGACGTATAGGTATTGTAAGCGGTATTCAGATGATTAGACAGTTCATATTGATAGACGTAGTTTTCCCCGGCGGTGGTCGGGCTTTTTTTGATGTGTCAATGACCGTCGGATTTTGTCGATATGGTATGTGCTTCATGGCGGCTACCTCCTTTTAGCCGCCGCTTTTAACAGTGATACCGCGTCATTTCATTAGAAGATAAAAAGAAACGGCGGCTTTGGTTTTTCAAAGCTGCTGCGGAAATCAAAGAACGACAAGCAACAGTTCTGATTTTGCTCCAATATGGTTATTGGGGGCACAAATTAAATCAAAAAAGAGCCGATAACAGCAGTATTTCAAACTGCATATTATCGGCTCTGCGTCTGTGCGTCTGGCTCTTTTAATTAAATTATTTTTGTTGTTTTTTGGCTTTATTATATGTATTAGCTAACTGTCCACAAGCTGCTTTAATCTCTCTACCATGAGAAACTCTCATGGTAACTTCAAGTCCTGTTTGCTCTAATTGATGTTTGAACGCAACCATTTCTTGTTTTTGTGGTGCTCTAATTTTTGAATTACTCGTCGGGTTGTATTGCAGCACGTTAATCATAACATTTTTGCCCTTAAACCATTTTGCAAGTTGCCTTATATCTGAGGAACGGTCATTTATACCTGGTAAAAGCAAATACGCAAATACCACTTTTCGATTATGCCTTTGTGAATAGGACAATGCTTGCTTAACAACATCTTCAATAGCGTACATGTGCATATGAGGAATGATGCAGTTTCTCGCAGCCTGTGTTGCTGCATGTAAAGATATTGTCAACTGAATTTTTAGATGTTCTTCGCGCAATTTTTTTAATTGATTAACTGGACCAACTGTTGATACGGTAATGCCGTCGGTTGGAAAGTTAAGTCCATTTCTATCTCGAAGAATATGGATTGCTGCAATCAAGTTGTCGTAATTGAATAAAGGTTCTCCCATTCCCATAAAAACGATACGATTTACTTTTTGACGTATCAATATGACCTGTTGCACAATTTCAGATGGTGTTAGATTACGAACGAAACCATTGCGTCCGGACTCACAAAAAATACAGCCAACAGAACAACCAACTTGCGTACTTACGCAAACAGTCCCACCATCTCGCCGTTTAATAAAAACCGTTTCGATATACCTGTTGTCTTTCAATTCATAAACATACTTTTCAGTATCGCTACTTTTATAGACTTTTTTTGTTGATATTGATAGATTTTTTTTGTGAAATGGCTGTTTATACAATTCCGCATATAAGGCTCTTGCTTTATCCTCTCCAATTACTTCCGACATTTCTTTGTAAGTAAATCCGTATGGGTCATTCAATATTTCCGTAAGTGTACTTTTAGGTAAGTGTTTCATTTAATATCCTTCCTTTTGTTTTTCAGAGTTTTTGATTATGATTTCTAATTTTTCAACATCAATGATATGTGTTAATTTACATTTAGGGCAGAAAAGAGGAAAATTTCTTAATACCGTATTATAAAATACTTGAACCCTCGTCTTTCCGTTACAAATTGGACATTTTATCCAATATTTTTCAAGCATAATATTTCTCCTTTTGTGCAAAAAAATACAGGTCAATTCTCAACATGAGCATTGACCTGCATTTATACATATAACACTACAACAAAATTAAGGCATAGTTTTTATACTATGTCTATACATCGTTAGTTTTGTTGTATAGCATACGCAAAATAAGCATGACAAAAAAGCCCATATTGAAAATGGGAAAAATCTTTTTTGATTTCAATGCTTATCGAATACGCATGCTATGTAACATAAACATTTCCCCCTTTTAATAATACTATACAAAAAAAGCGGCTAATTGTCAACATATACATATGAATTATTTTGGCTAACTGATTGAATTGTGTAGACATATCCAAGAAGAAAGGGGAACAGTAAAATGTAACAGGGTGAATAACTATGGCAAAAAGACCAGTACCGAAATACGATTTCAAGGCTTTTGGGGCAGCGATAAAGGCGGCGCGGACAGGGCGCAAGGAGAGCCGCAAGAAAGTGAGCGACGAAATGTTTATCTCGCCGCGCTACCTTGCGAACATTGAGAACAAGGGGCAGCACCCAAGTTTACAGATTTTCTTTGAGCTTATGCTCCGCTACAATATATCCGTAGACCAGTTTCTTTTGGAAACGCCGCCAGAGAAGAACACGCAGCGGCGGCAGCTTGACGCGCTTCTTGACGGTATGAGCGATACAGGCATACGGATTGTGAGCGCAACGGCAAAGGAGATAGCGGAAGTCGAAACAGAGGGCAGATAAGAAGTGTCCGTCAGAATTGAATAAGGTTTAGAGAGCGTTGTAATCTTTTTTTGAGGATTGCAGCGTTTTTCTTTTGCGGAAGTTTGGCAAAACCGGGCATAGCTCCGTAGTAAGGCATAAGGGATAAAAACATTCGTAGCAAGCATAGGAAGCGGGTACCCACTTCCGTATTTTCCCCTCCCGCGCTGCGGCGCGTCGGTTGAAAATTGCTTGTTGGGAAGTGTCCCAAACCCTCGGAACGGAAAGGAAAGGAGCGAATACATGAACGGACGCAAAAGAACGGTGCAAATCAAATTCAGAGTGACGGAAGCGGAACGGGATTTAATACTGGAAAAAATGAAGCTCGTACCCACCCGGAACATGGCGGCATATCTGCGGAAGATTGCCATTGACGGGTATATCATTCAGATAGACCATGCCGATATAAAGGCAATGACCGCAGAGATACAGAAAATCGGTGTCAACGTCAACCAGATAGCACGCCGCGTAAACGCGACGGGGAACGCATACCAAGAGGACATAGAGGAAATAAAGGGGGTGCTTGCGGAGATATGGCGGTTACAAAGATTAAGCCTATTAAAAGCACTCTAAGCAAAGCCCTTGACTATATCGAAAACCCGGACAAGACGGACGGAAAAATGCTTGTGTCCTCTTTCGGCTGCTCCTATGAAACGGCAGATATTGAATTTGAATATACCTTGTCCCAAGCACTCCAAAAGGGGAACAATTTAGCCTTTCATCTGATACAGTCCTTTGAGCCGGGGGAAGTCGATTATCAGAAAGCCCATGAAATCGGAAAGCAGCTTGCCGACGCGGTAACAAAGGGGCAGCATGAATATGTACTCACGACGCACATTGACAAAGGACACGTCCACAATCACATTATTTTCTGCGCCGTAAATTTCGTAGACCACCGCAAATATAATTCCAACAAAAGGAGCTATTACGGCATACGGAACATGAGCGACAAGCTGTGTCGGGAAAATGGCTTGTCCGTCGTCGTTCCCGGCAAGGGCAGCAAGGGAAAGAGCTATGCGGAGTACCAGGCAGAAAAGACGGGTACAAGTTGGAAAGGCAAGCTAAAGATTGCCGTTGACGCGCTTATCCCCCAAGTTTCCAGTTTTGAGGAATTGTTGCAGCGGTTACAGGCGGCGGGCTATGAGATAAAGCCGGGGAAATATGTGTCATGCCGCGCCCCCGGACAGGAACGCTTCACCCGTCTTAAAACCCTCGGCGCGGATTATACAGAGGAAGCCATAAGGGAACGGATAGCGGGCAGACGGGCAAAGGCGGCGAAAGCCCCCAGAGAGCAGCGCGGCGTTTCGCTGCTTATCGACATTGAGAACAGTATCAAGGCGGCGCAGAGTAAGGGCTATGAACAGTGGGCGAAAATCCACAATCTGAAACAGGCAGCAAAGACCATGAATTTCTTGACGGAACATAAGATTGAACAGTACGCGGATTTAGTCAGCCGGATTGAAGAAATGGCAGCGGAAAGCGGACAGGCGGCAGACGCATTGAAGGACGCGGAAAAGCGGCTTGCGGACATGGCGGTGCTTATCAAGAATGTTTCCACCTACCAAAAGACAAAGCCCGTCTATGACGCATACCGCAAGGCAAGGAACAGGGAGAAGTACCGCGCCGGACAGGAACAGGCGATTATCCTACATGAAGCCGCCGCAAGGTCGCTGAAAGCGGCGGGCATTGCAAAGCTCCCGAACCTTGCCGCGCTGCAATCGGAATATGAAGCCCTCCAAGCGCAGAAAGAAGCCCTTTATGCCGACTATGGGAAGCTGAAAAAGAAAGTCCGGGAATACGATATTATCAAGCAGAACATTGACAGCATTTTACAGGCGGACAGGCAGCCGGAACGGGAAAAGGGAACAGAGCGCGGATAAGGATAGCAAAATCCCCGCCGCTGTGCTATGATAGGGCTATCAAAAAGCAGAGGAGCGTTGAGCATGGAAAACCAGAAAATGCCGGAATATGAAACCATACGCGCCGCCGTTGCCGGGGAAAAATGGGCGGTGGAGAAAGTCGTGGAGTGCTACAAGGACGAAATCGACAGGCTATCGACGGTAGCGGTCAGACAGCCGGACGGAAGCACGAAACAGGAAATCAACGAAGATATGCGCCAGTCCATCACAAAGAAGCTGATAGAAGCCCTCCCGCAGTTCCCGCTTGAAGAAATGGAAAAGGGAAATGTCAGATAGGCAAAAAAAGAACAGGGCGCGGAAGCCAGTATATGACTTCCGCGCCCTGTCTTTTTATGGGTGCTGTTTTCGTGAATGTTACGCAGTAGAACGCCATTTTTGGGGGTAAAGGTATAAAGTATCGCCTATCCGATTTTCACGCCCGGAAAGCCCTGTAAATCAAGGGATTTTCCGCGCCTACTGCGTAACAGGGGCGCGTCTTTTCCTCATGCGCTCGGCGGCTTGTCTGCGGGTGATACGTTTCCGGCAGACGGGGCAGTATTTGACACTGTTAGAGGTTGACGCAAAGAACGCGCCGCACTCGGTACATTTCTTCTTATCCCCTGTCTGGTAAAGCTCCGCATAAAGCAGCCTGTCGGCGGGAAGCACCGCAACCCGGAACCACTTGCAGAGAAGCGAATAGGAAATGAGCTGCGGACATACGCACTCGTCCCCGTCGTCCAGTAAGATACAGTTCCCGTTATCATAATTGCAGCACGTCCGGCGCACAAGGGCGTTGACTTTCCGGCTCTGGGGCGGCGTCAGCCGCTTAACCCCGTTCATACTTCATCAGCGGCGTAAATGGGAAGCTCTGCAAATTCCGCTTCGGTCAAAGCGTCCACTTTGGAAAGGGTGCGCTTTGCAAGCTCCCGCATATCCGCGTCCATGTAGGGCAGCGCGGCGTTGACATTCTCAATCAAAGCCCGCTTGCCGCCCTCGTTGTAAATGCTCAAAAGGTTTGTTTCTTCAACAGTCAGTCTAATCATGCTCATACCTCCATATCGTGATTTTTTGTTTTTGCCGCCGCCTTTTTCGGGGCGGTCTTTGCCTTGTCTGCTTTAAGCTGCGCCCGGATAGAGGGGCGGGGCTTCCTTATCTCCCTGTCCCGGTTCTCCCCCTTGTCAATCAGCGCATACGTCCCATGTCTGCCCTCGATTTTGGAAAAGGAAAGGGTCTTGTAGGGCAGCATGGAGAAAAGGCGGTCAGTGTCCTTTGTGGCTGCAAGCCGCATGAACGCCGGGGAAAGCTCTGCCATGAAATGGGTCTTGTTCGGGCTGTTCGGCTCGTAATGCCGCTTCATTTCCCGCACAATGCGCCGCGCTTCCGTTTCAATCAGCCCGTCCCGCAAAGCGGCAATATGCGCCTTGAAATCCCCCGGCGAAAGCTGCTCCCGGCTGCGCCGTTCTTCCTGTAAGAGCGATTGCAGCGCGTCCGGGTCGTTGGGTACGGCTTCAAAGCGTTCAAATTTCCCAAGCTGCGGGTCTGGGGTTCCATCAAAATATCTCCCGGCTTCCTGTACCCTTTCCCCATGCTCATAAATCAGCTTCACCGTATCGGCGGGCAGCTCCTTTTCCTTGACGCGCTCATAATGTTTAGAGTAGTCCAGTTCGTACAGATTGCCCTTGATTTTCCCGCGCTCCTTTCCCGTCAGCTCGATTGCATAGGCAAGAACGCGGTCGCTTGTCTGCTCCATGTAGAAACGCCATGTGTTGTGGGGCGCGGTGTCTTTGAGGAAAACGTCGCGCTCCCGGAAACAGTGCGTCCCGGACGGGCGGCAGAACCACAAAAGTGTTTTGTCCTCCCTGTGGGGGCTTGCCGCCGCCTTTGCGATAATCTCTTTGTCAATGTCTAAGTCGCTCTGGTAAAAGCCTGTGTTCTGCTTCATAATCGCTTCAAGGGAAGCAAACAAATCCATGTTTTCAAATTTGCTCTGTTCCGGCATGGGTCAGCTCCTTTCCAAGTCCTGTGACTTCTGCTTTGCGTTTTTCTTCTGTGCCTTTTCCTTGTCGGCTCTAAGCTGCGCCCGGATAGAGGGTTTCTTTTCCGGCTTCGCTCCCTTGCCGCGCTCCTTGTCGGCTTTGACAGCGTTAGCCAGGTCAACAAGGGAAATCTGCTCGCCCGCCTTTACCTTTGCTTCCAGTTCGTCAACGGTGGGGGTGTTGTTGATGATACCGTCAATCATGTTCCCGTTCTGCTCTGTGGTCTGCTCGGCGGTTTTCAAGGGATTGTCCCGCTGCGCCTGTTCTGCGGCAACGGCAAACGCCCGCGTCCCATTCCCCATAATCAGATACTTTCCGTCGTCCGACTGGTGGTGAAAGCCATATCCGGCGGCTTCTATCTGCTCCCGGCTCATGGCGGTCACATGGAAAGTCCCCCTCGGTGTCTTGACAGTTTCGCCCGTTTCCAAGTCGTCCGGGGTAAGCTGCTTTTGCTCCTGTAAAAACTCCGGCACTTCCCGAAAACCTACACTGTCAACGAAATGCGCCGCGTCCTGTCCGTCCTGATGAAGCACTACCACGTCGGAAACGGAAAGGCTGTGTCCCTTAAAATCTTTGGGGTGGTCGATATTGAAACAGGTGTAAATATCTTCAAGGGAAGTTTCCGGCGCAAGGGGCGCGGAATAGACAAGCTCATAGTTCGCCCTGTCAACCACATTTCCCGCCGCCTGCAGGCGGTCGTATGGCTCAAAGCGGAAATCCCTTGTTTCGTCCCCGCCCTTTATCTGGTAAATGGAAAAGGTGTCTTTGTCCTGTCCGGCGGTCTGCGCCGTTTCCTGTGCCTTTGCGTAAAGCTGCTTCACGTCGCCCTCGGTCAGCTCGCCGCTTTTGAGCTGCCCCATAAGCTCGCGGCATTTCTCCGGCGTTCCCGTATAAAGCACGTCGCCCATTTTCGCCCGCCCGTTCTCCTGTGTCACATAGGCTTGCAAGAGGTAGCTGTTTTCCCGGCTGTCGCTGTAAGGGTTCCGGCGCACTCTGTAAATCGTTTCCGGGGTAAAGGCTTCTTTCGGGGCTGCGCCCGCTTTTTCCTGTGCGCCGGATTTTCCCGGTGCGGCTGCTTCCGGATCCGGCTTCTCCGGCGCGGCTTCCTGTCCCTCTCTGGTGGGCTGCTCCTGTCCGGCGGTCTGCTCCTTGTCCTGTGCCTTTTGCAGCTCCGCTAAGTTCTCGTCTATGGAATTGATAATCTCGGCGGCTGCGCTGCGTATCGTTTCAAGGGAGCTTTTCAGCTCGGACAGCTCCCGCCCGCTGCTCCACCCGGCGACATAGCCGAAAGAGTAGTCCGACGTGTCAAGCCCGTAATGTTGGCAGACAGTATAGGCGACGCTTTCCGCTTCGACTTCGCGGGTGCGGCGGTCAACGTGGGGCTGCTGCTCGTCCTTTGGCGCGTTGAGGTCAATGTCGTGCAGCTTCGCATGGGCGATTTCGTGAATAGCGGTCTTTAAGGTCTGTAATTCGCTCATGCCCTCGTTGATAGCAATGCGCTTGTCCTCCAAGTGGTAGTAGCCATGAGAGCCGCCCTCGATATTCTCAAAGGCGATAGGAACGGGGGAAGTCTTTTCAAGGGCTGCGAAAAAATCCTTGTAGCGGTCAACGTCGCCTGTCAGCTCGTCAACCGCAATGTCCGGCAGCTCCTTTCCCTCGGTCTGGGAAACGTCAAAGACGGATACCACCTTGTAGGCGGGTATGGTGACTTCCTTTTCCTCGGTGACGGGCTTCCCGTCCTTGCCGATAACGGGCTTCTGCGTGTGCGGGTCGATTTTCTGCATTTCCTGTTTGATTTTTATAGGGTGACGGAGCAATGATTTTAATTCCCTTTTGCCCTTTCATCACGTTTCGTTCAAAGTTGTTCTTCCAAGCGGAAAAGCCCGCCACAAGGGAAGCGTCCGGCTTCTGCATGGCGATAAGGACGGTGTTTCGGAAGCTGTAATTATGGAATTTTGACATGACTTTCAGATATTCCCGGTAACGCTCGCTGTCAAAGAGTTCCGCAATACCCTGTTCCAGACGGTCGGTAATCTCTTTGAGCTTTTCGGCGGGCTTCTCGCTCGTCAGCACGATAGGGATAACCGGGCGCGGCTCCTGTGGCTGCTCTGCGGTCTGCGCCGTTCTCTGCCCCGGCGCGGCTGCGTCCATTTCTACCTTTGACGGGTCGGGTCTTTCCGGCTGCGGGGGCTGCGGCGTTACCCGGTATTCCTCCGGCACGTCGCGCCCGTCGTACCATTCTGTAAAGGTGTTGCGGTTGTTGTAGATATAGCCCTTTTCGGTAAACATACCGTCGTCGTTAATGGAAGCGTCCCGCCCGTATTCCTCATACATGAAATACTTTTTCGCTTCTTCGGGAAGTTCCGGTTCTTCCAGTTCATCAACCAGATAACGCCCGTATTCTTCTTCATTGTGGACGGACGGATAAATCCAGTAGCAGTCAAGGTTCTGTGCAAGGTTGATAATGTCCTGTAAGCTGTCGGCATGGTCGCCGTATTCAATGGCTGCAATGAATTTCTCCCGGTCGTCGTCAAACTGCATTTCCAAGAGCTTCCCTAAATAGTTCAGCTCGTCGGGGTGGGAATACTCGCTTAAATGCTCCGTCAAGCCGGGGATAGTGGATTGAAATTCTGTGAAATGCCATTCCTCATAGTGCTTGAAGTCAATCCCGATACGGTCAAAGACTTCTTTCAGATGTTCGGCAGTCGTGGGGAATGTCACCCATTCGCCCGCGGGTCTGCCCTCGGTGTACTTCCCAAGATTGGAAAGATAGCCGCTTAAAATCGGTTCTGCCATTTGTTCGCTCCTTTCTTTTTCAATCATGCGGTGCATAAGCTCAAAATCCTCAATGCTCATGCTCCCGTCAAATACATAGGGGTTAAAATCCTCCCCGTCCCGGTAGGGCTTTTCGGAAAAGGGAAGCCCCGCTTCATGGGCGGCTGCCCTCGCTTCCTCGATAACCTCCGGGGGAAGCCTGTCGTCATGCGCTCCGATAAAACCGTCAATGTCGTTCATGCTGTTTTCGTAGTGGTAACGCACTCCGGCGGTCAGCTCGTCAAGGCTCATGTCCTCGCCTAAATGCCCGCAATAGTAGCCGTTTAAGATAACGGCGGCGGGGTCAATGCTTTTTATTTCCTCTAACCGGCTCCTGTCCTCCGGGTAGAGCGTATCGTCCATATCAAGATGAAAATATTCCGCGTTCCATGAACGCCCCTGTTTCCAGAACGCCACCCATGCGATACCGTCCCTAAGCTCGTCTTGATAGTCCTTTACGGTGTCCCGTAAACTTGCCATAGTGAAAAACCTCCTTTCTCTGCGGCAGCGTCATAAGCTGCATTTTTTGGCTGCATGGTCTACTACGGGTACGCCCGCATTTCTGCCAAATATTTTTGAAAATTTTTAGAGGGTGAAGCCCTCCGCAAAAGAGGGTTTGGGAAACTTCCCAACAAGCAAAATCCCCGTCCGGCGCGTCAGCGTCGCAACGGGGATTTACGGAAGTGGGTACCCGCTTCCTATGCTTGCTATTCAAGTTTTTAGTTCTTCTGCACTTCGATACGGTAGTTGACGTATTTCCCGCCAGTGTCAGCCAGAACGATAGTTCCGTCGTAGGTCTTGCCTGTTTTCGGGGAGTAGAGCTTCTTCACATTCGCCTTGCCGGATTTAAGGAGCGCGGCGGCAATCTTCGCGGAAAAAGCGGTCTTGCGTTCCTCGAAAAAGCGGTCATTCTTCCACATGACAAAGGCACATTCTTTGTTGCTGCAATAATAGTTTTTCTTCCCCTCATGGACGGGGGAACCGCAACGGGGGCATTTGCCGACAGAGGGCTTTTCCTCCCGGAACAAATCCTTTTTCCCGTCCAGTGCTGCGGCGTGTGTCTGCACAAGCTCCCGCGCCATAGCTTCAATGCCGGACAGAAATTCGCCGGGGTCTGCGGCTCCCTTTGCTATCTGCGTCAGATTGTTTTCCCATTCTGCGGTAAGCTGTGGGGAAGTGAGTATATCCGGCAGAATACAGATAAGGCTGTTCCCGTTTTTGGTAGGGATAAGCTGCTTCCCCTTGCGCTCCGCAAAGCCGCCCTTTACCAGTTTTTCAATGACGGCGGCGCGGGTGGCGGGAGTGCCAAGCCCCCGGCGTTCCGCGTCCGGGTCGGTGTCCCCGTTCCCGGCGCGTTCCATAGCCGACAAAAGGCTTGCTTCGCTGTGGGGCTTCGGCGGCGTTGTGGTATGCTCCGTTACTTTTGCGGCGGGGTTAGGAAAGCCCTGTCCCTCGGAAAGCTTCGGCAGCGTCACGTCTGCATTTTCCCCGTCCTCCGCTTCGGGCTTATCTTTCAGCGTCGCCCGGTATCTGCGTTGAAGCTCTTTCCAACCCTCCGCAAGTACGGTCTTTCCCCTTGCGGTGAAGTCTGTCCCGGCGCATGAGAAAACCGCCGTAACCGCTTCATAAATATGCGGCTCGGCGGTGGCAAAAAGCAGACGCGCCCCCGCAAGGGTAAGGATATTCTTCTCGCTTTCCGGCAGCGCGTCCGGGTCAGCCTTTGCAAGCTCCATAGTGGGAATGATTGCGTGGTGGTCTGATACTTTTTTACTGTCTAATACCTTTACAACCTCCGGCGTGAAGTCCGCGCCCGCCATAAAGGGGAGTTTTTCGCAAAGCAGCGCGATAATGCCCGCTGCGGTGCCGCCCATGTCGTCAGTAAGAAAGCTGCTGTCCGTCCTCGGATAAGTAAGGAGCCGCTTTTCATAAAGGGATTGTGCAAGGTCAAGGGTCTGCTTCGCGGTGTAGCCGAAAATGCGGTTCGCTTCCCGCTGCAAAGAGGTAAGGTCAAAGAGCTTCGGCGGGGCTGCGGTTTTCTTCTCTCTGGTGAGGGAAACGCATACCGCCGTTTCCGCTTCGCAAGCCCCTTTCAGCGCGTCGGCTTCTGCCTTGTCGGAAATCCTCCCGCTTGCCGCTTCCGCGCCGGATAAATCAAGGCGCACATGATAATATTTTTCTTTCTGGAAATGGGAGATAGCCGCGTCCCGGTCGGTGAGCATTTTTAAGGTCGGGGTCTGGACGCGCCCCACGTTCAAGGTCTTTCCATACAGGCAGGAGAAAAGCCGGGTGGCGTTAATGCCGATAAGCCAGTCAGCCTTTGCGCGGCAGAGGGCAGACGCAAAGAGCGCGTCGTATTCCTGCCCGTCTTTGAGGGAAGCAAAGCCCGCCTTGATTGCCCCGTCCTCCATTGAGGAAATCCACAAGCGGCGCATGGGCTTCTTGCAGCCCGCCGCTTCGTAGACAAAGCGGAAAATCAATTCTCCCTCGCGCCCCGCGTCACACGCATTTACCACTTCGGAAACGTCGGCGCGGTGCATAAGCTCTTTTAGGGTTTTGAATTGCTTCCCCTTGTCCGGGTCAACGGCGTACTGCCATTCCTCCGGCAGAATGGGTAAGCTCTCAAAACTCCATTTTTTATATTGCTCCCCGTAGGCGGCAGCTTCCGCAAGCTGTACCAAATGCCCGACGCACCATGAAATGAGGCAGCCGCCGCCCTCGATATATCCGTCTTTCTTTTCCTTAACGCCAAGCGCGGCGGCGATAGTCTGCGCCACGCTCGGCTTTTCTGCAATAATCAG
>NZ_ACFY01000052.1 GCF_000174195.1 Roseburia inulinivorans DSM 16841 | reverse complement strand
AAGCAGATTTTAAATGAATTTGCGAAGTACTGCGAAGAATGAGCAGTACCGTTGCGAGTGACACATAGCGAAAGCGTGTCTTGAATGTTTTTGTTAATTTTGAACAATTTAAAGAAGATTATGAGGAGTTTCACAATTGTCTGACAGATTTGAAGGAAAAGGAGAAAAAAGTATGGCATATTTGGATTGTTCAGTGAAAAGCTGCACCTACAATAATGAAGACGGCTGTTGCTGCAAAGGCGACATTCAAGTGGAGGGACGCGAAGCAACCGAAGCACAGAGCACCTGTTGCGGAAGTTTCAAAGACCGCGGAACAAACGGTGCAGCCTGTAACGCATTAAAAGATGTTTCCAAGGAAATCGACGTTGCGTGTGAGGCAACACACTGCCGTTTCAATGAAAATGAGAAATGTCACGCAGATCATATCGGTATTTCCGGTGCCGGAGCCTGCACCTGTGGAGAGACAGAGTGCGCAAGCTTCGAGTGCAACTGTAAATATGAATAATTAATACAGGTATGAAACTGGTCTGCACATGCTCCATTTGTGCAGACCATAAAAAAGCAGGATAAGAAAATTTACATCTGTAAAGCAGGATTCCAGTGCTTTAAAACACAAAAACTACACAAAAAGTTTACAAAGATACCCTTGTTTCTTTTGCCGCGGAGATGTAGTATGGGAGTTGGAAAAACAAAAAGATTCCTGTTTGGAGGCGGTACTTATGAGAAAAAAATCACATATTTCACTGGCACGTTACATTGTAAATAATATGGAAGACAATGATCTGAAAAAACATAAATTATCTTTTTACATCGGAAGTGTCCTGCCGGACATTAAGCCATCTTTCGTCTATAAGCGCCATGAGATGGACGGAACTTACCCGGATATCAGACGCCATATTGAGCGCCTTTCCGAGGGCAGGAAACTGGTGGAGAAGAAAAAAGGGCGCAAGTATTACATGGATCTTGGACAGATCAGCCACTATCTGGCAGACTATTTTACCTATCCTCACAATAAGATCTATCCGGGAAGTCTGAAGGATCACTGTTCTTACGAGGAGAAGTTAAAGCGGGATTTGCGGAGATATATCAGGACGGACGCTGCAAAACCGCATAAAGCAGATCATCTGGAATTTAACAGTGCCAGAAATCTTTGCGATTTTATCCAGAAATCCCATGATGATTATCTTGTGAGAAAGCATGATGTGGAGGATGATATCCATCACATTGTGGAGGTGAACTACAAGGCAATGGAGACAATGATACATTTACTCGCCGAGAAAAGGGCAGAATTCCGGTTAAAACATTCCTGAAAAATGAAAAACATACAAAAACGATAGGAAAACATACGAATCAAATATTAATTTTTTATGAACAGCGCATCCAAAGTCGAAAAATGGATGCGCTGTTTTTGTAGGAAATACGTGCAATTGTGAAAAAATCCGTTTGGAAATGTCGAATTTTGGAGAAAACTCATCACCTAATTCATTTGATTTTTGAATCTGCGGATAGTAATATGGAGAATATAAAAGAGAGGAAAAGAAAAAGGGGAAAAGAAAAAGGGACTATTCTCTGCTCCGGCAATTAGCAGAAATTTGAATTTGTAAAATTGCATTTTCCATTGAGGAAATCAGGAGGATTCATATGAGAAAGTTGAGTGAGTTACAGCAGGAAATCGAATCCGTTCGATTTGAACTGGATCAGGCACTTTTACGACAGGATAAGTTTGATAATTACTATCAAAAAAGTACAAAACTCGATCAGCTGATTGAAGAGTATATCGAGGAAACAGAAAGAAGTAAGTAGAGAAGAATGGAAAATAATGCCAAATCAGGAAATAACTGGTCTGGCATTATTTTTTTGCGCTAAAATATTGATTTTTTCTTAAGAATAGTCTAATATATGTTTAAAAGTGGTGGAAAGTGGTAGAGAATGGTTCGAAGTGGTGGCAAATGACCACAGAAATGGAAAATCAAGAGGAACCAGCTGCCGCACAAAGGCAGGTGATTGTGTCATGTTTATGGGAGAATACAACCACACAGTTGATCCAAAAGGCAGACTGATAGTTCCGGCAAAATTCAGAGAGCAGCTTGGCGATGAATTTGTAGTGACAAAGGGACTTGATGGATGCTTATTTGTGTATACGTCAGAAGAATGGCACAACATCGAAGAGAAATTCAGAAACATTTCCATGACTTCCAAGGATGCAAGAAAGTTTTCACGTTTCTTTTTGCAGGAGCAGCTTCCTGTGAACTGGACAAGCAGGGAAGAATCCTTCTTCCACCAGTTTTTAAGAGAATATGCAAATCTGACAAAAGATGTCGTTTTAGTCGGAGTCTTAAGCAGAGTGGAAATCTGGGACAAAGACAGATGGCAGGAGAATACATATGATGAAGATGAGATGGATGAGATTGCAGAACACATGGCAGATTTAGGGTTCAGCATCTGATCCACAGAGAATAAAAAAGAGAGCCAGAGCAAAAGTCAGGCAGAGAGGATCACAATGGAATTTAATCATTATTCAGTATTACTAAATGAGACAATTGAAAATTTGAATATCAAGCCTGACGGAATCTATGTGGATGGAACACTTGGCGGTGGCGGACATGCTTACCAGGTGGCTTCACGGTTATCAGAAAAAGGCAGGCTGATCGGAATCGATCAGGACGCGGATGCAATCGCAGCCGCCGGAGAAAGATTAAAGGAATTTGGTGACAAGATCACCATTATCCGAAGCAATTACGCCAACATGAAAGAGGAACTTCACCGCATTGGCGTGGAAAAGGTGGATGGAATCGTGTTGGATCTTGGCGTATCTTCGTTTCAGTTAGATACACTGGAGCGTGGTTTTACTTATCGTGATGAGAATGCTCCACTTGATATGAGAATGGATGACAGACAGAGCCTGACTGCAAAAGATATTGTAAACGGATACAGTGAGATGGATCTTTACCGTATCATCCGTGATTATGGTGAGGACAAGTTCGCAAAAAATATTGCAAAACACATCGTGCAGGAGAGGGCAAAGAAACCGATCGAGACAACCGGAGAACTGACGGAGATCATCAGGGCTTCCATTCCAATGAAAGTTCAGGTGACCGGTGGACATCCGGCAAAAAGAACGTTTCAGGCAATCCGTATTGAGCTGAACAAAGAGTTAGAAGTACTGCAGAATAATCTGGATGATATGATCGACCTTTTGAATCCGGGTGGAAGAATCTGTATTATCACGTTCCATTCCTTAGAGGATCGAATTGTAAAGACGAATTTTAAACGAAATGAGAACCCATGTACCTGTCCAAGCGATTTTCCAGTGTGTGTATGTGGTAAAAAATCCAAGGGAAAGGTAGTCACAAGAAAACCGATTCTTCCTTCCGAGGAAGAATTAGAAGTGAACTCCCGTTCCAAGAGTGCAAAATTAAGAGTTTTTGAAAGGGTGTAGCAGATGCCGAACAGAACAGTAAATCACAACAATCGAAATAGAGCAGCATATCAGGTAGATGGCAACACCGTACGCCGTATGGAGGCGATGCCGGATTACCGCAAAGAGCGCAGAGACAGACAGGAGCGGGAACGCGAGGAAGAGCTGAGAAAACGCAGACGTGCCGCAGCCAGAAATCAGGCAAAAGCGCTTCGCATGAGCAAAAGTTATGTTGTATTCCTGACAATGGCAGTGACCGTATTTGGCATTTTCTGTGGAGCTTATATTAAGCTTCAGTCTGATGTGACTGCAAGAATGAAAAAAATAGCAAGCTTAGAGAGCCAGGTGACAGACCTTAAGGCTGACAATGACGAGGCTTACAAGAGAATTAATACCGCAGTAGATCTCGATGCGATCAAGGAGAAGGCAATCAATGAACTTGGTATGTTTTATGCAACACAGGATCAGATCGTCTACTACTCTGTAGATAAGACAGACTACATGAATCAGTATAATGAAATCCCGCAATAGGGGGATTTTCAGACAAAAAAATAATTCAGGTGGTAGAATGGCAAAAAGAAGACCGAAAAAGCCGATGTTAAAGTTTCCAAAGCGTATGCAGAAAAAAATGATCGTCATGTTTACGGTTGTTGCAGCGCTTATGATCGGACTCATCGGAAGACTGATGTATATTGAATACACCAGTGGAGAAAAATATGAGAAAATCGTTCTGGCACAGCAGGGCTATGACAGCCAGACAATTCCTTATCAGAGAGGTGACATTGTAGACGCAAAAGGAACTGTGCTGGCAACCAGTATCGCAGTTTATAATGTGATTCTGGACTGTTCCGTTTTAAATGATGATGAAAAATATGTGGAGCCGACGATCAATGCGCTTGTAAGCTGCTTCCCGGATCTGACGAGTGAACAGCTTTATTCTTATCTGAAAGACTCTCCGGACAGCAGATATATTGTGCTTGCCAAACGTTTATCCTATGATACGATCCAGCCTTTTGTGAATCTGCAGGAGGAGCGGGATGAAAAGGGAAAACTGGTTAATCCATATATCAAAGGTGTTTGGTTTGAAAAAGAGTACCAGAGACAATATCCATATGGAAAACTGGCAAGTTCTGTGATCGGGTTCACAACATCCGGTAACCTCGGAATTAATGGACTGGAAAATTATTATGATGACACGTTAAATGGAATTAACGGCAGACAGTATGGATATCTGAATTCAGACAGTAATTTTGAAAAAACGATCAAACCGGCAGTCAACGGCAATACGTTAGTGACAACGATCGATGCGACGATCCAGTCGGTGGTAGAGAAGAAAATACAGGAGTTTAATGAGGCCTATACAGATGGTTACAGAGAGGGTGAGGGCGGAGCAACAAGAATCGGCGTGCTCATCATGAAACCGGACAATGGCGATGTCCTTGCAATGGCACAGTATCCAAACTACGATCTGGGCAATCCATGGGATTTATCTGAGTATTATACACAGGAAGAGATCGATGCGATGGATGATGATGCGAGACTCGAAGCGTTAAATCAGTTGTGGCAGAACATATGTCTGACCTATACTTATGAGCCGGGATCAACAGCAAAACCATTTACGGTTGCAGCCGGGCTTGAGACAGGAACACTGTCGACCAATGATACCTTTTTCTGTGATGGAGCCGAACAGCTCAGCGGATTTACCGTAAAATGTGTTGCCTATAGAAAAGGTGGACACGGAATGCAGACTTTGGAACAGACATTGATGAATTCCTGTAATGATGCCCTGATGCAGATGTCCTACCGGATCGGGGCAGAGAATTTCACGGAGTACCAGCAGATTTTTGGATTTGGACAGAAAACGAACATTGATCTTCCGGGAGAATCGAGAACAGATTCCCTGATTTACACATTGGATACAACATCACAGCTGAGTCTTGCAACCAATGCTTTCGGACAGAACTTTAATACCACGATGATCCAGCTTGGAACTGCTTTCTGTTCTCTGGTCAATGGCGGTAAGTTATATCAGCCGAGAGTGGTAAGCAAGATCACGGATCAGAATGGAAATACGATTCAGGATATTTCTCCGACGTTGCTGCGTGAAACTGTATCTAAGACAACAAGTGATACATTAAAACAATACATGTACTCAACCGTGACATCCGGTACCGGAAATACGGCAAAAGTAGACGGTTACTCCATGGGAGGTAAAACCGGAACGGCACAGAAAGTGCCGCGTGATGGTGTGAACTATCTGGTTTCTTTTATCGGTTTTGCACCGGTGGACGATCCTCAGTTAATGATCTACTGTTTTGTGGATGAGCCGAACTCGCAGGATCAGCCACACAGCACATTTGCACAGAATATTGTGAGGGAGATTTTAGAAGAAGTACTTCCTTATATGAATATTTATCCGGATGAGGAGACGACAGGCTTACATTCTGGGTGGGATATTACCGGAACGGATACAGGCGCAGCCGCTGTGACAGACCGTGTGACAGGAAATATTCCGGAGGAAGAACCGGAAGGAACGGATGATGTGCCGGATACCATGGAGGATATTCCGGGAGCCGGGGAAAACAACGAAGAAAACGCCGAAAATGATGGTGTAAATGCCGAAGAAGCAGGAACAACGTCCGATAACAGTGAATAAAAACATAACCTCATAAAAGTTGGAATAAAATGCAAGGAAGACTTTTATGAGGTTTTTGTTTTATGTATCGGAATAAGACCTTTAACCGCAAAAAGGTAATGATCGTATTCGTGGCAGTTTTTTTTATCATGATGTTTCTGATTGGAAGACTGGTATATCTGATGATCTTCTGCTCCGAATATTATGGAAATAAAGCGGAGAATCTTCATGAGAGGGAACGTGATATTAAGGCGGCACGGGGAAAACTTTTGGATGCAAACGGCACAGTGCTTGCCACAAACAAATCTGTGTGCACGATCTCCGTGATCCATAACCAGATAGAAGAACCCGAGAAAGTCATTGAGATGCTTGTGAGAGAACTTGGTATTCCGGAAGAGACTGCGAGAAAGCGCGTGGAGAAAGTCAGTTCCATCGAGCGTGTGAAAACAAATGTCGCAAAGGAGACCGGGGATGCAATCAGAGCCTATGGACTCTCCGGAGTGAAAGTGGATGAGGATTATAAACGATATTACCCTTATGGGACGCTCGCTTCCAAAGTGCTTGGATTTACCGGGGCCGACAATCAGGGCATTTTGGGACTTGAAGTAAAGTATGATGAATACCTTCAGGGAACCAACGGAAAAATCCTCACGTTAACCGATGCGAGGGGAATTGAGATCGAGAATGCCGGGGAGAGCAGATTAGAACCCGTGAACGGTTATGACCTTTGCTTATCATTAGATTACAATATTCAGATGTACTGTGAGCAGGCGGCAAAAAAAGTCTGCACAAAAAAGTCAGCGGACAGTGTTTCCGTGATCGTGATGAACCCGCAGAACGGCGAACTTATGGCGATGGTGAATTATCCGGAGTTTGACCTGAACAATCCGTTTACTCTGGCTGGGGACACCGGGGAAGCTGTGTCAGCGGAAGAAAAACAGAATCTGTTGAATAAAATGTGGCGAAACCAGTGCATCAGTGATACCTATGAGCCGGGTTCTACATTTAAGATTATTACGGCAGCGGCAGCGTTAGAAGAGGGAGTGGTAAAACTGGACGATGCATTTTTCTGCCCGGGTTATAAAATAGTGGAGGACAGAAGAATCCGGTGCGCGAGAACGACAGGGCACGGTGCGGAAACATTTGAGACAGGGATCATGAACTCCTGCAACCCGGTTTTTATGGAACTTGGCGAGCGGTTAGGCGCGGAGAACTTTGTCGGTTACTTCAAACAGTTCGGGCTGTTATCCAAAACGAATATTGATCTTCCGGGGGAAGCGGGAACGATCATGCATAAGACGGAAAATATTGGACCGGTGGAACTTGCGACAATCTCGTTTGGGCAGTCGTTTCAGATTACCCCCATCCAGCTTGTCACGACGGTATCTTCTATTATTAATGGGGGAACGCGCGTGACACCACATTTTGGCGTAAGCGTGCAGGATGCGGACGGAAATACAGCAAAAACGTTCTCCGATGAAACGCATGAGAATATCTGCACAGCAGAAACTTCGGAAACGATGCGCTATCTGCTGGAGAAAGTGGTGTCAGAGGGAACCGGAAAAAATGCCAAAATTGAGGGCTTTTCCATCGGCGGAAAGACAGCAACCTCACAGACACTTCCAAGAAGCGACCATAAATACATTTCATCGTTTCTCGGATTTGCGCCCGCTGACAATCCGCAGGTGCTTGTGCTTGTTGTTATTAACAATCCGCAGGGGATTTATTACGGCGGAACGATCGCTGCTCCTGTGGCGAAGGAAATATTCGAAAACATTTTGCCTTACCTTGATAAATGAGATGAAATAACGTATACTAGTTAGGCGAATTGAACGTTAGAAAAAATACAAGAGGTGTTTAGTCATGGATTATGAAATAGTGATACCAGTTTTGATTTCTTTTGCAATCAGTGCAATTTTAGGACCGATCGTGATCCCCTTTTTGAAACGGTTAAAGGTGGGGCAGACGGAGCGTAAAGAGTTGGAATCCCATTTGAAGAAAAATGGAACCCCGACTATGGGTGGACTTATGATACTGGCAAGTATTATCATTACCTCCCTGTTTTATGTCAAAGATTATCCGAGAATTATCCCAATCCTTTTTATGACCGTAGGATTCGGTGTGATCGGTTTTCTGGATGATTATCTGAAGGTAGTGCTCCGCAGATCAGACGGACTGCTCCCGTGGCAGAAGATGATCTTACAGTTTATTGTGACAACAGTATTTGCAGTTTACATGGTGCGTTATTCCGGAATTGAACTTACTATGTTGATCCCGTTTTCCGGCGGAAAGTACTTAAATATCGGATGGCTTGCGATTCCATTACTTTATTTTGCAGTGATCGGAACCGTAAACGGTGTGAATTTTACCGATGGTGTGGATGGCCTTGTGTCAAGTGTTACCATTATGGTTGCGACCTTTTTCTCCGTTGTGGCAATCGGAACGAATGCAGGGATTGCACCAATCACCTGTGCAGTAGCAGGAGCCCTGCTTGGATTCTTATTATTTAATGTGTATCCGGCAAGTGTTTTCATGGGAGATACCGGTTCCCTGGCACTGGGTGGCTTTGTTGTGGCAACTGCCTATATGCTCCAGATGCCATTATATATCCTGATCGTTGGACTGATTTATCTGGCAGAAGTCATATCTGTTATGGTTCAGGTTACTTATTTTAAATACACTAAGAAAAAACAGGTGTTGGAAAGCGGATTTTCAGAATGGCTCCGCTCCATCATCATTTTGAGCTTGGTGGATGGTCAGAGACGAGAGTTGTCGCAGTGTTTGCAATCGTGACAGCACTGCTTTGCATGCTTGCATTATTAGGCTTATAAATCGCATTGGAAAATTGCAAAATGACCTGCCGGATTCGGACAGGAGATTGGAAGGATAAGACGATGAATTTAGAAGGAAAAAGAGTGTTAGTAGTAGGTTCTGGAAAAAGCGGGGTTGCAGCCGCAGAACTGCTCAGAAAAAAAGGAATCACATTTGTACTTTTTGATGGAAATAAAGATTTAGATGTGACAGCATTGATCGAGAAAAATCCGGTATTTGCCGGAGCAGAGATCCTTTTGGGAGAACTTGCACCGGAAGATATGGCGCGCATTGATCTTGTTGTGTTAAGTCCGGGCGTGCCGACAGACCTTCCGATGGTCAATGAACTTCGAAACAGACAGATTCCAATCTGGGGCGAAATTGAACTTGCCTATCATTTTGCAAAAGGAAGAATTATTGCAATTACCGGAACAAACGGAAAAACTACGACAACTTCGCTTGTGGGTGAGATCATGGCGAATTATTTCGATGATGTGAAAGTGGTCGGCAATATTGGGATCCCATACACATCGGTAGCGGCAGACACGACAGAGGATACTGTGACAGTCGCAGAGATCAGCAGCTTCCAGTTAGAGACAACACATGAGTATGCGCCGGAAGTGACAGCTATTTTAAATATCACACCGGATCATCTGAACCGTCATCATACGATGGAATGTTATATCGAGACAAAAGAGAGCATTACAAAGAATCAGACCGCCGGGGATACCTGTGTGTTGAATTATGAGGATGAAGTGCTGCGCAGGTTTGGCGAGACACTTCAGACAAAAGTTGTATTTTTCAGCAGCAAGCGCAAACTGGAAAAGGGACTTTATCTGGACGGAGAAGATATTTTTTATGCAGACGGCACAACGGACACAAAAGTGATCAACGTAAACGAGCTGAATATTTTAGGAAAACACAATTATGAGAATGTCATGGCGGCGGTCGGAATGTCGGTAAGCTTTGGCGTACCGATGGATAAAATTGTGGAAGTGCTGAAACGTTTCCAGGCAGTCGAGCATAGAATTGAGTATGTGACAGAAAAACGCGGCGTGAAGTTTTACAATGATTCCAAGGGAACAAACCCGGATGCGGCAATCCAGGGAATCCGCGCGATGAACCGTCCGACACTGTTGATCGGTGGAGGTTATGACAAACAGTCTGAATATGATGAGTGGATTGAGAGTTTTGACGGCAAGGTGAAGAAACTCGTGCTGATCGGTCAGACGAAGGAAAAGATTGCGGAATGTGCGAAGAAACATGGCTTTGAGGATGTCATACTCTGTGATACATTTGAGGAGGCAATTGACACCTGTTATGCAAACGCAGTGAGCGGGGATGCGGTATTGCTTTCCCCTGCATGTGCAAGCTGGGGCATGTTCGCAAACTATGAGGAGCGCGGACGCATTTTTAAGGAATACGTGCGCAATCTGGCAGAATAAAAAATGTCAGGCATAATGGCATGACGTGCAGTAAATAAGAAATGAGGAATTGGAATGGCAAGAGGTCAGCAGACGGAAAAGAAAAAAAGCCAATTAAATATTTCGATTACAGTCTTTTGTTTCTGATCATTTTTCTTTTGTGTTTTGGATTGGTCATGTTGTACAGTACCAGTTCCTATGCAGGTTCCAATAAGTTTGGGGATGCTTCCTATTTTGTAAAAAAACAGTTGTTTGCAACAGGACTGGGGATCGTGGGTATGTATATCGTATCTAAGATCCCATATCGGTTCTGGATGAAGGTGAGTTCCATGGCGTATCTGGCAGCTATCGTGCTCTGTACCGCCGTTATTTTTATTGGTACAGAGGCAAACGGTCAGGCGAGATGGTTAAAAATCGGGCCGTTATCTTTCCAGCCGTCAGAGTTTGCCAAGTTTGCGGTTATTATTTTTCTGGCAACGGTTATTTATAAGACACCACAGAAAATGGGTGAATTCATGAGCCTTGTCAAGATAATGGCAATTGTGCTTCCAATCGTTGCAGTGGTCGCCTACAATAACTTAAGTACAGCGATCATTATACTTGGAATTGCAGTCTGTATGTTGTTTGTTGCCAGTCCGAAGTATTCCCACTTTGTGTTGATGGCAGCGGCAGTCGGTGTGGTAGGTGTTGTTTTCATCAGTTTTGAGGCATACCGGATGGATCGTATCAAGATCTGGCTGAATCCGGAAGCCTACGAGAAGGGTTATCAGACCTTACAGGGACTGTATGCGATCGGTTCCGGCGGTTTATTTGGAAAAGGGCTTGGCGAGAGTATGCAGAAGCTGGGATTTATTCCTGAGGCGCAGAATGATATGATTTTCTCTGTTATCTGTGAGGAACTTGGACTTTTTGGCGCGGTGTGCGTGATCTTATTGTTTCTGCTGATGATCTGGAGATTTATGATCATTGCCAATAATGCGTCAGACCTTTATGGGGCGCTGGTCGTGGTTGGTATTATGGCGCATTTGTCCATCCAGGTTATTTTAAATATTGCGGTTGTGACCAATACGATCCCGAATACCGGTATTTCACTGCCGTTTATCAGTTATGGAGGTACTTCGGTTTTATTCCTGCTTGCAGAGATGGGGCTTGCGCTTTCCGTGGCAAAGGGAATTAAATTTGAGGTTAATTAAATATGATAAAAGAAGAGAGAAGAAGAAAAAAGCGCAGAAAGATAGGATTGTACATCCTGTTGATATTGATTCTGCTTATCGCAGCGGGCGTTTTCATTGTCATGAATGTTTTTACCGTGGAAAACGTTGTCGTGGAGGGAAATGAACTGTACAGCTCCACACAGATTGAAAACATGGTGCTGAATGATGAATATTCCTGGAATTCCCTGTATGTAGATCTGAAATACAGATTTGTGGATATCGGGGAAGTTCCGTTTGTAGATACGATGGAGGTTTCACTGGACAATCCCCATACCGTACATATTAAAGTTTACGAAAAAGGAATGCTCGGCTATCTTTATATTAATTCCATTGGTCAGAATGCTTATTTTGACAAAGATGGATTTGTAGTCGAGACATCTACGGAAGTGATTGACGGTGTGCCAAAGATCACAGGAATCTCCTGTGAGGAAGTGGTACTTTATGAGAAACTGCAATTAGAGAACAGTGATATTTTGCGGGATTTACTGAACCTGACACAGACTTTGAAAAAATATAATCTGCTCCCGGATGAGATCCAGTATGACAGTAACATGGAGCCGGTGCTTTACTATGGAACAATTCAGGTGAAAATTGGTTCTGAGGACAACCTGTCGCAGAAAGTTGTGAGGTTATCCATTATTTTGCCACAGCTTGACGGACTTAGCGGCACACTCCATTTAGAGACATGGACACCGGAGACCACCGACATTATCTGGGATAGGGCAGAAGAACAATCGGAAACAGAAGAGGAGACGACAGAAGAGCCTTCTGAGGAGCCGTCGGCAGATACACCAGCGGAAGAACAACCTGCACAGGATGTGCCGGCAGAGAATACACCGGCCGAAGAGCAGCAGCCAGCCGAAAATGCACCGGCGGAGGATATGCCGCCAGTGGAACAATAAAACCGTAAAAACTTGATTTTTTTTGAAAAAGCGGTTGATTTGTTGTAGGAAAATTATATTATAGATTATAAGAGTTAAAAAACGCAAAATATAGTATGATTTCGAGAGTAGATAACTAAACAAAGTAGAAATGGGCTTGTCTGGTTATCATATTTGACATAAATATAGGGAGATATGAAGGAGGAACTACCTTGCTGGAAATTAGAACAACAGAAGCAGATGCCAGTGCAAAAATTATCGTGATCGGAGTTGGAGGAGCTGGTAATAATGCTGTAAATAGAATGATCGATGAAAATATTGGTGGTGTTGAGTTTGTTGGTATCAACACAGATAAGCAGGCATTACAGTTATGTAAGGCACCGACATTGATCCAGATCGGCGAGAAGCTTACCAAAGGGCTTGGTGCAGGAGCACAGCCTGAGGTTGGACAGAAAGCAGCGGAAGAGAGTGCAGAGGAATTATCGGCTGCAGTGAAAGGTGCAGACATGGTTTTCGTTACCTGTGGTATGGGTGGCGGAACCGGTACAGGTGCAGCACCAGTCGTTGCCAAGATCGCAAAAGAGCAGGGAATCTTAACCGTAGGTGTTGTTACAAAACCTTTCAAATTCGAAGCAAAACAGCGTATGTTGAACGCAACCGGTGGTATTGAACGTTTAAAAGAGAGCGTAGATACACTGATTGTCATTCCAAATGATAAATTATTAGAGATCGTAGACAGACGTACTACAATGCCGGATGCATTGAAGAAGGCAGATGAAGTATTACAGCAGGCAGTACAGGGAATCACAGACCTTATCAATTTACCTGCACTCATTAACCTTGACTTTGCGGATGTTTCCACCGTTATGAAGGACAAGGGACTTGCACATATCGGTATTGGTTCTGCCAAGGGAGACGACAAGGCGATCGAAGCTGTAAAACTTGCAGTTGCCAGCCCATTGCTTGAGACAACTATTAACGGTGCAACACACGTTATTATTAATATTTCCGGAGATATCTCCTTAATGGATGCAAATGATGCAGCAAGCTATGTACAGGATCTTGCAGGAGATGATGCCAATATTATCTTCGGTGCGAAGTTTGATGAGTCTATGACAGATGAGGCAACCATTACGGTTATTGCAACAGGACTTGAGACTGCCGGTGCAAACGCAGCAAGCAAAATTGTTCCTAAGATGCAGTATCAGAACATGGGAACTGTTCCAAGACCAACAGCACCTGTAACACCAAGACCAGCAGCACAGGCTGGTTATACAACTCCGGTACAGCCAAACCCGGCACCAACTTTCTCTGGTATCCAGAAACCACGCCAGCCAGAAAGTTCTGTACAGCAGATGGATATCAAGATTCCGGATTTCCTTAAGAATTCCAGAAGATAATTACATAAGAATATGACAGGATCGTTACATGAAGATCATAAGGTTTTCATGTAACGGTCTTTTTTGTCAGAAAAACGGGATGAACTTCTGAAAGTAGAGGAAGTGTTTTGACAAAAAAGATGGTTCTAAAAAAATATAATGTGACTATGGAGAAGGAAAAGGAGGGAGTGGTTCCAAATATATATTTTTTATGCAGATGTTTATCTGTTACAGAATCTGTGGATGGATTTTATTGCGCTCGCAGGCGCAAATTGCCTTTTGCGGCGCAAGGTAAAGGGAAGAAGACTGTGGTTTATCGCATTTCTGTCATCTGTGGGAAGTCTGATCATTACACTGACTGTCACAGAGCCTTTCTGCAGGGCGATCCTGATTCACTTCCTGCTCAATACAGGAATGGTCGTCCTGTGTTTTGGAAAAAGTTCGTGGCGTACGTTTTTAGAAAACTGGGCAGTCATTTATCTGATGGTCATTTTCCTTGGCGGGGTTATGGAATTATTGAGAAGCAGTGCAACAGGAATGACATTTTTCTGGATTCAGGCGGTCATTGCGGCACTGGTTCTGTCGGTTGTCACATGGTATCTGGGACGTAGAAAACAGTTTGGAAATCAGCTTTTCCCAGTGACATTGGTGCATCGGGGGCATGCGATGGAAACTATGGGATACTGGGACAGTGGAAATCAGTTGAGAGATCCATATAATCATAGACCAGTATGTATTTTAAGTAAAAAGTGGCCGCAAAGATCTTAAATCCGAAAAAGGACAGGGTACATTTTATCCCTTATTGTTCCCTGGGGCAGAAGGAGGGGCTTTTGCCGGTGACAGAGATCACATGCATAAAAATTCAGAATGGAAGGCACGAAGTCGAGATAAGACCGGCAACGGTTGGAATTGCAAATGAAGGATTATTGGAAGGAAAAGAATATGATATGATTCTTCATGCATCTATGCTGGAGTGTCAGGAAAGAGGAACAAAACATGATCATGAGACTTGTACTGCCAAGATATGAAAAGGTTCATTTTCTGTCCGGGATTTGCAGCCTTTTTTTGCGAAAGGAAGATGAGGTGCACTATATTGGAGGTGCAGAGATTTTGCCGCCACCGTTGGAGGGAGAGCGGGAAGCATACTGTATCCGGATGCTCGATGGTGTGCATGCAGAGCGGGCGAGAAAGGAGCTGATCGAACACAACCTGCGGCTGGTCGTATACATAGCAAAAAAGTTTGATAACACAGGGGTCGGAGTGGAGGATCTTATCTCCATAGGAACGATCGGTCTCATCAAAGGGATCAATACCTTTAATCCGGACAAAAATATTAAATTGGCCACTTACGCATCGCGCTGCATTGAAAATGAGATTTTAATGTATCTGAGGAGAAACAGCAAGACAAAACTGGAGGTTTCCATCGATGAACCCTTAAATGTGGACTGGGATGGAAATGAACTGCTCTTATCGGATATTCTGGGGACGGATGAGGATGTCGTGGGGAAAGACATGGAAACGGATGTAGAGCGGAAACTGTTAAAGACTGCGATCGAAAAGCTGTCTGGAAGGGAACGGATGATCATCGAACTGAGGTTCGGACTGAATACTTCTGATGGGGAGGAGAAGACACAGAAAGAGGTGGCAGATATGCTTGGAATCTCCCAGTCCTATATCTCAAGACTTGAGAAAAAAATTATGGGAAGATTGAAAAAAGAAATTGTACGATTTGAATAACAGGAGTATAATTGTGTTATAAATTAAAGGAAAAGTCGAACTATTTGACAATGGGAACAGACAGTGGACAGATGAGACAACATGCAGCAGATGACTGCATGGGGATCAGATGAAAACGGACTGGAATTTACAGACAGGGGGAAGGACAGATGCAGATAGAATTTTTGGGTGCAGCGCATGAGGTGACAGGAAGCTGTCATTATGTAACATTCGGGGATAAACATGTACTGGTGGATTGTGGTATGGAGCAGGGACCGGATCTGTATGTGAATCAGGAGATTCCGGTGAATGCAGCAGCGGTGGATTATGTGTTCGTGACACACGCACACATTGATCATTCCGGTCTGCTGCCGCTATTGTATAATCATGGATTCCGGGGACAGATTTTTGCGACAGAGGCAACAACGCAGCTCTGTAATATCATGTTAAAAGACAGCGCACATATCCAGATGTTTGAGGCAGAATGGAGAAACCGGAAAGCAAAACGGGCCGGAAAACCGGAAGTGGTACCAATGTACGATATGAATGACGCAATGGGGGTGCTGACACACTTTGTGCCGTGTGAATATAACAGCATTGTGGAGATCTGTGACGGATTAAAGGTACGGTTTGTGGATGCAGGACATCTGCTCGGCTCATCAAGCATTGAGATGTGGATCAGAGAGGATGATGAAGAAGTCAAAGTTGTATTTTCGGGGGATATCGGAAATGGTAATCGTCCACTGATCAAAGATCCACAGTATATCAAAGACGCGGATTATGTTGTAATGGAGTCCACGTACGGTGACAAAGAGCATGAGACACCGCCGGACTATGCAGTCGCACTTGCAGGGGTATTGAAGGATACCTTTACAAGAGGTGGAAATCTTGTGATCCCTGCATTTTCCGTAGGAAGAACGCAGGAGATGCTTTACTTTATCCGAAGGATCAAGACGGAACATCTGTTGCCGGAGTTTGAAAATTTCCCGGTGTTTGTCGATAGTCCGCTGGCAGTGGAGGCAACTACGATCTTTAATAAGAACGTGGAGGACTGTTTCAGCGAGGAAGCGTTGGATCTTGTGCATCAGGGAATTAACCCAATCGGTTTTCCGGGACTGCGCATGGCGATCACGAGTGATGAATCCAAGATGATCAATTTCGACGAGCAGCCGAAAGTTATTATTTCCGCATCCGGTATGTGTGAGGCAGGACGTATCCGTCACCATTTAAAACACAACCTCTGGCGAAAGGATTCCACGATTTTATTTGTTGGTTATCAGGTTCCCGGAACACTTGGAAATTCTCTTTTAAATGGGGCAAAGCAGGTAAAACTTTTTGGTGAGACCATCGAGGTACATGCGAAGATTGAGAATCTTCCGGGAATCAGCGGTCACGCAGACCGGAATAATCTGACAAAGTGGATTGGGGCATTTGAGACACCACCGAAAAAAGTGTTTATTGTACATGGGGACGACAAAGTGACGGAGAATTTTGCGGCGCATGTGCATGAAGTATATGGGTATGACACGTATGCACCATATAGCGGCGATACGTTTGATCTTGTGACGGGAGAGCAGATTGCGGACGGAAGCAGAGAGATGATTGAGAAGAAGAAAAATGGATCATCAAAAGCTTCCAGCAACGTATTTGCAAGACTTCTTGCGGCAGGACAGAGGCTGCTTGAGGTTATTAATAAGTGCGAGGGTCTGCCGAACAAGGAACTTGCAAAATTTGCAGATCAGATTAATGCATTATGTGATAAATGGTCGAGATAATATTATAGGGTAAGATATTGGCGGATGGTTTTCAATGCAGACTTTTCCAGACGGCTGACCTGTGCCTGGGAAATATGGATCTCATCCGCCACTTCCATCTGTGTTTTTCCTTCAAAAAAGCGGAGGTTGATAATGAAGTTTTCGCGTTCTGACAGGTGGTTCATGGCATCACTTAGAGAGAGCTTTTCCACCCAGTTTTCTTCTTTATTTTTCTTATCACTGATCTGATCCATGACATAGAGGGTATCGCCCCCATCGGTGTAGACCGGATCATAGAGGCTTACCGGACTCTGAATCGCATCCAGTGCGTATAAAATGTCTTCTGCGGCAACCCCGGATTCCTCTGCGATTTCCTGCAGTGTAGGTTCCTTAAATGAATTTTTGGACAGAACTTCCTTGGCATGGATCGCTTTGTAGGCAGTGTCGCGGAGGGAGCGGCTCACACGGATACTGTTGTTGTCACGCAGATATCTGCGGATCTCCCCGATGATCATAGGTACCGCATAAGTGGAAAATTTTACCTGCAGATCTGGATTAAAGTTGTCAATGGATTTGATCAGTCCGATACAGCCGATCTGGAACAGGTCATCAAGATTTTCATGGCTGCCGGAGAAACGCTTGATCACACTTAACACAAGGCGCAGGTTGCCTTTGATATACATCTCTCTTGCTTCCTGATCGCCCTGCCGGATCCGTGCAAACAGGGCTTCTTTTTCGGTTTCTTTTAAAATTGGGAGTTTGGCGGTATTGACGCCACAGATTTCTACTTTATATGCAGGCATGTTGCTATCCTCCGGTCTTTTCTAAAATCAGGATCAGCTCCGAGGTCTGTCGATGTCGGATGCTATTAATGAGGATGTGGCATTTAAGAAAAAATTATACAGAAAGAAACTTTTTTTTTATTAGGAAAAAAATGCTATACTATACACGGTAAGAAAATCGTTTCAGTAGAGACGGATTGTTAAAAAAAGCAGAATCAAATGGGATACGAAGAATACAACAAGAGGCTGGTGCATATATGAAAGATTTGATCGATGAGAAGAACAGACAGGAAAAAATGAAAAGAAGTATCATAAAATACTGGAATGTTTCCTATGGTTCCCCGGAAGCAATTGGCGGCGAAGAGGAAGAAAAAGAGCGGGAACATGCCGTCGGCATATATCCACAGGAAAATCATGTCTATGACGAAGAGTCAGAGTTAAAACAGGCAGAGATCGAGGCAATCGATGAAGTGTCACAGACAAAAATCCAACAGATCCTGCATGAGAAAGATGACAGATTACAGAACCTGATCGAACATGAGCAGCATGAGGGATAGGAATCCTGAAGCTGTTTTGGCAGGGTTGCGGGCAGATGCACATTTTGTAGTCTGCCACATAATGTAATAGTAAGAACAGGCGATGGTGGGATCGTTTTGGTTACATTAAAAAAGTATCACGGTCTTGGGAATGATTATCTGATCTATGATCCGAATCAGAACCGTGAATTATTACAGGAACGGCAGATACAGCTGTTGTGCAGGCGCAATACCGGAGTGGGAGCAGATGGTATTTTATCTGGTCCTGTGTTGGAGAATGAAAAAATAAAAGTACGTATTTTTAATCCGGATGGAAGTGAAGCTGAGAGAAGCGGCAACGGCATCCGGATTTTTTCAAAGTATCTGAAAGATGCCGGATATGTGAAAGAAAAGTGCTATGAGCTTTGGACAAAGGCAGGACCGGTACAGGTGGAGTTTTTAGATGAGGATGCATCGCGCATGAAAGTCGATATGGGATATGCCGCATTTGGAGCAGACAGTATCCATGCAGTAGGATTTGAGGGAGATATGATCAATGAATCCGTTTTCTTCTGTGATAATTTTTACAATATCACCTGCGTGTCCATGGGAAACCCAAACTGTGTCGTGATGATGGAAGAAATCAGCAAGAATAAAGCGTTGCATTTAGGACCATATGTGGAAAATTCAAAATATTTTCCAAACCGGATCAATATGCAGCTCTGTCACGTAGTTGACCGGGAAAATATTCAGATTGAAATCTATGAGCGGGGAGCCGGGTACACATATGCGTCAGGCACGGGAGCCTGTGCGGCGGCATCTGCAGCACATAAACTCGGACTGGTGGGAAACCGTGTGCAGGTTCATATGCAGGGCGGAGATCTGCTTGTGGAATTTGCAGAGGACGACCGCGTGTTTATGACAGGACCTGTGGTTTATATCGGAAGTATTACGCTGGCGGAAAATTTTTTTGCTTAAATTGGAAAATTTCTTGGTGTTATGAATACCGCACAGCAGCAGGGAATATGGGAACATATGGAAACCATTATAAAAAAGTCTTGCAATTGCAGGCAGAATATGATAGTTTATAAATCGTTGTGTGAGGAACACAACGATTTTTTCATGCAGAGGTACAATTCTGCAAAAACAAACGTCAGTTCGGAACCTTCCTGACGAAAAACAAAACTAAAGGAGAAAAACATATGAGAAACAAAAAGGTATTATTTCTTACCCAGGCTGCAGTGATCGCAGCGATCTACGTTGTGCTGACTATTTTTATCAGTGCATTTAACTTAGCTTCCGGTGCCATTCAGGTACGAATTTCCGAAGCACTTACCATTTTACCATTTTTTACACCGGCAGCGATTCCGGGACTGGCGATCGGTTGTCTGTTGAGCAATCTGCTGACAGGGGCAGCGGTTTATGATGTCGTGTTCGGAAGCCTTGCAACATTACTCGGTGCAGTCGGAACGTATTTACTGCGGAAACATAAGTTTTTGTGCACGCTTCCTCCGGTGATCGCAAATATGGTGATCATTCCATTTGTATTGCGCTACGGATACGGACTTGCGATGGAAGTTGGTGGACATGATGTCGCAATTCCTTTTTACATGCTGACCGTCGGCGCGGGAGAAGTGATCTGCTGCTGTATTCTTGGCTCTATCTTATTGAATGCATTGGCAAAAATGAGAAATGTTATTTTTAAGAATGAATAAATGTGAAGGTTATAAAAATGCCATGTCAAAGAGATAAAACTCTCTTTCTCATGGCATTTTAATAATTTTTAAGAAAATATTGACGATTTCTGAAAACGCAAGTAAACTATATAGTTAGCAGTATCTATAAGAGAGAACGAAAGGAAAAAGTTATGAAGAAAATCTTGGATTTGATCACAGATGAAGTGACAAAAGCATTTACAGAATGCGGATATGATGCAAAATATGCAAAGGTTACTTTATCAAACAGACCTGATCTTTGTGAATACCAGTGTAACGGCGCCATGGCAGCCGCCAAGGAATACAAAAAAGCCCCATTTATGATCGCAGACGAAGTGGTGGAAAAACTTGCTGCAAACCCGATTTTTGCGATGGCAGAATCTGTAAAACCGGGCTTCCTCAATCTGAAAATTGATGAGGCATACCTTGCAGATTATGTTGCAAAAATGCAGGAAGATGAGGGACGTTTTGGATGTGAAAAGACAGAAGCGCCAAAGACCATCATGATCGACTATGGCGGACCAAACGTTGCAAAACCTCTCCATGTAGGACATCTGCGTTCTGCAATCATTGGTGAGAGTGTGAAGCGTATCGGCAAATTTATGGGACACAATGTGATCGGTGACGTGCATTTGGGCGACTGGGGACTTCAGATGGGACTGATCATCACAGAGTTAAAGTTAAGAAGACCGGAACTCGTTTATTTTGATGATGCTCACACCGGAGAGTATCCAGAAGAAGCACCATTTACAATCTCTGAGTTAGAGGAGATTTATCCGACTGCCAGCAAGAAATCCAAAGAGGATGAGGCGTATAAGGAAGCGGCCATGCAGGCGACTTTTGAACTGCAGCACGGAAAACGCGGTTATCAGGCACTTTTAAAACATATTTTAAATGTGTCCGTGACAGACTTAAAGAGAAACTATGCAAACTTAAATGTTTCCTTTGAGTTGTGGAAGGGCGAGTCTGACGCACAGCCATATATTCCGGATATGGTTCAGAAGATGAAGGACGATGGCTTTGCATACATCAGCGACGGCGCTCTTGTCGTGGATGTCAAAGAGGATACCGACACGAAAGAGATTCCTCCATGTATGATCTTAAAATCAGACGGAGCTTCCCTTTACAATACAACAGACCTTGCAACTATGGTATGGAGAATGAAAGACTATAACCCGGACGAGATTATTTACGTGGTAGACAAGCGTCAGGAGTTATATTTCACACAGGTATTCCGCTGCGCAAGAAAAACAGGTATCGTAAAACCGGAAACAGAACTGAAGTTTTTAGGTTTTGGTACGATGAATGGCAAGGACGGAAGACCATTTAAGACCCGCGATGGCGGTGTGATGCGTTTAGAGCATCTGATCTCCGGTATTAATGAGGAGATGCTTGCAAAGATCCAGGAGAACCAGAAAACAAAGGAGAACCTTGGAATCAGCACAGAGGAAGCAGAGAACACTGCAAAAATGGTCGCACTTGCAGCGATCAAATACGGTGATCTGAGCAATCAGGCAAGCAAAGATTACATCTTTGATATTGACCGCTTTACTTCTTTTGAAGGAAATACAGGTCCATACATCCTGTATACGATCGTCCGTATCAAATCGATCTTAAACAAATATCACGGTCTTGGAAAAGATGACAGCGGTGCAGTCATCGAGTCGGCGCACTCTAAGAGCGAGAAAGATTTAATGTTAGAACTCTCCAAGTTCAATGCAGTGATGGAGAGCGCTTTTGAGGAGACAGCACCTCATAAGATCTGTTCCTATATTTATGACCTCGCCAATGCATTCAACAGTTTCTATCATGGAACCAAGATCATGTCCGAGGAGAATGAGACAGTCCAGAAATCGTACATCCGTCTGTTAGAGCTTACAAAGTCCGTTCTTGAGACCTGTATCGATGTATTAGGATTTTCTGCACCGGAGAGAATGTAAGAAAAGAATAGAATAACAGTCATAAAAAGAAAGACAAGTCATAGAATTAGTCATGGGAGAAAACAAACTCCCATGGCTTTTTTTTCTTTAAAAAAAGAATTCCGTGAGGATGGAACAGAAAGTGAGGTGCCGCCTTGTGTGAAATAAGATTGTTGTTTCCGGTACATATGAGAACATTTTTTCAGGACGATACATGGCAGAGCGGGTTGGAGGAGATCCGGGTGAGAGTCGGACAACCAATCGAGTTTTGCTATGGAAGCGACAACTGTTATCTGACCGGCAAAGAAAAAGAACAAATGTTCTGTAGCGAAAAGGACTACAGAAGATGGGAAAAAGATCTGTACCATGCGACCGAGGCAGATCTGCGGGAAATGTTGAATTATATCAGCAATTATTCGCTGTACGCCTACAAAGAGGAGATTAAGCAGGGGTACATCACGATCGAGGGAGGACACCGGGTTGGTGTGGCAGGGCAGACCGTTCTGGTGGATGGAAAAATTGCAGGGATCAGTCCGATCATGTTCTTAAATATCAGGATCGCCCATGAAAAGTGTGGATGTGCCAGAAAAATACTGCCGCTGATCCGGCAGAGAGACAGCATTTATAACACGTTGATCCTGTCAATGCCGGGAGCCGGGAAAACAACACTTTTGCGTGATTCCATCCGGGCATTGTCGAATGGGGAGGCATATGGGATCAGGCTGAAGGTGTGTGTGGTGGATGAACGCTCGGAGATTGCGGCAAGTTTTCACGGTGTGCCACAGAATGACATGGGACCGAGAACCGATGTGATGGACGGCTGTGGAAAGGCAGAGGGAATGCAGCTTCTGATCCGTTCCATGTCACCGCAGATCATTGCGGTGGATGAACTTGGAGCCGAGTCAGATTTTTATGCGGTAGAGCAGGCATTAAACTGTGGGAGCAGAGTGCTTGGCACGATCCATGCAGGGAATATGAAAGAACTGTCGGAAAAACCGTATCTGAAACGGTGGATGGAGCGAAGACTTTTTCAGCGGTTTATATTTCTGGAAAAAGAAGCCGACGGGAGGAGAAAAATGCAGGTTTATGACGAGCATATGGAGCGGATCACATGTTAAAAGTGCTGGGAAGTATGTTGATTCTTCTGGCAAGCGTTGGTTTTGGATTTCAGATCCAAATGGATCTGAAAAATCATCTGCGGCTGCTTTATGACATACGAAAACTGCTCTTTGACATTGCAAATGAAACAGCGTATACGATGGATTCCATGGAGGTAGTGCTGGAACATGCGATACACAGCAGAAACCCGTATCTGAATGAGATCTGCAAGGAGATGGGTGAGGGATTACAGAAGAAGGAAAGAGGATGCGGACAGGAACTCTGGCAGGAGCGGATTGAAGCGTGGCAGAAAAGGCTGGGGCTCTCTTTGGAGGAAAAAGAAATTTTTGCAGGGGCAGGATGCGCCTTTTTCGGAAAAAGCATGGGAGAAAATGAAAAAAGCCTGGAACATTATCTGAAACGTCTGGATTATGTGATCGATCAGGTGAGGGGAGAACAAAAGGAAAAACAGAAAGTGTATCAGACCGTCAGTGTGATGTGTGGGCTGATCGTCATTCTTCTGTTTTTGTAAAAGCTCCGAAAGCTGTGGAAAGGCAGGAACTTTATGAGTGTAAATTTGATTTTTAAAATTGCTGCGGTTGGGATTTTAGTGACCGTGCTGAGTCAGGTGTTAAAACACAGTGGACGGGAAGAACATGCTTTTTTGACCAGTCTGGCAGGACTTATCATCGTGCTGTTCTGGATCGTGCCTTATATTTATGAACTGTTTGAGACGATGCAGTCGCTTTTTATGTTATAGATCATATAGCAGTTACAATCTGGCAGGGAGTGAAAAAGACATGGATATCATAAAAGTGGGGATTTTAGGTGTCGCAGCGGTTTTTCTAGCGATTCCGCTGCGTAAAGAGAAGCAGGAATACAGCATGTTTTTAAGCATGGCAGTCTGTATCTGCATTTTTATTTATATTATCACAAAGGTTCAGATCGTGTTGGAATTTGTGGAGAAGTTAGAGGGGATGATCGCCATTGACAGTACTTATATTGGTCTGGTGATCAAAATGGTGGGCATTACCTACGCGGCAGAATTTGCAGTAAATGTGTGCAAAGATGCCGGCTATGGAGCAATCGCAGGACAGATTGAAAACTTTGCCAAAATGTCGATCCTTGTGGTGAGTCTCCCGGTACTGATGGCATTTATTGATACGATAGGGAGCCTTTTATGAGAAAAGTGAGATGGCAGTGGAAGATCATACTGTTTCTGATGTTCGCAGGGCTCTTTTGTCCGGTGAAGGTTCATGCAGAAGAGACAGGTAGTTATCTGAGTGAACTTTCGGATGAGATGGACTATGGAAAATTGGATACATTTTTAGAAAACTATGGCGTGGAGCAGGTTTCTTTTTCCGGTCTGGTGGAAGAATTGATGCAGGATGGGGTGAGCACAGCGTGGGGAGAACATGTGTTTTCTGCGATAAAAACATCACTCGTTGGGGAGATAGCAGCTAACCGGAAGATGCTTTTGGAAATTGTACTGCTGGCGTTCTGTTTTTCGGTTCTGAAAAACTTTGCGGGTGCATTTCATGCGTCGTATATCTCGGAGCTATGTTTTCTGCTGGTGTATTGTGTCATGGCAGTCATGCTTTTGCAGACATTTCTTCTCTTTCAGGAGGTCGTGTCAAAGTCATTGGAAAGCTGTGTGGAATTTATGAGAGTCATGGTGCCGACGTTTTGTCTCAGCATGATGTTTGCCTCAAATGTGAGCAGTGCTGCGGGATTTTACCAGACCGCATTTCTTGTGATCTATCTGGTGGAGTGGCTGTTTTTAAATCTGCTGATGCCTCTGATCCATATTTATGTGCTGTTGGAAATGTTCGGTCATTTTGTGCCGGAGGAGCGCTTTTCAAATCTGACGGAACTGTTTTCTGAGGTGATCAACTGGGGGATAAAAATCGCAGGAGTGCTCGTATTGGGGCTGAATGTAGTACAGAACCTGATTGGCCCGGCAAAAGACCGGATGGGGCATGGGATTTTTGCAAAAACGGCTTCTGTGATCCCGGGGCTTGGAAATGCGGTGGGCAGCGTGACCGAGCTGCTAATTGGCGCAGGGATCGTCATGAAAAGCTGTGTGGGGACAGCGGGACTTGTGGTGCTTGTCCTGATCAGTCTTGTTCCCCTGCTCAAGGCGCTGTGCCTTGCATTCTTTTACAAACTGGCAGCGGCAGTGACTGAGCCCGTGTCGGATAAGCGGATCTCCGGCTGCTTAAAAGGTCTGGCAAACGGAGGTATGCTCTATGTAAAACTGCTGGGATACAGTGTGCTGTTGTTTTTTGTGACGATCGCACTGACGGCGGCAGCGTCGGGATTTATTTATTGAGGATAATGGGAAGGAGCCGATGAACGGGATTTTTAGTTATCTGAAAAGCTATGTCATTCTTTTTCTTGTGCTCACGATACTGCTTGAGATGGTTCCGAAGGCGGGCATGCAGAAGTATATCCGTTTTTTTTCGCAGATGATCCTGGTCTTTGGACTGCTCTATCCGGTTTTGGGCTGGATGGGAGAGAGTGACGCTTTTCTGGAAAAAATTGAATATCAGTCTTTTTTACAGAAGATGGAGGAGGTACAGTCAGATGCAGAAAAAATCACTTATCTGGACAATGATCACTATGTGAAAAAGTACGAGGATACCATTGCGCTTGATGTTACACAGATGGCACAGGATGAAAATTTTGCAGTGAAGGAGATTGCAGTGGAGATGACAGAAAATTATGAGATCAAATGTATCCGCATGACGCTGACTAATCCGGTAAAGGAAGGGATTGTAATCGGAAAAGTTGTGCTGGAGGATGGACAGAAAAAACAGGCTTCTGAGGATAGCGCATATAAAAAATTAAAAGAAAAGCTGGTGAGTTATTATCAATTATCGGAAGAACAGTTGGATATCCTGTATGAATAGACTGCGGCAACTCAAAAAAAGTGACTGGATCGCAATTGCACTTACAGGTGTGCTGATCCTGATCATTGCAATGCCGTTATCACCAAAGCAGTCAGATAGTGAGAGTACGGCGGAGCAGGAGACAGCTGCAGCGGTTCTGGATCCCGGGAGCACGCAGGACAGCCAGAATGTATATGCGGCTGCGATGGAAAAGAGGCTGAAGCATGTGCTTGGGCAGATGGAGGGGGTAGGAGAGACAGAGGTGATGATCACGCTATCAGATTCCGGTGAAACGATCGTGGAGAAAGATCAGAAAGAACAGAGAAACCGTATCGAGGAAAGTGATGCCGGTGGAGGAACCCGTACAACGACGGAGCAGGAGACGGAGGAGACAACGGTGTATGTGGAAAACGGAAGTGAAAAACAGCCTTATGTGACAAAAGAAGTGCTTCCCAAAGTGGAGGGCGTTCTGGTGGTGGCAGAGGGCGGGGATGATCCCAGGGTAATTTCTGATATTTCCGATACAGTAATGGCATTATTCCGGGTGGAGGCACATAAAATAAAAGTAGTGAAGATGAGTAGTTCCAGGGAGTAAACAAGGAGGAATCACATGAAGAAAATATTTCGAAAAAATCAGCTGGTGATCACGGCACTGGCACTTATGATCGCTGTTGCAGGGTATTTCAGTTACATGAATAACAATATGGATGACGGAAAACTTCAGACAGCGGCGGAGGCGGCAAACGCAGAGGTGAGTGCAGGGGAACTGGAAGAGGATTACGACATTTCGGATGAAGATGTTTTGCAGAATGAGATTTTTACGGCGGAGGAACCGGACGGGACGGAGACAGCGGCAGTAACGGATGGAAGCGCAGAGACAGCGGCGGGCACGGAGGGAGAACCTGCAGCGGAAGGAACAGGGCAGACAGTGGCAGATGGAACAGCAGGGGCAGAGGAAGTCGTCAATCCGGGAGAGGCGGTGCTCACCAGTACGACCGTTGCCAATATCGACTATGCTTCGGAAATGAAATTAAACCGTGAACAGATCCGCTCAAAAAATAAGGAGACTCTGCTGGAGATTGTAAACAATAATGCGATTTCCGATGAATTAAAACAGGATGCGATCAATAAAATGATCGCGATGACGGATATCGCGGAGCGCGAGAATGCGGCAGAAATGCTTTTGGAGGCAAAAGGATTCACAGATGTGGTGGTAAGTATCACCGAGGACAGCTGTGATGTTGTCTTAAATATGGGAGAAGTGACGGATGCAAAGCGCGCACAGGTGGAGGATATTGTGAAACGCAAAACAAATGTTTCCGCGGAAAATGTGATCATTACGCCAATTGTAGTAGGCGAGGTGGACACGGAATAATATCAGATTTTCCTTGATTTTCTTCGGCTATCGTTATATCCTTATAAGGCGGCAGTCTGCAAAGCAGGCTGTGCGGTGTTACAATGAGACATGACAGCGGTCTCTTGGGACTTTATTTACACATTACAGGTTCTTTTTGAGAACCGCTGTGCTTTTTATATTTGGAGGATATATTTTGGCTGATTTAAGAAAAGAAATAGAAAAAAGACGTACCTTTGCGATCATTTCCCACCCGGATGCAGGTAAGACGACATTGACAGAGAAGTTCCTGCTTTACGGAGGTGCGATCAATCTTGCCGGATCTGTAAAGGGAAAGGCAACTGCCCGTCACGCTGTTTCTGACTGGATGGAGATTGAGAAGGAGAGAGGTATTTCCGTCACTTCCTCTGTATTGCAGTTTAATTATGGCGGTTACTGTATCAATATTCTGGATACGCCGGGACATCAGGATTTCTCGGAGGATACCTACCGTACTTTGATGGCAGCAGATTCCGCCGTCATGGTCATCGACGGATCAAAGGGTGTTGAGGCGCAGACAAGAAAACTGTTTAAGGTCTGTGTGATGCGCCATATCCCTATTTTTACGTTTATCAACAAAATGGACCGCGATGCGAACGACACGTTTGATCTGTTGGATGAGATCGAGAAAGAGCTTGGAATCGCAACCTGCCCGGTCAACTGGCCGATCGGTTCCGGAAAAGGATTTAAAGGTGTTTATGACCGCAATACAAAAGAGGTTATGACGTTCTCTGATACGTTAAAAGGAACAAAAGAGGGAACGGAGAGACACATTCACATTGATGATCCGGCGCTTGTAGATGAAATCGGTGAGGCAGCAAAAGAAAAGCTGTTAGAGGAAATCGAGCTGCTTGACGGAGCAAGTGCAGAGTTTGATATGGATCTGGTGTCAAAAGGTGAGTTGTCCCCTGTATTTTTTGGTTCCGCGTTAACAAACTTTGGTGTGGAGACATTTTTACAGCACTTTTTGAAAATGACGTACTCTCCGCTTCCGAGAAAAGCAGATATCGGGGAGATCGATCCGTTTCAGGAAGATTTCTCTGCGTTTGTGTTCAAGATTCAGGCGAATATGAACAAAGCGCACCGTGACCGTATCGCGTTTATGCGTATCTGTTCCGGAAAATTTGAGGCGGGCATGGAAGTTACCCACGTACAGGGTGGCAATAAAAAGATCAAGCTTTCCCAGCCACAGCAGATGATGGCGCAGGAGCGCCACATCGTGGATGAGGCTTATGCCGGAGATATTATCGGTGTGTTCGATCCGGGTATTTTCTCCATCGGTGATACCCTGACAACAGCAAAACCTTTCAAGTTTGAGGGAATCCCAACCTTTGCACCGGAACATTTTGCGCGAGTGCGTCAGGTGGATACCATGAAGCGTAAGCAGTTCATGAAGGGAATGCAGCAGATCGCACAGGAAGGTGCAATCCAGATTTTCCAGGAATATAACATGGGTATGGAGGAAGTCATCGTCGGCGTTGTCGGTGTGCTTCAGTTTGACGTTTTAAAATATCGTCTGGAGAATGAATATAACGTTGAGATCCGTATGGACAACCTTCCGTATGAGCATATCCGTTGGATTGAAAATGAGGATATCAATATGGATAAGATCGTTGGAACTTCCGATATGAAGAAGATCCAGGATCTCAAAGGACGTCCATTATTACTGTTTGTCAATTCATGGAGTGTCGGCATGGTACTTGACCGAAATGAAGGACTTGTATTGTCAGAGTTCGGACGCGAATAAATTCACTGTTATCAGATAGCTACGAAACTCTTCATAATCTTCTTTAAATTGTTCAAAATTAACAAAAACATTCAAGACACGCTCTCGCTACGTGTCGCTCGCAGCGGTACTAAGAAGCCAGGCACAACTTACCGTTGTACCAGCCTTCTAAGTACCAATCGAACTTGTTCGATTTTGGCTCACCCAGTGTCTTTCATGTCTTTTGTCAATTTTTCACAATTCAATTTAGGTTTTTATGAGTTTCGAATTGTCCGATAACTATTAAAAACAAGGAGAGAAAGATGGCAGTTGTAACGATTACAAAGGATAATTTTGAGGCAGAAGTATTGGGATGTAAGATCCCGGTTGTGCTTGACTTCTGGGCAGAATGGTGTGAACCATGTAAAATGCAGTCTACGGTTATAGAAGAGCTTGCCGCAGAGTTGGATGGAAAAGTAAAATTCGGTAAGGTGAATGTGGACGAAGAGGCTTCTCTGGCACTGAATTATCAGATCATGAGTATCCCGACATTGGTTGTGATGCATTATGGTCTGTTTCAGGGAAAAGCAATCGGCGTGCAGGGCAAAGATGCGATCCGTGAAATGCTTCAGGGTGTTTTGTAAAACACCTTGACAAATTTCTATCTATCAGTTACAGTCAATCTTGCAGATAGCAGAATCTTTTTTTATCAAATAAAATGTTACAAGAGTAATTATTTCAGCCAGATCGGCATGAAATCCCGGCAAAAAATAGAAAGTGATGGTTTAAATAGGGGGGAAAACTATCTTAAAAGGATGAACAGGGACAGAATTGTTTCATGTTCGTAGTTGACATTTAGGGCAAAGTATAATACTATAAGAGCAAGAAAACGAACATAAGTTCGTATTGGAGGAAAGAAAATGGCAAGAGAAGATAAATTAAAAGCGTTAGATGCTGCAATTTCACAGATTGAGAAACAGTATGGTAAGGGATCTATTATGAAGCTGGGTGATAATTCAGCACATATGAATGTTGAGACAATTCCAACTGGATCTTTGAGTCTTGATATTGCACTTGGTCTTGGAGGACTTCCAAAGGGAAGAATTATTGAGATCTATGGTCCGGAATCCAGTGGTAAGACAACGGTTGCCCTGCATGCGGTTGCCGAGGTACAGAAAAGGGGCGGAATCGCAGGATTTATTGATGCGGAGCATGCACTTGATCCGGCTTATGCCAAGAATATCGGTGTGAATATTGATGAGTTGTATATTTCACAGCCGGACTGTGGAGAGCAGGCGCTTGAGATCACAGAGACGATGGTTCGCTCCGGGGCAGTGGATATCGTGATTGTTGACTCTGTTGCAGCACTTGTTCCGAAAGCAGAGATTGATGGAGATATGGGAGATTCCCATGTGGGACTTCAGGCAAGACTTATGAGCCAGGCTCTCCGTAAATTAACTGCAGTCATCAGCAAGTCGAACTGTATTGTTATTTTTATTAACCAGCTGCGTGAAAAAGTTGGTGTGATGTTCGGTAATCCAGAAACAACAACCGGCGGACGTGCATTGAAATTCTACTCATCTGTGCGTATGGATGTCCGTAGAATTGAATCTCTGAAACAGGCAGGAGAGGTTGTCGGTAACCGTACCCGTGTGAAGATCGTAAAGAATAAAGTGGCACCTCCATTCAAAGAGGCTGAGTTTGACATTATGTTTGGTAAGGGAATTTCCAAAGAGGGAGATATTTTAGACCTTGCTGCAGACTGTGGCATTATTGTGAAGTCCGGTGCATGGTATGCCTATAACGGAGATAAGATTGGTCAGGGACGTGAGAATGCGAAAACTTATCTGAGAGAGAATCCACTCGTATGTGAAGAGGTTGAGGCAAAAGTCAGAGAAAAATTCCAGTTAGATGGTACTGCAGAAGAGACGGATGCTGAGGGAGAGCCAGAAGTATTAGAGGATGAGGAATAAAAATGAGTCTTCAGGTCATGTCGGTCGTACCTCTTGAGAAGGGAAAAGCAAGAATCCGGTTTGATGATGGGACAGAAGTTGTTCTTTATAAAGGAGAGATTCGAAAGCTTGGGATAGAGGAGGGCTGTGTTGTCACAGAGGCTGTCTATGATAAGATTCTGAATGAAATCCTTGGAAAGCGTGCAATCAAGAGGGCAATGCATCTGTTGGAAAAGCAGGACCGGACAGAGCGTCAGCTTTATGACAAACTGAAACAGAACGGATATCCGGAAAGTTGTATTGAATCCGCAATTGCCTATGTAAAAAGTTATCATTATATCGACGATTTTCGTTATGCTTCTACCTACATCCGTTATCATCAGGAGAAGAAAAGTAGACAAAAACTTAAGATGGAACTGATGGCAAAAGGGATTGGAAGAGATCTGGTTGATGCAGCATTAGAAGAAGAGTATGTTTCGGATGATCAGAAGAAGATTGCAGAGTTACTGCAGAAGCGGCATTATTCTTTTGAGGATGCAGATGTCAGCGAACAGCGGAAGAATTATCAGTTTTTACTCCGCAGGGGATTCAAAAGCAGTGATATCCTTCATGTCATGAAGCAGGAACGGCAGTAGGAGCAGGCCGGAGAGAAAAATTTTGTTTCAGAGAAAATCTGACAAATTTGTACAATATGTTGTATTCTTATTTTTGAGTCATTCAATATTATGCATATTGAACAGTAATTGACTTGACATAAGTATGAAAATAGAATAAAATTAACCTGTTGTTAATTATGACAGAAAATTAATCTAATTATATGTTATATGTACAATGAAAATTTCATAAAGGAGGTGCTCCTGTGCTGCAGATAGTGATCGCTGTTGTTATAACACTTATCGTTACTGCGGTTCTGACATACTTTATCACAACTGCTTACCACAAGAACGTAGCAAATGCTAAGATTGGTAATGCGGAAGATAGAGCACGTGAGATTATCGATGAAGCGGTAAAGACAGCAGAAACCAAAAAACGTGAAGCAATGCTCGAAGCAAAGGAAGAGTCCATCAGAGTCAAAAATGATCTGGACAAAGAAGTAAAAGAGCGCAGAGCAGAGATTCAGCGTAGTGAACGCAGAGTCGTACAGAAGGAAGAAAACTTAGACAAGAAGTTGGAATCCATCGAGAGACGCGAAGCCGGTTTTGCTGCAAAAGAAGAAGAAATCAACAAGCAGAAAGCTCAGATTGCAAAGCTCAATGAAGAGCGTTTACAGGAACTGGAAAGAATCTCTGGATTAACCTCCGAACAAGCAAAGGAATATCTCTTAAAAACCGTTGAAGAAGATGTTAAACTTGATACCGCAAAATTAATCAAAGAAATGGAAAACAAGGCAAAGGAAGAAGCTGATAAGAAGGCCAAAGATTATGTGGTAACTGCCATTCAGAAATGTGCAGCAGACCATGTGGCAGAGACAACAATTTCTGTTGTACAGCTTCCGAATGACGAGATGAAAGGTAGAATCATCGGACGAGAGGGACGTAATATTCGTACGTTAGAGACGATGACAGGTGTGGATTTAATTATTGATGATACACCGGAAGCAGTTATTTTGTCTGGATTTGATCCAATCAGAAGAGAAGTTGCCCGCATTGCTTTGGAAAAATTGATTGTAGATGGACGTATTCATCCGGCTAGAATCGAAGAAATGGTAGAAAAGGCACAAAAAGAAGTTGAAACAATGATCCGTGAGGAAGGTGAAGCAGCAACATTAGAAGTTGGTGTTCACGGAATTCATCCGGAACTCGTTCGCTTACTCGGCAGAATGAAGTTCAGGACAAGTTACGGACAGAATGCATTAAAGCATTCTATTGAAGTAGCACAGCTTTCCGGATTATTGGCAGCGGAAATTGGTGTAGACGTAAGAACTGCGAAACGTGCAGGTCTTTTACATGATATTGGTAAATCTGTGGATCATGATATGGAAGGATCTCATATTCAGATTGGTGTTGATTTATGTAGAAAATACAAAGAATCACCAATTATCATCAATGCAGTTGAGGCTCATCATGGTGATGTAGAACCTGAGTCCCTGATTGCTTGTATCGTACAGGCTGCTGATACGATCAGTGCGGCAAGACCTGGTGCAAGAAGAGAGACACTTGATACTTATACCAACAGATTAAAACAATTAGAAGATATTTCAAACGGATTTAAGGGAGTAGAAAAATCATTTGCTATTCAGGCAGGTAGAGAGATTCGAATTATGGTAGTTCCAGAACAGATCAGCGATGCTGACATGGTATTATTGGCACGCAATATTGCAAAACAGATTGAGTCTGAATTGGAATACCCTGGACAGATTAAAGTAAATGTGATTCGCGAGTCACGTGTAACGGATTTTGCGAAATAGCTTGACAAAGAGAGCATAAAAGAAGATTTGAAGAGGATGGATCCTGTTTCGAATCTTCTTTTTTATATGAAAAAGCGTTCGATTGTTATAGAATAATCCTAGAACCAGAAGAGGCAGGAGGAAAGAAAGATGAGTGAACATGCAAAAAGAATTAAACGGGAATTGGTGATGAAAGGCACTATTCTTGATGTGTACAAAGATACAATGGAACTTCCAAATGGCAAAACAGAAGAATGGGATTTTGTCTCACATAGAAAGGGAGCTGCGGCAGTTGTTGCAGTGCGTGAGGATGGAAAACTGCTAATGGTGAGACAGTACCGGAATGCTTTAGAGCGTATGACGTTAGAGATTCCTGCCGGAGCGAGAGACAGTGTGACAGAAGATACCAAAGTGTGTGCTGCAAGGGAACTCGAAGAGGAGACCGGATACCGGAGTGAGAATCTGTCATTTTTGCTTTCACTTCGAACGACGGTTGCATTTTGTGATGAATTTATTGATGTGTACCTTGCAAGAGATTTAGTGAAGAGTACACAGCATCTGGACGAGGGAGAAGCGATAGACGTGGAAGCACATGATGTAGACGAATTGTGTGAAATGATCTATGCAGGTAAAATACAGGATTCCAAGACGGTTTCTGCAATCCTCGCCTATAAGAATTTGCTGAATAAGGATTCCGGAAAAGCATAGATTATTAGTAAGATTGATTTTTGGTAGAAAATTGTGATTCAAAAAAATAAGATCATCTATGCATTATGTTTCCTTGCCGGAATATTGCTTGTCAATCTTATGGGAAGCGGTTTGTTGAACACCTATGGTGTGACTTCCTTCTGGGATCAGTCAGCTGTCACTTTCTGGAGCATGTCCTATGACCAGTATTTCTGGTATATTTTTTTCATGCGGATGAAAGGACTGATTGTGATCCTGCTGCTTGGCACAGTATTTGGCAGGAGGATCGTGACAAGGGTTTTTCTGGCACTGTTTCTGTTCCTGACAGGAATATTTATCACAATGTCAGTGATAGAACGGGGACTGTCTGGAATCGCAGCAGTTTTACTGGCAATGCTTCCGCAGTGGATTTTCTATTTACTGGCGTTCACCGTGTATGAGAGAGGAAGAGAAAGAAAAGTAATATTTGTCTGTGCTTTGCTCGTTGTGCTGGGGTGTCTTGCAGAGGGGTATATTTCACCGTTTTTCCTGAAAAAAGTACTATGACAGCGAAAATGGGGCAGATTATGTAATATGTATGTAAAAAAATTGTAATGAATAATTACAACATATGGTAAGACAGAAATTACAAAAAACGACATGTTGTATATGGACAAAAAGAAACAAAACAACAGGCAAAAATACTGATTGCATTTTGATTTCTGAATCATTATAATAGGGAATATACCTCGAAATGAGGTATTTTTTCGGCTTGAAAGAGTTTACATTGAGAGAAAAGAATCGGGGCAGGTAATGAGCATGAAACAGGATATACATAATTTTATCCAATATCTTCATCAGGAAAAACAAACTTCAGAGAATACAGAAGTATCTTATGAGCGAGACTTAAAGAAGATGATTTTGTATTTAACAGCACATGGAGTGGATAGAATTGACGCTGTTACCCCAGAAGTTCTGAATTCTTATGTGATAGAGTTAGAACAGTCAGGATTAAAGCCTGCAACAGTATCCAGAAGTGTTGCGTCCATGAAAGCATTCTTTCACTATGAAGAGTTAGAACAAAGGACAAGCGCAGATCCAGCTTTTGAACTGAAAGCTCCAAAGGTGGAGAAGAAAGCCCCAACTATTCTGACAACAGAGCAAACAAACCGCCTGTTAGCCCAGCCGAAGGATAATTCGGCGAAAGGTCTGCGTGATAAAGCAATGCTTGAATTGTTGTATGCAACAGGAATCCGTGTTTCTGAATTGATCTCTTTGAAATTAACAGATGTGAATTTTGATACCGGGTATATTACATGTGTAGATTCACACAAGGGGCGTATGATTCCAATGACTCCGGTGGCAAAGGACGCACTTGTCAGGTATATCAGGGATGGACGTCCACAGTTGGTGAAGGATGAGAATTCCATCTGGTTGTTCACCAATTGTTCCGGGGATGCGATGAGCCGTCAGGGATTCTGGAAGCTGATCAAGTCCTATGGAAAGCGGGCAGGAATAGAGTCCGAGATCACTCCGCATATGCTGCGACATTCTTTTGCTGCACATCTTGTGTGCAGCGGGGCAGACTTAAAGAGCGTGCAGGAGATATTAGGACATTCCGATATTTCAACAACGCAGATGTATGCACATATGAATCAGACTGCAAATGTATAAATAGGTACCGTGTAGTCTGCAGATATACACATAACATAATAATAAATAGAGTGTTCAGGATAAAATCCTATTGGGATTTATTTGCATATCAGTCGAGCAGATTTCGTACATCTTTCAGGGAACAGCCCTGTTTGAAAGCAATTGCTTTTAAATCTTCAAATTCCGGTTTTTCATGGTCTACATGATAACCGGAACTTTTTTTATGCGGATTTTTCCGTAAGGAGTTTCTTTTGTCTCAAACGTGGAGACGAGTTTCACACGTTCGTAAACAGCATAACGGATGCCGCGGGTGGTTGTGTGCTGAAAGAAAAGGTTTGTGAAGTTTTCTTTTTCAGACAGCGCACAGAGGCAGGTCAGGATAATCCCTGGTCTGCCTTTTTTCATCTGGATCGGGATCGTATATACATCGAGTGCGCCGGCGTTTAAAAGGGTTTCCGCAGCAAAGCTTATATCTTCGCCTGTCATATCATCCAGATTGCAGGAGATACTTAAAATTTTATCATCATAACCGTTCGCCTGAACATCACCGAGAAATGTCCGGACACAGTTGGCGGTTTCAAAGTCTTTTTGTCCCATGCCGCAGCCGATATGTTCTAAAGTCATAACAGGCATTTCTTCAAAACCTTCCACATAATGGCGAAGGATAGCGGCACCGGTTGGCGTCAGAAGTTCGCCCTTGATGGAACCGGTATAAAAAGGGATTCCTTTTAAAAGCTCCGCGGTCGCAGGAGCTGGAACAGGGAGGATACCGTGGGCGCATTTTACAAAACCACTTCCGACATGAAGCGGGGAAGCGAATACTTTTTCCGGTGTAATCAGATACATGAGAAGAGCACAGCCACAGACATCAGCCAGCGCATCCAAAGTTCCAACCTCATGAAAATGAATCTGTTCTAATGTGGTGTTGTGTACGGCAGATTCTGCTTCTCCAATCAGGCGATAGATAGCAGCGGCATCTGCTTTTACCTGGGCAGGAAGCTGTAAGTGTTCGATCTGTGCGAGGACAGACTGGTAACTGTGATGCGTGTGCGCATGGGAAGATTCATCATGATGATGTTCCGCTGCCTCATGCTCGTTCGTGTGTACATGTTCTGCTTCTGTGTGATCATGGGTATGTGTATGTACATGTTCATGTACATGCACGCCTTCCTCTTCTCCGTTTATCATAACATGCATATGTGTGCCGGAAATGCCGCACTTTTTTGATTCCTCCGCAGAAATCTGAATCCCATATTCCGAGAAAGCCTGATTCATCGTCTGCAAAAATAATTCTTTCTGGTCGCATATTTCATAAAGGGCAGCCATGAGCATGTCTCCGGCAGCACCCATCTTACATTCAAAATATAATGTTTTCATAGATAAAATTCCTTTCTGATAGTAAAAACAAAGGTCAGAATCCGGTTACCTGTTATGTAAAAAGAGGTAACGGAATATGCCTGACTTATTTTATTTTAATCGACATTTTCATAGTATGCAAGCAGGGATTCCTGTTGGTACATTTCTACAAAAAATGGAAACTATTTTTGTGAAAGTAGTTTCTTGTGAGAAAAACTGGAACATGTTACAATAATGGAAACGGAAATGTGAAAAATAGTTTCCAAATAAAAAGCAGAGAAGGGGAGCGGATATGGAGTTACGGGAGACCATTTTAGAGGGAACGATTCAGGCATTTAATAAAAAGGGATTGAAGTTTACGATGGATGATATCGCCGCCCTGCTTGGAATCAGTAAGAAAACGATTTATACCGTATTTCAGGATAAGAATACACTGGTGTCAGAGATGGTGGATTACTGTTTTGATTCCATCAAAGAGAGCGAGCAGAAAGTACTCTCGGATACTTCGCTTGATACGGTTGGGAAGATTCGGGCAATTTTAGGAGTGCTCCCGGAGGGTTATAAAGACATTGATTTTCGGCAGCTATATTTATTGAAAGATAAATATCCAAAAATTTATAAAAAAGTGGAGCAGCGGTTAGAGACAGGCTGGGAGACAACGATCGCGTTGATCCAGCAGGGAATTCATGAGGGCACGGTCCGGCCGATTCAGATTCCAATTTTGAAAACCATGATGGAGGCAACGCTTGAGCAGTTTTTCCAGAGAGATATTCTGATCACAAATCAGATTTCCTACAACGAGGCGTTAGAGGAAGTAGTCAATATACTGGTGGATGGAATTACAAGGTAAAAGATAGCATGGAGTTCGTTACACAGGAGAACAGAGAGGGTGAGGATGATGTCAGAACGTATTTATTTGAATGATGACTGGAAGTTTGCAGAACAGTTTGAAGCTTCTATGACAGAGGCAGCTTATGATGACAGTACAATGCAGAATGTCAGGATTCCACATACTTGTAAGGAAACGCCGCTTCACTATTTTGATGAACACTGCTATCAGATGATCAGCGGTTATCGAAGAGTCATCGAGGCAGAGAAAGCGTGGGAAGGAAAAAAGATATTACTGACAATCGATGGTGCCGCCCATGACAGCGAAGTATTTTTAAATGGGGAGAAAGTGGGAGAACATCACTGTGGATACACAGCTTTTACGATGGATATCAGCGGAGTACTCCGCTATGGAGAAAAAAATATCCTTGTCGTGAAAGTAGACAGCAGGGAGGACTTGAATATTCCACCGTTTGGTTATGTGATCGACTATATGACATACGGCGGCATTTACCGGGATGTCTATCTGGATATTAAAAATAAAGACTACATCGAAGATATTTTTATCAGGACAAACATTGGACAAATGGATGACCAGAATGCGGAACTCATCTCTGAGGTGACGGTGCAAAGAACGCAGGAGGGATTGTTTTTAAAACAGAGTCTTAAAAATAAAAAGACAGGAGAGTATCAGCCATTAGGGGAGAGTGAAATCTCCGGCACTTCCATGCAGCTTTCCTATCTGGTAGAAAATGTGATTCTGTGGGAGCTGGAACATCCGGAACTTTATGAAGTTAAGACAGAATTAATCTGTGATGGAAAGTTAATGGATGAGAGGATAGACCGAATCGGATTCCGAAGGGCAGAATTCAAAAAAGACGGATTCTATCTGAACGGCAAAAAAATAAAACTGAGAGGTTTAAACCGTCACCAGAGTTATCCGTATGCGGGATATGCGATGCCAAAATCTATGCAGCAGCTGGATGCGGATATTTTAAAGAGGGAGCTGGGGGTGAATGCAGTGCGCACCTCCCACTATCCACAGTCCCATTATTTTATAGAGCGGTGTGACGAAATAGGACTTCTTGTTTTCACAGAAATTCCAGGGTGGCAGCATATCGGTGACGCTGCATGGAAAGATCAGGCGGTGGAAAATGTCAGGGATATGGTAAAACAGTACCGGAATCACACGTCGATCATCCTCTGGGGCGTGCGTATTAATGAATCGCAGGATGATGATGCATTTTACAGAAGAACAAATGAGGCGGCGCATGAATTCGATGATTCGAGATCGACAGGTGGTGTGCGTGCAAACAGAAAAAGCAGTCTGTTGGAAGATGTGTATACCTACAATGATTTTGTGCATGATGGAAAAGCAAAGGGATGTGAGCCAAAAAAGAATGTGACATCGGATATGGAAAAACCATACCTCATCAGTGAATACAATGGGCATATGTATCCGACGAAGACTTTTGACTGGGAAGAACACCGGGCAGAGCATGCGCTCCGCCATGCAAATGTTTTGGATGCGGTGGCAGCCGAGGAGGACATTGCAGGATGCTTTGGCTGGTGCATGTTTGATTACAACACTCACAAGGATTTCGGAAGTGGTGACCGCATCTGTTATCACGGAGTCATGGATATGTTCCGCAATCCGAAACTGGCAGCGGCGGTCTATGCTTGTCAGCAGGAGAAAGAGCCGGTGCTGGAATTAAGTTCTTCCATGGATATTGGGGAACATCCGGGATGTAACCGCGGGGAAACCTATATTTTTACGAATGCGGATAAGGTGCGGATGTATAAAAATGATCGGTTCATTAAGGAGTACAGTGCCGCAGATTCTCCGTACACACATCTGAAACACGGTCCGATTCTTATCGATGATTTTATCGGAGATGCCCTGCAGGAAGAACATATGAAACCGGGACAGGAAGCCGGTGTGAAAAAAGCTTTGAATGCGTTTACCAGGTTTGGGTTCGCAAAGCTTCCAAAGTCCATTTATGCGACGGGAATATGGCTGATTCTTCGCTATCATATGAATATGGAAGAGGCAGTCCGGTTGTATAACAAATACATTGGCGACTGGGGTGGCACCTCCACAACGTATCGTTTTGAGGCGGTGATGGTGGATGTATCTACAAGGCAGGAGCGGGTGGTGAAAACAATCATCAAAGAACCGATGACAGAGCGGAAGATTTCAGCAGTGGCGGATCATGAGAATCTGATCGACGCAGAGAGTTATGATGTGGCTGAGGTTCGGATTCAGGCACAGGACGAACACGGCAATATCCTTCCATTTTACAATGAACCACTTACCTTTGAGACAGAGGGACCGATTGAAATCATCGGACCAAAGACGGTGGCTTTGCAGGGAGGAATGGGTGGCGCTTATGTGAAGAGCAAAAGGCTTCAGCCAGGAGAAAAGCAGAATGCGGCACTTATCATACGGGATTGTGACACGGAGATAAAAAATCGGTTTTACGGTTCAAAGTGAGAGAAATATTTAAAGTTTGGAGAGAATGAAAACATGACAGACAGATCAAGCGTGATTTTTGGAAATAAAATGCCGGACAAGGTTTATAAAAAGGCAGTGAAGTCCAAAAAGAAATATATAAAAAAATTTGGAGATGACTCCCGGAAAAATTATGAGGTGTCGGTCGAGAAGAACCGTTATATCGGAGATTCCCTGGGGGTTTATAATATTCTGGTTGGAAATCCGGCAGAGAATGCACATGCGGGAAAAGGTACATTTGACACAGAAAAAGGGATCATTGTCGGAAATATCCGTATGGGATTTGGACACTACCGCATTTCCATGGCGATGGCGTCTGCGGCGAAGGCGATGGGCTATACGCCTTACTGGATGGACTTAAATTCCTATGGGGAGACGACCTGCACAAAAGTGATCGGTGCACAGAATGATCTGTATTCACTCGGCTCAAGACTTTCGAAAAATCCGATTTTTAACAAACTTGTCTGGGAGCCAATGAATTATGAGGGATTCCGGGCATTGTCCTACAATGCGGCAGACCAGAAAAATGCGGAGCTGATGGCTCCGGTGTACCGCAATGTGCCGAAGGATATTCCGGTGATCGGAACACATGTCTGGCCGGCGCAGGCAGCCGTACATGCCGGAATGAAATACGTGGTGAACGCGATCCCGGATAACTGGCCGATGGCACTACATTTATCAGAAGGAAGCGTGCATACGATCCAGTGTCATAATTCCTATATGGGATACCGCATTTTAAACGGCATGAATAAAGATAAAGTAAATAAACCAATGCCATCCGACAGCCTTGTATACACAGGACATTACATTGACCATGAAATTGTGCAGGGCATCGAAGCGGACTGTGAGGCGCGTATCCGGAGAAAAGAGAATGGTGAGCCTATGCGTTTCCTTTTAACAATCGGCGGAGCTGGTGCGCAGAAGGAGATTTTTGCAGCGATCATCAAATTCCTGCTTCCGTATATTGAGAAGAAGCAGGCGGCGTTATACGTCAATGTGGGCGATTACAGAAATGTCTGGGAGGCGCTGCTGGCAGAGATTCCTGAGATGAAAAACTATGCAGCAGAACATTTTGATTGTTGGGCAGATACAGAAGCATTTGCACAAAAAGCATTGGATGGGAAGGAGAAAATCGAAGGGATTCACGGATTCTGGCACAAAAATATTTTCGAGGCGGTATACTGCACGAATCTTCTCATGAGAAGCTGTGATGTCTTAGTGACAAAACCGAGTGAACTCGCATTTTATCCGGTGCCGAAACTGTTCATCCGCCGCGTGGGAAAACATGAGATGTGGGGTGCAATCCATTCTGCGGAGGTGGGAGACGGAACGTTAGAGTGCCGGGATATTCCGCACACGATCCAGATGCTGGAATTATTTTTACAGGACGATACTTTTCTTTCAGATATGTGTCAGAACATTGTAACGAATAAAAAGGCAGGTCTTTATGACGGTGCTTACAAAGTTGTGGAACTTGCAATGGGATTAAAAAATAAACAGAAATGATGAATTTTTAATGGAGAAAAGGAGATTTTTACGATGGAAGCAAAGAGAAGTTTGAGCGGCAGAGAGAAATTTGCCTATGGAATCGGGGCAGTGGGAAAGGATATGGTCTACATGCTTTCCGCCAGCTACATTTCCATTTATTTTCTGGATGTTATGGGAATCAGCGCAGCAGCGATCGCAGTTCTTTTAATGGCAGCCCGCGTGTTTGATGCATTTAACGATCCGATCATGGGTGTGCTGGTCGCAAAGACAAAAACGAGATGGGGAAAATTCCGTCCGTGGCTGCTTGTCGGTACGGTCACAAATGCAGTTGTACTTTACCTGATGTTCACGATCCCACCGGAATTAAACGGTGCAGGGTTAGTGGCATATGCGTCTGTTACCTACATTTTGTGGGGCATGACTTACACGATGATGGATATTCCATTCTGGAGTATGATTCCGGCATTTACCGAGGCTGGAAAAGAGAGAGAGGGATTGTCTGCATTTGCACGTTCCTGCGCAGGTGTCGGTTCCGCACTGGTATCGATCGTCACGGTTATGAGTGTTGCCGCACTTGGAAAAGCATTCGGTGGAACGACAGACAATGAGATCAACCGTATCGGATACAGTAAATTTGCACTGATCATTGCGGTGTTATTTGTGATCTTCATTCTGATCACCTGTCTGTGCATCAAAGAGAAATCAACGGTCGATATGAAGAACGCTTCCATCGGTGAGATGTTTCGGGCGCTGATCCAGAATGATCAGGCAATGACAGTTGTAGTTGCAATCGTAATGATCAATACGGCCTTATATATCACCCAGCAGCTGGTTTACTTTTTTTAAAATATGATTTCAGCCCAAGTACTTATCAGGGAGATTTTACGCTGTTTAATATGGTCGGCGGCGGATGCCAGATTTTGGCGATGATGATCCTGTTTCCGGTGCTCCGCAGATTCATGGACACGATTAAAATTTTCTATACCTGTTTTGGAATGGCAGTGACCGGATATATTTTGATCATTATCATTTCCGCAACCGGAACAAGTTCTGTTGGATGGCTGTTTATCCCGGCGGCATTTATTATGTCAGCAGTCGGTGTGCTGAATGTAATTATCACTGTCTTTCTGGCAAACACAGTAGATTATGGTGAGTTTAAAAATAGCCGGAGAGACGAATCCGTCATTTTTTCCATGCAGACGTTTGTTGTAAAGCTCGCCTCAGGAATCGCAGGATTTATATCTTCGATGGTTTTATTTGTGTTCCATATCAGTTCAAACAAAGAAGCGGTAGTAACGGAACCGATCGCAGCATCCTCCCGCATGGGACTGCGTTTATCCATGACGATCATTCCGATCGTTGTGCTGGTGATCGGATTTATCGTATTTAAGAAACGTTATATTCTGACAGACCGGAAGTTAGCGGAGATTTCCAAAGAATTAGAGAAAAACATCAGAATTAAAAGAGGAGAAAATCATGATTCAGACAGCTAATGATATTTTTGTGTTACATACAGCACATACGACCTATGCGTTCCGCAAATTGCCGACAGGGCAGTTGGAGCATTTATATTATGGAAGAAAAATCCATGTGTGTGAGCCTCTGGATGAAAATGCAGTCGCACCTTTGATCGAAAAACATACCTTTCAGCCGGGCAACAGCTGTGTCTACGACAGGGAACATGACGCCTATACGTTAGAGGATCTGTGTCTGGAAATGTCCGCTTATGGAAAGGGAGATATCAGGGAGCCGTTTGTGGAACTTATCTATGAAGATGGAAGTTTTTCCTCGGATTTTGTGTATGAATCGTCTGTCCGGTTTGAGGGAAGAGGGGCGAGGGATGCAGAGGATGCATTGCCAGCTTCCTATGATGAGAAAGATCAGGTGGAACATCTATGTGTGACGTTAAAAGACAACAATTCTGCTTTGAAATTAGAACTTCATTATTATATTTATGAGGACTGTGATGTGATCACAAGAAGTGCAAAACTCATCAATGACGGTGAAAATGCAGTGCAGATCCGGCGGCTGATGAGCTGTCAGGTCGATTTTCCGACATCGGATCATGTGTTTACCTCCTTTCATGGCGCGTGGGCGAGGGAGATGCGAAGATGGGATGTCCCGGTGGCAGCAGGGAAATACGTAAATGCTTCTTATACCGGAACTTCCTCAAGCAGAGCGAATCCGTTTGTGATGTTAAGTGGGAGAGAAACCACGGAGGATACCGGGGACTGCTATGGATTCAATCTTGTATACAGCGGAAACCATTATGAGGCGGTCGAAGTGAACAGCTATGGAAAAACAAGGTTTGTCTCTGGAATCAATCCGCAGAATTTTTGCTGGCAGCTTCCGGCAGGGGAAAGTTTTGAGACACCGGAGGCAGTGATGGCTTATTCCAGAGCAGGATACAATGGTATGAGCCAGTGTATGCACCGCTTTGTGCGGGAACATATTGTGCGTGGTGCGTGGAAGAAAAAAGTGCGCCCGGTATTGTTGAACAGCTGGGAAGCTGCGTATTTCGATATCAATGAGAAAAAACTGCTCCAGCTCGCAAAAGCCGGAAAAGAAGCAGGGATTGAACTGTTTGTGATGGACGATGGATGGTTTGGTCACAGGGACAATGACCGTTCGTCGCTTGGAGACTGGAAGGTGAATACGAAAAAGCTTCCGAACGGGTTGGCTGGTCTCTGTAAAAAAATCAACGATCTCGGTATGGATTTTGGCATCTGGGTAGAGCCGGAGATGGTGAACGTGGACAGTGAACTTTATAAGGCGCACCCGGACTGGGCGATGGATATTCCGGGCAAAAATCATTCCGAGGGAAGAAACCAGCGGCTGCTCGACCTGAGCCGGGCAGAGGTGCAGGACTATATCATTGGGCAGATGAGTGACCTGTTCTCATCTGCCAATATCGCCTATGTGAAATGGGATATGAACCGGATCGTGACCGATTATTATTCAAAGATACTTCCACCGGAGCGGCAGGGGGAGGTGGCACACCGTTATGTGCTTGGACTCTACCGGTGTATGAAGGAGTTGACAGAGCGATTCCCGGAAATTTTATTTGAGGGATGTGCAGCAGGCGGCAACCGGTTTGATCTTGGAATCTTATCGTATTTCCCACAGATCTGGGCGAGTGATGACACAGACGCACTGTGCCGTGCGGAGATTCAGACCGGATACAGTTATGGTTATCCGATGTCCGTGGTGAGCGCACATGTCTCATCCTGCCCGAATCACCAGACGCTCCGAATGACACCGCTTGAGACAAGATTTCAGGTGGCAGCGTTTGGAATCTGCGGATATGAATGTAATTTCTGCGACATGAAAAAGGAGGATTTCGATGCGGTAAAAGCGCAGATCGCACTTTATAAAGAGTGGCGCAAAGTGCTGCAGACCGGTTCTTTTTACCGGGGAAGAAATTTTTCGGATCAGGGCAGCGTGTTAGGTTCATCGGCTGGAAATATCCAGGAGTGGACGTGTGTATCAGAAGACCGGGAAAAAGCGGTTGGCTTTCTGATGCAGAAACTTGTGTCGCCGAACACGCAGTTTGAATATTATCGTCCGAATGGGTTAAACCCGGAAGCCAGATATCATTTTTACAACCGTAGTTTAAAATACAATGTAAAAGAGTTTGGTGATCTGGTAAACACCGTGGCTCCGGTGCATATCAGGCAGGATTCTGTCGCACATAATCTGATCGCAAAGTTTGTGAAAATGGATGGTGAGGCAGAAGATTTCTGTGCATATGGCGATGCACTCATGTATGCCGGAGTAAAATTAAAGCAGGCATTTGGAGGCACCGGCTACAATGAACAGATAAGGCATTTCCCAGACTTTGCATCCAGGATGTACTTTATGGAGCAGATGAACGATTGACGGAGTGAAAAATTTAGAGGTGCGTTTCTTCCATGGCTTCTGTGTGTTGATAGAAATGAAATGACAAGAGGTGCTCTGTGAAAATATTGTGAGGATTGTGTAAATTTATCCATGGTTCGTTTTAGACTTTAAGTTTATGTACATTCATAAATGGACGTCTGGCTCTCTGTGTCCGTCTACGGAAAATTCTCTGCAACTTTATTTAGCGCAAGTAAATGTCAGAATCAGCATCGTTTATTGTAGGGCAAAAATTAAAAAATACCCGGATAATTTTTGCCCTACTTCTCTGCTGATTTTCTGACATGTAACTTGCGCACAATAAAGTTGCAAAGAGAGTTTTCCGTAGACGGACACAGAGAGCCAGACGTCCATTTTTTGAATGAACATAAACAATCGAAGAAGTCTAAAACGAACCATGGATAAATAAACAATCCGAGCTATTTTCACAGAGCACCTCTTGCCATTTCATTTTTTATTGTACGTTAAAAGCCATGGAAGAAACGCACCTCCAAATTTTTCATTCGGTCAATCGTTTTTTCGCTTCGTTGATCACATCCTGGATGAAGCCTTCTGTGTCGTCGCGGACGGTCTGCCAGTCAATGTGTTCCATGTCTGGCGAATCGAGGTCGGCGCCACGGAAGACATCCGGCAGATTTTTTTCTTTTGTGATCGTTCCGATAAAGGAAAAAGTGCCAAGCAGTTCATCGCCCTGCATGACGGAAAGGTTTTTGACATTTATTTCGCAACCGTTGTCGTCTGGCTGGGTGGTGATATAGCCGCTCGCTGTAAAATTGTCGCCCTGATTTGTCTCATAGAGACAGTCCATATAGATAAAATTCACATGGGTGACAGACGGATTGCGGACATAGGTGAGTGTCAAGCGTTCTCCATTTGGCATTTCATAACTTAAAATACAGGTTCCGACATCTGTTCCGTCAATGATCATGGAAGCACCTTCTGTGATATCGGACAAATCGACCTCCATACGGCTCATCCGGCACAGGTCGGTCAGATACAGGGAAACGCGGATGTCATAGTCCGGCGTATCCATGCCTAAAAGCTCCCAGATAAAACCACCGGAACCCTCCGGGATCGTGACGAGGTATTCGTGGCTTTTTACATCATCGGAATCTGTTCTTGTTTTTCCGGTTTCCTCAATCTGAATCTGTCTGGTCAGTTCGATAATATTGGAGAAGTTGTCGTGAAACCATTCCTGATCAATATCATGTGTCAGCTCCGGTGCTTTTTTGAAATAAGTATTGCTGGTGGTCATGGCATAAGAAAGATTGTCTAACATTGGAACCATGAAATAAACGGTATTAGGATTCATATAAAAATCCATCTCGCCTACATTCAGCGTCAGAACATCCATATCGGAGATTATGGAAAGTTTCTTCTGCGCAAAAGAGCGCTCCCCGGAAATGTCCATGGAGGAGGAGTATTTAAAATTTTTGATATCGTTCAGGTAGGCTTTTCCCTCAAATGAGATATCCCCATTGAAGTAATCCTGGCATAATTCCATAATGTCAATGTGGTAGGCAATATAAGCCGGATCTTTCAGGGTATCCTGCATAAAATAAATGACAGACAAAAGCATTCTGGCACGTGGATTCTTAGAAATATAAACAAAACTGCAGAGAAACAGAAAAAGCAGACATGCAAAAAATATGCCACATCTGCGAAGAGGTTTTTTCTTTTTTCTGCCCGGATCTGTTTTGGTCTGCTCCATAAAAATGCTCCTGTTTTTATTTGTAATTGTCTATTCATTATAATATGAACGCAAAAAATTAACCATATAAAATGGATGATTTTTATAAAAATTTAATGTACAATATAAAAGACATAAATACGATTCTGACAGGAGAACCAGAAGATGATGAACGAATTTTGCAAGGGCGGAGGCTGCACGGCGAAGCTTGGACCGGGAATTTTGGATAAGGTATTGAAAATGATACCGAAAAAAGCCGATCCGAAGCTTTTGGTCGGTTTTGACCATTCCGATGATGCGGCAGTGTATCAGCTTACGGACGAGCTTGCAGTGGTGCAGACGCTTGATTTCTTTCCGCCGATGGTGGAAGATCCTTATCTCTTTGGAAAAATTGCAGCCACCAACGCATTGAGCGATATTTATGCGATGGGAGGAGAAGTTAAAACAGCATTAAACATTGTGTGCTTTCCGGAGAGCATGGACGCCAACATTTTAGGACAGATTTTACTTGGTGGAAATGAGAAAGTGACGGAGGCAGGCGGCGTGTTGGCAGGTGGTCATTCCATCAATGATGTGGATGTGAAGTATGGACTGTCCGTGATGGGAACGATTCACCCGAAACGTATTCTGGAAAACAATCACTGCAAGGAAGGAGATCTGCTGCTTTTGACCAAGCCGTTAGGAGTAGGGATCGTCATGACGGCATCCCGCATGAAAGCAGTGTCTGAAGAAGCCTTTGACCAGGCGGTGGAATCGATGACTACTTTGAATAAATATGCGGCAGAGATTTTTAAAAAGTACGGGATACATGCCTGCACGGACATTACCGGATTTGGATTGCTGGTACATCTTGGTGAAATGCTGGGCGAAAACTTTTCCGCAGAGGTGTGGACTTCACAGATTCCTTATATCAGGGCGTGCGAGGATTATGTGGAAGAATTTTACATCACAGCCGCAGGACAGCGCAACCGCAACCATATCGGTGCACAGGTGGCATTTGAAAATTGCAGTTTTGCGATGGAAGAGATTTTATTTGATCCGCAGACTTCCGGGGGACTTCTTGTGGCAATCCCGGAAAATGAGGTCAAAAAGGCGCTGAAGGAGATCGAAGCACTTGGACTGGACTGTGGAATAATAGGAAGAGTGACAGAGAAAAAGGAAAAGAAAATCTATGTCCTGAAATAAAGAAAATACAGCATTAGCTGCCGATTGAAAAAATGTAAATAAACAGATGGAGGCATGAAAAATGAATATTCAGATTGACGCAAAAGGAAAACAGTGCCCATTGCCGGTGATCGAGGCAAAAAATGCAATTTCCGGCATGACAGAGGCAGGAATCGTGGAAGTGACTGTGGACAATGAGATTGCAGTACAAAATCTCACCAAAATGGCAGACCACAAAGGGTTAAAAGCAAAGAGCGAGAAAAAATCCAATCAGGAATACACGGTATGGATGGAAGTGACAGAAGAGTTTGTGAAAAATAATATAAAGGATGGGAATGTTTCATCCACACCGGTCACTGAGGAAAATTGTATTCCGGACATCCGAAAGAAAAAAACAGTCGTTGTGCTCGGTGCAGACCACATGGGCGAGGGGGATGAGAAGCTCGGAAAAATGCTGATGAAAGGATTTGTCTATGCGCTGACGCAGCTGGAGGAACTGCCACAGACGATTTTACTTTTTAATTCCGGTGCATATTTAAGCTGTGAAGGTTCCGACTCCGTCGAAGATTTAAAGAGCATGGAGGCGCAGGGCGTGGAGGTCATGACCTGTGGAACATGTCTGAACCATTACGGATTGACCGAAAAACTGGCGGTTGGTTCTGTGACCAATATGTATGTGATCGCGCAGACAATGATGGAAGCAGATCACATTGTAAAACCATAAAGGATAAGGAAAATGAAAAAAAATATCATTATCGTCCGCGGCGGCGGGGATATCGCCACGGGCACAATTTATAAACTGCACCAGAGCGGTTATCCGGTTCTGGTGACCGAAATTGCAAATCCGTCTGCAATCCGGCGTCAGGTTGCATTTTCGGAGGCGGTCTATGAGAAAAGTTACACTGTGGAAGGCGTTACATGTTATTTTGCAGAGAATTTGACACGGGCATATGAACTCCTGAAGCAGAGGAAAGTTGCGTTGATGATCGATCCGGACGGAGCGGTGATCCGGGAGGTGAAACCGGCGGCAGTGGTCGACGGAATCCTTGCAAAGAAAAATCTTGGGACTACAATGGATATGGCACCGTTTACGGTTGCATTAGGTCCCGGATTTACGGCGGGGGTGGACGTGCATGCGGTTGTTGAGACAATGCGCGGACATAAGCTTGGCAGAATTATTTATGAGGGAAATGCGATTCCGAATACCGGGATTCCGGGTGCTATCGCAGGTGTTGCGAAAGAGCGCGTGATTCATGCGGAGTGCGCAGGTATTTTATATGGAGAAAAAAAGATTTCCGATTACGTGCAAAAAGACGAAGTGATCGCCTTCATTTATCCGGATACGCAGGGGAAGGATGCTTCCGGGCAGGAGAAAAAAGACGGTGCATTTGCTGTGAGAGCCACCATTTCCGGGATTCTCCGTGGACTCATCCGGGACGGTTATCCGGTGACAAAAGGATTTAAAATTGCAGACATTGATCCGAGAGAATCCGAGTATGAAAACTGTTTTACAATCTCGGATAAGGCAAGATGCATTGCAGGAGGTGTGTTAGAAGCACTGCTTCATGCGGTAATCCTTCCAGAGTGATGGAAATAACGCAGGTATTCAGAGAAGCTGACAGAGGGAAAGGCAGGAACGGTTGCAATGATATACTTTGACAATGCCGCAACTACTTTGCAGAAACCAGAGGAGGTTGCACAGGCGGTAAAAGAATCATTTTCTTATATAGGCAATGCAGGAAGAGGGGCGAATGAGGCTTCTCTTTTTACATCCAGATTGATTTTTCAGACGCGGAAACAGATCGCAGAGCTGTTTCATATGGAAGATGGGGAACAGTCTTCTGCGGCAGAGCGTGTGGTGTTTACCATGAATGCGACCGAGAGCTTAAATATTGTGCTGAAAGGATTATTGCATCCGGGCGACCATGTGATCACTACTGAGATGGAACACAACAGTGTTCTGCGTCCGCTTTATGAGCTTGAGGAGAAGGGCGTCAGTGTCACAATCGTTGATTGTGAGAAAAATGGAACAATTTCCTGCGAAAAAATAAAGCAGGCAATCGGTAAAAAAACAAAAGCAATCGTGTGTACGCATGCTTCCAATGTGACAGGTGATGGAAATGATATCGCACAAATTGGAGCTTTGTGTGAAAAATATAATCTATATTTTATTTTAGACGCCTCCCAGACGGCAGGAGCTGCAGGAATCGACATGGAGCAGGATCATATTTCTGCAATCTGTTTTACCGGGCATAAAGGACTGTTTGGTCCGCAGGGAACCGGTGGGATCGCACTGGCAGATGGAGTGTGTGTGAAACCGCTTTTATCCGGTGGAAGCGGCGTACATTCATTTGAGAGAAAACATCCCATGGAGCTGCCGGCTGCTCTGGAGGCAGGAACGCTGAACGGACATGGGATCGCAGGACTCCATGCTGCTCTGGACTGGATCAAAAAGACCGGGATCGCAGCTATCCATGAGAAAGAAATGGCGTTAGCTGAACAGTTTCAGCGAGGAATTGAAACAATTCCGGGCATTCACCTCTACGGAGGTGAAAAACGGGTGGCAGCGATCGTATCGTGTAATCTGGCGGATCTTGATTCCGCTTATGTCAGTGACTGCCTTGCAGAAGATTATGGGATTGCGACAAGGGCGGGGGTACACTGTGCACCTCTGATGCACACCCATTTTGGCACAGAAAAACAGGGCATGGTACGATTTAGTTTCTCCTGTTTTAATACGACAGAAGAGGTGGAGAAAGCAGTCAGGGCGATGCAGGATATTGCAGCGGAAAACCGTGGAAAAGTGACGGCATATGTCGGAGCCGGAGGAAAGACGTCAAGTATCCGAAAGCGTGCCGAGACATTGCGCGCAGAGGGAAAAAGAGTTTTGATCCTTACGACAACTAAAATGATGGTGCCACAGGAGCAGGAGATATTTACAGCGTATGAGCAGACCGGGCAGGAGAGCGTAATATCAGCTACAGCGTCCGTCTGGCAGGAGCGCAGGGCAGCAGAAAAGCAACTGAAAGAGCGGGTACAGTCTGTCCTTGACACATACGGCTGCTGTGTCGCAGGGAGCCTGATCCCCGGCACGGAAAAGTTTGGAATGCTGCCGGAAAAGCTGATGGAGGATCTGCTATATCTGGCAGATGAGATTCTGATCGAGGCGGACGGTTCCGCACATATGCCGGTTAAAGCTCCGGCGGAGCATGAGCCGGTTCTGTTTCCCTACATGGATGAAGTTGTCATTGTCATGGGGGCACATGCGATTGGAAAACCACTGCGGGAAGTGTGCCACAGAGTCGACTATGCAAAAGAACTTTTAAAATGTGATGCCGACAAGATTGTGACAGCGGCGGATCTCAAGACACTTGCAGAGCAGGGATACGCGATTCCAATTCAGAAACAATATCCATGGATGAAAATTTCGAAAGTAACAGGAAAAGATATTAAGCTGTGTCTGACAGCTGAAAAGAAAGATAAAGTGAGGGACAAACAATGATTCGATTTAACAGTGACTACACAGAAGGATGCCATACGTCAATTTTAGAGAAGCTAGTTGAAACCAATATGGAGCAGACAGCAGGCTATGGAGAAGATGAGTATTGCGGACAGGCGAGAGAGCTGATCCGGAAGGCATGTGGGGATGAGCGTGCGGATGTGCATTTCCTGGTGGGAGGCACACAGACGAATGTCACTGTGATCTCAGCTGCATTAAAGCATTATCAGGGAGTGATCACGGCAAAAACAGGGCATATCAATGTCCATGAGACAGGCGCTCTGGAGGCATGCGGTCATAAATGTCTGTGTATTGAAACACCGGATGGAAAGCTGACGGCTGAGCAGATCGCAGCGTACACAGATGCACATTTTGCAGACGAGAGTTTTGAACATATGGTACAGCCGAAAATGGTGTACATTTCCAATCCGACAGAGATCGGAACGATTTATAAAAAGGCGGAACTGGAAGCAATTTATCAGGTGTGCAAAAAGCGTGGGCTCTATCTTTTCATGGATGGGGCGAGACTTGGCTATGGACTGATGTGCAAGGAAAATGATCTGACACTTTCTGATATCACAGCCAACACAGACGTATTCTATATCGGCGGAACAAAAGTGGGAGCACTTTTTGGAGAGGCAGTTGTGATCCGCAATGAGGAACTGAAAAAGGATTTCCGTTACAATATCAAACAGCGTGGCGGTATGCTGGCGAAAGGCAGACTGCTTGGAATCCAGTTCCTGACCTTGTTTGAGGAAAACCGGTATTTTGATATTTCCGCACATGCAGCACGATTAGCAGAAAAGTTAAAGGACGAATTAATAAAAATGGGAGTGAAATTCTATATTAATTCGCCGACCAACCAGCAGTTCCCAATCCTGCCGGATGCTGTGCTTGCGGAACTGAAAAAGAAATATAGTTTTGCTTATCAGGAGCGTATGGATGAGACACACAGTGCAGTCCGTTTCTGTACCTGCTGGGCAACGAAAGAGGAAAATGTGGATATGCTGCTTGCCGATATCCAGAAATTGTTAAAAGCTGATGATTAAAAATATGATGAAAGAGTGGAGAGAATGATTAACATGTCACCCAGGAAAAACATCTTACTCATCGCAACAGGCGGTACAATTGCATCCAAAAAATCAGACAACGGATTAAAACCACAGATCTCACCGGAAGAACTGATGCAGTATATTCCACAGGTGAAAGATATCTGTGATTTTCATGCTGTCCAGCTTTTAAATCTGGACAGCTCGAACATGGAGCCAGAACACTGGAAAATGATGGTGCATACTATCCATGAAAATTATGAAAAATACGATGGCTTCGTCATCGCCCACGGTACGGACACAATGGCATACACTGCGGCGGCACTTTCCTATATGATACAGAATTCAAAAAAACCGATCGTGATCACCGGCGCACAGAAACCGATCGACCTTGAGATCACCGATGCAAAATCAAATCTGCTTGACAGTTTTTTATATGCATCCGATGAAAACTCGCAAGGGGTTCAGATCGTTTTTGATGGAAAAGTCATTGCAGGAACAAGGGCGAAGAAAGTCCGTTCAAAAAGCTACAATGCATTTTCCAGCATTGATTTTCCATGTCTCGCCATGATCCAGGATGGCAATATCATGCGTTACATTCCACCGGTTCCGTATGAAGAGGAAGTACAGTTTTATGAGGAACTGGATGAAAATGTGTATCTGATCAAGATGATCCCGGGAATCAAGCCGAGAATTCTGCGCAGTGTCTTTGAGAATTACGACTGTATTATTGTAGAAAGCTTTGGGGTGGGTGGTATCCCGCAATCGATCGCCGATGATTTTTATAAGCTTTGTCAGGAGTTCCCGAACCGTCTTGTGGTAATGTCTACACAGGTCGCACACGAGGGCAGCGATATGACGGTCTATGAAGTGGGACACGATATGAAAAAATATTGCCGTTTTCTGGAATCTTATGATATGACTCTGGAATCTGTCATCGCAAAGGTGATGTGGATGTTAGGCAACCGGGAGGCACTTAGCGGTGATCTGGAAGATATCTTTTATAAAAATGTAAATTATGATGTTATTTTCGGGAAAAACAGGAAGTGTTGACAGAAGTATCATCTCCCGGACAGCCCAGAGGGAAGTGATATGTTGTGAAGTGTAGATGTCAGATTTCCCAAAACAGTGTTTTTAGCGGAAACCTCCATCTGCTAGTCAAATGCAAGCATTTGACTCTCGCGACATTCGCCAAATTGACACGCCAGCGTGTCAGCTTGGCTCATTGTTCGCGGATATAACACAACATAGGCGGCTGGCTCATTTGTGGTGAATGATAGATTGCAGATGTTGTATTGGCATATGAAAAAGTTCATAGAAAATTCAGTTGATTCCGTAAAGTTCCTCGCTTATAATGATATTGAGGCAGAGAGCCTTTTGCGGAATCTTAGAAGTGTTATGCACAATACAAAAGGAGGGATGCTGACTTGAATACAGAAATAGCAAATGCTGTGAATGCAGCAGGAGATAAGGCACAATATGATACTCGTGTTAAAAGGTTACTGGCACAGAAGAGTATATTAGCACATATTCTGGTGAAAACAGTCGATGAATTTAAAGGAATGAAGCCGGAAGATGTTGTGAAATACATCGAAGGCGAACCGAGTATTAGCGTTGTTCCGGTTGAGCCGGGATTAGCAAATATGGAAAAAACAGATGCTACAGGACAGCGTATAGTAGGTCTTAATACGGAAAATGCTGAAATTAATGAAGGATTAGTCAGATTTGATATCATTTTTTATGTCCGTATGAAAAATGGGCTTTCGCAGATTATTGTGAATATAGAGGCTCAGAAGGATGAGCCGACGGAATATAAAATTTTAAACCGGGCAATCTTTTATGTGAGCAGGCTGATTTCGTCACAAAAGGAAAGAGATTTTGTAAATACTAACTACGATGACATTAAGCAGGTATTGAGCATATGGATATGTATGAACATGGATGATAACAGCCTAAGCCATATCCATTTGACAAAAGATGAGATGTTAAAACCATGTAACTGGAAAGGTAATCTCGACCTGTTAAACATTGTGTTAATAGGAATCACAAATGAGATTCCGGAGCATGATGAAAAATATGAAATGCACCGGTTGATTGGAGCATTACTTTCAAGTGAACTGAAAGAACAGGAAAAATTGGATATTATAGAACATGAATATAATATTCCAATCAGTCAAGAATTTAGAGAGGATGTGAGCATTATGTGTAATCTGAGTCAGGGTATTGAAGACAAAGCAATTGCTAAAATTGTGATGAATATGTATAAAATAGGTTATACACCAAATCAGATAGCAGATGCTGTTGGTGTGAGTGTTGATGAAGTTGAAGCGATTATTAAGAAGAAAGAGCCTGCAATGGCGTAAGCTTTATTAACCAAAAAGATCTAAAAATAAGACGGCAAGTCGTCAACAAGTTGTTGATGATTTGCCGTCTTTGTTATGGGCTTTAGCCTGTTGAGTGCATCGGAGTTTCTCCCAACAGAGAAATGGAGATGTGCGAAACAATAAACCACCTGTTATGCGGGTGGTGCAACAAATTTGTTATACAAAAAAATCACCTTTCCGCTAAAATAGAGTTGTTCAGGCTACTATTTAACGAAAGGAAAGGTGATTTTAATGGCAAATCAAACAAATTCTATGGCACATACAAAATGGATGTGTAAATACAAAGGTGTGGAAATAATAGAAGGACACTTAATGCCAGATCATATCCATATGTTGGTAGGTATCCCACCGAAATATAGTATATCACAGTTTATGGGATATTTAAAAGGAAAAAGTGCACTAATGATATATGACAAGCACGCAAACTTAAAGTATAAATATGGAAATAGACATTTCTGGGCAGAAGGATACTATGTGAGTACAGTAGGATTAAATGAAGCAACAATAAAGAAATATATCCAAGAGCAGGAAAAACATGATATAGCTTTGGATAAATTAAGTGTAAAAGAATACGAAGACCCTTTTAAGGGTTGCTGGTAATACAAATGCCCTTTTAAGGGCAGCGACGAGTCAAAGGCATTAGTAGCTTGAACGAAAGTGAAAGCCAGCGTCTTTAGGCGCTGGCCGGTAACAAAGGCTTATAGCCGCTGAGCAAACCACCCATTTGACGGGTGGTACTGATTTTGGGCAGAAGAAAAGAACAGGTGGAAGATGGTGTGGTAAAGACAGAACCACACCTGTATAAAGCTTTCGGCAGTAACCGGGATAACTTTGCAAACAGCCTGCTTATGACAAGAAAGATGCATGACAAAAAGTACAGCAGATATAAGCAGAAGGAGATACTGGCACAGAAGCTTTCAATATCCTTCCACCCGGAGGATAATGACAGACTGACCTATGAGCAGGCATATAAAATAGCAGAAGATTTTGCGAGGGAGTTCTTCTGGTCAAAAGGATATGAAGTATTGTTTGCAGTGCATACAGATACAGCACATACACATGTGCATTTTCTGGTAAGCAACTGCAATGTAAAAGATGGAAAGTCCTTCAGACGGGGACCGGCAGAGCTGAAGGAAATGTGCAGATATTTCGGGGAACAGTGCAGGGAATATGGACTGACACATTCGTATCGTGACAGCTACTATGTAAAGGACAAAGACAGGGAACGTCAGAACTTTGCAGAATATCAGATGAAAAAGCGGGATAAGCTGTCGTTTCGGGAGGAGATAAAGGTGCTTCTGCGAAATGCCATGAACAGACCGAAGAATAAGACTTTGCAGGATGTGATTGATTATGCGAAGAAGTATTATCTGATGGATGTTCGGCTCCGGGGCAATACCATATCCTATGCCCTGAAATACAGGACGGATAAAAAGGAAAGCCGATGGCGGTCAGAGAGAGCAGGCTTGGTGCAAGATTTACTGTCGCAGGGATAACTGAATATCTGAAAAAGAAGGAAAAAAGCAGATATTGAACAGGAATCTGGAAGATATGATGATTATGCGGAATGGGATATATCTGATGTTAAGGAAAGTGTCAGTATAGATACAGCAGGGAGTGTTCAAAAGGAATATGAAAAGACAGAAGGGAATATCAGTGTATATGAGGGCTTTGACCGGTTCTGTGAGAAAGAGAACATTCGTGATGACGAGGAGGAAGTATTCTATGGTGCTGCGTTTGATGAATTTAACCGGGAGTGGCAGGGAATAGCAGCGGAAGAACAGACAGAACCGGCTTCCCATAAAGAAGAGCAGGAGATACCACCAGATTATACGAAGATGTCCATACAGGAGCGTGTCAGACAGCTCCCAACGCCAACAGATGATACTTCACAGGAATTTGAAGCATATAAGAACAGGATGGGATATGATGCGGCTAAGATGAAGAGTATCCGTTATAAGATGAGTGTATATGATGAATTCTTAGAGGAACTGGAAGCCAGAAAGAAATACCATGGAACGAAAGCATATGGCAGACAGAGCACAAGGAAGCGTGATAGAGGGGAAAGGTGAAAATAATTTTGATGATCGTACCATATCGGCAATTATAAAAAGTGCCGATATGGTGCAAAATATTTCCTGATTCTGCTCGTAAATTTCCAATTCTGCAATAGCACTTGAACTTTACTGCAAGACACGGATAATAATTATGGGATAATATATGAAAATGTAGATGACCTGCCGATATACACACAGAGTGGACTATGATATGAGGAGGTGAATGCGGTGTTATCGATTGCAATATGCGATGATGAAGAATATTTTAGAATAACCGAAAAGCAGCTTATATTAAAATATATGGCAGGGAAAAACTGCGAATGTATGATTGACATGTATGAGTCTGGAAAAGAATTATTAGCATTAAAGTCAGCAATTTCCCAATATCATATTATTTTTCTTGATGTGAATATGGAAGAAATTGATGGAATAGAGACAGCAAAGGAAATACGGAAAATAACAAAAGATGTTTTTATTGTTTTTGTGACGGCTTTTATTACATATGCGTTGGAAGGATACAAGGTGGATGCAGTAAGGTATCTCATAAAGGATCATGAAAGCCTTGAAAAAGCAATGACAGAGTGTATGGATACAATCCTTGAAAAAATGGATTATGAAGAAAACGAAATGACTTTTGATTTTCAGGAGGGGAAAACAACAATCAGTCTGGAAAATATTCTTTATATAGAAAGCAATCTGCATCGACTGATATTTTACATGGTGGGTGAAGATGCAGTTCATTATACAATATATACGAAACTGGATGATGTAGCAGAATCACTGCAGAATAAAGGCTTTTGCCGGATTCATAAAAGTTATCTGGTAAATTTGAAATATGTAGAAAGTGTGGAGCGTTACAGGGCTGTGCTTTCAAATGGAAAAAGTCTTGCAATATCAAAGGCGAGATTTTTAGATACAAGAAACGAATTTGCTTGTTACAGAGGTGAAATTTAATGGAAATGCATATTTTTGGAGTGCTGTATACAGTGCTTTTTGTAATATTGTGTGTGATGTTTATCGGGACTTTTTCAGAAAAAAGAGACCTGTCGGGTAAATGGTGTCGCTATGCTGTCATCGGAGCTATGATTTTGGCAGACTACTTTATTTCCGTAAAACTGGATGGTGACATTATACTGAAAGAAATAGCAATCATTGTGACTGGAACGCTTTTTATGTGTTTGTGTTTCAGACAGCGGTGGATAAAAACAGCAATCTTTGTTTTGTTATATCAGGGAATCTGTTTTGTGACGGATTATATTTCTATTATAATGCTGTCTAAATGTTTTCCGACAATTACGATGGAACGTTTATCGGAACCACTGATAAATGCAATGCTAGGAATTTTAAGCCAGATGCTGCAGGTCTGTTTTATTATGGTGCTGCGAAGATATGTTGTAAAAAAATCCTCGGAAATGCTTACCACATTAGAATGGGTAAGATTTACAATCTTTCCGATTTATACAATCATTGTCCTGATTGCACTTCTGACAAATTTTGAAATTCCGGAAAGTGATCATCAGAAAAATATATTGATCTGTATCGCGTTTGGGTTGCTGGTGATGAATATTATTGTTTTTTGCCTGATCAATGATATATTGAAGCGGGAAGTACAGATAACAGAGAAACGCTTATTGCTGGAGCGGGTTAAAAATGAAACCGGAATGTACCGGACGATTTCAGAAAATTATGATAAACAGAAAAAAAGAGAACATGAGTATAAAAACCAGCTTGCACTCATTGCAGCGTTAGCCAGTGAAAACAGAGTAGACGAGATCAATCATTATCTGAAGCAATACAATCATGAAATCATGCAGCACACAGATTTCATTGATACAAATAATGTAATTGTCAATGCAATATTAAACTCAAAGTATCAGGAGACAAGGGAAAAAGGCATTGTATTTGTTGTAAAGGTAAATGACCTGTCGGATTTGAGAATAAAAGATGAGGATATTGTTCTGATATTGTCAAATTTATTAAATAATGCGATAGAAGCATGTGAGCAGTGCGAAAAACCAATCATAAAAATGAAATTTGTAAAAGAAGAACATCAGATTGTCCTGTCTGTTGCAAATACATTTTCAGTCACCCCGGTAATCGTTGGGAAAAGATACATAACAACAAAAACTAAGGAAGCAGACAGACATGGGATCGGACTGGAAAATATAAAGGAAACCGTTGGAAAATATGACGGTTCCTGCGTGATAAAACATGATGATGATAATTTTAAGGTTGCAATTTTAATACATAATCAGGAAAAGTAGATGCGATTTATAGTTGTATCTACTTTTTTTATTTCCAATTCTGCTTTAAAATTTCCAATTCTGCAATGGATATACAGAATTAGACAGGAAATGACGAATAAAAAGATAAAGTGAACTGGAGATGATGAAGTCATGACAGAATATATTGCAAATATGTTGACAAAGAACATGTATATGGATGGTCTGATTAAAGAAAGCGAAGAGAGTATTTATTCATATTCCATACAACTTATTGTTGAAAAGATAATAGGATTTTCGGCTATTTATATGATAGCGTTATTTCAAGGATATTTTTTTGAAACTGTTTTATTTACTATATCTTTATCAAATTTAAGAAAGTGCACAGGTGGGTATCATGCAAACAGTTTTAGAGGCTGTTTTATTGGAACGGTAAGTATTTATCTTATATATATAAAATTGATATACCCATATCTTCTTAATAATATGAAGATAAATATGATTATTTTTCTTGTATCGGCAATGGCTATTTTTGTATTAGGAGCAGTAAATCATCCTGGCATGGATTGGAATAAGGAAGAATTCGAGGAAAATAAGAAACTTGCCAGAATAACAGTATTTGTGGAATTGCTAGTTGTTATTGCACTTACATATCTTGGAATGGTAGAAAAATATATTCTGTTTATGAGCTTTGGAATGATTTTATGTGCAATTTTATTAACACTGGGAAAAATAACGGGACAGGAGGTGAAATGTGATGAGTAATAATATTAAGAAAGAGTTATTAGGCTTAATGCAAAAAGCTGTAAAACTTGAGGTAGAGAAGAATGGAAATGAAGCTTCTCGCTATTGCCCGGTTATTTTGCATCAGCCTAAAAGACCTAAAAAACTGAAATAGGTAATGAAAATATTACTGTGTAAATGGAAGGAGAGAAAAGATAATGAAATTAAAAAACAAAGTAGCCATGTTGTTGGCATTGAAGCGTAGAAGTATGTAGGAGGTTGAGATGATGCAATCAATATCAAGTTATATTAATCCCAATACAAGAGCACTTACATCTAATTATAAAAATACAGTTATTAAAGATAAGGAAGCATATAACGGGGCGATGTCGCAGCACTTACTAAATCCGGTAGAGGATCTGGCACAAGCGTTAAAAACACCAATAAAATTGGCGAAAGGTGCTTCACTTAGCAGACAGAATAATTCTGTTAATATTGCAGAAGGACAAAGTATTCGTGTTAATGGAGGTCATGTGCTTACGGTTACGACGCATGGAGTAGAGGTTTCTGGTGGAGATAATCCGTATGATACAGAATCTTATGTAAAAGCACAGAGAATGGCAGATGCATTGGCATCCATGCTGCGAAATGCAGGTGGGACAATGACTACTGTAGCACATTCAAAGGAGGAATATGCCCGGTATACAGAAGGAATTACGGATGTTATGTCTTATCTGGGTATAGACACTTCCAAAGATTTTACGGTCAATGGTATGAAATATAGCAAAAATAAAGATGGCTGGTATGAGTCAGAAGCGAATAGTGAGGCGCAGACGGCATATGAACAGTTAAAAGCGAATAACAGAACCTATCAGTTTGCAGACGAAAAACCAAAAAACAGATTGCTTATATTAGTGATTATTACCTTCAAACAGTACCGGAGAGTGTAAAAGCGGCGTGGCAGGAAACATTAGAAGAAACGGGGGTTAATCCATTTCAGACTGATTTATCCAGTACATTAACGCAGCTATCTGTGGAGCAGGATTTTCAGACAGGTGGTAATGACAATATTTTTGGAGAAACGAAAGAAAGCTGTTTGGCAGCTATCAACAAAATATTGGAGAGAATAGAAAATCCATTGGCAGCAATGACAGAGGAAAGGGCAGCATATCTGCAACAGGAAAAAGAATTTTATACAGTGTTGGCATCTAAAATAGGAGAATAATTTTATGCATGATGCAAAAATGATATTGAAATTGGAGGAATAGAAGTATGCACATTGGTTCTGGTCTAAATACGGTATCTTCAATGTACCGCCAACAAAAAGGCAATAATATGAAAGCCCCTGCATCTGCGGAAAAGACATTTTATACGGCTGAAACACCAAAGGTATACCAGATATTCACAACAGATAATATGTTGTGGACAGGAGGTAATGGTACAGGTCTTTCTTATTGTCTTAAATATGCGGATGATTCGACGGATGAAAATCCTGTGGTGTTAGCGAAAGGTGTGGATGAAAACGGGAAAGAGTTTGAGCAAAGAATTTATATCAATGATGTTAATCCATCAAATGCTACAGTAGTCGAAATGCGTGCATTGGAGGCACATTACAAAGTGGAAAAGCAGGGAGGTTTCACGTCTCTGCCGCTTGAAGCTGGTAATATGGGACTTAACGACAGAAGAGATTTTATCGCAATGTTCAAAAAAAGCATAGAAGATTTAAACAAATTGGGAAGGTTTGACTTATCGTTGCTTTGGACGAAAAGTATGGATACATATCTTAATTTGCCAAATGCAAATAGTAAGTATAAATAGTGCTTAGTCATTTGAACATAGGAAAAAAAGAGAACTTGGATTACATATCATATTGAGGCTGAGAGAAATCTAATAGGTGACATAGTCGGAAGAACTCCGAATAATGAAGAAAAAATGTGGAAAATAAAATGAAAAAAGTTTATCGATAGGGTTTCAGTATGATTTACATGATACAGATTATAAGACTTATATAAGGCAGGGGGATAATATGGTTACTGTAAATAATTCTGACTATTATAATAACATTCCAGCGGGCAGGGATTTAAACAAGCTGCCCAATAATTCCAGCGCCGGTACAACTGTAGGATATCAATATGATGGACTTACAGAGGAGGATCGTTTCGTACAAAAAGTTTTGCGGGAGCATTATGATAAAATGTACAAAGAAAATATGTCGCATTCTGATCCAATGGCATATGTCATATCGAAATATTGTGATGTGACTTCACCTAACTTTTGCTCATATATGACAGAAGACCAGCGTTCCATAGCTTACCGTACAGAGAAAAGAATGTTACAATCCGGAGGAAAACCTGTGGGTGGATTTGCACGGTATGATTATGCATTAAGGAATTACAAGGATGTATATACAGGTGGTTCAAGAAGTGTTGGTTATGTACGCAATACTGACAGGGAAAAACAGTATGCCAGAAGTGTTGTAAATCAGCAAATTTCAAATCTACTTTCAAAGAATGGGATATCAATATCAAAACAGGCAGATTTGGTATTTTCTATTGACCCATATACATATCAACTAACGGTGTCGGGAAATGCAGATAGAGATACATTATCGCAGATAGAAACATTACTGAATGAAGGGGATAATGCGAAAAATATATGGACACATGCGTGGATTTGTATGCATGATGCAGACAATGAAATTGTTAATTCGCAAGCAAATATGAAAAAGGCGAACCAATATTCTTTATGGCATGAAGTGTATGAGACAACAGGGTATGATGCACGCAATGCGACATATAGAAATGGTACTTTTATTGCAGAGGATGGCACAGATTTACTTGCCTTGTTTAAGGAAAAGGCTAAAAATGGCGCAGGGTATGAACTTTATTCTAATAGATGGTTGGAATATGCTAAGAATGGCTGGAAAAAAGAAAATGATTTAGTATTGAAAATAGGATTTGACAGCAGTGGATTGTATGATATAGGGCAGGAAAAAGGATATGGAGCAGCACAGAATATGTGGATGAAAGGTGTTAGCCAAAGTATGTTTGAAGCTAGAGTGTAATCAATATTATATTGATTCTGAGAGAAATCCAACAGGTGGCATAGTTGGAAGGACTCCAAATAATGAAAGGAGATATGTTAATATGGCGGTTACAGGAATAGGAACATATGCGTCATATACGAATAGTTATGGCAATACACAAAATGCTGGAAACAAAACGGGCAGGACATATAAGAATGCTCATGAATATAAGAACTATTTAACACAAAAATACGAATGTTTACGAAGCAGGGATTATTCCGTAAATATAAACAGTTCTCTTTTGTCAAAGGCTATGGGAGATGAAAAGACAAAACAATGGTTGGAGTACAATTTATCGCTAATACCAAAAACAATAGAACAGTCAAGAGCTTATGTGGCAGCAAGAGGAGCAAAGATACTGAGTTATAGTATTACTATAAATGGATATGATAGCATGAGTTCTGTAATGTGTACTCAAGATGAAGTTGATCCGGGAACAGAAAAAGCAAGGAAAGAACTTGAAGAAAGACTCGAGAAAAGGAAAGCAGAAAAGAAAGAGACAGAGGAAAGACTGGAAAAACAGCGTGCCGAAAAACAGGAGCAGGAAGAACGGCAATATAATCTGAAAATTGATGGAAAAGATGTAGATGACCTGACAGGAAAAATGGTGGAATTGCTAGGTACTTCAACTTCTATAGGAGTGACAGAAAATGGAGTTTCGGCATTTGATGCTTTGGCATAGGAACTTTGATATAAAAGTGTAAGGGAGCATAATGTTATGACAAAAATAAGTAATACAGGAAACAGTTTTGATATATGGAATCTGCTCGATTGGTCAACTGTAAACAATGGAGAAAAATCAAAACAGATGCAGGATGCGGTGCCGGAATTAAAAGGGCGGAAAATTAGAATTGACAGTCTGGAACTGTCAAAGGAAGGTATGGCGGCACTACGTGGAAGAGTACAGAGCATGCCGGGACGTATTGATATGGAAGAAATGATGCAGATGAGAGAAATTCTTCCGAAATTGAAACTGAATCCAGAGGATGATTTCTATTGGGCAATGAGAGAGGATATGCAGAATTCACTTGATGCAATCAAGCAGTCAAAGGGGAATTATACATTAGATGACCTGATTTCCATCCGGATGGATGCATACACCAGACAGTATAACGCTTTGCAAAAGTCGTATGAGGATGACAGTCGGGATATTTACATATGCGATGGTTCCAATGCGGAGGGAAAGCTACAGTACCATAAGGTATCAAAGGGAGAAGACGTGACATTTTTAAATCAGGCATTTGATCGTATTGCAGACAGCTTGGGCTTTACAGCAAATGGATGTGAAAGCCAGTTAAAGATTAATGAATTATTTGGTGGACAGAAAGCACCTGAACTGTCTTTGCCGGATAATTATGAAGAAAAACTATCTGGCATTATGAAGAAAGCTGCGGCTACATATGCAGAACAAAAGAAGAATGGAAACAATGTGAATGCTACAAATCTGGCACTGAAATACCTAAATGAAGATGCAGACTTTTCCGATGTCATGCATCAGCTATTTTCAAATATCAGACCGATGAGAATATTGCACAGAAACACAAAATTATCTCTATTCCAGAAAGCAGTCGTGAAGAAATGTATGAGCTGACCAAGCGGGAATTCCTGCAAAATAATGGAATTCAAAATGGCGATACGACAAAAAGAGGCGATGTTTATAATAATCTCTATAAAAAGATGTCTATGAAAGATTGATTAGCCGCAGGAAATACACTACAACAGTATGAAACGGCTTACAGGCAGGCATTTATTGCAACGGTCAAAGAGCAGATCCGGAATGGGATTTAGGGAAGCCGTTTTCGGCAAGTTTGTTGGATAATGTATCAAGGGAAGATATTGAAAAATCGTTACATAATAACGGAAAACTCTGGTACAAAGTAATATTGATTTGCAGATTTAGTATATAATTCGCTTGATGTTTTATGAAAGGTATTTCGCAGTCAGAAAATGTGATAAAGTGTGTCGTTGTGGAGAAACATGAAAACTTATGATAGAAAAAAGTAAAAGTGGAGTTTCAATAATAGGTGGTGCCGATGGTCCAACCAGTATTTTTATAGCTGGCAAAATACAGAAAAAATCTCTAAAAGTTAAAATACGAAATGCCATCTACAAACATAAACACAAAAGAGCAGAGAAAAAAATAGTTGCAGGTGCACATACACTGAATGAATTGGTGCAATATGCACTGAATAAATATGATTTAGTTGAAATTAATGTGGCGGAAAGAAAATGTATTGAACAACGAATAAATTTGAGGGAGAGCTTGATTTTACAGCATAAGCCGGAAGTTTTAGGAGAAATGAAGGATATTCCAAAGCCGGATATTTCTAATGAAGAATCTGTCAGACAATATTTGAATAAAATAAAGGCTCGAGGTGAAATGATTGCCGAAATGTCAGATGATATCATTCCTATGAACTTTCATTTATATGAAATAAGAATAGGTGATGATGTTCTTGAAATGGAGATTGATTACATTTGGAATATATTTGGTATATCCTATTCTGGAAACAGGAAAGTAATGAAAAAATTTGAGAAGATTTCAAAGGATTTGTATCTTTATTATGGTGTTAGTGAAGATGATATTAAGAAAAGAACGGAAAGATATTCATCGCTGGTAGCAGCATTGAGTTCATAAATTACTACTACTCTAGATAAAAGTAGTATTCCGATAAGTTAAAAGATAAAAGTTTAAAAAATAGGGAGGCTGTTTTATGTCAAGGATAACGGATTATGCTTTTTTATTTCAGAAATCATTTGGAACATCAGGAGTAAATGCAATAGGTAGTTTTCAGTTGTCACAACTTAATAGCAGTTCTGTTCAATCACAGCTAAAAGCTGCTGGAATTAATACGAACAGTAAACAGTATAAAGCAGCTGTTAAGAAGATGATGTCTGCCGGAAATGGTGCGATGTATGGCAATATTCAGGGAATAAAAAATCTGATGAGTCATTATGATAAGGATGGAGATTATATTAATCCTGTAAATGGATTGGCAGGACTTTTGGTGACAGATGACAACGAGAATTCGAGAAGAAGGATCATATCAATTCTGGATAGCAGCAAAGAAGAAATGTATGAACTGACAAAAAAAGAATTTCTGCGTGAAAATGGTGTATGCAATGGTGATACAACAAAACGAACAGATGTGTATAACAATTTGTATCGCAAAATGTCCAAAAAGGACAGGCTGGCTGCCGGGTACACCCTTGAAAAATATGAGAGAATTTACAGACAGGCTTTTTATGATGCCGCAAAAAAGGCTGATCCTAACTGGGAAATTGGTAAGCCAATCAAAGCTGGAGCACTTGATGATGTTACAAGAGAGACTGCAGAGACAGGAAAATCCCCTGCACAGGCAACACTTTCATAAAATCTTACATACACACTTGACAATATCCCTCTGAAGAGAGAGGGGCGGCGTGAATCTGCGTGCCCCTGTAGCTTTGCTATACTATTGATTGGCTTTGAGAATTTTTATATCATCCAAAGATACACCAGAGAAAGCAGCAATTTCTTCCAGGGAAAAGTTGTTAGTTTTTAACATACGTTTGGCGGTTTCAATTGCCGCATGTTTTTCACCCTCTGCAAAACCGTATTCATATTCAGCTTTCCGTAACTTCTTTTCTTCCAATTCTTTATCATACTCAAAAATACTCATACTGATAACCTCATTTCGGTTTCGGGCAAGAAATTCCGCCAGAATCCCTTCCCGGATGCATTCGTCCACAGCACGTTTTACAGCCTGATTTAAAGGCATGTCTGACGCATAGTGGCGCACTCTGGCAACATACTGTGCATATTCTTTTAACATACTGCAATGCTGCATCAACTCTGCATTGTGTCCTTCATTGACATTCAAAACAGTAACAATTAATTCGAGCTTTGGTTTACCTGACAGATGTTCAAATGCTGAGGAAAGCCGAAGCTCTGTACGGTCAGATATCGCAGTTGAACCATTGTAAAACTCGATAAAATCACTTTGATTGACCGCATTGTAAAGTGAGAGCAGATTCTTCCGGTCAGAAAATAACATCCGGAAAATGGTGTCCTTGTAGTTCCGGTTTGTTGTCGGTGTTTTAACGGTGAAGTTTCTCTTTGACCTGTTACGGTTTCTTTTACATTTTGCCATAATCGTTTCCTCCTGATATGTGGCAGAACAGCCTATGTTTAAAACGGTTCTCTGCTTGCAGGAGAATAACAACTGTTTATGATTCCAAGTTCATTTCGTCTCCTGCTTTTCAATTGTTGATGGGTAACAAAAAGCATAGATACGAATGAAGTACGCAGATTATTTTGGGTTAATCTGTCGTTCTTAGAATATAGATGACAAAAATGTCATGAAGATTTTGTAAAATATGCTTTTAGTCATTGTAACACAGAAATTATATTGGAAGCAAGAAAAATTGGCTGTTTACTTCAACTTTTTTGTAGAGTAAAATAATAAAATTATAATTAGTGAAAATTTTGGGGGAAAGATTTGCATCTTATGCTGTATGATATCATAATGGTGCAAAGGATACTTTGGAAAGGTGGTTTGGACATGAAATTTGGACCGATTGAAATCAAGGATAAAAGTAATCGGACGATCGTACTGAGAAATGCAACGCCGGAAGATGCAGAAGATTTAATCACGTACTTAAAAGTCACCACAGCGGAAACACCATATCTGATCCGGGAACCGGAAGAAGTTATCATGACACAGGAGCAGGAGACAGCGTTTATCAATAATTGCCTGAATTCGGACAGATCCTTAATGTTAATTGCAACGTTGGATGGAAAACATATCGGAAACTGTTCTTTCAATCCGGTTGGAAACTATAAGAGATATCGGCACAGATGCGAAGTGGCAATTGCTTTATATCAGGAATTCTGCGGATATGGTATTGGAAAAATCATGATGGAAACAGTGCTGAAAGCAGCAAAAGAGATTGGATTTGAACAGGCGGAGCTTGAAGTGATCTCGGATAATCAAAATGCAATTACATTGTATGAAAAACTGGGATTCCAGAAATATGGCACATTTCCAGATAACATGAAATATGCGGATGGACATTATGCGTCTGCGGACTGGATGATGAAAAAATTATAAGATAACAAAAACTGCCCTCGTTTTTAACAAAATCCATCCGGTATTGTTAAGTATACCTGGTGGATTTTCCATTTTCTGCAATTTATAATAATGTTAAAAATAATTGCAAAGGTGGTAAAAATATGAGAAAGTTATACATAGACAATATCAGATGGATCACAGTTGTGCTTGTGGTTTTGTATCATATTATTTATATGTTCAATGGAATTGAAACATTTGGAGTGATCGGACCATTTTCGGATGTGCAATATCAGGATGCATTTCAGTATATCGTATACCCATGGTTTATGCTGTTGTTGTTTGTAATATCAGGAATGAGCGCAAGGTATGAGCTGGAACATCGCTCAGAAAAAGAATTTATAAAAAAAAGGACGGGAAAATTATTGGTTCCATCCACCCTTGGGCTTTGGGTGTTCTGGTGGATTTTAGGATACTACAATCTGCTGATCGGCGGTGGATTAGAGCAGATGGCAGCAGTTCCAAAACCGGTTATATTTATCATCATGGCAGTCAGCGGCATAGGACCGCTATGGTATATCCAGATGTTATGGATTTTTTCGGTATTGCTCGTATGGATCCGCAGAGTGGAAAAAGACAGATGGTGGAAGCTGGGAGAGAAAGCGGACATTCCATTTCTTGTGCTGTTTGCAATTGTGATCTGGGGCGCAGCTCAGATTTTGAACACACCAGTGGTTGTGGTATACCGTTTCGGTATCTATGGGGCTGGATTTTTTGTGGGATATTTTGTTTTGTCTCATGATGAAGTGATGGATCGTCTGGAAAAATGTTGGCTGCCGCTTGCGGTGTGTGCCGTAATTTTAGCGGCTGCATTTACAGTGTTATACTGGGGCAGACCATACGCCGAGCATTCAGTTTTAGACACATCGCTATGCAGCCTGTTTGCATGGATCGCGGTTATTGCAGCTTTGGCTTTCATGAAAAAATGGGGGATATTTCCAACACATTGACAAGATGGATGGCAGCGAAATCATGGGGACTTTATTTATTCCATTACCTTTTCATTGCGATGACAGCATATTATCTGACCATGTATACAAAATTGCCGGCAGTGCTTCTTTATCTTTTTGTGGCAGCAGCGGGATTTGCCGGTGCATATCTGGCTTATGAGATCATCCGCCGTATTCCGGTGCTCCGGTGGACCGTCTGTGGAATTTGAGGAAAGAAAAAATAATGTTTGCAGAAAATCTCATTCAGCTTCGAAAACTAAATCATATGTCACAGGATGAACTGGCAGATCAGATCGGTGTGTCGAGACAGACACTCTCGAAATATGAGACAGGGGAATCCCTGCCGGATATCGAAAGGTGCAAAAGGCTCGCAGATGTCTTTGGCGTGACGGTGGATGACCTGATCAATTATGAAAAAAAGGATTCTCTTGGCTTAGAAGTTCCACCGAAGGGAAAACACATTTTCGGCATGGTAAAAGTAGGTGAGAAAGGTCAGATCGTGATCCCGGCAAAAGCCAGAAAGATATTCGATATCAAGCCCGGAGATAATCTCATTGTGCTTGGTGATGAGGGGCAGGGCATTGCGCTGATCAAGGAAAAAGGACTGCTTGATCTTCTGAAAGCCGCCAGGGAAGAACATT
>NZ_ACFY01000053.1 GCF_000174195.1 Roseburia inulinivorans DSM 16841 | reverse complement strand
AGGAATGCTGATTGGTATCTGGATAGGAGGTTAAAGAATTGAAAAAGAAATTATTACTGGCAGGGATTGTGGCACTGCTTGCAGGAACTGTCGTGGCAGCAAGAAAGAAAAAATATACGGAGACATCGAGATAGGAGGAGAAGAGAATCATGAAACTGTTAAAAAACCGTACTGTTCTTGGGGTACTCTGCATTGCAGTGTCCCTGCTCATCTGTTTTGCAGTGACACCGCTTGTCAATGCCGGACTGTCCCAAAAGACCACAATCGTGCGTTTTGTAAAGGACGTTAAGGCAGGCGAAGAGATCAAAAAAGGAATGCTGCAGGAAGTCGAGGTGGGAGGTTACAACCTGCCCGAAAATGTGTTAAGGAGCATCACGGAGGCAGAAGGAAAATATCTGACCGCAGATGTTTATGCAGGGGATTATATCGTAGCAGAAAAAGTAGCGGACGAGCCGGCTGCAGAAAATAAATACCTGTACAACTTAAACGGAGAGAAACAGGCAATCTCCATCACCATCAGTTCTTTTGCGGAAGGACTCTCCGGCAAATTAAAGAGCGGGGATATTGTGTCGGTCATTGCACCGGATTACCTGGGCAGCGGGGAGACCGTGATCCCGGCAGAATTAAAATATGTGGAGGTCATCGCAGTGACGGCAAAGTCCGGCTATGATGCCAATACACAGGAGCAGGAAGAGGAGAAGGAGCTTCCGTCCACCGTCACGGTGTTAGTCAGACCGGAGCAGAGCAGACTGCTGGCAAGGCTGGAAGCGGAGGGAGAAATCCATCTGTCACTGGTATACAGGGGAGACAGCCAGAAAGCCGCACAGTTCATTGAAGCACAGGATCTGGTGCTGGAGGAGCTTCTGGAAGAAAACGCAGAGGAAGAAGAGGTATCCGTTGTAAAAAATGAGGTGCCGAGGACAGGAGGGGAAGCGGATGCAGTGACGGCAGAAGAAACCTCGGCAGACGAGAAAAATGATACGGATATGGAGGAATAGTGTTTGAATTTCATGAAAAATTCTTTGTTCCAGAGAAATCTGGAGCAGGAAAGGGAAGAAGAGATGCCGGAAGAGGGAGGCGTGCTTGCCGTGTGGGGCAGCCCTTCCTCCGGCAAGACGGTGGTGTCTGTGAAACTGGCAGAGCATCTGGCAAAGAAAAAAGAAATGTCATCTTAATCCTTGCGGATATGGTCACGCCGCCGCTGCCCTACTTATGCGCACCGTCAGACATTGAACAGGAAAGGTCGTTGGGGAGCATTCTTGCCGCATCCCATGTGACGGAAAACCTCATCAAGAAGAACTGCATGTTCTACCGGAAGAATGATTATCTTTCCATGGTCGGGATGTTAAAGGGGGAGAATGTGTTCACCTATCCGCCCTATGAAAAAGAGCAGGCGGCAGAACTGCTCCAGCTTGCAGCACAGATCGCACCGTATGTCATCGTGGACTGCACCAGCAATATCGCATCGGATATCATGTCGGCAGTCGCATTGATGGAGGCAGATACGGTATTAAGGCTGGCAGGGTGTGACTTAAAATCCATCAGTTACTTATCCTCCCAGCTTCCACTGCTCTCAGACCACAAATGGGATGCCGACAAGCAGCTAAAGGCCGTGTCCAATATCAGACAGCAGGAGGCGAGCAGCCACATGGAACAGATCCTTGGCAGTGTGTCGTTCCAGATTCCGCACAGCAGTGAGGTGGAAGCACAGTTTTTAGAAGGGGAACTGCTTGGGGAACTCGGCTTGAAAGAGAGCCGGACATTCCGCAGGGAGATAGAGAAAATCAGCAGGGAGGTATTCGGGGTATGAAAAACAACCAGAATCTGTTCTTTTCCCCGGAGGAAAAGGGAAGGGCGTTTTCGGATGTCTTAAAAGAGGTGCAGGAGTATATCTCCAGCAAATATTCCACGCTCATGGTAGAAGGCGGGAGCGAGGAAGTAAAACAGCAGGTCAAGCGGTACATCACAAAGTATATCTGCGACTACCGCATCACGGTAAAGGGAAAAACACAGGAACAGTTGATCGATGACCTTTACACGGAAATGGCAGAGTTTTCCTTCCTCACCAAGTACATTTTTGGAACCGGGATAGAGGAAATCGATATCAATTCCTGGCGGGATATCGAGATACAGTACAATGACGGCAGGTGTGAAAAGCTGGAGGAACACTTCGAGTCCCCGGAGCATGCGGTCAATGTCATAAGGCGCATGCTCCATGTGTCGGGCATGGTGTTGGACAATGCCTCCCCTGCGGTGTTAGGGCATTTGAGCAAAAATATCCGAATCGCCGTGTTAAAGACGCCGCTCGTGGATGAAGATGTGGGGATTGCAGCGTCCATCCGTATTGTCAATCCGCAGAGCCTGAAAAAGGAAAACTTTGTGGATGGCGGCACCGCAACAGGGGAAATGCTGGATTTTCTGGCAGAGTGCCTGCGTTATGGAATCAGCATCTGTGTTGCAGGAGCAACCAGTTCGGGAAAGACCACGCTTGCAGGCTGGCTGCTTACCACCATACCGGATGGAAAGCGCATCTTTACCATCGAAAACGGCAGCCGTGAGCTGGCACTTGTAAGGGAAAAGGATGGAAAAGTGACCAACAGTGTCATCCATACGCTGACCAGATACAGCGAAAATGAAAAGCAGAATATTGATCAGGACATGCTCCTCGATATGGCACTGCGTTTCAACCCGGAGATCATCTGTGTCGGGGAGATGCGTAGTTCGGAGGCGTACACGGCACAGGAATCGGCAAGAACCGGTCATACAGTGCTTACCACGATCCACAGCAACAGTTGTGAATCCACTTACAGCCGAATGAGGACACTGTGCAAGAGAAAATATGACATGGATGATGAGGTGTTGATGGATCTTGTAACGGAGGCATTTCCTATCGTGGTGTTCACCAAGCAGCTTGAGAACCGCAAGAGAAAACTCATGGAAATCATGGAGTGTGAGATCACGGCAGACGGAAAGCGGAAGTTTAACCCGCTGTACCGCTATGAGATCACCGAAAATCGGATGGAAGGGGACCGCTTTATCATTAACGGCACGCATAAGAAGGTGTGCGGAATTTCCGAGAGCCTCAAAAAGAGATTTTTGGAAAACGGCATGCCAAAAGATGTGCTGGAAAGAATTGAAAAAGGAGGGGAGAAAGCATGCTGACATTACAGGTCATTGCCTGCATCGGGATCATTACAGGGGCATTCCTGCTGTTCCACATCCGGCTAAATGACTTTACGGGGAACATTTTCCACAGGCTTTTGGACGCACCGAAAGGAATCCGTGAGGAGATACTGGAGGAAACCAAGCGCAGGAAAAAATCCTATTTCCGAAGGGAAATCGAGGAAGTACAGGCAATTTTGAAAACAACGGACAGGGAGGAGCTGTTCCCGCTTTTATGCACGGCATCCCTCCTGCTGTTTGCCGCAGGAGCAGCCATTGCCGTCATGATCGGAAATGTTTTTTAATTCCGGTGCTGGCGTGCGGATTTTTATTTCTGCCGTTCTGGTACATCAGGCTGACCGCATCCCATTTCAAAAAGGATGTGTCATCGGAACTGGAAACCGCACTGTCCATTATTACAACGGCATACCTGCGAAGTGAGGACATCCTTACTTCGGTGGAGGAAAACCTCGAATATTTAAATCCGCCGGTCAAGACCGTGTTTGCAGATTTTGTGTCAAGAATCCGCCTCATAGATCCAGACCTTGAAGCAGCCTTGGAGGAGCTTAAGGGAAAGATTGAAAATGATGTGTTCATGGAGTGGGTGGATGCCTTAAAGTCCTGCCTGTATGACAGGTCACTAAAGACAACGCTGACACCGATCGTGGCGAAACTGTCGGACATGCGCATCGTGAATGCAGAGCTGGAATATCTGGTATTTGAACCCAGAAAGGAATTTATCACAATGGTGGTGTTGGCAGTAGGGAATATCCCGCTGTTATATTTCCTGAACCAGTCCTGGTACGATACGCTCATGCATACCATCCCCGGGCAGATTATGCTGGCGGTTACCGGCGCAATTATTTTTGTTTCCACGGCATGCGTCATAAAACTGACAAAGCCGATTGAATACCGGACATAAGGGGGAGGGATAAATTGAAAATCGTACTGATAGTTGTATTCATCCTGACGGCATGCGGACTGTTCCTTCTGCTGTCGGGCATCTTAAAGCTGCCGACACTGCGGACCGGCAGGGCGATGATGCAGTCAGGGAAGAAAGAAAAGAAACTGCAGAAAACACTGGATGCGTTCTACATGGACGGGGCGGCATACTTAGGAAAATACATCGGAATGAATGCCTACAAAAAAAGCAGGATGCAGAATGTCCTTAATGCGGCAGGACTTAAGATGACACCGGAAACCTATATGGCGTATGCCTATCTGAAGGCAGGGAGCATTTTTCTCCTGATCCTTCCGGCACTGCATGTATTTCCGCTGCTTGCCATCATGCTCGTGCTTTTAGGAGTCATGGTCTACTATAAGGAGACAAGAAAAGCAGAAGAGCTGGTAAGGGAAAAAAGGGAGCAGATCGAGGGGGAACTGTACCGTTTTGTTTCCACCATCACACAGGAGCTGAAAAACAGCAGGGATGTACTTTCCATGCTGGAGCATTATAAGGAAAATGCCGGGGAGATGTTCCAGAAGGAACTGGACATTGTGTGTGCCGACATGCGCTCCAGCAGCTATGAGGCAGCACTCACCCGTTTCGAGGCAAGGCTCAATTCCCCGCAGCTCTCCGATGTGGTCCGCGGACTGATCGGTGTGTTAAGAGGAGATGACGGTGCAGTGTATTTCCAGATGCTCACACACGACTTCAAGCAGGCAGAACTGCAGAGGTTAAAGGCAAAGGCGGCAAAAATCCCGCCGAAAATCCGTGTCTTTTCTTTTGCCATGCTCTTATGTTTCCTTGCAACCTATTTTGCCATCATCGGCTATGAGATCATAAAGTCCATGGGAACACTGTTCTGATAAAAGCGCAGGAAGGAGAAAAAATGAAGCGGATCTATAAAATCATGAGGGACAAAAAGGGGGAGGGATATATCGATGCGGCAGTCGTTGTATTCTGCGTGATGTTTGTCATTGCCCTTGGCGTCAGGATATTCCCGGTTTTTATCACGAAGATACAGCTAGACAACTTTGCAGACGAGCTGGTGCGGGAGGCAGAGATCAGCGGCAGGGTTGGAAGTGAGACAACCGCAAGGCAGAGAACCTTGGAGGAAAAAACAGGGATACATCCAGCCGTAAGCTGGTCTGGGACCGGAAAAATCCAGTTGAATGAAGAGGTGACGGTAACACTGACGTTACAGAAAGACCTCGGACTTTTTGGAAAGTTAAGGTCGTTCCCGGTAACCATAAGGGCGAGGGCATCGGGAAAGAGTGAGGTGTATTGGAAATGAGAAAATGCTATCAGAGTTTCAAAAGACTTCTGACAGGGCAGGAGGGAAGCATGGCTCCGGTTGCTGTAGCTGCAGCGATAGCCATGCTTTTTATTATCCTTGGTGTTTCAGAATACATGCGCCTTGTCATCACGGCAGCCGGAATCAAAGATGCCATGGAATCTGCCGTAGTTTCCGTGGTAAACGACAATTACAATGAAGTTTATCATGGTGTCAGGGAAGGATATGCTGCAGGATATGAGCCGGACGATACGGGATTTGCGGCATCCGTGGACCATGGGGATATCTATGGCAGGATGTGTTTTCTGCTTGGTCTGGAAGAGGATGGGAACAGTTATGTCCGCTATAACAACAGTGGTGAACTGGAGTACAGGCTCAAAAATCTTTCTGTGGACATCCACAACACGGCACTGGCATCGCCGGGAGGAACTTATTATGCGGATGCAGAGGTCACGATGGAAGTGCCTGTGCGTTTCGCAGGAAAAATCTTGTCGAATATGTCGGTCAGGTTGAAGGTGAGGGCAGCCTACAGGGAGAAATTTTAGTAACATGTTACAGATATCGTAAGACTTATTACATTTCCATAGACTTTCCAGACGTTCTATGGTAGCGTGTGAACTACGAAAATCAATCAAAAAAGCATAAGGAGGGAATGCCATGAAAGATAAGACAAAAAAGTGGCTGGCAGTCGCAGGACTTCTAGCAGTATGTGCGGTGCTTGTGTTTGGAATCAGCAGGGCGCTCTACCATGAGCCGGACAGGGAGGCACAGGTCGTGGAGAGAGAATCGGAGGAGACAGAACTTTTTGTGGAGACAGAAACACCGGAACCGGCTCCGGCAGAAAGCACAGAAGCAGAGACGGAAGAGCCGCTTGTGATCGAGACGGAGACAGGAACTTCCGTAAATGACAGGGAGCAGGAAATTCAGGAAACCCCGGAGAAAACGGAAGCGGAAAAGCCGAGTGAGCCGCCTGCACTGTCTGAGGGAACCGCCACGGACCAGCCGGATACACCGCCGTCCTACGAGGAGGAAAAACAGGAGGAACCGGATCCGGCAGAGAACCAGACACCAAAGACAGGTGATACCAAAGACGGCATGGTATATGTGGAAGGCTTCGGATGGATTACCGATGAAGGGGAAGGCTCAGGCACCTACGCAGATGACATGTATGAAAATGGCAATAAAATCGGAATCATGGACTAAGTTGGTGACAAGAAATGTTGTTTGATATAAACTGATAACAAGCGGACAAGGAGGCTCTTGGATTATGTACAAACAACGTATATCATATGCAGATTATGTGGAAGAGGTAGAAAGATTATATAAAATTGAAAGAAGAGAGATTTATTTTGGTTTTGTAATCCGAGATTTTATACAATCGATCCTTACAGAAAGTGAACAATTGGTAGCAGTTTGGGATAACAAAGGATACAAGGATGATACCAAAAATCCACTTCATAAGCGTAAAAATTATGCGGATTCACATAGCTTGCAGGATTTTATTATCGTTCCGGAACAATATAGCTATACGAATACTACAAAACCATATGTTTCAATTGAGCTGAAAAAACCCAATTTGGAAAATTATCAAGGGTTAGAATTGGGAAAAAACAAAAAACAGATAGAAGCAGAGTTTGAATATTGTGATTTTATTATTTTGACAGACTGTGTTACATGGATGTTCCTAAAAAAGATGAACCTGTAAAAGATGAAAAAGTTGTTTGTCTGATACAGGAGGGAAAATGGTTACAAATGGAACAAAGGGATTCCAATAACGAGCGTATGGGGAACATTCATATGAAGGAACCAGAGCAATGGGATGATTTGGTTAATACGATTAGAACATTTGTAGCAGAAGCCAAAAAACAGAGAAAAGAATAATGTGTTAGTGAAAAGCAGATTCGTAAAAACGGTCTGCTTTTTTTGTGAGGAAAAAGAGATGAAGTTATTAAAACAAGTAGTATTGCTTCTTGCAATTATGCTTGCCATGGCAATGCCGGTATCGGTTTATGCAGCCGGGGAAGGGAACATCGACAATGGCGGTGGAGGTATGGGAGCAGGAACGGGAACTAATTTTTGGAGCAGCCACGATGAGGGTGTGCGCGTAACGGTAATCAGAGCCAGTGATGGTGCAGTTGCATCAGCATCCATTGACCTTACCAACAAGCATCCGACTGATATCCGGGTGCATTTTGGAAAAGTAAGCAAGACTTCCTACAGGAATGGCGCAGGACTTTCTGCAAGGATGGGAGGCTATACATTTTATAATCCAGCACAGTCCCTGCCACAGATTATCAGTACTTCAAGAGGAGGGGCAAACCTTGCAGCCATCAAACAGTACTTTACGGACGAGCAGGTGATCAGAGCCATTGCAGGATATGTCGGCATGGATTTCCAGACGCTGACAAACGGAGAGTACAAGCTGTTATTAGAGCCAATCGCATATGTGACTTTTGAGGGAGTCCGGACTGCGTTTACCGCCACGGAAGCGGCAAAATACAACCAGTTAAGGGGCGGCCTGTTGCGAAAGAAAATGCCGTCCCTGTCCCATAAAAACCTGCCGCTTGCCATGTTTTTGGAAACATCGGATTTAGGATATCCGGCGTGGAGCGGCTCTAAGACAGAGAAAGCGAATGATGAGGATATCATCCGCGCATTAGGACTGGGTATCGTGCGGTTTAATGAGGTGGTCACACCGGAAGTCATCGAAGCGGACTATGAATACCGTGTGGATACGGATGTGATAACGGCGGTCACGGTCAGTGGAGGACAGAGTGATCCGGACAACTCCGTCACCGTGACATTTTCTATTCTGGGAAGAAGCTACAAGGTTGAAAATGTGTATTACCCGGAGGACGGACAGCAGCTCGTGTGGGTAAAATGGCATACCCCGTCCACGGAACAGCACATCACGATTAGCGTGACCGCCAGCGGAGGCAGTGCATCCGTGAGCCGGGGAACCATCACGGCGAACATTGTGGATCTGGATGACAATCCACCGCCAAATCCTGTTGCAGATGACAGAAATGACAGCTACCGGAAAGAAAATGCAGTGATGCCTGTAAATCCAGAAAAGACACAGGCGGCATGGAGTGTCTGGAAAGCCAAGTGGAAGGAAAAATGGGTATGGCACAGTGACTGGAACTGGGAGTCAGAGGATCATTCGGCAAGCTGTGAGGCAGGATGCACACAGAGCCATGGATACTGGCAGGATTATGGCGAGTATGTGGATGAAGGCTGGTGGGAATTTGAAGAGAAACATTATTCGGCATCCCTGACCGCAGATATGCATCTGGTCACGGATGAGAAGGCACCGACCGCGGACGGCATGGTTACCAAAAGCGGGTATGGTGTGAATGTTTCCCTGAGTGCAAGGGCATCGAGCAGCCAGACATCCGCAACAACAGCACCGCAGACAGCAGTCAGTTACTTCCCGGAATTTTATTACGAAACCTACTGGCGGCTTTTAGAGAGAACTAGAAATGGATACAGTGCGGTCTTTGAATTTAAGAATAATGAGTATTCCACTTATTACCGGAGGACACATTTCACACCGGTCTGGATGCCGGACGGGGAGTACCGGGTATATACTTATCTGCTTGACTGTTGGACACCGGATGGAATGCTTTCCATGAACCTGTCAGACGCTGTGCAGATATCGGGAAGCCTGTGGGATGACTGGCATATCGCACCACAGAATGTGAGGTAGGAAATGGGATATGAGAGAATCCAAAAGCCGGAAGGACTGCTCTACCATTACACTCGAAAAGAAAATCTGGAATCCATCTTAAGGGATGGAAGGATACGGAAATTTTGTGACAGGGAAACATGGTTCACAAAATCCCTTGCAGATACGCTGCGGCTTATGTCACTCACGGTGATGCAGGAGGGAGCAGCTTATTATGATGCGAGGGGCAGGCTGCAGCGTTACCCGGCATTTGTGCCGGAGGATTATGTAGTTTTAGAACTTACCCCGCGCTACCAGAGCGGGGAATGGGTGATCTGGAATCAGGAACTTCCACCTAATGCGCCGGAGTCCGTAAGGGAGCTTGCGGAGGAGTTCAGCCACTTAAAACTCGGATACCGTGGAGATTTAAAGTTCTGGGAGAATCCTGTCATTTATGAGATGACAGACCTTTTGGAAGAACCGGAGCAGACCAGTGAAATGAAAATGCAGTAAAAAAACAGAAAAAAGGAAAGGAAGATCAGATGAAGAAAAAGAAATGGATGATGATGGCAGTGATGGTGCTTGCACTTACGATGATGTTTGGAACTACAGTATATGCGTCAGGAAAAGGGGACGTGGCAGGAGCAATCGAGGGTACATGGCAGGATGCCTCCGCACAGATCAAGACAGTAGTCAATAAGGTGGTGTTCCCGGCAATCGACCTGATACTTGCCGTATTCTTCTTTGCAAAGCTGGGTACTGCATACTTTGATTACCGAAAACACGGGCAGTTTGAATGGGCGGCACCCGCAATCCTGTTTGCGTGTCTGGTGTTTACGCTGACGGCACCGACCTATATCTGGAAAATCCTTGGCATATAGGGGATGGTGAGAAAGAAGGTGTCAGATGTTTATATTTGATTTTGTTGCGGAAACCGTACTAGACCAGATCATCGACTGGCTGTATGGGAAGATCGTTGGATTTCTCAATGATTTTTTTGCAATGATGAACAATATGGGGGTGGAATTGTTTGACCTGCCGTGGGTGAATGCAATTACCACTTTTTTTAGTTGGCTTGGCTGGGCATTGTTTGTGGTAGGGCTGGTGGTCGGAGCTTTTGAATGTGCCATAGAGTATCAGGGAGGAAGGGGCAGTATCAAGGATACTGCCCTAAACTATGTCAAGGGATTTATGGCGGTCAGCCTGTTTTCCATTCTTCCGGTCAACTTATACTCCCTAAGTGTGTCGCTGCAGAGTTCCTTCGGATCGGCATTATCCGGCATTACAGATGCGGAAAGCATCGGGATGACTGCACAGCAGGTGCTTATGTCAGCCGCCATGCCGGGAGTGGGGAATCCGATCCTGCAGATATTCTGTGCCGTGATGATGGGGTATGCCGTGATAAAAGTGTTCTTCGGAAATCTGAAAAGGGGAGGCATCCTGCTCATACAGATCGCAGTCGGAAGCCTTTATATGTTTTCTGTTCCGAGAGGATATATTGACGGTTTTACCCAGTGGTGCAAGCAGGTCATTGGAATCTGTCTCACCGCGTTTTTGCAGTCCACAATGCTCACGGCAGGACTCATGATCTTCAAGGACCACCCACTGCTTGGCCTGGGTGTCATGCAATCCTCCACAGAGGTGCCGAGGATTGCCGGACAGTTCGGACTGGACACCAGCACAAAGGCAAACCTGATGAGCGGAGTCTATGCAGCGCAGACAGCCATCAACATTTCAAAAACGGTTGTCAAGGCAGTGGCAGCATAAGGCGGTGAAGGGATGGAGAAAAAGCTGGGGAGTCTGTTCGATGGAATCGGGGGATTTCCATTGGCAGCAAAAAGAAATGGCATACGGCCTGTGTGGGCGAGTGAGATAGAAAAGTTTCCCATGGCAGTTACCATGTATCGGTTCCCGGAGATGAAACACATGGGAGACATTACAAAATTGCATGGGGAAAACCTCCCGGTTGTGGATGTGATAGCCGGGGGTTCGCCATGTCAGGACTTATCCATTGCCGGGAGACGTGCAGGACTTGCGGGGATGCGTTCCGGTCTCTTTTTAGAGCAGGTACGCATCATAAAAGAAATGCGCAGGCAGGAGGAAAGGAGGAAAAATAGCAGTGGAAGGAGAGCAGATGTCCCTGTTCGACCTCGGTATATGGTCTGGGAAAATGTGCCGGGAGCCTTCTCAAGCGGAGAACCAAAAGGAGCAGATTTTAAGAGAGTCCTCGAAGAAGTCTGTGGTATATCGGAGGAGTCCGTATCTTTACCTGGACCGCCGGATGGGGCATGGACTCCTGCCGGGATTATTCTGGGACAGGAATTCTCTGTTGCTTGGAGGGTACTGGACGCTCAATTTTGGGGAGTCCCCCAGAGACGCCGAAGAATCTTCCTTGTCGCAGATTTTGGAGGCCACAGTGCCGGAGAGATATTATTTGAGTCCGAAAGCGTGTGGAGGCATTATCAGGAGAGCAGGGAACAGAGGGAAAAAGCTGCCGCCGATCTTGGAGGCGGCACTTTTGATGCAGGCACAGGAGCCGACATCGTGTGTCTGATGGATCAGGGAGGACAGCGGATGGATGTGTACCGGAACCTTATCGGTACACTTCTGGCACACAGTTCAAGCACACCGCCCATTATCATGGCGAGCAGTCAGGCAAATGCAGAAATCGGGATCGGATACTGTCCGACCATTACAGCAGCGGCAGGGATGGCAGGCAATAACCAGCCGATCCTGTTTGACAACCACGGACCGGACACCCGCTACAGTGGACCGGTGAAAGTGGCACAGACCATTACTTCTGCACTGGGGACGGGAGGCAACAATACGCCGCTTGCTGTTCATGGAGAACCCTACTGCATCGCCGGCAATGTCATCAACCGTCAGGATAAAAACGGGGGAAACGGCTGCGGCTATCAGCAGGGAGTCAGTTATACGCTGACAACAGAGGACAGGCACTGTGTGGCATACACGGATGACCTGCGGAGAAAAAAACGTGTGAGAAAACTCATACCGCTTGAGTGTGAAAGACTTATGGGTTTCCCGGACCACTGGACGGACATTCCGGGAGCAAGTGACAGTGTCCGGTACCGGGCATTGGGAAACAGCGTGGCAGTGCCGTGTGTGGAATATATCCTCTGCGGCATTGCTTATTTTTTAGAAAGACAGGAGGGAGAACGGGATGTACATATACCCGGATAATCTGAAATCGAAAGCGAGCATGTGGCTGTGGGAGTTAAAAGACCTTGCAGTGACAGGAATCATCGTACTGGTATCCGTGTTTGCATTTGCCTATGCAAAACTGTGGTTCCCGATGGTGATAGCAGGCGTATACGCATTTTTAACGATACAGGTGGAGGATACCACCATCTTAAAATTTATCCGCTATGCATGTGCGTATTTTTTGGTGGAACAGCAGCATTATGAATGGAGGTATACCGCAAATGAAACGGAAGAATGAACAGTCCACAAGGGAGCTGATGGGGACAAAAGAACTGTCGGATTACAGCATCCGCACCTACCGGAAGGATGAGCTGGTCTATTTTCTGATCCAGCCGAGCAACCTGTCCGTGTTGTCGGAGGAGAGCCTTTCCGCAAGAATCTATGGGCTCATGACGGTCTTAAAAGGCATCACGGAAATCGAGATGATGTGCTTAAATTCCCGTGAAAACTTTGAGGACAACAAAAGATATTTAAAGAACCGCGCGGAGGAAGAAACCAACCCGACTGTGCGGAAACTGCTGGAACTGGATGCAGGACACCTTGACCGGATGCAGGTGCAGATGGCAACGGCAAGGGAGTTTTTACTGATTATCCGGCTGAGAAACCAGAAGGAGAATGAAGTGTTCTCTTACTTAAACCGTATCGAAAAAATGCTGGTGGAACAGGGATTTACATCCAAAAGAGCGGATGAGGAGGACATGAAGAGGATACTGGCTGTTTACTTTGAACAGAATGTCACAACGGAAAAATTTGAAGAATTTGATGGGGAGAGGTGGATCATTTTAAATGAATAACAACAGAAAGAAAAAACACAGACACAGACACCGGGGGAAGAGAGGCTTAAGAGTTTCCTTGACATGATCGCACCGTCCGTCATCCAGTTTTACACGGATCATTATATCTGCGGAAATACGTTCCGCAGTGTCTGGGCACTCAGGGAATATCCGACTGCAACGGATGAGCAGGCAATCCTGCGCCACCTTGGGGAAAAGGATGGCGTGACACTGCGTATCTATACCAGACAGGTCACACCGGCAGAGGAGAAAAAAATCATCAGCAATGCGGCAAACAAGAACCGCATGAAACAGGGGAATACAGAAAATTTACAGGAGACAGTCACGGCAGCGAGCAACCTGCAGGATGTGACCAACATCATTGCGACCATGCACCGCAACAGGGAGCCGTTGCTGCATACGGCTGTGTATCTGGAGTTATCCGCAGCGGACATGGATAAGTTGAAGCTGTTGCAGACCGAAGTGTTGACAGAACTCATCCGTTCCAAACTGAACGTGGATAAGCTGCTGCTGCGCCAGAAGCAGGGGTTTTTATGTGTGCATCCGGCTGGCAGGAATGTCTTTCTGGAACAGTTTGAACGTGCGCTTCCGGCTTCGAGTGTGGCGAACCTGTTCCCGTTCAACTACTCCGGCAAGACCGATAAGAACGGATTTTATATCGGGAGGGATAAGTTTGGAAGCAATGTCATTGTAGATTTCAACCAGAGAGCGGATGACAAGACCAATGCCAATATCCTCATCCTTGGAAACTCCGGGCAGGGAAAATCCTACCTGTTAAAACTGATACAGACCATCCTGCGGGAGTCCGGGATGAAAGTTATCTGCCTGGACCCGGAGCATGAATATGTGGATTTGACCGGAAATCTGGGAGGCTGTTTTGTGGATTTGATGAGCGGGGAGTATATCATCAATGTGTTAGAACCCAAAACATGGGATGAAAACGGCAGCCCGGAAGATACAGAGGCACCCTATGCGTTCCGCTGTTCCTCAAAATTAAGCCAGCATATTTCCTTCTTAAAAGACTTTTTCCGAAGCTATAAGAATTTTACGGACAGCCAGCTTGACACGATAGAGATCATGTTAGCGAAACTTTATGAGAAGTGGAACATAGGGGATGATACGGACTTTGGCAGGCTTACGTCAAAGGATTACCCGATCCTGTCTGACCTTTACGATCTGATGGAGGAGGAATATAAGCATTACGATGTGAAGAAGAAACAACTGTATACCGCAGAGCTTCTGCAGGAAATCTGTCTTGGACTTCACTCCATGTGTAAGGGAGCGGAGTCCAAAATTTTTTAACGGACATACAAACATCACGGACAGCAGTTTTCTGACTTTCGGTGTCAAGGGACTGCTTCAGGCGAGCAAAAATGTGAAGGATGCCATGCTGTTTAATGTGCTTTCCTACATGTCAAATGAACTTCTGACCAATGGGCATACGGCAGCCTGCATCGATGAGTTTTTATCTGTTCCTTACCAACCTGACCGCCGTGGAATATATCCGAAACTTTATGAAACGTGTGCGTAAAAGGACAGTGCCGTCATCCTTGCCAGCCAGAATCTGGAGGACTTCAATATTGATGGAATCCGGGAGTATACGAAACCGCTGTTTTCCATTCCAACCCATGTATTTCTGTTCAATGCGGGAAACATCGATTCCAGATTTTATATCGATACCTTGCAGCTTGAGCAGAGCGAATACAACCTGATCCGTTATCCGCAGAGGGGCGTGTGCCTCTATAAATGCGGCAATGAACGTTACAACCTCATGGTACATGCACCGGAGTACAAGGAGAAACTGTTCGGAAGTGCCGGAGGACGATAAGACAGGGGGAAAAGGAAGGAGGGATGCCAGATTATGGACATGAGGGAGCAGAAATTCGGCATTGAGATCGAGATGACAGGTATTACCAGACAGCGTGCTGCGGAGGTCATGGCAGCCTATTTTTCCTCTGAGGCCAGCTATGACGGTGGAAGCTATGAAGTGTACAGTGTCAGGGATGCGGCAGGCCGTAGGTGGAAAGTCATGTATGATTCCAGCATTGAGGCGCAGAAAAAAGGCGGCGGTTATGCGGGGAGTGAGTACAAGGTAGAATTTGTTTCCCCCATCTGTGAATATGCGGATATCCCTGTCATACAGGAACTCATCCGGCAGCTCCGGCATGCAGGTGCAGTGGCAGGAAAGAATACAGGCATCCATGTGCATATCAACGCGGCACCCCATGATGCAAGGACACTGCGGAACATCACCAACATCATGTACAGCAAGGAAGATTTGATCTATAAGGCACTTCAGGTAGATGTAGAGAGGGAGCATCGTTACTGCCAGAAGGTGGAAGAGGACTTTTTGCAGGAACTGAACCGGAAGAAACCAAAGAGTCTGGAGGAAGTGAGCAGGATCTGGTACAAGGGGGTTGATGGAAGGCACAGGCATTACCATGAAAGCCGTTACCACTGTCTGAATCTGCACAGCGTGTTCCAGAAGGGAACGATTGAGTTTCGTCTGTTTAACTCCACTACCCATGCAGGAAAAATAAAGGCATATATCCAGCTCTGCCTTGCCATTTCTGCGCAGGCATTGAACCAGAAATGTGCCAGCCGGATCAAGACTGCCAGCACCAACGAAAAATATACATTCCGTACCTGGCTGTTAAGGCTGGGAATGATCGGGGATGAATTTAAGACGGCGCGGAAGTTTCTTCTGGAAAATCTGGAGGGCGGCATTGCATGGAAGGATCCGGAACAGGCTGTGAGACAGAAGGAAAGACTGCGTGCGATGAAAGAAAAGAAAGAACTGGAAATCGGACATGCACAGCAGGCAGACAGCATGGAAGAAGAGGTGCCGGAGGATGCACAGGGAATGAACATGACCATGTAAAAACAAAACGCAGAGAAAGGAAACAAGAATATGAACATGACAGGAAGAAGATATATTGCATATGGCTCGAACTTAAACCGGGGGCAGATGGCACTGCGCTGCCCCGATGCAAAGGTGGTAGGAACCGGGGAAATCAAGGACTATGAGCTGTTGTTCCGTGGAAACAGAAACGGGGCGGTAGCCACGGTGGAGCCGAAAAAAGGGGAGAGTGTGCCGGTGTTGATCTGGGAGATCAGTCCGAGAGATGAGTTTAACCTGGACCGTTATGAGGGATATCCGAGACTGTATGGAAAAGAAATGCTGGAAGTGGAGATGGATGGAAAACGGGAGAAAATGATGGCATATACCATGACGGATGGGTATGCCATGGGAGTCCCTTCGGAACATTACCTTGCTACCATCCGCACCGGATATCAGGAGGCAGGATTTGATGAGGATGTTCTGATGGCAGGTGTTGAAAAGAGCAGGGAGCGCATGAAACAGGAGATGGAAGCAGAGAGAATGGAGGAAGCACCATGGAGCCAGCAACTGCCGCTCTGATCGCAAGGGCAGCCATAGCAGCCGGGACCAATAAAAAAGTGTGGACAGGGATTGCCTCTGTACTGGCAGCCCTGTGCCTTCCGGTCATCCTTGCCGTCATGTGCTACATCAGCATTGCCTCCGGCGGAACAGAACATAACCGGGCGGCAGTGCATCTGGCATTCGATGGAGGGGAGGCACCGGATGGAATGCCTGCAGATTATCAGGCTTATGTCCGCCAGATGCAGGAAAGTTTTGCAGAGCTGGATGCCATATTAGATGACATTGATGGCATGACAGAAGGGGAACTGTGCGACAGGTATCTGGTCAAATCCGTTTTTTATTCTCTGTATTTCGGCGCAGACCGGGTACGGCTTGAGACGGATGATTATAAAAAATTTGCAGACTGTTTTGTGGATTATGAGGAACGGACACAAAACGCAGAGCAGGAGGACGGGACAGTCACGCTGGAAAAATATACCGTGGCAGTTGCCATTGGGGATAAGACAAAAATCTTCCAAAAACTTGCATCCGACTATGGAGTTACCGCAACTTATGAACAACAGTCCAATGCAGTCAATGTGTGGTATGTGGCAAAGTATGACACAGCGGCCCCTACAGAGGGGGATGAATTTTCCGACTGGAGCGGCTGGAACGGGGCAGGGGATATCCCTGTGTATGATCTGCCGACCAATGGGAATGGAAGTGATATCGTACAGCTTGCATTATCGAGACTGGGGCATCCGTACTCGCAGGCACTCCGCGGAACCGGGAATTATGTCGACTGCAGTTACCTGACACTGTGGTGCTACAGACAGATAGGAATCTCCCTGCCGGGAACGGCGGCAGAGCAGGGAAGATATATGGTGGAGCATAACCTGACGGTTGCAAAGGAATCACTGCAGCCGGGGGACCTTGTGTTCTGGAGCCACAAACCAAACGGAAGATACATGAACATCACGCATGTGGGAATCTATGCCGGGGATGGCATGGTCGTGGATGCGTCCTATTCCAAAGGGAAGGTGGTGTATCGTCCCCTGTTTGACAACGATAAGCAGGTACTGTATGGCAGACCGCAGTAAATTTTTTGATGCCGCAGGCATCTGTTTTCCGCCAGAAAATAGAAATGAAGGAGGAGCGATATGGCAGAAAAAGAAATAAAAATCACATTTGCCGGGGAGAAACTGGAGGCATTAAGTTTCTTTCTGGCAGAGCAGGGAGGAAAAACCGTGGAGGAGCTGTTGAAGAGCCATCTCGATAAATCTTATGAGAAAAATGTTCCTGCACAGGTCAGAAAATTTGTGGAGAGCAGGATGGAAACTCTACAGGAGACAGCAAATCAGGAGCAGGAATCCCAGAGAACGGGAGGCACAAGACAGCAGAGAGCATCCGGCAGGCGGAGCAGGGAGACACAGAATCAGGAAGAGCAGCCGAGAGAGCCGGTGCTGGAAACTGTGGAAGAGACAGCAGAAAATACGATGAGCATGGGAATGTGAGGCGGATAAGTGAACGGATATGAAGAGAAAATAAAAGACCGTCTGTTTCTGGAAGTGTGCAATGCGGCAGGCAGAGAGGAATGGGACGGACTGGCGCATCAGCAGAAGGAAAACCTCATGCTGGTATGCCGTCTCAGCGGGTATGACGAAAAGTTTCAGAGGGACTGCGGACTTGTCACCAGAGAGCAGATGGAGCATTGGGGGATAGAAGAAGAGGTGCTTTTTCAGGATGCATGGGCAAATATGTTTGCAAAACGTCCGCCGCTCCTTATGGATTTTGAGGATGCCTACGGGCATCACTATGACCAGAATATCCTTTCGATGGAGAAAAAACCGGAGAGAATCTGGAGGACGGATGCCGACTTTTATGTCCTTACCAACAACATGGATCATGGGGCGGTGTACATGATGGACGAGGCAACGCTGCAAAAATCAGCAGAAAAGCTGGATGGAAATCTGATCGTCCTTCCGGCATCCATCCACGATGTGTATCTCATGGTGGAGCGGGAAGGTCTTGACATGGAACGGCTGAGGAATGGGGTATATGGAGCAAACAGGGCGTTCCCGGAGGCAGACTATCTGTCCGATGAGATTTACCGATATGACAGAGATACGCACAGGCTGTCAGTCATACCGGGGAGCGTGCAGGAAGAGCAGGCAGGAATGGTGCTTTCTTAAGAGAGTGTTTTTCTGAAAACATTTCAACTGGGAGTTTATGGGAAGGAGGAACTATGAGAGCAGTATTTTCCAGAAAAGAGCCGAAGATAGAGGCGAAAGAATTCTGTGTGGAAAAGGTCATCATGCTTCCGGCTGGGGAGTATGAATCTTTTACCAATCATCTGATGCACAGGCATGATTTTATCAGGGAAAATGTGGATTTCATGTATGAAAAAGATGGGGTGCGGCACTGTCTTTTAGTAACCGGAGAGGGCATGGAGGAAGGTGTTCTGGTGGAGAGCGAAGGGTCATCTTACGCCAGATACTTTGCCTTTGTGCCATCGGTAAGCGGCATTTTGGAACAGGAGCAGGCAGTGAAGGAAACACAGACGCTGTCCATGATAAAGGAAAGCGGACAGGAAGAGCAGGCAGGAATGGTGCTTTCTTAAGGGTGTGTTTTTCTGAAAATGATTTCAACTGAGAGTTTAAATTTGGAGGTAAAGAGATGAAACAGGCAGTCGTTACGATCAAATATGATGAGGAAAAGTTAAATGCTGTGAAACAGTACATGGGAAAAAAGGACGCGGATTTTGATGCGGAACTGAAGGAAGTCCTTGGAAAAATGTACGAAAAATATGTACCGCAGGCAGTCCGTGAGTACATTGAAAGCAGAGGGGATGTGCCGCCTGCAATCAAAAAGGCAAACCGCCAGCAGGGCAAAAACAGTGTGGCATCCGGCAGTGCTGCGGAGAATGAGTAGGGAACGGAGGAAGCATGGACAAGATAAAGATTCTGAAAGTAGAGCCGGGGAAACCTCCCTGTGTGAAGGAGATTGCGAATGACTTTAAGGCAAGTCAGGCAGAGGTGGAGGGAGACATTGAGTGCGTTGGTTTTGGAGATGGATGTGTGGCAGTAATCAACGCTGAAGGAAAACTAAATGGAATGCAGCCGAACCGCAGGAATGGTGATGACATCATCTGCGGTCCATTTTTTATCTGTGGGGATAGCCCGGACGGTGATTTCATTTCCCTGACGGAGCAGCAGATCGAGAAATATACCAGACGATTTGGAGAGATTGAGCAGTTTACAGGGCAGGAACCGGAACTGGAGCCACATATGACCATCCTCGCTTTTTAAGAAAGTGACAGGACAATGGAAAGGAAACGGCACAGACACCGCCGTGTGAGCCTGCGTGTGGCAACGTGTGCCGTTATTCTGCAAAACTGGATAAAGTGACCGATTAAGCTATATTCTGCCCTGTATGAGCCGATTTGGAGAAAATAACAGAAAACCCGGAGTGCGGAGGCATCCAAGACTCCGAAAATGGGGATGAAACGGGGCTGTAAAACAGGGTCGAAAATAGTGCAGGTTAAAGGGGTTATGCCGCTTTGGGGCGGCCTAACCCGTGAAACACCCACCGGCAGAGCCGTTGGGGGATTTGTGGTATGGCATAACTTTTTTGAAGATTTGGAAGAAGTTATGCTAATTTTTATTATTTTCAAGAATTGAAAGGCATTGAAGGAACTTAAATTTATGCCTTCCGCAAAAATGCTTGCAGGCAGAAGAAAAAAGGAAAGGAATTGAGTAGTCCCGTGGGGTAAGGTGCGCACCACTACCGGTATGGGACTATGAAAGTTTTGGAATTATTTGCAGGAACACGGAGTATCGGGAAAGCCTTTGAGAGTAGAGGGCATGAAGTATTCAGTGTGGAGTGGTCCAAGGACTTTGAGAACATTGATTTGTATGAGGACATTAATAAGGTAACCGCAGAGGATATCATAAGACTTTTTGGAAAGCCGGATGTTATCTGGGCAAGTCCGGACTGCTCCACATTCAGTATTGCTGCAATCAGTCATCACAGAAGAAAAAATCCGGATACCGGAAGTCTGGAGCCGGTCAGTACCTATGCAAAATTTTGTGATATGGTGGACCAGCATGTGCTGAAACTCATTGAAGAGTTACAGCCAAGGTATTATTTTATTGAAAATCCCAGAGGCGGTATGCGGAAGATGGAATGGATGAAAGGTCTGTCAAGATACACCGTGACATATTGTCAGTATGGTGACAATCGGATGAAACCGACTGACATCTGGACGAATCACCCTGATCCAAAATTTTTGCCGATGTGTCATAATGGAGATTCGTGTCATGTGGCAGCTCCAAGGGGAAGCAAGACTGGGACGCAGGGATTAAAAGGTGCCAGAGAAAGAAGTGTGATACCGCAGAAGTTGTGTGAACACATTGTAGATATCTGCGAAGAGTAATTTATGAAGGAGGATGAGAGTGGCAAGCGAAGGAAAAGTAAGGAGAGGATTTTATATTGAGGAAGACTTGCTGGAGCAGGTGGATGGATTGTTGGAGCAGGCAGATGTGAAATCAAGAAATGAATTTTTGAATCAGGCATTAAAATTTTATATCGGCTATCTGACATCAGAGAAAATCGAAAACTATATGCTTTCCACTATCTCATCAGTGATGCATTCCACAGTGAAGGATAGCGAGAACCGAATGGCTCGTGCGATGTATAAGCTGGCAGTGGAAACATCAAAGCTGTCCCATGTGATTGCATATAGTCATGGAGTGGATGAAGAGGCCCTAAGGAAACTACAGGCAAAGTGTGCAGAGGAAGTGAAACGTATTAATGGAACAGTTAGTTTTGAGAGTGCCTACGAATATCAAAAAGGGTAGTCATGGAGCTTAGTGGTGTGATATTATTGTGAATATAGCATATTTTGATTTTCATGTTGGAGTTTGATGGATAGTAAAATAAGATTTAACTGATTTAGGTATGATTGACATAGGGAGAAAAATAATATGAGTAATGTACGTTGGGAATCTCCATTTCCGTATTCATTAGCATTTAATTTGTTTAAGCAACATTTTGAGGAAATAAATCGTTCATATTGGGCTTTTGTTCCAGCAGCAAATACCATCAAATCATTTGCAAAGAAGAGTTTGCTTGATGATAATGCTGACCCGAAAAAGTTTTTTTGATTCCAGATGAAGAGGATCGTAGGATGGCTCCTACATATGGCGAGTGGAAAACTGATTTTTCGGAATATGTAAATTACTCAAGGTTGAATATTATTATGCTTTTAAGTTCATGTTTTGAAACATATTTAAGGACGGTGGTTTCTCTTTCTTTTGAGTCAAAACCAGGAGTGATTATTAATTGCCAAGATGCTGTTGACGGCGCAGCACTGCTAAAAAGAGATATTATGTATGGTAACATGAATGATAAATCGTATCGTTTTGGTGAAGTGATTGAGGAAGTGTGTCGCGGGGAATGGGCAAACCGTTTTTGTGCATTTCAAAAATATTTTGGCAAGTTACCACCTCAATTATTAGATTTATCTAAGGATTTAGATGAACTTAGAGTTACTAGGAATAATTTAGGACATTATTTTGGAAGAAGAAAGGATGTATATAGTGCTCCAATCGATTTCGAGCCGATAGAAACTACAAGAATATCACATGAACGGATTTTAAAATATTTCAAATTGATTTACTCGGCTGCAAAAATGATAGATGGCTATTTACACAAAAACATCATTGGCTCCTATGATATTATAAAAAATATTTCTTTTCACTGTCAAATGGTGAGATATTAACTGACCCTTATAATCCAGATGCGTATCAATTACGAAAACTATTGGGTAGACATGATCTTACAAGGGTTGGTAAGAAATACTATGATGAGTTAGTAACATATTGCGAGACAAATTATGTTGAGAGTGAAACAGATTGTATATTTACAAGGAAAAGATGCGTTAAAGAGATTAATAGAAGGTTAAAAGAATCAGGCACTAAGTTACTTTATAATGGACAGGTAGTTCCGTTTGATCCGTTGTCGTTTAAACTTCTTTTAATAAAAGATAATCTTTATGACAAAGACAATTATTCTGAAAGAAAAATAGGCAACAATCGTCAAGTGCAATATTTACATTCATTGGCTTTAATTGATTATGTTACAAAAAAACTAGAATCCAATTCTAATTCTATTATGGAAAAATTGAAGGAAGAAAAGTAATAATGCCAAAATTAATTTTACGTTGCAACTATCTCAAGAATGCCCCTCCTTCACATCTTGCCAATTACATGAATTATATCAGCACCCGTGAAGGTGTGGAGAAGATAGACAATACTTGCGGTTTGCTTCCGGCTACGGTCAAGCAAAAGGAACTGATAGCAGATATTTTGTCAAAGATAGAAGATGCAGACCGCATGCATGAGTATTATGATTATCTCCAGAGGCCGACAAGGGAGAATGCGACAGAGTTTATCACGCAGGCATTGGAAAATAATCTGGATATCATAGCCAAGAAGAAAAATTACATAGATTACCTTGCAAACAGACCAAGAGTAGAAAAAATAGGTACTCATGGTCTGTTTTCTAATGAGGGGGAGTCTATTGTGCTGTCCCGTGTGGCAGAGGAGGTGGCAAATCATCCGGGAGTGATATGGACCAATGTCATTAGCCTGCGGAGAGAGGATGCCGAAAGGTTTGGATATGACAGTGCTGCACAGTGGCAGGCACTGCTACGGAGCAGGGTGGAACTTCTGTGTGAAAACTATAAGATAGACAGCAGAAACCTCAAATGGTATGCAGCATTCCATAACGAGTCCCATCATCCTCATGTACATCTGGTGGTATACTCCACAAATCCATCGGAAGGTTATCTATCGCCAAAAGGTATCGACACCATGAGGTCTACCTATGCCCATGACATTTTCCGTCAGGAGTTTATGAGTATTTATGAAAAGAGAACACAGCAAAGGGAACAGTTGAAAGAGCAGGCAAATAAAAGTCTGCTTTTTTTAGTGCAGCAAATGCAAAGTGGTATCTGTCACCATGAAAAAATTGCAGAACAGATGAAAGTGTTATCCAAACGATTGATGAATACCAGTGGCAAAAAGGTATACGGATATCTGAAAGCAGATGTAAAGGCAATCGTCAATGGTATTGTGGATGAACTGGCAAAGGAAGAGAAAGTGGCAGAGTGCTACAAACAATGGCTAGAGAGCAAAAGTGAGATACTGCATTATTACAAGGATGCAGATGCAGAGCAGCTTCCGTTGTCAGAGCAGAAGGAATTAAAAAGCATCAAAAACATGGTCATCAGGGAAGCAGTCCGATACGGAGAAGGGTATCTTTATACAGAGGACGAGGGACTGGAAGATTTGGAAACCGAAAGGGAAGAAATGGATGCAGATGATTCTGAAGTGTCAGAAGATATGGCGGAAGTTCTAGCAGATTATTCTGATGCGGAGCCGGAAACGGAAGAACCGGACAGTCAGGAGTTTTATGCCAAGTGGACGGATGCTTATAAAGAAGCGAGGGAATATCTGTATGGCACATCGGAGATGGAGCCGGATGAGGAGGCTGCCTATGAAATCATGAAAGAGGAGGCAGAGCAGGGAAATGCCTATGCAATGGCAGACATGGGTAAGATGTATGCACAGGGCATTTTTGTGGAAGCAGACAAGGCGAAAGCACAGGAGTGGTATGAAAAGTCCCTAAAGGCAATGCTTATCGTGGAAGGCAGAAAAGAAAACACTTATCTGGAATACCGTATCGGAAAAATGTATCAGTATGGCTTGGGAACTGAGGAGAATCTGCCGGAGGCAGCCAAGTGGTTTGGGATGGCATCAAGTAAAGAGCATAAGTACGCCTTATATTCCCTTGGCATGTTGTATCTGCATGGCAAAGGTGTGGAGCAGGACGAAGAGAAAGCCTGTCAGTTGTTTCAGCGTTCCCATAAAAAGGGCAATCCTTACGCATCCTTTGAATTGGGAAAACTGTATGAAGCTGGAAGAGGAAGCGAGAGGAATACGGATCTGGCGGGGAAGTGCTACCGGGTAGCGTTTCTTGGTTTCTTAAATCTGGAAAAGAAGTCCAGGGATGATACCTTATGGTACCGAATTGGAACCATGTATTTGCAAGGAGTTGGTACTGAAGCAGATGAAAAGGAAGCCGAAAAGTATCTCCGTAAGTCTGCGGATTATGGAAATACCCATGCAGCCTATCAATTGGCAAAGCTGTACATCCGTCAGGAAACGGAGAAACGAAAAACGAACCCGGAAGAAATACCGGACTATGAAAAAATTAGACAGGCATTTAAATGGCTGACAGCAGCTTCCGAGCAGGGCAATTCTTTTGCTGATTATGCCCTTGGAAAACTGTATGCGGATGGGGAACTGACAGCAAAGGATATGGAAAAGGCATTCTATCATTTACACAGAGCAGCAGATGCAGATAATGTCTATGCGTGGTACAAGTTGGGCAGATTGTATCTGTCGGATGAGTATAAGAACATCGGCAGGGCAGTCCATTATCTAAAACTGGCAGCAAATCAGAAAAATGAATTTGCATTATACCGGCTTGGGAAGTTATATCTTGCAGGGGAGGAGGTGGCAAAAAATGTAGAACTTGCCATACGGTATCTGGAAGAGTCAGCCGGCGTGGGAAATCAGTATGCACAGTATGTCCTTGGCAAGGTGTATATGATGGAAAAAGAGGTAGAGCAGGATAAGGAAAAAGCATACGAATATTTCAGATTGGCAGCGGAGCAGGGAAATGTGTACGCTGTTTATTTTTTGGAACACTGGAATGATATGCCCCATCCGGATTTACTACTAATGGCAACCAGACTCATGCATCATCTGGAAAATATACTAAAGGACGATGTTTCCGGAAAGAAAGGAGACAGACGAACTGGAATGGATCGTAAGCTGGCTAGAAAGATAAGACAAAAGAAAATCGCACAAGGTCATGCAAGAGATGACAGGGAAGAAATGGTACAGACACAGTAAAGGAGGAGCAGATTGGGAGATTTCATTTATTTTACAGAGGAGCAGAAGGAAAGAGCCAATGCAGTACCCATCATGGATATTTTGAAACGGGAGCATGAAGAAGTGGAACGCTCCGGAAATGAATGGAGATGGAAGCGGCATGGTAGTGTGACGTTCCGTGGAAACCGCTGGTACAGACACAGCCAACAGATGGGAAGCCATGCTATTGATTTCATGCAGGAGTTCTTTGGGATGTCTTATCCGGAGGCAGTTACCTATTTGTTAGATGGGGAAACCGGACAGGTCATTCATGGAGGAAGTCCGCCGAGGGAAACAACAGGCAAGAAATCAGTACGTCCCAAGGAAGAGAAAACCACAGAAGAAAAAGAACCGAAAGTATTAATACCGCCGGAAAAGAACGATACCATGAAAAGAGTATATGCCTATCTGATGCAGAAAAGGCATATCAGTAGGGAGGTGCTGTCCTTTTTTGCCAGACAGGGAACACTGTATGAATCGGCCGGGCATCACAACGCTGTATTTGTCGGAGTGGATAAGGAAGGGAATGCACGCCACATACATAAAAAGGGTACTTGTTCGGATGGCAGGAGCTTCCGCATGAACGAGGATGGTTCGGACTCTTCCTATGGGTTCGGTTATGTCGGAGCAGGAAATAAGCTGTATGTGTTTGAGGCACCCATTGACTTTCTATCATTTCTGACGTTGTACCCTGTAAACTGGCAGGAGAACAGTTATATTGTCTTAAACGGAGTTTCAGAACATGCCATGCTGCAGATGTTAAAGGATTATGCGAATCTGGATACGGTTGTGTTGTGCCTGGACCATGATCCGGCAGGCATAGAAGCCTGTGGAAGACTGGCAGAGATTTTGGTGCAGAATGGATACAGGCAGATTAAGAATTTAAAATCCACCTGCAAGGACTGGAATGAAGATTTAAAACTTCTGCATGGGGAAGAGGTAATCCCAGCACAGGAGCATCCAAAGATTTTGGAATGCGATGCATGGATGGAAATACTAAAGCAGGTCACAGACAGTGTGGATATCAAATATGCCACCAAGGAAAATGTGTGCCGGTATTATCAGGACATTTATAATGCACTGAAGAAAGGAAACGGAAAAGAACATCTGGAAGATGCTTTCGATGGCGGGGGAATGCTTTTAACCGGGGTGCTGGTTCGATGCATGGAGAAAACAGGCAGGGAACTTGGCAGGGAAACAAGTGCAGATGAAATACTGGATAACCTGCATAAGCGATACCGACCACATAGGGATAAGGGGAACTACAATACAAGGCTTCGGAACATGCAGAAAGCCTTTGAGGAACTGATGGAGGTATTTGACAAAGAGGATTTGTCCTTAAAAGAGAATAAAGAAGAATTTGTGAAGAAGTCTATGAGCCTGACGATGGAATGCATCAAGGCTCATATTTTTTTTGCAACAGAATATGAAGAACCCATACAAAGGAAGGAGATGAGGATGGAATGCAGCCAGCCGTGATGTTATTGGTGTCAGGGGTAATTATGTTTTCCGTGATTGAAGGACTTTCCCTGCTGGCACATTATTATACGCTCAATGGAATCAAGAGTAAGACCGTAGGAGATGGCCAGCACGGTACCGCCCGGTTTGCTACCAAGAAGGAAATTGAAGAAACCTATGTGGAAGTAGCCTATGAGCCGGAGAAGTGGAGGAAAGGAGAAAACCTGCCGACAGCACAGGGACTTGTGCTTGGGAGCATTGAAAGGGCAGGAAAGTTATATGCCCTTGTGGATACCGGGGATGTGCATTGTCTGATGATTGGAGCAGCAGGTGTGGGTAAGACAGCACATTTTCTCTATCCCAACATCGAATATGCCTGTGCCTGCGGAATGAGTTTTCTGACTACGGATACCAAGGGTGACCTTTATAGAAACTATGCAGGAATTGCCAAGAAATATTATGGATACCAGACAGCAGTGATTGACTTAAGAAACCCTACCAGAAGTGATGGCGATAATATGCTCCACTTGGTAAACAAGTACATGGATGAGTATCTGGCTGACCATAATAACTTAAGTGCCAAGGCAAAAGCAGAAAAATATGCAAAGATTACTGCCAAGACCATCATATCCTCCGGGGGAGCCGACAGTGCCAGCTACGGACAAAACGCATTCTTTTATGATGCCGCAGAAGGTGTACTGACCGCAGTTATTTTGTTAATAGCAGAATTTTGTCCCAAGGAGAAACGACACATCATCAGTGTGTTTAAACTGATTCAGGATTTACTGGCGCCATCCAAGGTAAAAGGAAGAAATCAGTTTCAGTTACTGATGGCCAAACTTCCGGATACCCATAAGGCGAAATGGTTTGCCGGGGCAGCTTTGAATACCGCAGAGCAGTCCATGCAGTCTGTTCTTTCCACAGCACTCTCCAGACTAAACTCTTTCCTCGATTCTGAACTGGAGCAGATACTGTGCTTTGATACCGCTATTGATGCTGAAATGTTTTGTAAGCAGAAGACAGCGGTATTTTTAGTGATGCCGGAAGAAGACAACACCAAGTATTTTATTATCTCTCTGATTTTGCAGCAACTCTATAGGGAAATCCTTGTGGTGGCAGATGAGAATGGAGGGAAGTTAGACAACCGTGTGGTTTTCTATTGGGATGAGGTCGGAACCATACCAAAGATTGAGAGTGCGGAGATGATGCTCTCTGCATCCCGTTCCAGAAGGGTAGGTATCGTACCCATGATACAGTCCTTTGCACAGCTTAATAAGAACTACGGAAAAGAAGGGGCAGAGATTATCATCGATAACTGCCAGGATACCATCTTCGGTGGATTTGCACCAAACTCGGAATCCGCAGAGGTACTGTCCAAGAGCCTTGGAAACAAGACGGTCATGTCCGGCTCCATCAGCAGGGGAAAGAATGATCCGAGTCAGTCCCTCCAGATGATACAAAGACCATTAATGACACCTGATGAATTAAAGTCCCTGCCAAAAGGAAACTTTATCGTGTCCAAGACAGGCAGCCATCCCATGAGGACCAAGCTGAAACTGTTCCTAAAGTGGGGGATTATCTTCGAGGAACCATACGAGATTGAGGAAAAGTCAGCAAGAAAGGTAGCCTATGCAGACAAGCAGGAGATTGAAGAAGAGATTATCCGCAGATATATGTGTTGTGTGGATGAGGAGCCGGAAAGTACGGAACAGGGCACTGCGTCCAGAAGCGGTGGTATGCTGCAGTCTCAGATGAATGAAACGGTGACAAAGGTAAGACAGGCTCTTAGAACAGAGGATTAGGTGATTAGTTGAGCAAAAAAGAAATATATGAAACAGAACTGCCCCATAGGGCTGTGGCGGTATATTTGTACTTAAAGGATCGTGCGAATAAGGAAGGCACCTGCTACCCGGCAATCGGTACCATTGCAAGGGAACTGCATCTGTCTGTCAGCACCGTGAAACGTGCCATCAGCGATCTGGAGGAGAACGGATTTATACGCAAGAAACAGCGCTGGCGTGATAATGGTGGAAGAAGTAGTCTGCTGTTTGAAATCATAAGGTAAGCACAAAGGGGATACTGCGCTGGTCAGGTGGACTATGGTATGGTTCACCATGGCCTGTGCAGGGAACTTTTCAATTTAAGGATTAAGACAGAGAAAATGGAATTTGGTATTATTTGATGTAGTAATAGTTAATAAAAGAAATAAGTGTTATGATAAGTTTTAATATGAGAAGTAAATAATAACCATTATAACCTTTATGCAATGGTGTGATATTGAGGAGAGATTATTAGATGGACAAATACGAGGAGTTGATAGCTGTTTTTTCAGAGACACTTAAGCAATCAAGGGATTATCATATTGCCTATATGTACCAAGTGGGCTATGTATCTGTACTCGGATTGTATGAAAGAGATAGTACACAGAACAACTCAATGAAAATTGATGAGGTTTTTCATTCTCCGGAAGAAATGGCGGACAGTTTGCTGCGTAATTGGCGCTGGCAATGGTTTTATAAGAATAGAAAGCTGTTAGGCTGTCAAGATTTCGAAAATATTTGTAATCTTGACAATAAAATCCCAGACTTGCTTCAGGAAGAATACAGACAAAGTATACAAATCCTTCAGAATAAAATCCATATTGCTTTACAGGTGGAAAATTAAGACTGTTTATAAGCAATGTGTCCGATAAAAGAGGTTATACATATAAAAGCAAATACAATTGCCTGAAGAAACAAATATCTTGTATTTCTGGTTATGGCGAAAATAACTGCAAGCAGAAAACTGAATAATAAGGTGAAATGTGTTCTTCGGATAAAAATACGGTTTTCCTGTGAGTCAACTTCCCTGTTTGGATGATCTACAGGTCCTATGATTAAAACTATAATGGCACAAAACACGTACAGCATAAAGGAAATAGGAATCGGGATAGTAAGGTATTTCACAATAAGCAGGGTAGTAGTTAGTATCAAGCAGGAGCCGATAAAACAGGAAAAATAGGTTTTTAAATGCAAGCCGCCGCTGAATGAACGCATTGGAATAAACAATAGGAAGAAAACAGGCATTCGGAAAACATATGCAGCAACAAGGCAATCACAATACTGCAAATTGTGCTGGCAGAAACTTCTAAAAAGCATTGAAAGCCATATTGGTATATTTCGTAATTTTTTTTATCAATAATTCCCTTTTTAAAGATATAGTTCGTTAATACAATAGATAAATGTTCCATAACAGAGGTCTCCTTTAATAATCTTATAGTATAAAACAAAGAAAGAGGAAAAACGGGTAGTTGTAGAAAATAGGAAAATGCA